>JAAUZX010000052.1 GCA_014804365.1 Lachnospiraceae bacterium
AATCCTGTTGTTCCTTCGCTTCCGTCAATAAAAACTTTAGTTTTCATATAAATACTCTCCTTCGCTATCCTCTTATTCTTCCCTTCGCGCCGCTCTCATCGCACGGAATTTCTCTTCCAGCGATTCAACAAACACCACACGAGCCTCCCGAATCTCCATGCCACCCTGTCCAAAGTAGAATTTCAGAAAAGTTGTGTTATGGAAGGAGGGAATTAACTGTATCTCCTCAGTCCTCCAGTCTTGATCCGCACCGGTAAGGGATATGGTTTTTAAAATCTGTTTATCCTGAGATAGCGTAAGCGGAATCTGCGCCAGACTTCCCTGTCCGGCGATTCTGCAGACAAGCTCCATACGGTATATTCCCCGTTCTTTTACACTGATCTCAAATGTTACACTGCTTCCCTTTCCTGTCTTGATCTGTTCTACCGGAAGATAACCGATATTCTCTGTCATAGAGAAGCGCAGCATCTCGCCGAAAGACTCCGCTTCCTGTTCCACAATGGCCGCCAGTTGTCTGTCCAGTTCGCTCTCCCTGCCGATAAGCCGCTGATATGCAGGAGTACGCAGAAGATACCGGCAGATGTTCGCCGCGCTGCGAAGGTATTCGCCTCTCGTGACAGTTCCCTTTTCCAGACTCTCCATGGAATTATCCTTCATGGAATTTTCCTCGGCATTGGTCGTCACCATAAACAGATCGTTCTGGGCACGCACCATCGCCGCCACATTCTCTGTTTTGCCGGCAGCGCCCTCATCATTGGCCTTTGCCCACCAATCAGTCATAACGATACCGTCATATCCCCATTCTTCGCGCAGTATCGTGGTGATCAAATCGTAATTGCCGGCAGCCCAGAATCCGTTGATCGGATTGTAAGAGCTCATGACAGAGTACGCGCCTCCCTCCTTTACCGCGATCTCAAATCCTTTCAGATAGATCTCTCTAAGTGCACGCTCCGAAACAACAGCCTCTACGATATGGCGCTTATATTCCTGACTATTACATGCGAAGTGTTTAATCGTGCCGGTAACTCCATAGCGTCCCATGCCGCGAAGCTGAGCTGCCGCCATCTTACCTGTCAGCAAAGGATCCTCGCTGAAATATTCAAAATTACGCCCGTTTAACGGATTCCTGTGAATGTTGATGCCGGGTCCTAACAATGTGTCAATTTTATTTTTGCGAAGCTCCAATCCTTCCCATTCAAACAATTCTTCCGAAAGCGCTTCATTAAAAGTACTTCCCAAACAGGTTCCGTTCGGCATGGCAAAAGCAATACTTCCGCAGTCCATGCGGATACCGCTCGGTCCGTCCGCACAACAGGCCGCCGGAATCCCAAAGTCTTGCAGACGCTTCGTAATGCCGCCGAAAGCTCCCGCTGTTCCTGGTGTCACTTTCGGAGAGCACATACCCTCTCCACGCACAATACAGCACAGGTCTTCATCCGATAACTGAGCAAGAAATGTCTCCATGGACACTTTGCCTTCTTCCACATCAGAAAGTTTGTAGCCCTGATCTCCTGTGCTGGCATAACTCTCCGGCAACTTTTCCGTGCGCCTGACCGACGGGCTCTGCGTGCGAAGTGTTACCGCTTCATAATCTACCTGAAATCCTTCGTTTTCCATCAGATGCGGTTTCATTCTCTCGAAAGATGTCACCGGCGCACAGGCTTCTTCCAATTGCTGCACTACAACAGTTTCCTCCAGGCACATGCTTCCGGCAGGAAAAGCGCCTCTTACGTCTGTCCCCACAAAGAAGCCATATTCCCCTTCTTCCAGTACATAACAAGACTTGTGTCCGGTAATTCCACTGTCATCATAGGATGCAAGATACTCCCGTGAAATCGGTATCTGCAATTCCTGTGACTCCCCGGGAGTAAGTTCTCTCGTCTTGGCATAACCGCACAGACTTCTGACCGGTTTACCCAATACTCCCTGAGGTGCCTGACAATAAATCTGCACTACCTCTTTTCCGGCATAAGTTCCCGTATTTGTCACTTTCACGCAGAACATAATCCTGCCGTCCTGCCCTGCTTTTCCGCTGTCCGGTTTTTCATTCCTCGCAAGTTCTGCCTCTATTGCAAAAGTAGTATAGGAAAGCCCGAAGCCAAAGGGGTAAAGCACTTTCTCCTTAGCAAAAGTTTCAAAATACCGATATCCAACATAGATATCTTCCTGATAGATGTTTCGTTTCCGATCACCATAATTTCGTGTGGACGGATAATCCGTAATATCTTCTGCTATGGTATCCGTAAGCTTACCGGAAGGGGATACCTTTCCCTCCAATATGTCAAGCACACCGTTTCCGCCTTCCTGACCGCCCTGCCATACATACAGAAGCGCGGATGGCCGGTAACGCTCCACCCACTTCATATCAATGATATTTCCGACATTCAAAAGAACCACCGTGCGTTCGAAAGAGGCGCACACAAGCCGGAGCATCTCTTCCTCTTCTTCCGTCAGCAGATAACTGCCGGCTTCCGCTTTATTATCCTTATCTTCCCCTGCCGTTCTGGCAATCACAATCACCGCCGTGTCAGAAGCTTTTCTGACACGCTCTACTAATTCCTGCGTCAGAGGCATTTCCTTCTGGAACCATGGTTCTGCACCCCAGCCTGATCCGGTATCGAACGGATTATCCTTAAGCCATTCCGCATAGACTGACTCCAGTTCCTCGTTTAAAACAAAGCTGCTCTGCTTAAGGGCCTCTCTGATACCGACTACATAGCTTGTATTAACCATACCGCCCGAACCGGTACCGCTTTTATAATAATTAAATTGTCCTCTGCCAAACAAGGCAATCTTCTCCCCATTTTGCAAGGGAAGCAAATGGGATTCATTGCGCAGCATGACAATCCCTTCCGTCACCACAGCTCTTGCCGCTTTCGCATACTTTTCGATGTCAAAAATCTTATTTTCCATCATCTACTCCCTGTCTTTTCTTAGTCTAAGCCTGCACCAGCTCCCAAAGTTTAGTTATTTCAATCGGTTTCGAGTAATAATAGCCTTGAAACCATGTAGCCTGATATTGCCGCAGATAATTCTGCAGCTCCTCTGTCTCCACGCCTTCTAAACAGGTACTCATACCAGAACTGTTGGCAAATTCGACAATAGCCTTAACCATAGCCTGTTTCTTGGCATCTTCGGTAATTCCCCGAATGAAGCTCATATCCAGTTTGATCTCATCCATCGGAGCATAAAGCACGATTCCCGAAGAGGCGCTTCCGGTTCCATAATCATCCATTGCCATGCGGATACCGTATCCTTGGAAAAATTCTACTTCTCTCTTTATCGATTCCAGCGGCATATCTTTACACCGTTCAGTCAATTCCAGGCACAGGTGGCTGGCCGGAAATCCCGTCTGTTCTAAAATATGCAGCACCTCCGCGTGAAACTCTTCCCGCTCCATCTGTCTCGCCGACACATTGACGTTGAGAACAAACTCCGGCAAGATCTCAAGCAGTCCCACTGTTTCCTGTAGAGCTGTTTTCAGCACATAATTGCCGAGTTCATACATCTCCGGATTTTTTTCCATCCATGCGATGAACATGCCGGGAGGAACAGTTCCATAGGGCTCCATGCGCCATCTGACCAATGCTTCCGCTCCTATAATGTGCCCTGTTTCGGAAACCACGATCGGCTGATATTCTACATAGAATCCCACGCAGCCTTCCCTGACCGACTGATGGATCACCTTCATCAATTCCAGATCTGCATTCTTAGAAGTACGCACTTCATCATTAAAAATAATCATTCTCCCTTGCTGTTCTGTTTCTGACTGTCCCAAAGCGTATGCTGCCTTAGAACAGAGTGAATCCGCTTTCCCATTATACTGCTCGATCAAAATCGCTCCCGCACATATTTTCGGTGTAATCTGCGTGTTGTTTACCTGAATTCCACTTGCCATCTTGTTCCTAAGCTCTTGCTCGAAAATAAGCAGTTTTTCTCTCCCGCATCCCTTTAAGACAAACCCAAATTTCGGACCGTCCAGACGGTAAACAGCGCTGTTCTCATCCATCATATAAATAAACTGCAGTGCCGTTTCTTTTAGAATCTGGTTGGTAAAGTCATTCCCGTAAATAATATTCAGATTAGTAAATCGCTCAAGTTTGATCATTAACACGGCAAAAGGCTCTTTCTTTCCAATCGCTGTATCAATGTCTGCCACGAATCTTGCCTGAGAATATAAATCCGTCAAGGCGTCAATTCTCGGCAGAACATTTTCATTATGCAGCAGAACGAGCAGATACTCTTCACCATTCTTCTTATCCGTTACGATATCCGTATGGATGCTGAACATATGATATTCCCCGGAAACACCTTTCATGCGAACGCACAATTCCCTGTCAAGATTCTTTCCCTGCGTCCTTTCCGGAATCCCTTCTTCGTACTCCCACCAGTCAACAGGATGGACCAGATCGTGCATGACTTCATAATGGTTTAAAACATACTTATCCCGGATCCCAAAATAGGCTCTGGCCGTCTCTGAAAACCATACTCTGTTCTGCTTTAGGTGCAGAATGTAAATATAAGTATCTTCTGCCAGCATATTCACCGTATTCATTACTGAATCTATGTAACTTTCATTCTCATGCCAAAATCCCTGTTCTCCCATTTGCATTCCCATGCCTTTCTCATCATTTAATGCTGTATGTTCTTCATCTGTTTTTCCATATTTCTGGCATATACAGGTCCCATGCACTTTTCAAGGACCGGAATCAGTTCATGATCAAAATTCTCCTGTACTGTTGTTTCTTTACCGATCACCAGTGTGGATTCCTTATCTGGCGTACAGGCATCCCACCTGGGCACCTCCGGATTCTCGGGATTTCCTGTCTTAGCAAAAGCCATAACGGAATCAAATATTAGCTTCTCCACACGCTCCGTAACACCTTCTTCCAGTGTGTACGGCGCATACTGCGTATTGTGGAAGAAATAAGGAATATCCGCACAGTGCCATGGCGTGCGTCCGCCATCAAAATTCATATCAAGATTAAATAAATATGACCATACTCTTCCGCTGCACTTGCTTCTCTCTCTGATATAGTCTATCTCAGGTCTCCTAAACATAAAGTCCATTGTCATGATGTCCGCCGGATTGCGTTCCGGATAAGTCTTTTGGAACAATCGAATCAGCTCTTTCGATTCTTCTTTGCCCACTTCCCGCTCCACTATCTTTACGCCCTCCTCTTTCGTCAGCCCGGAACGCTTATATGGCGTAGGTGCAAAAGAACCAAACTCTCCGAATACGCTGCCCACTATTAACGGCACATGCTCTGTTTCTTTACGAAAACCGTTCTTAACCGGTTCCCCCTTATAATAAGCATTCACATACGGCGAACATCCAACGTACTCTCCTGCATTCTTTAAATCAGGCATTACTTTATTATAAGCTACAGCCAACAAATCATAGGGAACTGTCTCAAGAGCCTTCACATTATCAACCTTAAGCTCCTCCATAAGAGCACGCCCTAATTTCTCTCCGCTGCCCTTCCCGTCCATAAGTAAACCATCATCGATTACGCCGCTCATGATTATTCCCTTGGCATAGAGTCCGTCCGCCGCCGGGGTCTGCAACAGGGTCGTTACCTTCACGCCACCTCCGGACTGTCCGAAAACGATCACGTTCTCCGGATCACCGCCGAATCTCTCAATATTATCATGTACCCATTTTAAAGCAGCTACAAGATCATCCGTCCCCGCATTTCCGGAATTTGCATATTCTTCCCCAAAAGGAGAAAGATCACAATACCCCAGCACATTCAGCCTATGGTTCACAGACACTACCACAACCTGTCCCAGCCTGCACATATTCCCGCCCTCATAGGCAATCTGTTCAATCGAAGAACCATCGGTAAATCCGCCTCCATGGAGCCACACCATAACAGGGCGCTTCTCACCGTCCAAGCCCGGCGTCCAGATGTTCAGATTCTGGCATTCTTCATTCATCACCCAATAACGGTGAGGCACCAATAATTCACCATTCGGCTTCGGCAGATTTAGCAGCGGGCATACATAACCGTAACTTGTAGCTTCAAATATACCTTCCCAAGAGTCGATCGGCTCCGGCGCGTGAAAGCGTTGTGCCTTCGCATATGGGATTCCTTTAAAAATGTACACATCATCATAAAAATAGCCCCGAACCTTTCCGCACCCTGTTTCTACAAGTGCGACGTCCTCGTCATAAACAAATCTTTTCTCCATACTGTTACCTTCGCCTTTCTCTCATCTATTTTCGATTAACATATAATATTTATATCAGTCAACAACTATTTGAAAAACAGCTCCAAAGCAGTCTGCCACTTTGGGGCTGTTTATTTTTCTACATACTATTATGCTTCAGGAAGCGCTGTTTGCCTGCGCAATAAACGCTACAAAATCTTTTCTCGGAATCGGTTTCGAAAAGAAATAACCCTGGATAAAATCGCATTGCAGTCTCGAAAAAGCATCAAGCATCTCCTGCGTTTCAACACCTTCCACAACGATTTCCATATTCATGTCCTTTATCATCCTGACTGTATTTTCCAAGAAGATCCACATCTTCGGATTATTGTTTTCATCCACGAAAGATTTATCCAGCTTAATGATCTTAAGCGGCATCTGAATCACGCGCTTCATATTAGAATATCCTGTTCCGTAATCATCCAGAGAAAAGCTGATTCCGGCTTCCGTGAGTCTCTCAAGATTTTCTGTCAGAACATTCTGTGCATAAGCTGCAGCCGTCTCCGTGATCTCCAGATTGATCCTATCCGAAGAAACATTATATTTTTTCATGATCGCAAGTAATGTCTCCGGGAGATCACTGTTCATACACTGTGCCACCGACAGATTTACCTCAATATAGTCCAGGCCCAGCCGCCTGAATTCATCGCTTGCGATAAACTGACATACCTGCTCAAAAACATACTCTCCGATTCTGTGAATCGCACCGCTTCTCTCTGCCGCAGTAATCAAAAACTCAGGAGATATAAACCCATACTGAGAATCAAACAGGCGGATCAACGCCTCGGCAGAGACAAATTTGCCATGAGGAATAGAGTAAATCGGCTGATAGTATACCTGAAAACTCCCTTCTTCAAGTGCCCGGTCTATAATCATGTCAATATTATTCTGAATGGAGAGCTGATTCTTATCATACAGCTCTCCTGCCTTCATAATTTGTCCCGTGTAATGATTCTTCTCATGAAAATCGGCGCCGAACGTCATGAGCATCTTAAAGTCCGTAATCTCCTCCGGACAGCTCGCCAGAACAATAAAGGGGGTCAGGTTAATATCCAGTCCGTAAAAACTTCTCTTTTCTTTCAATTCCTGATTCAATACATCTGCCACGGATTCCGCGTTATTGATATTTTTATCATAGAATACCATCCTGAATCTGCCGTTATCAAGATAATACAGATCCGCGTATCCATGCTGCTTTCTGTTGACTTCCCGAATCTTGTCCGCCACATCCTTAAGCACCTGCGTAGCAGAATCAAATCCTATCATCGACTGGATCGTCCGGAAATTACCAATATTGAGCATAACGATTTTCACGTGCTTTTCGTTATAAAAAGTACGTTTCATGTCATTCACATAAGCACTGTATTTCATGAGTAAAGTAAAAGAATCGATATAATCCTCGGGTCTCTGGATACCGATACTGATAATCAGCATGCTGATCGCGCCGGCAAACATCTCCACCAGCGCCGTCGGTATAAGCAGCTGTATCAACATAGCAGCCATTCCTATGGGGATGACTGCACTGATCGTCAAAATCTTCGCAAAATTAAATAGTTTTCTGTAACGGATAATATAGAGAATGTCAAAAAAGATATACAGAACAGTCGCCACATACATTATGCCAAACAGCGGACCTCTTGTATAACCGTTTTCCACTGAAAAGACAAGCTGGTTGCCGGCGTTCGCAACGAAGGCGACCAGCATAACAAAAAGCGGCAGAATAAGCATAAACTGCATAACGTGATTTTTGCGCAGTTTATGCCAAGTATCAGTCAGACTGATTACAAAGATCAGGTGCATCGGTGCACTCAGAAAATGCATATACAGATACCCTGCATTTACCGCATAAAGCAAGGAGGTCTGATCACTGTGCACATTATCAAGCGCTACCGCTATAATATCGAACACCGTCGACGCGATTGCGCACAATATAATAATAAGAAATATGCGATTGGATAAATCACTCGTCATTTTGCGTAAAATACATGAAAGTAACAGTATAATCAACAAAATAAGTGCGGCAATGTCAAGACTGATACTTTTCTCCATAGCGCTCATCCCCTGCGTATGTATAACGATTTTATATATTAATTATAATATCAATCCCACAAACAAAAGTCAACCGATATACATAAACAGCGCACTTCTCCGCGATAGCATTCATTATATTGTTGACGCAATCAACTTCATGTTGCCTTGTAATTTTACCTCTCCGTATTCGTTTGGCAGAATAAAGTGATCTCCTTTGCGTATCATCTGTCCGTTAATCAGCCCGTCACCCTCAATCACGCTCATAATCAGGAACGGATATTCCTGATCAATCGTGACAGGTTTTGTCACATCAAGTTTCCACACCTTATAATAATCACAGGAAATCAACAGATTCATCTGATTAACCGGCAGACCGTCCACCTTCATGATACTTGCCGCCACAGATTTAGCCGGTACGGTAATCACATCGATGCTCTTGTCGATATGCAGCTCTCTCGGCTTACCACCCATCAGTCGTCCGTAATCATACACACGGTAAGTAATATCACTGTTCTGCTGTGTCTCCAGAATCATCAATCCGCCTTTGATCGCATGCACGGTTCCCGGATCAATCTGTATAAAGTCACCTTTTTTCACAGGAATCTCTCTGATCAGCTCACCCCACTTGCCATTATGTATCATATCGGTGAGCTCTTCCTTACTGCCTGCATTGTGTCCGATTACAAGACTGGAATCTTCATCACAATCCAGCACATACCAGCACTCGGTCTTACCAAGAGAACCATTTTCATGTATCTTAGCATACGCATCATCGGGATGCACCTGAATGCTCAGGTCTTCTTTCGCATCTATGATCTTAACAAGTAACGGGAAACGGTCCAATCCGGTATTCCCAAACAGTTCCGGATACTTCTCCCAAAGTGTAGAAAGCGTCTGTCCTTCATAGATACCTTCTCTGATCGTGCAGTCTCCGTTCGGATGAGCACTGACAGCCCAACATTCACCGGTATCGCTGCCGGGAATCTCATAGAGCCAGTCTTTTCCAAGACGGTCTCCTCCCCAAATCATCTGTTTGAAAACAGGATTTAAAAAGAGAATCGGTTTTGCAGGTTGATTGATCGATAACATTTTACCATTTTCCTCCATAACTTTCTGATACCAGTAAGCGGAATCTTTCACGATGCGCTTCTGTGTCGCAAAATCTACATATACGAGCCCGAACCGTTCCGTATAGCCCTTATCCCACTCAAAATTATCTAAAAACGTCCACAGGAAATATCCCCTTACATCTGCACCATCGTCGCTTGCACGCTGCAGTGCCGACAGATATTGATCTAAGAAAGTGATCCTGTTAGGATCATGCACCTGTCCGTCAAGAGACACGATATCATGACAGGACATGCCGTTCTCCGTAATATACAAGGGCATACGATACCTTTCATACAGGAATTTCACGCCCCAGTACAGACATTCCGGTGTCACAGGCCATCCTGCCGCTGTCTTAGAGAAGCCCGCCGGTCTTTCTACAAATTCCGGCTCACCGTCTGCACCTGCGCGCACCATATAACCGTTGTATATATTCTGTCCCATGAAATCAAGAGGCTGCGCGATCAGTGCCATATCCTCCTCGGTAATATCGGGAAGGTATTCTCCAAACTGTTCCAAACCGTGCTGCGGGTATTTTCCCAAGAACACGGGATCATTAAACCATGCCACATTCCAAGTCCAGTTATCCATCGGATTATAGAACGAAAACAGC
Source organism: Lachnospiraceae bacterium (assembly GCA_014804365.1). GTDB lineage: Bacteria > Bacillota > Clostridia > Lachnospirales > Lachnospiraceae > UBA3282. The sequence continues at coordinate 9,965 of JAAUZX010000052.1, forward strand.
ACTTTCCTTGCTGCCTCGATATCTTCCGGCTTACTGCTCGCCGGATATGCCATGCCGCAGGTTGGCGCATAACCGATCTTAATCTTCTGCTTCGCATACTTCCTGAGATTGATAACCGCCTGTCCGTGCGCCCGCAGTGCATTGTGCGCAACCTGAAAAGTTTCCCGGTAACCCAGTTTCTTTCCGGGAGCATGAATGCCGCTTAAGTGTCCCAATCCGACGAAGCATTCCGGCTCATTCAATGTGATAAAATATTCACAAACATCGGAAAAGTTCTCTGCAACCACTCTCGCATAATCACCGAACCATCCAATCATCTCTTCATTCAGCCAGCCGCCGCGATCCTGCAGTGCCTGCGGAAGTTCCCAGTGATACATCGTCAGATACGGCGTAATACCGTTTTCTCTCATGGCTGCAATCATATCTCTATATAACGCGACAGCCTTCTCGTTAACTCTGCCTGTCCCTTCCGGCATAATCCTGCTCCAACTGACAGAAAAACGATAAGCCTTCACGCCCAATAGGCGCATGAGCCGATAGTCTTCCCGATACCGGTGCATATGATCACAGGCAACGTATGCATCCTTGCCATCCATGATACGTCCTTCCTCGGTAAACGTATCCCAGATCATTTTACCGGCCCCATCCTGCAGATCTCTTCCCTCTATCTGGTAAGCGCTGCTGGCAACGCCCCACACAAAATCATCTCTGAACATTCATACAGTTCTCCTCTCCTGAATCTGATTTTACGTATTTATAATTATATTTCCCCAGATCAAGTTAAGCCACTATCACCGATACCAGATAAAACGGCACTGCGTCATTTTCATGTGTTTCCGTCAGTCTGATCTCCACCTTATGTACACCCGGTTTGATATGGTACGCCACCGTATCAATATGCAGACAGTCACCCCAATCCTCATCAAAATTAGCATCCAGATTGACTGCGTGTGCGTCATCCCCATCAACTATCGCAACCGCAACAGGTGCGGGCTTATTTACCGATTTGCGGTACTGCACTGCAATCTCGGTTCCCTTCACATCAAATATAATGGAAGCGCCTTTTTCTGATGCCGTCCATCCACATCGGAACGCGTCGCTCACATATTTCTTTAATGTATTATCCACCGTAAAGCCATTGCATACTGGGCTGCTGTTGTGATTCTGATACCGTTTCGCCTGCGCATACGCATTAGCTGTCACAGGTTCCGGCATGTCCATGGGTTTCTCTTCCTCTTCCCATCTGCACATATAGATCCGATCCAAGCAATCCGTAATCACCTCCGTGACCAGCTCATGTCCGTTGGCATTCGGATGCAGATCGTCCGGCGTGATTTCGCGATTGGGAATAACACCCGAATCTACTTCCGGATATATGGTAGTCTTCATGCTGACACTCGGCAACCCATAGTGAGCGCCGATGACCCGATGTTTCTCTTCCGCACTGACACCTGTATCATAGAAAATATTATGTACCAGCAGAACTGCGGGCTCATAAGCGCTGCCGTATACCTTGCGTACGAGCCCTTCATATGTCTCCTGATAGAAATCATTGTTATCATCATTGACCGAAAACTCTATGATTACAAAATCAGGTTTGTATAACAGCACATCCTCATCTACTCTGGACACACCAAATTGCGAAGTCGTCCCGCCAATCCCAGCATTAATGTAAGTAAATGCAGTCTTCGGAAACCTTCTCACAAACCATTCATATACAAGATAGGCATAACAATTTGTGTGCCGGGTAGATACCGCTCCCTGCGTGATCGATCCGCCTAAGAATGCCAATGTCATCCTGTCTCCGCTTTCCGCCCTCTTCATAAGCTCCTTTAGCCGATAAAGATTCCCTCGATTGACCCACCCCTTGTCAGCATGTATTTCATATCCCATATCATATCCTCCCCGCTCTTGTTTTTCAACACAGTCTGCCTTAAACCATAAAGTTAATTTCGCTCAATAATTAAATAATTTTAACTTAATTTTTTATCTGCCATCTTCAAGTTGCCTAATAATAATTTCGTCATCTGTATGTTTGTATTCTACTATTGCATTATAAAAATAACAAGTAGAACAAAAATAATTTTTCTTTTTTATTAACTATGCACAAATTATTAGAGTATTTTTTAGCTAATTCATAGATTATTTTAAGCTATTTTTAGCTTAAAATCCCATCTCAAAAAAATTCTTCCTACTACTTCTTTGCCTCCGGCAGCCGCAGACGTAACAGTCTCTTCGCAAGCTGTCTGGGATTGAACGGCAGCAACGGATAAATATAACTTTTATCCGAAAGTGTCTTATTGCAGACAACCGAGAATATGAAGATCAGAACTGCCGCAATATACCCATATAATCCGAATATCGCTGTCAGGATCAAGTTAATGATCCGCATGAATTTCAAAGCATACCCCAGTTCATAATTCTGCTGGGTGTAATTTGCAATCGCCACAAAGGCCATATAGAGCATAACTTCCGAGTTGAACCACCCGCTGTTAACCGAGAATTCACCAAGCACCAGCGCCGCCATCACGCTAAGAGGCGTACTGAGCATATTGGGCGTATTGACAGCCGCCAGCTTCAATCCGTCTATCGCCAGTTCCAATATGAGGAATTGCGCGATCAGCGGAATATTCGGATCCTCCTGCAGCATGATAAACTGAAAGGATTCCGGTATCCACTCCGGATTCATCATGAGAAGCAGGAATGTGGGGGTCATGATATAAGTCAGTATGGAGATGACGAATCTGGACAACCGTAGGTATGTTCCCGTGACGGGCGGGAAATAGTAGTCGTCCGCTTCTTCCACAATATCAAAAATGGATGTGGGCACGATCATGGCGGAGGGCGAATTATCCACCAGAATCACGATATCCCCTTCCAGTACCTGCGCTGCCGCCACGTCCGGCCGTTCCGTGAACTTAAATTTAGGAAAAGGATTAAACCACTTACGCTGATAGAGACATTCCGCCAGACTCTCCTGATTCATTGTCAGGGCATCCACCTGTATCTCCTCGATCCTTCTCTTCACCTTATCAAGAAATCCGTGATCCACCCTGTTATCCATATAGCACAGTACAATATCCGTGCGAGAGCTTTGACCGGCATTTAACATCTCCATGCGAAGCTCCGTGCTCCGAATCCGCCGCCTGATCAGCGCCGTGTTAAAGACTATTGTCTCCACGAAACCATCCTTAGACCCCCGCAGTGTTTTATCCTTATCGGGTTCTTCCACACCTCTTGCCGGATAAGTTCTGGAATCAATCAGAATACATCTGTCATAACCGTCAATAAAGAGTGCAAACACACCGGATAAAATACTGTAGAGAATATCGCTCCACGCATCTTTTAAATCTACTTCCACATACGGCGTTGCCTTCTTCGCCATCTCATGAACATTCTCAGGCATATCCGCCGGTTTCAGATCAATGAAATACTGCAGAATCTTCATCATCAATTCATCTTTACAGAATCCGTCTATAAAGTAGATGCAAGCCTGTCTTCCGCCTACCTCTATGACACGATACACAATGTCAAAGCTGGTATCCGGCGCCATGTGCTCGTTCATATAAGTCATAGTCTGCTGCAGGGATGTAGTCATTTTACTATTCTGGTTTTCTTCTCTTTTCTGCACTGTTAAAAACTCCTTCCAAGACTGTACCATCGTTTTCCATAGTATGTCTTGGAAGGAGTTCTCTTATGCATCATATCAGTATTTTTAACAAGATTATTGCTTACCTGTGCTGCCGTGTCCGCCGCGGTCATCATGATTCAGATGCGCAACTTCATCGAAAACAATCTTCGGCTGATTTTCCATAATACGAAACTGGCATATCCTGTCATTTACATGAATCTGCGTATCCCGCACTGCATATACCGGCATAAACCACTGGTCATTATCACCGCAGTATGAGCCGTCTATCACGCCCTGGTGATTCGTCTGTATAATGCCGAAATTCTTGAATGTAGAACTTCTGGGCACCACATGAGCCTCATACCCTGCCGGCAATTCCATGGCAATCCCTAACGGAATCAGTTTAAACTCGCCTGCTTTCAGCTCCACATCCTCCGCCGCGCGCAAATCGATCCAGTCGGATTTACCGTCAATGTAAGTCAGTTTTTCTATCTTATCCGTAAAATATTTTATCTTGATCGTTTCCAATCTCTGTTCCTCTCTCCGCAATTAGTCAACACAATGCAGTACCGGAGTCGCAGGATCCGTCTGCCGCAGGCTCTCCTGTACGTCAATCACCCGTTGATTGCTGCTTCCTTTCCAACGCAATTTGGTATCTTTCAAGTCAATCTTAAACTCTCCGTCCACCAGAACATCTATATATTTCATCATGGGATAGTGTAAAACCTCCTCCCATGTGTCTCCCGTATAAAGCCAGATCGTTTTATTCGGATACTTCTGCCTGATTTCTTCCATCAGTTCCCTTACGTCCAACCGGTTTGCCGAATGCAGCGGATCTCCACCCGAAAAAGTAATACCGCTGATATATGGTTTCTCCAGTTGATCGAAAATTTCTTTCTTTGCTTTTTCATCAAACAAAATGCCGCCGTCAGGGTCCCATGTTATGGGATTATGGCACTCCTTACAACAATGCGTACAGCCGGCAACCCAGAGCACCACGCGCAGACCGTCCCCATTTAACATATCATCTTTAGTTATATTGTGATATCTCATTACATACTTTTCCTTTCTGCGATCTCTGCCATCTTCGCATCACTTAATCTGGTATCTCCGTGCACACGGGAATACGCCAGATAACCGTTCATGCGATCGATTTTAGTCAGATTGCGGCTGCCGCACACAGGGCACACATCCATCTCAAGTTCCTGGTGTCCGCAGTCGTCGCAGTAGGCTAATGATAAATTGACACCCTCATAGAACCCCATCTCCATGGCACGGCGAATCAATGTCTTGATCGCATCCATGTTATAATCAATAGGATATTTCACATATTGTATTTTGCCGCCGTTAGCCAGTTCCCAGAAGCGGTATTCCAGATCCTGCTTCTCTATCGGGGTAATGTCCTCCGTCACATGGCAATGGAAGCTGTTGGATACGTATTCTTTATCAGACACACCTTCAATAATGCCGTATTTCGCCCGAAACTGCTTCACCTGTAAACCGCACAGATTCTCGGCCGGTGTACCGTAGATCGCATAGAGGTTGCCGTCTTCCTCTTTATATTCCGTAATTTTATTATTAATATGTTCCAACACCTCAAGCGCAAAGCTTCCGTCTTCAACAAGAGATTTGCCGTTATATAACTCCTGTAGTTCGTTAAAGGCAGTTATGCCGAAACTGGCAGTTGCCGTCTTCAAGATCGGTTTGATCTTATCGTGAAGCTGCAAATGTCCGCCTAAGAATCCGCCCTCACAGTAAGCAAGCGGATTCGTGGAAGCACGCATTTCCCCCAGATACGCATAAGTTCTGATATGAAGCTGTCTGATCAGATTCAGATAATAATCCAGCACCTCATAAAAATCTTTGTTCTCCTGACGGGATTTCGCCAGAATCATAGGCAGATGCAGCGAAACAACGCCTATATTAAATCTACCTACAAATACAGGATAATCCGACTCGTCCGCCGGATGCATGCCGCCCCTCTCATACCACGGAGACAGGAACGCGCGACAGCCCATAGGGGAAATTACCTTGCCGTACTGTTTATACATGCTGGCAATATATCCTTTGCCGGTCAGGCTCAGCCAATCCGGATACATTGTCTTGGCAGAGCACTCTACACCTGCCTCAAACACGTCTTCCAGTTCCTTGCCCGGTCCGTGCAGATTCTCGTCATATAAGAATACGATCTTCGGAAAAAGTACCGGTTTCTTACATTCTTTCTTGCCCTGTCCTTTCCGGCGCACATTGAGCATAGTGATGGTAGCCAGCTTCGCAAATCTTCCGGTACCTATCCCTGCCGTTACGGTGATAAAAGGATAATCTCCGCGGCTGCTGGCTACCGTATTAAACTTGTACTCCCATCCTTGGAAGCCCTGCTCAAACTCCTTCTTGACATCCGCCAATGCCTGTGCCTCGGCAGTTTCTCCGTCCACTCCCAGCTTCGTATATTTCTCCACATTACGTTTATAAGACTTCTCCGCATAGGGCTCTAAGATCTTATCCACCTCCGGTACGGTAAATCCGCCGTACTGCTGACTGGCAGCGCTAAGTACAATATCGCCGATCACGTCGAATGCCACATCCAGAGTCTTCGGCTCGTTATACCAGATATTACCCATCTCAAATCCGCCGCTTAAGACCTCCGCCACATTAAAAAGACAGCAGTTCATCGTATCTCTTCTGGCCGACATATCATGGACATACAGATAACCGTCACGACACGCCTGAATCTCTTCCGTAGTCATGAAAAACTTCTGATATAATTCTTTATTAAACTGATTAAAGATCAGGCTTCTCTTCGTGGATACCAAAGCGCTGTCCGTATTAGCATTCTCTTTATCCCCGATATACATGATGGACTGACTCTTCTTATATACATCGTCCATCATCCGCACGAAATCCTGTTTGTAATTACGATAATCCCGATAGCTCTTGGCAACGATCGGCTTGACATCCTCCAGTGCACTCTCTACTATATTGTGCATGATTTGAATCGGAATCTCCTGTTCACCCAGCTCATTTACCTTATCTATCACTGTCTGGCATATATGACGTTTCTCTTCATCCGTGAACTTCGTCAGGGCACGATATGCGCTCTTGCCTACGGCATCGATTACCTTCTGGACATTGAAATTTTCCAGACTGCCGTCTTTCTTGATTACTTTTACGACCTTGTCCGGTTTATATTCCAGTCCGAAATTCTCGTCAACTGCATTGTCCGACCCAAACTTACTGCTCATTCATTTCCCCTCCGTGGTGTTTCGTATAAATGGTATTGCCGTATTTCTCAGATTGCATCTTACAAAAAAATCTACAAAATATAGTGACGGTTAACATAAAATCACTATATTTTGTGGTTTAGATTAAGTATAAGATAAGAAGCATCTTATGTCAATGACTCTTATGATTAAAAACCACCAAAAAGGGATATGCCTTTTTGTGACATATCCCAAACTTTACACGATATCCATTTTTTATTAAAAATCTATTGACTTTTGGAAACCTTTATCATGCCGGAACCCGCAATCGCCTCGACTGCCTCCTGAATCGTCTCCACAGGCATCGTCAGGGCAAACCGTACATGTCCGCTGCCCAGCGATCCGAAGCTGCTTCCCGGTGTACACAGCACCCCCGTCTTCTCCACCAATTCCATGACAAAATCCACGTCATCCGTATAGCCATCCGGAATCTTTGCCCATGCAAACATTGTGCCTTCACTGTCTTCCATATGCCACCCGATCTTTCGCAGGCCTCCGCATAGAGCATCCCTGCGCCGCTGATATTCCATGCACTGTTCCTTCACCATGGCATCCGATCCCGTGAGCGCAGCCACCGCACCGTACTGTACCGGCAGATACGTACCATAATCAATCTGGGACCGAAGTCGTTTAAAATTAGCCACGATCTCTCTATTCCCTGTTAAAAAGCTCATTCTGGCTCCGGTATAGTTATAAGACTTGGAAAGAGAATAAAATTCCACCGCAATTTTCTTCGCTTCGGGAATCCGCAGAATCGATTTACCAACCCTGCCGTCATAGATAATATCGGAATAAGCATTATCATGAATAATGACAATATTATGCGCAATTGCCCATGGGATTAATTTCTCATAGAATGTATCCGGCGCTGTCTTACATACCGGATTTAGCGGATAGGAAACAATCATGCATTTGGCACGTGCAAGCAGTTTCTCATCCATGCCCTCCAAGTCAGGCAGATAATGGTTCTCTTCCGTCAGGTCATAAGTCACCACTTCCGCCCCTGCTAGAGACGGCCCGATCCCGAAAATAGGATAGCCCGGATTCGGCACCAGCACCACATCTCCTGCATTACAGAGAGTCAGACAGATATGAGAGATTCCCTCCTGAGAACCATACACTGACATGATCTCATCCTTCTCAAGATTCACATCATAACGCTCCTGATACCGCTTCTGAACGGCCTCAATCAGTTCCGGTATGTCGATCAGCGCATACTTATAATTCTCCGGTTTCTTCGCCGCCTCGATCACCGCCTGCATCACATGCTCCGCGGGCGGAAAATCCGGTGTACCTACGGAAAGGTTATAGATTTTTTTTCCCTGTTTTTCCGCCTCCGCTTTCTTGTCATTCAAAACCTGAAATATGCCCGCCTCATAGTCTTTCATACGGTCTGCAAATTGTATACTCATGTCTTTTTTCCTTTCTGTGTTGCTGTATCGCGCTGGGGAATTCTACTCCGCAGTGCACGCTCGATTCCGCTTCGCTTCATCTCGCTCACGGGCTTCGCCCTATCACTCCGTAAGCAGACAAAATTGTCAGCGAGCTGCCATTTTGTCTGTTTACTTCGTGGCACTGCTCATTGCTTACGTGTATATTGCATATAAACTCCGTTTAGGTAGTCTTTGTAATCCTCCAGGACTCCGGCCGGGGCAATGATCTGCGCACCCACGCCCAGTCCTGTCAGCCAGCCGTAGAACTGTCCGCTTAGCGCCACCTGCACTCTTACCGAGAAGTGTTCGTCATCCCGTTTGCGAATGGGTACTTCTTTCCCGAAACGGTCCAAAACAACTCCGATGAACCGATTTTCAAAAATAAGCGTAACGACTTCTTCCCTGCCGCCGAACATACCGAAAGTCTTATTCGCATATGCGGCAATGTCGAAACGCTCAAACAGTTCCGCACCCTCCCGCGGCACACCCGTCAGAACTTTGATCTGCCCCATCTTATCCACACGGAAATGCTTAATCGAATCGCTTTCACTGTCATGTGCAATCATATAATAATTCTCATCCTTACACGTCAGCGCCCACGGACTCACCCGATAATTCTTGCCGTCCTTGCGGGGTACAAGCTCTTTCTCCAGATTCCATTCCAAATACTGAAAAGTGATCTGCTCATTATTCTGGACCGCCCGATGGATATCATCCACTATGTAATAAATACTCTCATTGGCCGTTTTGATACGATTGGCTACATAAACCTGTCTCTGCAGCTGCCCGGCCTCCGCTTTCGAGGCAAGCTTCTCGATCTTAGAGATCAATTCCCTGGATTTCTTCTGTGTCAGGAATCTGGAAGCCTGTACAGTCTCCACCAGAAGCTTTAGTTCTGCCAGTTCAAAATCCCTTCCCGACAGATAATATCCGCCGCCGGCCTTCGCCTTGACTAACACAATATCATATCCGAAATCAATCAGTTGTGCAATATCGTCATAGATACTCTTACGCTCTGCCCTAATACCGTAAGTCCCCAAGGCATCGATCAACGCCTGCGCGCTCAGGCAATGTTCTTCATCGGTCTGCTCCGTCAGTATTTTGACCAGATATAATAATTTCAGTTTCTGATTCGGTGACTTCGGCATCACTCACACTCCCATCCGAGTATCGGCAGCAATTCGGACAGCCGATGTATCTCATAGTCCGTGTGCACATCCACGTCCTTTGCTTTACCCTCTGGGTTAAACCAACAAGCTGCAATCCCTGCGTTATCGGCTCCACGCATGTCACTGGTCAGTGAATCCCCTACCAGAATGCATTCTTCCCGCTTCACATCCGGCAATAGTGCAAAACAGGCATCGAAGTATTCCTTTCTCGGCTTAGGATATCCCATCAGCTCGGACACAAAAACGCCGTCCATGATCTGATTTAATCCGGACAGCTTCATCTTATTCGCCTGCGTCGCATTGACACCGTTGGTAACCACATACTGTCTGTACCCTGCTGTTCTAAGCTGCGTGACCAGCTCCTTTGCCCCATCCATATAGAAAAAAACGCTTCCCAGCTCTTTCTGGTAAACCTCCTGCACATCTTCCGGTGCCACCCCGTCAATTCCCAGCTCATCAAAAAGGGTCCGAAATCTGCCCACGATCAGCTCATCCTTCGTGATCTCGCCCTGTTCCAGTCTGTTCCAGTACCCTCTGTTGATGACATCATACCGCGCCACGATCCCATCGTTGATTTCCAACCCGAACTGAGCGAATACCGCCCGTATGGCGTAATCCATGGAAAGATCAAAATTTAAAAGTGTCTGATCCAAATCCCAAAGTATTGTCGTATATCTTTTCATCCAATACCCATGCCTTTCTCACAACCTGCGAATTTGTAAGCCAAGACGCTAACAGCGTCGGCACAAATTTGCGATTGAAAAATCTTTGATTTTTCAATCTATCTCCATGTCAAAGCAGAAACAGTAAAAAGGTGTTCTGATTATGAACACCCTTCTCCACTCTGCTTATTACGTTCCTAAACCGTCGTATTTCCGCCAACCGTTCCTGCCTGCTCTGAGTCAGCAGACACAGCTTCTTTGGCATCCTTACTCTTCCAGCACTTCACGCCGATTATACACGCCACAATGACAAGCGCAACGATCAATACAAAAACTAAAAGATAAGATAAAAATGCGTTTACAAATAAAATTAAATTTGTCATCTGTCCTCATCCTTCCTTGAAGTAAATTCCTTCGAAGTTAATAATACCACCAACTAGAATGTATCGTCAAGTAAGTCTGTGCCATCTGCTGCCGTTGTGGCCAGTTTATCACAACGTTCATTCTCCGGATGACCGTCATGCCCTTTGACCCACTGGAAAGTCACCTGGTGGGGCTCCTTTGCCCGTAGAAGCCTCTCCCACAGATCAATATTCTTAACCGGCTTATTACCGGCAGTCTTCCAATTCTTCTTGATCCATCCGTCGATCCAATGTTGATTAAAGGCATCCGTTACATATTTGGAATCCGATATCAGAAGAACATCACAAGGTTTCGTCAAAGCCTCCAGCCCTACGATCACCGCCATCAGTTCCATTCGATTGTTTGTCGTTTTCTTATATCCTGCGGAATATTCCCGCTCGTGCAGCGTTCCTCTGCCATCAATATATTGCAAAACAGTACCATAGCCGCCCGGTCCTTCCGGATTTCCGCGCGCCGCACCATCCGTGTAAATTGTCACTTTCATGCATTCAGCCTTTCCTTAAGCCCACGCTCTTTTTCTGAAATCAGTTTTTTTCTTCTCCCGTCTGCCAGTTCCCGCTTGTCAGGAATCTCTCCGCCATAGCCTCTGCCTCTGTCGTAATCTGTTCATCATATTCGAGCATCTTAAGAAGTGCAATCGCATTTCTTGTAGTGGCAGGTCCTTTCATCAGTTTATAAGGGAAGAAAATATCATTCTCCTCAATACGCTCTTCAAAATGATAATTGTCATACTCCTGTTCCAACAACTTCGTCAGTTCCACATCATGTGTCGCCGCAAAACACAGAGCATGATCCGCTGCCAGCATCTTCATAATCTGCGTGGAAGCGGCAATCCGCTCTACTGTATTGGTTCCCCGCAGCACCTCATCCACAAAACAGAGTACATAACACTGCTCCGCCTCCGCCAGTTTAACCTGATCCATAATACGCTTAATGGATCTGATCTCTACCATATAATAGCTCTGCCCGCCGACCAGATCATCTTTCAATGCCATGGAGGAATAAATTCGCAAAATCGGCGCTTCGTACCGTTTAGCCAAACAGGTATGGATCGTCTGCGCCAATATCGCGTTCACAGCCACTGCCCGCAGAAAAGTGGACTTACCCGAAGCATTAGAACCGGTCAGAAGCACTCCTCCGGATACGGTGATAGAATTTTTAACCGGATCAGCCAGAAGCGGATGATAGAGCTGCTCTATCTCCATATGCCTGTCCGCATGTTGTCCATAGTGTATCGTAGGAATACAATATTCTCCCTGCAGACTGCTTCTGTACGATCCGATCACGATGGCTGTCTCGATCTGTCCCATCATCGTGATCATTTCGTCAATCTCCGTCAGATGCCCCCGCACGGCACGGAGTGCATTGTTGAACTGTATCAGATCCAGATAGAAGATCATCCGCACATAGTCCAGTACGACTCCCAATGGATTACCGTTTCCCTTGTCTGTAAAAACGATCAGATAGGCATTCCTGATAAATCCCCTCATCTGCTTATGGCACTCCCGCAGACGCTCCTGCTCCCGTTCCATTCCATCTATCTTTGTCCGTCCCATTTGATCCGCGCTATCCAGTAACCTGCTGATATACCGGAAACTGGTGATATATGGCTCGATCTGCTTGTATTCTTTGAAATACCCGACAAAATTATGGCAAAGTACTGCCATCAGCGCAACAATACCGACCGGAAGTGACAGAAACATAATCCCCACACTGACAGCAAGAAGCAGATTGCTCAACGCATATTTCATGTTCCTGCGTTCACCCAGCGTATCCAAATTCTCCAGATATTCGTAGATCGAGTATTTACCCATTCTGCCCAGACTAAGAAGTGCGCGCTGCGCTTTATGCCGCTCCTCTTCGTGTTCCATAAAAAAACTGATCTGCGATTCCTCATGCTGCATCTGCGCCTCATCATAGATCGGTGTGCGCAGTCTGTAATAGAGATACTCATCTCCCGCCGCACTGCAGGATACATTGATCTTGCGATAAATATGATCCATATTCAGATCATTCCATGTAATGTCGTCTATCACCTGCTCCGAGAGATGTTTGAGATAGTACATCCTGATATGTTCCATCTCTCCTTCTTTATACACCCTATCAGAGACCGTTCCATAACTCTGATAGATCTTCTCCAGATAATTCTTCCGGAACTTTCTGCTGCTTACATACTCACTTCCCATAATCAGTGCAATCAGCAGCACAATCGCACCGGCAAGCACTATATACTCCATGTTGGTTAATGTATTTATCTGAGACTGTCTATGATCTCATTTGCCTTTCTATAGATTTCATCCACGTCATACGCGTCAGAGAATTTCCCGTTTTCATAGAGAATCTTACCCTGAATCATCGTCATCTTTACATTCTGCTTGCTGCCGCTGTAGACGAGATTCTTAGGAATATTATTAATGGGCTGCATGTTAGGCTGATGTAAGTCTATCATGATAATGTCAGCCAGTTTTCCTTCTGCCAGCACATCCGTATCCGGCAGATTCATTGCCTTGGAACCGTTGACCGTCGCCATCTTTAATACTTCCCACGCATCTACCGCAGCTGCATCCTGCTCCCGCAGCTTGGCAAGCCCTGTCACCAAGAACATCTCCCGGAACATATCCAGACAGTTATTGCTGGCCGGACCGTCCGTGCCGATCGCCACGTTGATTCCCTTAGCCAGATAATCCGAAATCGGTGCGATTCCGCTGGCAAGTTTTGTGTTAGACCCCGGATTCGTAACGACACTCAAATTCCGTTTGCGGAAAATCTCCATATCCTCGTCGTTCATCCAGACACAATGATATCCGCCGCCGCCATAATCGAAGATACCCAGAGAATCAAACAGCTGCGTGGGTGTCATGCCGTGACGTTCCATACAGCCGTCCACCTCGGACTTCGTCTCCGCCAGATGAGTATAGACCGGCGCCTGATACTTGTGTGCCAATTTTGCAACACTTTCCAATAGTTCCCTGGAACAAGTATATTCCGCATGAAAACCGATAAAATAGCTGAGCAGGGGATCGTCATGATTGAATTTCTGATAGGACTGTTCCGTTTTCTTAAGAGATTCCTCAAAATGATCCTGCCCGCTCATGCCGCTCACCTGCACGCAGCGCATTCCCATATCCACGCACGCCTGCGCCGTCGTGTCGGGATTCAGATACATATCGAAAATCGCCGTGATACCGCTTGTCAGATACTCCAGAATCGCCAGCTTCGTCAAATGATAGATCATCTCTCCGTCCATCTTCGCTTCGATCGGAAATACCTGTTTCGTAAGCCAATCATGCAACGGAAGATCATCCGCATAAGAGCGAAGCAGTGTCATGCCGGAATGAGTGTGGGCATTCTTAAATCCGGGCAACAGAAGGTTGCCCTCACAGTCAATCTCTCTGTCCCATATGATGCTTTCCAAATTAAGTTTTCTGTAAACAGAGTCCGTGTCACTTCCGTCACCCACATATATAATTCTGTCATTCTGCACCCAGAGTTCTCCCGTAAGGATATCCGGACTTATCATTGTCAAAATTCTTGCATTATAGAATCTGTAATTCATGTTTAATCACACCTTTCAGTTTATTCAAGACAGCTCCGTTTTCGAGTCCGCAAAGCAGCGCACATAAAAAATATTTCCTCGGAATTTATTCTAAGTTCTTGGGTCCGAATCCCTCCGGCAGAAGTTCCCGCAAAGTCATTATGTAATAGTCCTCCTTCGATTTTGCCACAATAATCTGAAAATCTGCAGGATTACAAAATTCCATCATCACCTGTCGACATACACCGCAGGGATAGGCATATTGCGTCAATTCATCGCCTTCAGGACTGCCGACAATTGCGATTGCACAAAATTCTCTGATACCCTCACTGACTGCCTTAAAAAAAGCCGTCCGCTCGGCACAGTTCGTAGGTCCGTATGCCGCATTCTCGATATTACAGCCCGTAATGATCTGCCCGTCTCCGGCAAGCAATGCCGCACCGACCTGATAGTGAGAATAAGGCGAGTACGATTTATTCCTTGCCGCTATTGCCGCCATAATCAGATCCTGTATCAGCGTTTGCGTCAATTGAGCTGTCACTCCTGTCGTCTTAACATTCTTCCCATTGATACATTCCATATCAAATAATGACCTTTCCTAAAACTCAGTAGATATAACTTGGCTATGTTATCTGCAAAAAAGCTCCGCATTCACTATATTGAATCAAGCCTTACGAAATAAATGCCTTGAACTTTGTGATCGACTCTACAAGAAGCTTCTCAAACTTAGGCGCTACCGCATTAGCTGCTTCCTGTACTTCCTCGTGCGTAAGCGGTGCACTGTTCATTCCCGCCGCCAGATTGCTGACACAGGATACACCACAGATCTTCATACCCATATGGTTCGCTGCGATCGCTTCCACTACCGTACTCATACCTACCGCACTTACTCCCAGCTTATGAAGCAGCTGAATTTCCGCAGGAGATTCAAATGACGGACCCGTCAACTGCGCATAAACACCCTCAAACAATTCAATATCATTATCCTTCGCCGTACCCCTGATTATTTCCTGCAGATCTTCATCATAGACATGAGACATGTCCGGAAATCTGGTTCCCAGTTCGTCAATGTTAGGTCCGATCAGCGGATTCGGCGCATAAATGGAAACATGATCCTGAATCAACATCAGACTTCCTGCATGAAAAACAGGATTGATTCCGCCGGAAGCATTGGTCAGGAAAAGTATCTTCGCACCCATCATTTTCATCAAACGGGTAGGCAGCACCACGTCGGTGATCGGATAGCCTTCATAATAGTGAACTCGTCCCTGCATCAGAACTACTGGAACCTCGTTGATATAACCGAAGATAAATTTGCCGGCATGTCCCGGGACCGTAGAAACCGGAAAACCTTCAATCTCACTGTAGGGAAGCTCCGCCTTCACATCTACGGTTCTGGCGAAGTTACCGAGTCCGGAACCAAGCACTACCGCAACCTTAGGTTCAAAATCAATTTTAGATTTGTAACAATCATAGCATTTTAATAATTTTTCATATACAGGGTTCATGTGTGTTACCGCCTTTCTGTGAGTTCGTTATAGTAAAACTGTGCTTGCCGGATATACAAGGACTGCAGCGCATTTCCTGTAATGTAACCCGTCAGTTCTTAGCCTATTATATCATACCACGATGAGTTTGGCATCCATTTATAATGGCGCCGATACCTTACCTTATCTTCGGCACCTTATTCATCTTCCTGTCAGTACTGCAAGTTCCTCCCGAGTACATTCTGCTATTTTGATAATCAACTCCTCAGCCATTCCTTCCTGTATCATGCGGCGGACTATAGAACTTTTTTCTTCTCTTTTTCCTTCTCGCCTCCCTTCCTGCCTCCCATTTTGTCGCTCTTCTTTCATCAATTCATTAAACGCCCTGCACATAGGCAGTTCCTCCTTCCTCATTTTCTGTATCAGCTGCTTTACCTGCAGATGTGCCGCTATTACCTGTTCTGTCTCCGGTCGTAAATTTGCAAAATTCTCCGAAAGAAACATTTGCCTCAGTTTAGCTCTGTCCTGCCGATACTGCATGGCCTGAAAAAAATCTTTCAAGTCTGTCTTATAATCTTCATAATTTACAAAGTCTGCCTCTATCAAAGGGAATGCATAGTCTTGTAAATTTCTTTCTAAAAGATTTCTATCCCTATCTGTGATCTGAAACAGATCGGAAAGCCGTTTTCGGCCTCTCCAATGCCCTTCACCCAGATAAAGTACAACGGTCACTGTAGGATATAAAAAATCGCTTTTCTTCATCCTGCTTTTATTTTCGCGATAACCTGTATACTCTTTCCTATCCAGATGAGCTCTATGTATTTCTTTGATCTGCTGCTCATATTCACAGGAATCATAAGTCATGACACGTTCCGGCATACTATAATCGGATTCTGTCTCTATTTCAAGTCCATAACGGATTCTTCTGCTCATGTCTTCCATGAGAATATCTCTGCTCATCTCCCCTCCACTGCTTGTCAGCGAAGGATACCTTATTTCTTTCCGCTCTAAGTTCAACGGTAGGACTATTTGTTCTCCCTGATAAAGATGTTGATTGATCAGTTCCGCAAACCGCTCTCTGTCTGCAAAAAATGATCTGTCTGCAATATCTTTTTTCCCCATATGCTCTCTTTCCGGCTGTCTGATGATCATTACAGATATATACTAAATATACTGTACATACTGCAATCATTCGTATGCAGCCATTATTCTTAAATTTAGTGAAACTTGGCTGATACGCCGGAACCGGAAATATCCGATCTTTCATTCCGAATGGAAATGAGATTTCACTTTGGAGAATGTCTCCTTTATTGGTTAGATTATAAGTAAACAAAGAAAAATTGTCAATAACATTTTTAAATATGTATAAACGTTTTTTCGTTTCTTCTGTAAGCATATTTATTCATATGCAACGCGCGGGAATCAACAAATAAAGTTCCCCATACCGAATATATCATTAAATTAATATTCCGGCATGAGGAACTTATATATAACTGCATTTATTGAACAATAAAAGTCTTCCGACAACTGCCTGTATAATTTCCGATTCCTGTGATGATCATTTCAGCTTCGCCCTTCACACCGTTTCGCAGATAGCTGACGGTAAAATCGCGCCCTGCTTTCAGTGAATTCCTGCCGACTTTTACTTTGGGAATCGGTTTTACCGCGATGCCTTTCAGCGTCTGGTTCGGAACTTTGCCGACTATCGCGTCTGTTATGTCCTCCTGCTCAATCTCAAATGATATCGTAATCGGGTTCATGTTCTTCAACTCCCCTTTTCCGGTGATCACGGCGGTAGCTGTGCCTGCGTTTTTATTGTCGGCATATGTAATCTTTACGGCAGTTCCCGCTTTCAATTCAACCGGGGTTCCATTATACCCAAAGATCACCTGCGGTTTGAGCGCCTTGCCGGTGTAAACCTGATCCGGAATTTCTGCCTGCAGACTGTTATAATCCCAGCCTGTGATTCCGAAGGTGATCGTGTTTATACTGCCGCTGTAATTACCGATTCCGCTAAGTATGATTGACGCAGTACCGATCTTCGTATTTTTCTTATAGGAAAGTTTGTAGTCTTTGCCAAGTTCAAGCATTTTACCTCTGTCATTTATAACGACGTCAGGCTGCAATGCATAGCCGGTATAGTTTTCATCCGGAAGCTGTTCTATCACAAACCCTTCCTCAAGAATATTCTTATTGGCGATTGCCCGCCTGTTGATTTTGTAGGTTATATCTTTACAGCCTGCATAACCGCCGATTCCGGTGATCGTAACCGTTGCTTTACCCGCATTATACTGATTACGATAGGTTGTCTCAAAATCTACGCCTTTGATCAGATGATAGGCACCGTCCGTAATTTGTACCTCCGGCTCGATCGCACTGCCGGTATATGTTACATCGGATATTTTATCAATCTTTAGAGACGATAGCAGCTTTGCCTTATCAACGATCCTAAAATTCGCCGATATTGTTCCAGTGTAATTACCCTTACCGGTGACAGTGACTACAGCGGTTCCCTTTTCCGTATTATCAGCATAAGAAAGCGTATAAGAGCCGGCAGACAGCTTCTTTTCGCCCATGTATACCTGTACCGTCGGTCTGACTGCTTTTCCCGTGTATGCCATATCACTTACCCGGATACGAAGCTGCGGATTATTTTCCATGTTGACCGGTTGGATAGTAAAGGGTACTTTCACCGTACCGGCATAATTTCCTTTCCCTTTAACCGTCATGGTTGCCGTGCCGACAGATGTATTTTTCATATAGGAAACAGTGTAATCTCTGCCCTGTTCTAACTGTGTACTGCCATCCACAACCGTAATATCCGGCTTGATCGGGCTTCCTGTATATACGGCTTCTTCTATTTCGGACAGCATCGCTTCTGTGAGCGGTTTCGCCAGAATCTTATAGGTTAGTTTCTTCGTGCCGGTATAATTACCGTTGCCGATCACGGTCACTGTCGCCGTGCCTTTATTGACCGTATTTTCATAAGCCAGCCTGTAATCAGCCCCTGCCCGGAGCTGCACACCGCCCTTATTCTTAACAGTGACGATAGGTCTGGAACCGTTGGGATTGTAAGTGACATCCGGAATTTTTTCGAATACCATTCCTGCAATGCCGGTTCCTTTAATTTGAAACGTTACCGTTTTTGTTCCTGTGTATTTACCTTTACCTGTTATCGTAATGCCCGCGGTTCCCGCGTTGCGGTTATTGGTATAAGTTACTGTGTAGTCTTTATTCTTTACAAGCGTCTTTTTCTGATAAGTTACCGTCACGTCCGGCGTATGGGCTTCTCCAGTAAAACTGACTGCCGGGATCTTGCTGACAGAAACTTTGCTGATCGGATACATGATCATGAAAGTTCTTGTAATGCTTCCGGTATATTTACCCTTACCCGTGATTGTTACGGTTGCTTTTCCCTGTTCCTTATTGTTCTGATAGCTTACGGTATAATCCTTCTTTGCATTCAAAACCTCGCTTCCCCATTTCACCGTGACTGCAGGTTTGATCGCTTTCCCTGTGTAAAGCTGTATAGGGATTGTCGAAACCGAACAATTCTCCATAGGAATACTGCTCTCTTCCTGTGCAAAACGGGCATACAATATAACATCTTCTTTAATCGGTGTCTCTTCTGTATAGAGTGTGCCCGACTCGGAATTTTCCGTGTTATACCAGCCTGTGAAATGGGCTCCTTCTTTCACAGGGTTCTTCGGAAAATCAACCGTCTTTCCATGCCCGACATAAACCGTAGACTCCTCTGCATCTGTCACGAAAGTTACCGCATAAGTGGGCGCATATACTGTCACAAAATCGCTGACAGACTCTAAATCCTCAGCATCAGGTGTCACAACTGCCTCTAAGACCACCACATCTTTCCCGTCAAAAACAGCCTGATCGATCTCAATCTCCGCGAAAACCGTCTGTCCAATGGCTATCGGTTCAAAGTCACTGCTGCAATACTCCGTTCCTGTTTCCACATCCCGCACACGCACGGTTCCGCCGCATGCTGTCACTCCCGTATTCTGAATACCTACGTGCATCGTTCTGGTGCCTGCCACCGCAATGATTTCTGCATTAACATGCAGCGAAGCTCCACCCAATACAATCCGGGAGCTGTTATTACTCATGTTACTTTCCGCCGCCCCTGACACAGTCACCGTGTATTCTGCTTCTTCTGTAATATCATCCAGAGAAAATGTTGCCGTACCGTAGTCCGTCTTACCCGATTCTAATACAGTATCAATGGGCACAGTCGCTAATATCGTCCCATCTGCTTTGGCAAGAGAAAGATTCAATTGATCAGCCTTGATCGTTCCGTTATTACAAATCAGCGCTGTGATCTCCAGAACATCATCCCCGGTCTCCTCGTCCTGTCTTACCATGCTTCCAACACTCTGCACGGCAAGATCATAATAACTGTGTTCCAACGTTCCCATGCACAGACTGTTGTTTACCTCCTCTAACTTCTCATTGACTTCCATTCTGTTATATACAAGCATGGTTTTTCCGTCACTTATGAATCCGTCTGCATATTGAATGTAGTCTTCCTGGTCTGTGATTGGAAGTGCCGGCAGAAACGCGCCGTTCTCACAGCCGATCCGGTACAGATTGGATTTTCCGTCTGCATTTACAGGGAAAATAACTTCCGGACTGCCTGAGCCATCCGATAACAGCGTGTAAGAAGATGACGGAAGCATGGTATCGTTAAACAACGCCGCCGCATCACCGTTTTCATCAAAATAATGGATATCTCCGTTTTGATACCATGTCAGTGTCTCTCCAAGATATACTGAGGTAAACTCCACCTTTTCAGGAATGCCGTCATCAAACGTTACCGTCTCGCCATCCTGTGCAATGAAAGCAACCTTACTCCGCGACACATTATACTGCCCATCCAGCGTTCCCGCCACGTACACATATCCGGTTCTTCCGTTTGTTTTGCCTGCATCCGCGGAGAAAATGCAATCGTTCTCTTCTTGTAAACAAGTAATCCTCCAAGGCTGTTCTGCCGTGTCTGTCTCAGCATATACCTTAACTTGGAGCGTGTTATCTGATACGGTCTCTTTTTCCAGCCCGTTCTCCGGATCATCTGAATTTTCTTCATCTGACGGCGTTTCATCTGTGTCTACGCTTCCGGATTCATCTTGATCCGTTTCCGTTTCACTGTTACTGGATTCTTCCTCTCCGGATTCGATTTCATCAGATTCTGCCTCCTCTGCGTTTGGACTGTCAGAATCTGCCTGTCCCGAATCGGTTTCCTCAGCCTCCGTTTCACCCGCCTCCGTTTTGTCCGAAACATCATCTTCGCCTTCTACGGGTGCGGTATTTCCCTCAGAAGTCATAATGTCATCCTGACCGGTATGCGTATTTACAACACCGCTATCAACATACTTCATGAAAGCATCATTGAATTGCGCATCGGAAGCATCCGTTTCGTCTTCCTCGGCTTCCTGGTCGGATGTATCTGATTTTTCCTGCTCAGAATAGTCCTCTGTATCAGTGACTTTTTCTTCAGTTTCTTCAATACTCGTTACACTTGCCTTATTTGCAACATCATCTGTATCCTGTAATACCGCCTGATAGATCTTATTGGTTCCGGTAAGTCCAAGTACGTTATCACTTTCATTCTCATACCAATATACGGACACACCATTATCATCCGCAACAATCTGCGGATTCTGCTGCAACAAATCATTCTCGCTTTCAACAGTGCCTAAATCAACAAATTTATCCTGCTCTACATCATAAACCGCCGTATGTAAAATCAACCGGTCAGCGATCTCGTTCAGTGTAAGACCTGCAAGATTCTCTTTTGCATTCTGCCATACCGCATAAATTTTCCTTCCGTCCGTATAGAGATCCGGTGCAAAATCTGCCGTCCCATCATCCAGTACGGCTTTGGGTTCACTCCACGTCTCTCCTGCATTATCCCAAAGGGAATACACCAACATGCTTCTGTCCGCCGCGTCACGTCCTGCTCCTGCATCCGTGAGATAGAAAAGCATTACCGTATCTCCCATGCGAATGACCTGCGGAATGATGTCCAGACAGGCAGCGTTCTGGAGGATTGTCTCTCCAAGACTTCCATCTGCGTTTACCTGATTGTTCTGTGTCCACGCCGCCATAGTGCCGTCAGCGTTCAGGTAACTGCGTCCAAGCTGCGCGTATACTGCATCGTTATCGATTTGAAATCCATTGGATTTACTGTCGTTAGCCTCTTTTGGTATCAGGTAATATGTACCGTCGATAATAGATAATGATGCTTCATCTTCCGACCTCAAAAACAAGTTCCAATATTTTGCCCTTACTCCCACCTCACCTTCAACATATAATTTTTCAAGTCCTCTTATATCTTCCGGCAAAATATTATAATTAAATCCGATTCCCGCTTCACCATATACGCCTACAGATATTACATCCTTAATTCCGATGCCGCCATAAAGTCCAACCTCAACTTTTCCTCCGATATTGGCGGAACCGGAAAACCCGCTGTCAGCCCTAAAAGTAATCGTTCCGTCCGCATTCAATTTACCGGATATGGATATTTCAACAACAACCGGAACGGGCCCCACTGTATACTGCTGCTCCCATGCAGCCTCAGCCGATATCTCGACAAAAAGTTTGCCGCTTATATAATCCTTGTTTTTGATATTACCCTCCAGATAGCCGACCACTTTTATTCCTGCGTCAATATCTGTTTTTTTATCCTTTTCATGATCTGCAGAATCCGTTTTATCCAGTATTTCGCCGACATTATTTTTGTTCAGATTTTTTAATGTTGCGAACCAATTTGTACTTCTCTTTATCACTTCTGTTGCATTGATTCCCAACTGCATTTTGCCATCTGAAGTAATTTCACCTTCTATCGGCGCATCTTTTAAATCCAGTTTAAATTTCTTTCCGCCAACAAGGGGAAAACTTTCCGGAAATTCTATTTCTAAATCCTCTCCAATCGAAAATTTACCCAGATCCAGGCTTTGGTCAATAACCTGAATCCCTAATTTCTTTTTAACATATCTGGCGTCAGTATCTTTTTCCCATAATTTAAGATATACCGTCTCTCCTTCTTCAAAATCACCGATACGCAGATTCTTAAAAACACCGTCTTCCATTCCTGCAATAAACTTTTTACCAGAATATAATCCACC
The DNA here is from genome assembly GCA_014804365.1 of Lachnospiraceae bacterium. Classification (GTDB taxonomy): domain Bacteria; phylum Bacillota; class Clostridia; order Lachnospirales; family Lachnospiraceae; genus UBA3282. The sequence goes on from JAAUZX010000052.1 coordinate 32,710, forward strand.
AATAATATACTCGCTTTCACCAAACAAACATTTGATAGAAAACTGTTTCGCGGTATTATCGCATCTGTTAATGGTTGCCTCCTTCGTGAGTACGTCAGTCTCCTCACCATCCAAAGTCATAATAACTCCCGCTAAATTATCAGACAATGTATAGGTGGTACAACCGGTCTTGCTTTTATGAAACTCTGTGTTCAAAGTAATATAGCCGGCTTTACTGATGACGATGGGTTCTCCCTCTTTGACTTTTAACAGGGAAACATAACCGTAATCGTTTGTTATCCCGGATATGTCTGGGCGAGTCACATCTACACCGGCTATTGGTTCTCCTTTAGCATCAAGCACTTGAATGCGCTGCTTATCTTGAATCTCAAGATTCATATTAAATTCCGGGTCGGATGCAGAAGATACTGCAATACTTCCCGGAGGCATGATCTGCATCGGTTCGCTAACCTTACTCTGTTCTTCATATGAAGTTCCGTTTCCTACTTTCCCAAATCCATTTTCTCCCCACATCCATAAACTGCCATCTGTTTTAACTGCCCCACTATAGAAATGTCCAAGAGAAACTGCACTGACATGATCCATTAACTTAATAGGCCTTGTATCGCTAATAATACCATTATGGCCATAATCAAAATCTTCTCCTAGTCCTAACGCATCCTCAACGTTGTATCCCCATATCCATAAGCTATTATCTGTCTTGATTACTGCACAATGTCCGTGTCCTAGTGACAAAGTTTTAATATCATCCAAAATATGAACCGGTTCATGAACTTCCTCAACCTTCATTCCCAACAAATACCCAATTGCTAATTGCGCACTATGATTACTCCCCCACATCCACAAACTGCCGTCCTTCTTGATAGCTGCGCTAAAATCATACCCAAGAGAACAACTCCTAACATCTTCCATGATTTTTATTGGTTTTGTACTATCTTCCGTGGTGTTGTTACCTAATTGTCCAAACTGATTTCTCCCCCATATCCACAAGCTTCCATCTGTTTTAATTGCAGCACCGTGATGGTACCCCAAGAACACATCTTCTACATCGTCCATAATTTTGATCGGTTTGGTACTATCTTCTATAGTGCCATTTCCCAATATTCCATACGTATTCGATCCCCATGTCCACAGACTGCCATCTTGCTTAACTACTGCAATTTGGCTATCTTCTTTACCTACAGAGACATTCTTCACATCACTCATGATTATAGTTGGCACTGATGGGCTCCTGTAATCTTCCATATAAGCCACTCCGCCTCATAGCCATAGATTATTATCCATAGTAATTGCCGCACTGCCAGTTCCACCTCCGCCTACTGATACAAATCTCACATTATCCATGACTCGAATCGGTTTATTACTATATTTTAAGCTTTCATCTCCGATTCCCAATCCACCATTCAAATTACCGCCCCACATCCACAGACTACCGTCACTTTTAATTGCTGCACTATGATGATATCCAAGTGAAAGTACATTTCCACCTTCTATCATGTCATTATATGTAACAGCATCATTATATCCTTCTGCCACCTCTTCTTTCGCTTGCACATCCATAAAATTATTTCCAAGTTTTTCAGCAGAAGGTAACAGACATGCGACTGTCAATGTCCATGCTAAGATCTTATGCACTTTTTTCTTATTTTTTTTTAATTTCATCTTTAAAATTATCTCCCACATTGTTTTTTATCTTTCAATAAAGAAATTTTATATTCTTTCTCCCCATTTACCGTACATCTTCCAATCAATCCCATGTAGAAATTCTACTAGGTCTCCCCAAATTTTTTCTGCATTCGGTTCCCAGCTAATTGATCTGCCCTTCATAGTTCCTAATGTAAATTCCTTTATCAATTCGTCTCCTTCAATATCGCGAATATCTCCTTTTGGTTTTGAATCATCAAAAAGATAAAACTGCCATACAAGTCCATTCGTATAGATTACTTTTTTAAAATATCTTATATGTTCTTCTATCTCGTCTTTAAAATTTAATTCAAAAATTCCTTTTCCTGCTTTTTTTACAAGACTATAATACATATACTTAATTTCTACAGCTCCAAATATGCCATATTTTTGTATATCATTTTCATTTGCTTTTTCATGTGTATTATACTTTTTATCTAATATTACGAAATCAGGATTTCCCCACTTACTTCTAAAGTTCTCTGTATTTAATCTTTTGCATTTTTGTATTTTACTTACATCTCTTATCGAGACACCTTCATCTTTCATACAGCACCTAATCATACAGGCAATAACGGAATACAGTTCACATTCGTATGGATTTTGTTGGTTTATCAATTCAAGCTCGTGTTTATACTTAGTAAAATTCCTTTTAATCCATTCAAATTCTTCCGTTTGCTTCTGTAAGGCAGTTATTTCTGATTGATTGTTCTGCATCATAATCATATTTCTCCTCATTAGTTATTTTCAAAATCCCATAAACTTTTGTACAAATTATTTTCATAAAAAATACACTCAAAAGTTATACTCAGCCGCTAAAGCAAATAATAACCAAAGGGATATTCCAATCCACTATTTTAGAATATCCCTTGATTTCTGTTTACACTATTTCAATCTGAAAAATACGGTATCGTCATCTATTACATCAGTAATCGGCGCATTATCATCCCATGTAGCAGAATTATATCGAATTACTGTCACTACTACGCCGTCATATCCTTTGGGAACGCGGAAAAAGAAGCGTACTTTATAAGTAAAGACATCATCATTCCAACCACTCTGTAAAACCTCGCTCTCCTGTTTAACATCAGAATAATCCGTACCATTATAATTTAGTGTATATGTATCTGTATTTTCATCATATGTATCATCTATACTATTATAATAATCGTCAGATAGCGGGGAAAATCCACTGTAGCCATAATTGTAAGCATTTTCATCATCAAAAATCGTAGTTGTGGTAATTGCGCGCCATTCATAGCCTTCTAAGGCTTCATGAGTATCATCAGATTCAAATATTTCATAATCCGAAAAAGTGATTTTTCCCGCTGTTGTATATTCGGTAGAATTATAGCAAGGTATCACAAAAGGATATGCAGTATCTAATTCCGCATTGCACTCCAATCCAAATTTTTCAAAATCTGCTTGTAACGGTTTGCCCTCTGTTTCCCCACACACTTCACAAGCAGCCGGCTGTTGATAGTTTGCTTCTGTAAGAATGTGTCCTAATGCTTCGCCTTCGGTTTCGCCGCATGCACTACAAGTCTTAGGGGCTGCACAGGTTGGTTCTACCCATTTATGCCCTGATGCTTCGCCTTCGGTTTCACCGCATACACTACAGGTCTTCGGCTCTGTGCAGGTTGCTTCTGCCCATGTATGCCCTGACGCTTCACCTTCGGTTTCACCGCCTGTCAAACAGGTTTTCGGTGTTGTACACGTAGCTTCCTGCCATTCGTGACTCATATGACACCCTGTAATCATACAACATACTGTAAGAGTTCCGACTTTGCATAACCATTTTTTGTAATTCATATTTTTTCCTCCGTATATTTACTTTCGGCTTGTACATTATACTCAATATGTTGAGCATAGTCAAGTAATTAAGTATGTTAATGTAGGAATAAAAACGGAGATGATTATAGTTGATTTCTTACGAGCCTTTATTTGAGACTATGCGAAAGAAAGGTATTACAGAGTATAATTTAATATATAAACAGGGGATGTCAGCTAATACGATACACCGAATAAAGAAAGGACTCCCCTTTACTACGGAAACTTTAGATACACTTTGTTTTATACTTGACTGTGAAGTGTCCGATATATTGCGTCATGATAAAACAAAATAGCATAAATAATTAAAAGAAAGAACGGAAACTTTGAAAATTTAATAATAGGACTTTTCATCTGATAACAAGAGCAGGATACACCCGCGCATCCTGCTCCCATACAATACAATATTATTTTACTATTTTCGTCCGCCGGTTCCATCCCCGGCCCTGTCAGATAATAATACAAACCATTCCGCCGTTACAGTCATTCACGATCTTCTGCATGGTCTCCTGCAGTTTCGCCTGACTCTCCTCGTTGATCATGGAAATCTTGCCCGTGATACCGTCATTCACAAGCTGTTCCACGGTCTTGCCGAAGATATTTGTCTCCCAGATTCCCTCCTCGTTCGTGCCCGTATCTGATATATACTGAATCAAGTCTCTGGCCTGTTCCTCCGTCCCTACAATGGGGGATATCTCTGTCTCTATGCTGGCCTTGATCATATGGATGCTGGGACTTTCCGCCTTGATCTTCACCCCGAACTTGTTACCCTGTCTGATCAATTCCGGTTTCTCCAACATGATCTCCTCACGGTCGGGCATCACCACGCCATAGCCTTTATACCGCACGGCATCCAATGCATGGAGCACCTTCACGTACTCACGCTTCATCTTCGCCATCTCTTTTAATGTCGCGAGCATCTGGTATTCGCTGCCGATGTTTTCACCCACCAGATCACTGATCATCTCATAATAATAGGCATCGTCCACATCCAGAATCACCCGCACACTGCCGTCTGACATATTGATGCCGTCCAGCTTACATTTCTTAATATACTCGCTCTCGGGCATAAAGTTGTTGGTAGTGATATCCCGGATATTGCTTAAGCTTGCCATTAACTGTTTGATCTGCGTGATGATATCCTGTTTCATCTTATGCTCATAAGGCAGCATCTCCACCCACTTGGGCATGTAGAATTCAATCATGGTCAAAGGGAATTCATAGAGAATATTCTCCATGATGTGGTTGATATCTTCCCGCTTGAGCTGTTCGCAGTTCACCGGCATCACGGTCACCTGATACTTCTCGCTGATCTCATCCGCCAGCGTTCTCGTCTCATCGGCATATGGCTTCGCGGAATTTAACAGCACGATAAACGGTTTCCCCAGCGTCTGTAATTCTTTAATAGTGCGCTCTTCCGCCTCCAGAAAACTGTTCCGCCCCAATTCTCCGAAAGAACCGTCGCATGTCACCACGATACCGATGGTAGAATGGTCTTTAATAACCTTTCTGGTGCCGATCTCCGCCGCCTTCGTAAACGGAATCTCTTCCACGGACCATGGTGTCTTTACCATACGCTCCATATCCTCTTCCATATGTCCCGTGGCACCGTCTACCATGTACCCCACGCAGTCGATCAGCCGTACATCCACATCGATATCCGTTCCCAGCTTAATATGCGCCGCTTCCTTGGGAATAAACTTCGGCTCCGTAGTCGTAATCGTCTTACCACCCGCACTCTGGGGCATCTCATCCTGCGCCCGCTCCTTCTCATTCTCATCCTCCATAAAAGGGAGTACGAGCAGATTCATAAAACGCTTGATAAAAGTTGACTTGCCCGTTCTGACCGGTCCGACCACGCCCAGATAGATTTCTCCTCCTGTGCGTAACTGTATATCTTTATACAGGTCATATGTATTGTTCTGTAAGAAATCCATATAAAAATCCTCCTGCTTATACTGGTAAATGTATATGCAGGAGGAACCCTGTCTATTCTATTCAGTCTTCAATTTTATGGAAAATAATGCAGTTCGGCTGGTTTACCTTAATCTCTTTACCATTCATGACAAGCAGTCCGTTCTTTAAGTCTACATTAAAGAATGTCATGGTGTTGGACTCATGGTTCAAGGAAACAAGGTGCTTGTTATCCGGGAAAAGATTCGCATCCTTAGGATAGTCGCCACTGATGGGCAGACATAAAATCTTCTCCAGCATTCCCGTCTTCTGATCGATCTTATAAACGATCGTACTGTTGTCCCCGGCATTAGAGCTCACCATATATTTAAAGTCTTCCGAAATGTTCAGGGCACTTGCTGCCGAACCGCCCGCATGATAGTCATTCAGCGTGGATATGGTCTGAATCTTCTCAAATTCCGGATTGCCATTCACTTCCTCGTACGTATAGACATCAATATAGTTCTTTAATTCATGTACAATATAAAGAAACTTTCCGTCCTTGGAGAATTTCATATGACGGGGTGCCGATTCCTGCTCGCTCCTTATCATATCAATGGGTTTGAGTTTGCCGTTCACATGGTCCAGACGATATACATTGACGTGGTCAAGCCCCAGATCCGCGGCACACAGATAATGGTTATCCCTTGTCATCTTAACACAGTTGACATGAGGTCGGAAATTCCGTTCTGCGATACTGCCCAATCCCTTATGGTAAATCTCGTCCGTAATCTCTCCGATACCACCGTCCTCCTGCAGACGCAGCACCGTAATCTTACCGTCATGGTAACCTCCTACAAATAAGAACTTATCATCATAATCCGTGGACAGATAGCAGCCCCTCATACCGTTGATGCTTCCTTTATTGATGACTTCCAGATCGCCTCCCGGCAGGATCTTATAAGCCTCCACACCGAAATCTGTGATAGAATACAGGAACTTGCTGTTATGGGAAATGGTAATGTAGGAAGAATTGGTGATCTCCACCTGATTCTTCTCCGTCATTCTGCCATTCTTCATATCCACATCATAGATTTTAATGCCGTAGTTATCTTCTTTTCCTACCGTATAAGTAGAAACATATGCCACATATTTACCCTGACTCATAGTTCAAACCATACCTTTCCTGTTTCTTCAACCATGATTTTATCATAAATCACAGCCTTTGTTAATCTTTTTCCTAAAAAATGCCTTTATTTTTCAAAATAGCATTGACATAGCACAGCTATATTGTATAATGGGATTCAACGCTTGTTTAGTTTTAGTAAACTTTATGTTTATTATCAATGAGAAAGTGACTTTTTAAGTATGGACAGCAATTATTCTAACCGTGTAGAAATCGGCAGCAAAATCAGAGAGCTTCGCAACAGAAAGGGGCTCACGCAGGAGGAGCTGGCAGATCGGTGTGAGTTATCCAAGGGCTTTATCAGCCAGCTGGAGAACGATCTGACTTCTCCCTCCATCGCAACCTTAATCGATATCCTTCAGTGTCTCGGTACCAGTTTAAAAGAATTTTTTAATGACGAAGACGATGACCAGATCGTTTTTAGTAAGGAAGATTTCTTCGAGAAAACAGATACGGAATTACATAATAAGATCGAATGGATCATCCCAAATGCACAGAAAAACATGATGGAACCCATACGCGTCACGCTTAAACCCGACGGTTCCACTTATCCGGACCAGCCTCATGAGGGTGAGGAATTCGGCTATGTACTCTCCGGTTCCATCACGATCGTAATCGGGAACCGCAGTATAAAAGCCAAAAAGGGAGACACCTTCTACTACACACCCCACGCGGAACACTATATCAAGGCAAACGGCAAGACAGATGCCGTGTTCCTGTGGATCAGCACCCCGCCAAATTTTTAAACGGAGAAACGCCATGTCAAAAGAATTAATTCATTTAAACAATATTTCCAAGTCCTTTGACGGACAGATGGTTTTAGACGAGCTGGATCTGACCATACATGAAAATGAATTCGTGACACTGCTTGGTCCCAGCGGATGCGGTAAGACTACTACGCTGCGCATTTTGGGCGGGTTTACGCAGCCGGACACCGGCAAAGTCATTTTTGACGGGCAGGATATCACGAAAATACCCCCGAACAAAAGAGCCCTGAATACGGTTTTCCAGAAATATGCTCTTTTTACTCACATGACTATCGCAGAAAATATCGCTTTCGGACTCAAGATCAAGAAAAAATCCAAAAGCTACATAGACGACAAGATCCGTTATGCTCTGAAGCTGGTAAATCTGGAAGGCTACGAGAACCGTTCGCCCGACTCCTTAAGCGGCGGACAACAGCAGCGGATCGCCATCGCCCGCGCCATCGTTAACGAACCCCGCGTACTCCTGCTGGACGAACCGCTGGGCGCCCTTGACTTAAAGCTTCGTCAGGAGATGCAGTATGAGCTGATCCGTATGAAAAACGAGCTGGGTATCACCTTTGTCTACGTAACCCACGATCAGGAGGAAGCCCTTACAATGTCCGACACCATCGTGGTCATGAATCAGGGCTATATCCAGCAGATAGGATCGCCGGAATCCATCTACAACGAGCCCGAGAATGCTTTTGTCGCAGATTTCATCGGCGACAGTAATATCATTCCCGCAATCATGGTCGAGGATAAGCTGGTCGATATTCTGGGCTCCCGTTTTGCATGCGTAGACACAGGATTCGGACACAACCGGCCCGTCGATGTGGTCATACGGCCGGAGGATGTGGAACTCACCGTTCCTTCAGACGGCATATTACAAGGTGTGGTGACCCATCTGATCTTTAAGGGTGTCCACTACGAAATGGAAGTCATGGCCGGCGGCTTTGAATGGCTGGTACACTCCACGATCATGCATCCTGTAGGCCAGGCTGTGGGCATTAAAGTAGATCCTTTTAATATCCAGATCATGAACAAACCGGAATCGGAAGATGAGGAGGCTGTAGCAATTGACATCTAAGAACAAATGGCTGTCTGCACCATATATATTCTGGTCTACCGCTTTTATCATCATACCTTTATGTATGATTCTCTATTATGGGCTGACTGACCGGACCGGTGCATTCACATTCGATAACCTCATAGCAATTACGACGGCAGGGCACGCTAAAGCGTTGCGCCTTTCCCTCCTGCTCTCCCTGATCAGTACGCTGGTCTGTTTTCTGCTGTCCTATCCGCTAGCAATGATTCTGGCGAATATGAAAGCGAATCAGCACAGCTTGATTATCCTGATCTTTATCCTGCCCATGTGGATGAATTTCCTGCTCCGCACATTGGCATGGCAGTCCCTACTGGAAAAAAGCGGCGTGATCAATCATGTGCTCACTTTTCTTAATCTGCCGAACATCAGGATCATCAATACCCCTTACGCCATTGTGCTGGGCATGGTATACAATTTCCTGCCTTTTATGGTTCTGCCTCTGTACAACGCACTGTCTAAGATAGACAAAAACGTAATCAATGCCGCACACGATCTCGGTGCCGGCAAAATATACACTTTTATCCGTATCATACTGCCTCTCAGTGTACCGGGCATTATCAGCGGCATTACCATGGTATTTATTCCCGCGCTGACTACCTTCGTGATCAGTTCACTGCTTGGCGGCAGTAAGCTCCTTCTGATCGGCGATGTCATTGAACAGGAATTTACACGCGCCTCCAACTGGCATCTCGGAAGCGGTCTGTCTATCGTGCTTATGATCTTTATTCTGATTAATATGATCATATCTACAGTGTTTGATAAGGACGGGGAGGGCTCCATGCTATGATGTCAACATTGAAAAGAATCTATATTGGTCTGATTATTTTCTTCCTGTATGCGCCGATCGCAACGCTTATGGTACTGTCCTTTAACGCGAGCAGGACAAGAACAAAATGGGGCGGATTTACGCTGAAATGGTATGCGGAACTTCTACACAACGAGGAAATACTGACGGCGCTCCTTAACACGCTGCTTATCGCGCTGCTCTCCGCGCTCATTGCCACCGTGATCGGTACGATCTCCTGTATCGCCATGAATAGCATGAAGCGCAGGACGAAAACGATCATGATGGGAATCACAAATATCCCGATGTTGAACGCAGAGATCGTCACCGGCATCTCACTCATGCTTCTGTATATCAGTCTGGGGGTCCGCTTTGGTTTTGGGACGATTCTGCTCTCCCACATTACCTTCAACATCCCTTACGTGATCTTAAGCGTTATGCCGCGTATGAAACAGTTAAATCTCAGTACCTATGAGGCAGCTCTGGATCTGGGTGCCTCCCATGGGACTGCTTTTTTCAAGGTGGTACTGCCCGACCTCATGCCCGGCATACTGTCCGGATTCCTCATGGCATTTACGATGTCACTGGATGATTTTATTATCACGCACTTTACCAAAGGTGTCGGCGTTGACACACTGTCCACCAAGATCTATGCCGAAGTAAAAAAAGGGATCAAGCCGGAAATGTATGCTCTTTCAACGATCATCTTCCTGACTGTACTGGTATTGTTACTGTTAGTTAACGTATCACCCGATAAAAGTAAGAAATCATAACAAATATTGAAAATATCCCTACTATTACACCTAGATGGAAAAGAGAATCCTGCCATGAGAGATACAGGTATAAAAAAAATAAAATCCAATAATAAAATATTAAAAATTATGTCGGCTATGAAAACAGGTCTTATACACTCTGCTTTCATACTCGCACTTATGTCGGTACTATGCGCCTGCGGCGATAATGATTCCGGCGTGAACGGGCAGGTTGTCGTATATAATTGGGGAGAATATATCGATCCTGACACAATAGAGATGTTTGAGGAAGAAACAGGGATCAAGGTTATTTATGATGAATTCGAAAACAACGAGAGCATGTACCCCAAAATAGAATACGGCGCAGTCTCCTATGACGTGGTATGTCCTTCCGATTACATGATCAGCAAGATGATCCAAAATGATCTGCTGGTAGAGATTAATTATGACAATATCCCAAACGCCAGGGCCAATATCGGTGCACAGTATTATGAGCAGTCTAAGGGTTTTGATCCGGATAACAAATATTCTGTTCCCTACTGCTGGGGTACCGTGGGAATCCTCTATAATAAAGCGATGGTCGATGAACCGATTACAAGCTGGGCACAGCTATGGGATGAGAAATATATTGATGACATCCTAATGCAGGACTCCGTACGGGACGCTTTCATGGTAGCACAGAAGCGAAACGGTTTCTCCATGAACACAACCGATCCGGAGGAATTGGAACAGACAAGAGATTCTTTGATCGAACAGAAACCTCTGGTGCAGGCCTATGTTATCGATCAGGTGCGCGACAAGATGATCGGCGGTGAAGCGGCAATCGGCGTCATCTACTCCGGTGAAGCAATCTATACCCAATGGGAAAATCCCGATCTAGTCTATGTCATCCCCGAAGAAGGCACTAACGTATGGATCGACTCATGGGTCATCTTAAAAAATTCTCCCAATATGAAAAACGCCGAAAAGTTTATTGATTTCATGTGCCGCAGCGACATCGCATTGAAAAATTTTGAGTACATTACATACTCTACCCCAAACGAAGCGGCACAGGCACTCATCACGGACGACAGCATCCGTAACTCAGAGATTGCTTTTCCGGATCTGTCAAAGTACAATAATCTGGAAACCTTCTCTTATCTGGGTGAGGATGCAGAACGCTTATATAACGAATTATGGAAAGAGGTCAAAGCATACTAGAATATAAAAAGGGGGAATTTCTCTTGATCACCGATCATTTAAAACGAACATACGATGAACTGAAAAAATCACAATATCCGGTCCTTATCTGGGGTGCCGGTTCCATGAGCGTAGAAGTCGGCTGCCGATTGAAAGAGCAAGGTATTAATGTCTGCGGAAAATTTATCACAACCGCTGCCGAACGGTCTCACATTATCTCCTCCGATGATCCTGTCTTCACTTTAGATGAGATAAAAAATAAATACTCGAAGATCAACGTTGTGGCAGGTCACGGACACTACGAGAAAATCGACGACATAAGCTCCTGTTCCTTCATACACAAAGTATATGTCATTTCCAATCCGTATGCACAATATAAAGGTCCTGATCTTGAATATGTATATCAAAATCAAGATAAGCTTGATTACATCATCTCCCGGCTTGCAGACGCAGAATCTCAGACTGCACTGGAAAGATATATTGCTGTCAGCATCACAAAGGATATCCGCTATTTATTAGAGTCAAAAGACATATGCATAGACGGAATGTACGGCTTAGATGCCTTAAAGATTACAGACTCGGAATCTTTTGTTGATGTCGGAGCATGGGAAGGCGACAGCATCCGGTCATTCTTAAAATCTTCCGATCAAAAATATCATAAAATATATGCGTTTGAACCGGATCCCACGATCTTTCAGACATTGCAGCACCATTACGGGAACAAGGAAAATATCTTCCTATACCGTCTCGGACTGGGAGCAAAAGATGCGGAACTGAACATAAGCCGCAGGAATACCCAGTCGGCATTTCTCACCTCCGGACAGGAAGACCCCAATACAGAAAAAATTATGATCAAGACACTGGATGAAGTACTTGCGGATGAACCTGTCAGTCTGATCAAAATCAGCATTCCGTTTATGTTTACGGATGTCTTAAAAGGCGGAACATCTCTGATCCGTAGGAACCGCCCGCGCATGATCATAAATGTCGCAGCAGATGACAATTTCGCACTCTACGATGCAGCAAAATGGATCTCTGAACTGGATGTGTCGTATAAACTGGTGCTCCGGTTTGATTTTCCCATGCCGACACGCCTGTATTTGTACGCATATCCGGTCTAACCGGTAATATATTCCTCATATTTGCGGGCAATATAATGTTCCCGTATCTCCTCGGGGGCTTCGATTCCTCTGTTTTCAAAGCAGCGCAGGTGATTCGTCACAAAATCATATCCTGACATAACGGAGAACTCCACGCCCCCAGAAAACCTAGGATTACATTCCAGAAAATATCTTGTTTTATCTTCTGTCTCAATAAATTCAAAATTAACACAGCCGGTAATATCCAATTCTTCCGCAATATCAATACAGCTTTTTTCCAATACCGCATCCCGAAAAACCTGTACGCTTAAGCCAGCGCCGTTTAAGGTACGAAGCAGCTCTCGTCTGGCAAGCGCTACACATCGATTTGCCTTTCGATCCCGTACAATATCAACCGTCACTACATTTCCTGCAATATACGGTTGAAACAAATATCCGCCATCGCTGACCCGTTCATAAAATCTGTAGAACTCTTCTTCCTCGTTTGTTCGAAAAATCCTGAACCCCTGGCTGCTTCTTCCGTCAACGGGTTTTGCCACAACAGGAAAACTTATTTTTTGATTTTCTATATCCTCATTACTATAACCCGGAATCACGCGGCACAGGCGTCTCTTTCCTAAAATATCCGCCGTCCTGCTTTTATCCCTGCATATGTGTATTGTCTTATAGTCTGACAGACATAATACGGAAATATTTTCAAATTTTTCTCTGTTTTCGTTCAGGACATCTATTTCCGCATCTGTCAACGGAATAACGAAATCAACTTTCTTTTCCGCACAGATCTCTGTCAGTCGATTGACATAACGCTCTTCCTCGTTCACTGTCGGAACATTATAAAATTCATCCACATTGCCGGCATCTACGACCCACTCCTTTGGATAAATATCTGTACCAATAACATAATATCCGTTTCTATGTAATATTTTAATCACAATATCGGCTGACATCGAACCGATCGCCGTCACAAGAATCTTTTTCACTGAACTCTCCATTCCTGTTTTGCGCCTCACCTTTGTTTCGCAGATCCGCGTTTCTTCCTATGAAGCAAGATACCGTTTAACAGCACCCGTAATATGTTCGATCACATCATAATCAAGTTCCGGATACAACGGCAATACCAAGACCCTCTCCGAAATCTGTTTTGCATTCTGCAGATTTGCAAGAGAATATTTTCCCCGATAACATTCTGCCTCTGCGGTGAGCGGATAGAAATACTTTCTTGTATAGATATTCTCTTTCCGTAGATTATCATAGACTCTGTCTCTACTCTCCCTGTCGGCAAACAATACCGGAAAATACCCGTAATTATAAGATATATTCTGTCTCCCGAAATCCGGCAGTTTCAATCCGGGTACATGATTTAGCAACTTGCAGTATAACTCCGCTCTTTCTTTTCGCAATGCAATATTCTGATCTATATTAGACAGATTGCACAGTCCCATGATGGCTGCAAATTCATTCATTTTAGCATTTGCCCCGACATCCGTAACCAGTTCTTCTCCCTGTATGCCGAAATTTTTCAGATTATAGAGCTTCTCATATAACTTTTCATCCGCAAATGCAACCGCACCGCCTTCCATCGTATGATAAACCTTCGTGGCATGAAAACTGAACACGGAAACATCCCCGAAGCATCCCACGCCCTGTCCTTTGTAACTTTCCCCAAATGCATGGCAGGCATCATAAATCACTTTCAATCCATGTCGATCTGCAATTTCCCGTATTCGCTCTACATTACAGATATTTCCGTAAACGTGTACAGGCACGACAGCCACCGTGCGATCCGTAATCAGCTCTTCCAGTTTCTCCTCATCTATCGTATAATCATCCGGCTTAATATCGCAAAATACAGGATTTAACCGGTTTCTCACAATCGCATGAGTTGTCGAAATAAAGGTAAACGGCGTGGTGATAACTTCTCCGCCCTCCGGCAGATTTAACGCCTGAATCGCCAGTTCCAGTGCCATATGTCCGTTGACCATCAGGGAAAGGCACGGCACCTCCAGTTTTTCACGCAGGCGGTTTTCCAGCTCCTCATGATACACTCCCATATTGGTCAGCCATCTGGTCTCCCACAACGGCTTGATCATTTCTATAAATTCCTCATATGACGGCATCGAGGAACGCGTCACTAAGATCTTATCCGTTTTCATTCCTGCTCTTCTTCCTGTTCCTTATATAAAAATGGTGCAATTCCTTTCTCCATGCTATCCCGTCTTAACTCTTTATACGAATAATGATATTTCTCCTCCATGCATTCTTTAACATCATCGAATATTTCACTAAAGTAACATATCGCACTGTGTTGTATAAAAACGTTTGAATGATTCAGCATAAGAAAAAACTTTTCGCATTTAATTTCTTCCTCTGTATCCGCCTCTGGATGAATCATCATCTCCCCAAATGCCTGCCGGAAGAAACCGCTTTCCATATCCCTGATTACATAGAGCCAATTGGCGCCTTTCTCAACCAATGAACGCATATAGTTTTCATCGGAATAAGCACTGGTATTTACTCTTCCTTCCCTGCTATACCTTCTCATTCTAATCAGTACCTTGGGCACAATATAAATAGAAGAATGCTGTACGATATCCACCCACTTAAAGAAATCCGGAAGCTGTGAACAGGGATTTTTTCTAACATTCGCCGCCGTCTCACGTCTGGTAAGTGAGGAAGGATTGCACAATGCATTGCCGTGCTTCCAGAAGTAATTCATCCACTGGCTGCTGCTTCGATTCATTTTCAGAAAAGTAGTCTCCGCCATTTCCTCCAGATTTTCATCCGTATACATGCACCATGTCAGACAGGCTCCGCATTCTTCATGCTGTTCCATATATGCAACCTGCAACGCCAGTTTATCCTTTTCCCACACATCATCAGAATGCATAAGGGCAATATATTTCCCTGTTGCAAACTGTTGCAGATACTCGCTTCTGCCGCCGTAATTCTCCTCAAAATAGATCTCTTTTGCATAATGTGAGGAATACTTCTTCATAATATCCGCCGTATGATCCGAAGAAGCATCATCAGCAACGATAAATTCTATATTTTTATACGACTGGTTGATGACACTTTCAATAGCTTCCGCGACATAAGGTTCATGGTTATAGCAGGACATAATAACACTTACGAGCGGCCCCTCTTTGCACAGCATTTCATCCACAGTCACCTTCTCTTCCAGATTCAGTGAAACGCCCGCTTCTTTTGTTAATGCATACAGTACGCTCGTATCCGTCAACGCACATTGTTCATGAAGCTGCTTCCCGAAATATTCTTCTAAAAGACTATGTACACAAAATTGCTCCGCAAGTCTTCCTGTCAACTTCTCATCTAATTCAACCGGAAGCCCGAAAAGAATAATGCCATGCGGTTTCAGAATCCGTTTCAGCTCCCCCTGCACTTGTCTGTCGTCCCACACAGCCTGCACAACATCGGAGCAGATGATCACATCATAAGCACCCTCAGCTATTACATGCATTCTCTGCAGATCGGAGTGTAAAGTCGTCTCTTCCCTAAATAAGTCTGCTGTTTCATATTCTGTCTGCGGACAATATTGCGTGATCCACTGACCGACCACCGCCACCGATGCAATCTGAAGCACTCTTGTTCCTTCCGCCGCATCCCGCAACTTTTCTTTTTTCAGAAAGGTAATGACCATTCGCTCCCGATCTCCTGCTCCACAGACCGGACAGATCAAATCTTCCTGCCCACGATCGGACATTGGGCGGCAGACCACATCCCGGCTGCAGCATACACATTTTCTGATTCTTCGGGAACACTTACTGCCAAGATCCTCTATGCACTCTATTACCAGAGAAATAGAGGATACCATATCCTCTATGTGGCTTTGCATAAAACCTATATCTTTGCACTGTCCGCAAAACACACGAAAATGATCAAAAAATTCCTGATATTCCGAATAAATCTCCTGCGGGACAACTCTGCCTATACTCGTCATCACCCCGGACAACTCATGCGCCTCCTGTGCAAAAAGAGCCATATCCGTTCCGTGCTCCCACTCATTCAAAATATTCTGACTATATACTTTTATCTTCTTTAAGATTGGCTGTATTTGTTCGTTCAGATTCATATCTACCCATCCCCGGTCTCTCGTCTGTGTAACCTATACCCTAATATTTCTGGAATGCTTCGTTCAATGCATATACTGTATCCTGCTCTCCCATCACAAACAAGATCACATTGCCTCTGCTCTCAATCAGCATAGTCTCCGCGCTGACACATACCCACTTATTCAGATCCGCATTATCTTTCAATTGCTGTTTCACCGTATCTACCGTATCCTCGTCCACCCTGAGAAGCACGCATTGATACGCTCTAGATGACATCAATGGGACGGAGGCAACGCCTTCCGCATACTCGATCTCATCTGTTCCCAAGAAAGATACTTCCAGCTCCTCTGTCAACTCATATGTCTCAAAACTAGCCATACCTGCCCTGAAATCTTCCGACAGATCAGCCTGCTCATAGAGTCCGGTCATGACATCGCCCAGACTGCCTTCTATATTGTCAGAACTTTCTTTATTTCCGCATGCGCTGCATAGTAATACCGTAATAGTACAGACACAATAGACCGCCGCTTTGATTCCCGTCATTCTCTTGCTCTTCATTTTCATTCCGCCTTCCTCCTGCTACCTCTTAATTCTCATTTTGACATATTCATGCCACTCCGGCATATAAGCAGTTCATATGCTATACAATATACCCTTTTTTACAATAAATATAAGGAACACCGCTCTTCAAACTGTGTGTAGAAATCCACACTTACATCATATGGTTTCTGATAAAAAATCTCTAACAGCTTCACATTCATCTCCCTCGTATAGGCATCCGACTGCTGCATATTTATTTTCTCCTCTATCTCCCTTCGCATGTCATGCCAAGCGATCAGAAATCTCTCATATGCGGCAAGGTTCCCCACTCCCAGCCATTTCTTTATCTTAACCTTGGTCCGGATCTGTACCTGACAGGCCTCTTCCAGCATAAAATAGTGAAGCCCATTCTCGTCATAATGTCTGCCCAACGGAAACAGCCTGCACAGTCCGGGTCTGGCAGCATGTATGCTGCATCTGCCGTCCCGATCCAGAAAACCGCAAGCTTCGGCCTGACCCTGCATTTTTAAGGATGGCAGAATCAGTCCGTCTTCCACGTGCAGTTCTATGCTCTCCTGCATAAGCTGCGCGAAGTCCTGCCCTGTTGCCGTCTTGATCTGATAGATGTCATAAGGATCCAGCACGATCGACTGTCCCATCCCACGACAGCATGAACTGCAGCCCGCACATTCATTACAGCCCAGTTTGGCCATATCATTACCGCTGTATAAAGTCATATCCTCTACCTATACCCAATAAATGTCTATTTTACATATCCAGACTTATCATGGATTACATCTCTTGCACGGTACATATCCCGCTCCGATGATTTCATCCCTCGATTTCGTAGTATCCTCTCTGTTTTTTGGTTTGATCGTATCCACACTGCTACAGTTTGGTACATGGAACTTGCGCGTATTATTATTCAGGACATACGTAATTCCGGCTGGCTGTGACACAACGGTTTCTTTCTGCGTTTTTACAGCTGTATTCCCAGTTGGTTCTCCTGCTTTCCATGTATCCGATTCCGGAACGTTAAAAGTAATTTCCTTACCGTCGGACGAGACAACGATCGTACCCGCCTCATCCGTTCTGTACACTTTAACGCCATTTGTCCTGAGTGTATTCAGCGTTTGTGCATGAGGCTGCCCGTAAGAGTTATTCTCCCCACAGCTTATCACCGCATAGGTCGGCTTCACCGCTTTCACGAACTCCATAGACGAGGAATATTTACTGCCATGATGTCCTGCTTTATAAACATCAGCCGATATATCAATCCCGTTATCCAGGATATCTTTTTCCGCTTCTACTCCTGCATCGCCGGTAAACAGGAATCTGGTATCCCCGTTCTGTATGATACAGGCAACAGAGGCATCATTGGGATTATCATACTCATCATTCGGAGCAATCACAGTGATCGTCGCTGTTCCCAATGTGTAAACAGATTTAATATCTGGCGTTATGTATTTCAGCCGTTTGTTATCCAACGCCTGTATCAGTTTCTGATATGTTTTGGTGTCTTTCTCATAATTTGATACAAATACCTTGCCGATATCAAATTTCGTTATGATGACCGGCGCACCGCCTATATGATCAGCATCCGGATGGGTTAGCATCAGATAATCCAAGCTCTTTATCTTCTGTTTCTGCAGATAATTTTGGATTGTGGTTCCTTTCGTATCGTCACCCGCATCGATCAGCATGGTATGTCCGCCGCAAGTGATCAGAGTGGCATCCCCCTGCCCGACATCGATATAATGCACTTCCATCAGATCAGGTTTTGCCGCCGTTACAGTAATTCGGCCAGACCAAAACCCACCCAGAACCACAGCTGAAATCAATAACAGATTGATAAGTCGTCTCGTCGTCCTTTTCATATGCTTCTCTCCCTCTCATCTGCATATATTATTGGGTCAACATCATTCCTATCTCCATTTTATGAATTAACTATCACATAGATATCTTCGCCAGCCTTCTGTTCAAAATACCTTTTTAATTCCGTATTTTTGTCCCACTTCGACTGCGGGTAATGCCCATATCTTTTCTTGACATCATTCATGCGCTCCCCCATGTCAACCACACCATCTGCAGAAGCTATGGAATCACAAAGCTGAATCAACTTATCATACTCATCAAACTCTATCCCATCTAATGCCAGTCTGATCTCTTCTATCTGCTGTTCCGATATATCAAAGTTCCCAATATAATCTTCCAGTTTTCCTTCATTAAAAGAATGTGTCAGGCATATTCTGGCTACTTCATCATAACCACATTCAAGCATATACTTCCACCCGTCATACACATGCCCCAAATGCCTTACACCGAACTTTCTTCCGATATCATGCATAAGCCCTAAAACATATGCCTTCTCCGGGTTCATTCCCATACATCTTTCTGCAATTTGCTTCGCGCATTGCGCCGCCACACGACTGTGATTCTCCCATGGCCCCGGATTACACTGCGCTGCTTCTTTCAGCAGCCTCTCTGCTTCCTGTATTGTCGGATACATAATTTCCCTCTTTTTTCTTAGATATAAATTATTTAAATATAGTATATCACAATTCCCATCTATTGTATAAAAGATTCGTAGCGCCGGAAATACATTTACCTAATGATAGCACATATTTTTATAACGTCTGATATTATAACGATCGGTATTGTAGCATTTAATAACATAACAATTATTATCATAACGGTCGGTATAGTTTTGATGCATTTATATAACGATAGATATTGTAAGTATCGTTATTATAACACTTGATTTTTATCATTATCCTATTGCACAAAAAAGCACTGTAACTTAACAAAATCACAGTGCTTTTTATCTTTACATCTTATTTTCTAATGGAATATAACTTTATTAGAACTTCCCGGCCTTAGCAGCTTCCTCAATGGAAACAGCAACAGCAACCGTTGCGCCAACCATCGGGTTGTTACCCATACCAATCAGACCCATCATCTCAACGTGAGCCGGAACGGAAGAAGAACCTGCGAACTGTGCATCGGAGTGCATACGTCCTAATGTATCCGTGAAACCATAGGAAGCAGGACCTGCAGCCATGTTATCGGGATGAAGTGTACGTCCCGTACCACCGCCGGAAGCAACGGAGAAATACTTCTTGCCGGCTTCTGTTCTCTCTTTCTTATATGTACCTGCTACAGGATGCTGGAATCTTGTAGGGTTGGTAGAGTTACCTGTGATGGAAACGTCTACATTCTCTTTCCACATGATTGCAACACCTTCCGGAACAGAGTTAGCGCCATAGCAGTTTACTTTGGAACGAAGACCATCGGAGTAAGCGATTCTTTCAATCTCTTTTACTTCATTTGTATAAGGATCATACTCTGTCTCAACGAATGTGAATCCGTTAATTCTGGAGATGATCTTCGCCGCGTCCTTACCCAGACCGTTCAGGATAACACGAAGGGGTTTCTGACGAACCTTGTTAGCCTTCTCAGCGATACCGATCGCACCTTCTGCTGCTGCAAAGGATTCATGACCTGCTAAGAATGCGAAGCAGTCTGTCTCCTCTTCCAGTAACATCTTGCCAAGATTACCGTGTCCAAGACCTACTTTACGTGTATCGGCAACAGAACCAGGGATACAGAATGCCTGAAGTCCTTCACCGATTGCTGCTGCAGCGTCAGCCGCCTTCTTGCAGTCCTTTTTGATTGCAATTGCAGCACCTACCGTGTAAGCCCAGCATGCGTTCTCAAAACAGATCGGCTGGATTTTCTTTACCTGCTCATATACGTCTAAGCCGGCATCTTTTGTGATTTTCTCAGCTTCTTCGATAGAAGAAATACCATAACTGTTTAATACGGAATTGATCTTATCAATTCTTCTCTCATATGATTCAAATAAAGCCATCTTATCTTAATCCTCCTTCTATTCGCATCTGGGGTCAATAATCTTAACAGCATCATCAACGCGTCCGTACTGTCCACATGCTTTCTCATAAGCAGTATTCGGGTCATCACCCTTCTTGATGAAATCTGTCATCTTACCGAGACTTACAAACTTATAGCCGATGATCTCATCATTGGCATCCAGTGCAATACCCGTTACGTAACCTTCAGCCATTTCAAGGTAACGAGGACCTTTCTTCAATGTACCGTACATCGTTCCGACCTGACTTCTTAAGCCTTTACCCAAATCCTCCAGACCTGCGCCTACCGGAAGACCTTCCTCTGAGAATGCGGACTGTGTACGACCGTATACGATCTGTAAGAACAGCTCTCTCATAGCCGTATTAATGGCATCACATACAAGGTCAGTATTGAGTGCCTCCATAACCGTTAAGCCCGGCAGAATCTCAGACGCCATAGCAGCGGAATGTGTCATACCGGAACATCCGATAGTCTCAACGAGAGCCTCCTGAATGATTCCCTCTTTCACATTCAGAGTCAGCTTACATGCACCCTGCTGGGGAGCACACCAGCCTACACCGTGTGTCAAACCGGAAATATCCTTTACTTCTTTCGCCTGAACCCATTTTGCTTCTTCCGGGATCGGCGCACAGCCATGATGAACGCCCTGTGCCACTGTACACATTTCTTCAACTTCTTTTGAATAAATCATGTGATAACTCCTTTCGATTATGTATAATTATTTCATAACAGGCCTGCTCGCCTGTCATAACCGCTAGTCCTATTTTCGCATATTACGAGTAAAAAATCCAGTCATTTCTATGAATTATATGCAGAATTTTACAAAATCATGACAACCCGAATCTCAGAATCTGATTGCCGCCCTACGACAGTATCATTCTGTCATTGGCAAACTCTCCTCCGCTGGCTTCCTCAAACTTCGACAAAAGATCAGACACATGGAGACTTTTCTTCTCCTCCCCACGCACATCGTAGATAATCCTGCCCTCATGCATCATGATAAGGCGGTTGCCGTGGGTAATCGCATCTTTCATATTATGTGTAACCATCATTGCCGTCAAATGATTCTCCTCTATGATTTTATCAGACAATGCCAATACTTTCGCCGCCGTCTTCGGATCCAATGCTGCCGTGTGCTCGTCAAGAAGCAGCAGATTCGGTTTCTGCAAAGATGCCATAAGCAGGGTCACGGCCTGCCGCTGTCCTCCGGAAAGAAGCCCAACCTTAGAGGTCAGCCGGTCTTCCAGTCCAAGATCTAAAGTCTTAAGCATCCCCATATACCGCTCTTTCTCTTCCTTAGTCACACCCCACTTTAAAGTGCGCTTTTTGCCACGTCTTGCGGCAAGAGCCATATTTTCCTCTATGGACATGGTCGCTGCCGTACCAGTCATTGGATCCTGAAAAACACGTCCGAGGAATTTTGCCCTCTTATGCTCAGGCAGGGATGTCACATCCGTACCTCCGATGATGATAGAACCGCGGTCCACCGGCCACACACCGGCGATTGCATTAAGCGCAGTAGATTTACCTGCACCATTGCCGCCGATAATAGTCACGAAATCGCCGTCCTCAAGCTGCAGATTCAGCCCGTCTAACGCCGTCTTTTCGTTGATCGTTCCCGGATTGAAAGTCTTATGAATATCTCTTAATTCCAATGCACACGTCTTTGCTCCGTTACTCATTGCCTTGCCACCCCTTTCTTTCCGTATTTATTCTTCAGATAAGGGATCGACAGGAAGATTGCCACGACGATCGCCGAGAACAGTTTCATATCATCCGAGGGCATCTTCAGCCACAGTACAAATGCTATTACAATATAGTAAAGCACAGCACCCAGTATGACGGAAATCATCGTAAAGGCAAAAGCCGATTTTCTTCTCACACAGAACTTGCCGAAGAGTACTTCCCCGATAATCACGGCAGCAAGACCGATGACGATGGCTCCACGCCCCATATTGACATCGGCAGCTCCCTGATACTGCGCATACAGACCGCCGCATAAGCCTACCAGACCATTAGAGATCATGAGCGCCAGAACGGTATGAAAGTTTGTATTGATTCCCTGCGCCTTCGCCATGCTCATATTGCATCCCGTAGCACGGATCGCCTGCCCCTGCTCTGTCCCGAAGTAACAGTACATGATCATAACCAGAATAAGACAGCCCAGGGTCACTCCGCCGTAGAATTTAAATTTCGTCAGCGCATCTCCCGATATATAGCGAAGGGAAACCACCAGCTTATACTGATCTACATTGATCGCCTGGTTGGATTTACCCATAATATTCAAATTAATGGAATACAGTGATATCTGCGTCAGAATACTGGACAAAATACCCGGAATGCCAAGACCCGTATGCAGTAATCCCGTGATCATGCCCGCAAGCATACCTACCGCAAAGGACACGATCAATGACACCCACGGATTTACTCCTGCACGAATCAGCATAACTGCCACCGCACCACCCGTCGCCAGCGTTCCGTCTACCGTAAGATCCGGAAAATCAAGAAGTCTGAAAGTAATATAGACACCCAGTGCCATAATACCCCAGATCAGTCCCTGTGCACATGCCCCCGGCATCGCCCTAAGCAGCGCCAAAGGATTAAGTGATAGTAAAATCATTTTGTAACCTCCGTAAAAAATCCGACCGGACAGTCCGTATTCCATATGTAACAACTGCCCGATCACCGTTCTACTCTATATAAGGATAAGGGGATGGCAATTGTGTCATCCCCACCCACATCATTATAATAGCCGAAATTATTCAGCAGAGATCGCCTCGTAATCATCAGGGATCGTAATGCCTAATTGTTCGCAGATAGAAGCATTATACTTCTTCGTAACCTGAGGTGCATATTTGACATCCATTGTAGTGATATCCGCACCGTTTACCAGAATGTCATAAGCCATCTCTCCTGCCGTATAACCGATATCATAGTAGCTGATCGATAAAGTTGCGACACCGCAGCCCGAACAGATACCTTCTTCGCCCGCAATGATCGGTACACCTGCGGGAAGAGCCACATTGTTGACAGCTTCTGTTGCGGCTGCCAGTGTATTGTCAGTCGGGATATACAGAACATCACATGACTCGCATGCACTGGTAACTACAGACTGGATTTCATTGGAATCAGCTGCCGTATACTCCTCATAGGCAATGCCGTCTGCTTCCAGACATCCTTTGACCACATCTGCCTGATACTTGGAATTTGCTTCCGCAGAACAATATAAAATGCCCACTTTCTGTACATCGGGGAACAGCTCTACCAACATCTTCTCCTGTTCCTCAAGCGGAGCAAGGTCTGATGTTCCGGATACATTCGTGCCGGTTGCACCGGACCAGTCAGCAATATCAAGTGCCGTTGCATAGTCCGTGATGGATGTGCCGAGAATCGGAATCGTGTTGGTCGCCGCCGCTGCAGCTTGTAACGGCGATGTAGCATTGGCAAGAATCAGATCTACGTCATCTGTGACAAACTGTGTACAGATCGTTGCGCAATTGGTCTGCTCGCCCTGTGCATTCTGAAAACTGATATTTACATTTCCCTCACCTAAGAGATCTGTCAGCGCCTGCTCAAATCCACGTGTCGCCTCATCGAGAGCCGGATGCTCTAATAGCTGGCAGATACCGATATTATATACCTTATCTGCCGCAGGAGCTTCTGCTCCGTCATCCGCTGCCGCATCTTCTGCTGCGTCCTGAGCCGCACTGTCGTCTGTGGCTGTCGTACTGTCATCTGTGGATGCTGAACTGTCTGCCGTCGTGTTACCGCCGTCAGAGCCACATCCTGCAAGCATGGTAGCTGACATTGCCGTTACCATAAGTAATGCTAATGCTTTCTTTTTCATAATTATCCTCCTGAATTAGTACTCGTACACTTTAAAGTGCTAAAGTGCACTGCTTCCTAAGAAAATATACACGAAAAAGTCGCATTCGTCAACCTAGCCCATGAAATATTCTGAAATATCAATGCTGTTCAAAAGTACAAGTCCATTCTCTTCTTTGCATTCAAGCCAGCTCGCGCTACACCTGCTCCAGCACCTTAAAGAAAAGTTAAAGATTTCTTCCGTACATCTGCAGTGGGGATCGTCCTTCTTTAAACGTTTCGCAATACAGTTTTCGCACGGAGTATCTCTATGCTGCAACGCCTTATAACATATATCGCCGATCTTGACTTCCGGAGAAGTCATCAACACCTTTTTGTTGATAAAGCTGAGCTCGTATGTATCCGGATTTACAATATATACAAAGCTGTCCATATTGTCAAAAATAGCAATCTGCGTAGCGAAATCCTGAAGACGGTCCATAAAACCGATCTGTAAGATATGTGCCTCCAGAATACGCATCAGCGACCGGAGCTCTTCCATCTCACTTTTTTTGAATTCAAGCTGTACATCCTCGTGGTTTTCAAATATAATTGCTCCTTGAAAAGCTCCGTGGGATGTGATCGGATAGTAGAACATGCTCTTAATACCTTCCGCCTGAAAATAATCGTGCATCTCCTCTGCGGTCAAATCATAGTCGTGAATAATCGTCGCTTTGCCGAAAATTTCATACAGAATCTCACTGACCACTCTATTCAGCTCATAGTGCTCCTTTGTCTCACGGCCGATCTCATAACCTATCGCGGCAAACTGTACGGTCGCCGATATAGGAAGCCCTTCACTACCGCACACATATCCTCTATGAAAATGGTACTTCGACGTGATCAACTCAATGGCTGACTTAAGCGCCGACTCCATCACCTTATCTTCAAACAGAACCTGCATCACCAGATCTTCGATATCATGGTTCACCTCCATACCCTTCTCCGGATTATACGCAGTATTCTTCCTGGTCGCATGATATGCCATAGTCGTAGCAGCATCATAGATGCGATATCCGCATTTACCATTTGCTTTCGCCGTATATACGGCCTTATCCGCTTTCTTAAAAAGTTCTTCATAATCATTGCCGTGATACGGGGAAATCGCCACCCCCACACTGCAGGTCACCTGGAGCAATTGGCCCTCATGCTCAAATGAGAAATTAACGCCCTTTACCACCTTATTTGCCAGAATATCGGCATTGGAAATGCTATCTATGTTTTTCATATATACCATAAACTCATCGCCGCCGATACGGCCGACAATATCTCCGCCCTTGAAGATATCATTCAGCACATTGGCAGTGTCCACAATCACCTGATCTCCCTGCGCATGTCCCATAATATCATTGATTTCTTTAAAATTATCCAGATCAATGATCATCAAAGCATTCAGCATACCGTTATCCTTATTCTCGTGAAGAGAATTCTGGATCAACTCCATCGTGGCTCCCTGATTATATAAACCTGTCAATGCATCCTTCTCAGCGCGCAGGAGCAGTTCCAGCTCTTTCAGCTTCTTCTCATGGATATTGATCAAACGGCCTACAACCCTTGTCACATAACCCTCCGGTCCCAACAGAGAAGTGAGATTTGCCTGATACCATGTATAATCATCGTCAAAACGTCTGGTTCGATATTCAACCGTCTCATGCTTAGGCGATGTCAACAGACCTCTAAAGATCGACCTATAATACGGCATATCCTCCTCATGGATCGTAGAATCCGCAAAATGCTCCATCCATCTATTCTGGATCTGCTCTCCCGCTAAGTCATATTCACTGGATGATTTAAACACCATAACATCCGTCTTGGCATTATAGTCTATGATCTGCTCTCCCTCCGCCTCTGAGAGGATATGTAATCTTTCCGCCTGCCGGTGCAGCTCTAACTCGATATTTTTACGTTCGGTAATATCCTGGATAATCGTCAAAATCGTATACTTGTTCTCTTTTCTGGAATACAAATTCCCCCTGACATGCAGCCAGCGCAGCCCGCCGCTTCCTGTTACCGTACGAAACTCCACATCTACAGCACCGTCGTCCTTGAGCACATCCACAATTCCTTGTTTATAGATCCTCAGATCTTCCGGAATAATGCTCATCTCAACCTTCTTCATGAACCTCATACCCTGCGTTCTCGAATATCCAAGCATACGAAACATGCCCTCATTGATGAATAAAGGCGTCATTGTCTCATTCCCGCCGTCATACTCAAAGAAACATATGCCCGCGATCACATTGTCAATCATTGATTCAAAATTTTCCATGCTTAAATCTGTTGCCATCCCTTTATCCCCACATACTTTATCGTAATTACCGCTTAATATTTCTCCGCAATCTCACCCTGCCGCTTATAAATACTGCGAGCCGGTATAAATCCCCTCACCATGGAAGTCGGATAGATATTCGCCTGCCTTCCTATGACAGTTCCCGGGTTCAACACTGAGTTACATCCCACTTCCACATTGTCACCAAGCATTGCGCCGAATTTCTTAAGTCCCGTTTCCAGAGACTCCTCTCCTGCCCGCACCACCACTAAAGTTTTATCACTCTTAACATTGGATGTGATGGAGCCGGCTCCCATATGTGCCCTATATCCTAATATGCTGTCTCCCACGTAATTATAATGTGGCACCTGAACCTTATTGAACAGGATCACATTCTTAAGCTCGGTGGAATTACCTACTACCGCTCCTTTACCGACAATGGCGTTGCCCCTGATAAAAGCACAATGCCTTATTTCCGCTTCCTCATCAATGATCGCCGGTCCGTTGATACAGGCACTCGGATAGACCTTAGCATTTCTGGCTATCCATACGTTGTCCCCCTTCTTTTCATAAAGTTCTTCCGGAAGCGTATTTCCCAGTGCCATAATATAATCACCGATTTTGGAAAGTACCTCCCACGGATAGGTTACTCCCTGAAAAATTTCTCCCGCAATCGTCTCCTCCAGCGTATAGAGTTCACCGATTTCAGTATCATGTAAACATACCATCTTACTCACCTGCCTTCTGTCAATCTTCTATATTCCGCTGTTTTATTACACAGCACTCTTTGTACTGCCGCATTACGTCCGTTTACTATAAAACTGTTCCACATACCGGAATCTGTTATAAAGTAAGGACTGATTGTTCATCTGCTTCACAGTGTTGGTTCTTCTTGTGACAAAATCATCCAGTTTCACCATGTACTCATTCTCCGTGATCTCTCCGTCAGCTACCAGCGTCAGTCCCTTCTCCCAGCTTGCAGTCAGTCTCGGATCGAGCAGCGGTTTGATCGCTCCTGCCACCACTTCATAAATCATCTCTCCCAGCTGTGTCGGCGTAATGATCTGGGTCTTCTTATTTAACGCCAGATATTTGATATTCACCAGTTTTTTTAGAATCTCGGCTCTTGTGGCTGAGGTGCCGATTCCGCTTCCCTTGATCTGCGCACGCAATTCCTCATCCTCTATAAACTGTCCGGCGTTCTCCATCGTCAGGATCATCGTACCTGAATTATAACGCTTGGGCGGAGAAGTCTCCCCCTCCTTCTTATCCAGACCGATCAGTTCTAATTCCCTACCCTTCTTCAAACTATTCAGGACTTCCAGAAATGTTTCGTCGCAGGCGGCTTCCTGCTCCTCTTCCTTCTTCTCCTCGGATTCATCATTTTCCGCTTTCTTTCTGGCAAAAGAATTCCTGCCTACCGCTAAATATCCCTCCTGTGCCAGCACCTTAAAGCCGGTGGAAAAGAATTCTCCCTTCATCTTAACACCCAGCGTAACCTTCTGGTAGATCGCCGCCGGATAAAAGATACTCAAGAAACGTCTGACAATGATCTCATACACCTTTGCCGACGTGGGATGCAACCCGTTTAAAGCACCAAATCCCTGACCGGTGGGAATGATCGCGTAATGATCCGTGATCTGCTTATCATTGACATATCTTGTCTTCGCAATAGATTTATAACTGCCACCGCTTAATATCTCCGCCGCATAGGGCGCTGCGATTTCATAATTTCTCAAACCGCCGATATTCTTATGTATCTCCTTTGCCACCGCACTCGACAGAACTCTGGCATCCGTACGGGGATATGTTGTCAGTTTCTTTTCATAGAGCTCCTGCGCGATCCGCAGCGTCTCATCGGGACTGATCTTAAAAAGTTTGGAGCAGTCATTCTGCAGCTCCGCCAGATTATATAAAAGCGGCGGATTCTTAGTCTCTTTTTTCTTCTCTACCTTCTCTACTACGGGCACGGCCGCCGGAGCTTCCTCCAGATATTGTATAAAAGCATCGGCCTCCTTTTCTTCCAGAAAACCGTTGTCCTTATAGAGCAGGGGCGACTGATAATATTTGGAACCTTCTATCGCTTTCCACTCGCAGCTGCATTCCCGTCCTTCTATGGATACACGGGATAGTATCCTATAAAAAGGGATCTTCACAAACTCTCTGATCTCTCTCTCTCTGTTGACCACCATGCCGAGTACGCAGGTCATCACACGCCCCACGGACACCACTGCCCTGTCCGCCTTCAGATATGATTTGATCGGATTACTGTATTTCAAAGTCAGCACACGGGAAAAATTAATTCCCATAAGATAATCTTCCTTGGCACGCAGATAGGCTGCATTCGACAGATTATCATATGCCGACAGATCTTTGGCTTCCCTGATTCCGCGCAGGATCTCCTCTTCTGTCTGGGAATCGATCCAGACCCGTTTCCGTGATTTTCCCTGTACATGCGCCTGCTGTTCTACCAGGCGGTATATATATTCTCCCTCCCGTCCCGAGTCGGTGCAGACATAGATTGTCTCCACATCCTCACGGTTCAACAGCCCGCTCACGATCTGGAACTGCTTCTTCACACTCTCGATCACCTCATATTTAAACTCTTCCGGAATAAAAGGGATCGTGTCAAGCGACCAGCGCTTATATTTCTCATCATATGCTTCCGGATAACTCATCGTCACTAGATGCCCTACACACCATGTCACAACCGCCTCTTCGGATTCCATATAACCGTCACGGTTTTTCATATTATATTTTAATGCTTTGGCAAATTCCTTTGCCACGCTGGGTTTCTCTGCTATATAAATACTTTTTCCCATATATCAGATTGTGTCCTTTACAGGCTTAGAATAACTTCATGTTTTTATCACAGATCCGAAATCTGCACAAGTTTCAGATTCGGCTTGACCTTTGCTTCCAGATTCAGCTTCTCGTCAAATCGAAACGCCGTATACATATAGACATAATCCGCATTGATCTTTGCCTTCTTCGCGTATCCCAGAAGTTCCTCATAATCTTCATAGGTCATCGGTCTCTCCCAATTACACAGCCCAATCAGAGTCCGACCATCCTCATCACGCGCTATAATGTCCAGTTCGCCCGCCTTACCGATCCACTCGCCTACGATGTCGAAATCAATCGGGAGTTTATGTCTGTTGTTCATTTTCGTCAGATGCTGTCTGCACACCTTCTTAAAATATCCCGTCACATACCGCCTGAAATCCGGCATAATATAACGGTTATAGAATTCTCCCACCGACAGCGTCTGCAGATCACTCAGATAGGGATACATATACGTATAATAAAACTCAACGAATGGATGGCTGATCCGGTAAATTCCTTTCTGCACATTCTCCCGGCCTTCCGTATCATAGGAGAAAACTTTCTCAACCAGCTCCAATTCTATAAGATTCTTGAGATACACACTGATTTTGGCGCGGGAAAATTCCGTATGCAGATGCAGATTGTTCAGCTTGTGGCTGCCCGCCGCAATAGAGGCCATAATCGTATTATACACCCCCGGCTCCCGCAGTTGATCTGTCAGCATACGTTCTCCTTCCTCGAACAGAAAACTGTCCGGATCCAGGATATTGCGGCAAATATTCTGCTGTATTGTCAGTCTGTCATCAAACTGATTCCATAGTCCCGGAAATCCACCCAGAATAGCATATGCCTCAACGCATTCTTCAATACGGAAATTCGGAAATTGCTGAATAATATCCTCAAACAGCAGTTCCCGTATTTTCAGGAAGCCTGACAACTCATAGGCAGCTTCCCCGATCCGTGTAATCATACTGTTCTCGATCCAGCCGATAGATGAACTGCATAAAACAACCATCACTTCATCCCGGTTCCACTGACTGTGCACAAAGGAAACCAATTCCTTCATAAACCTGTCGCTTGCCCTGACAATATTCTGAAACTCATCTATGACCAAAACCTTCTTACCGCTGCTGCGGCGGGTTATCTTGGCGAAAATATCATGGAAGGACATAAACTGCTCTGTCTCATATCCGTCACGCTGAAGCTGCCTGCACCACTGGTAGCTCTGCTCCCTCTCGGAACACGCTCTGGCAAGATAATAATATCCCGGCTTATCTTCCATAAACTCTCTGACAAGAGCTGTCTTGCCGATATGCTTCTGTCCATACACGACCAGAATCTGGCTGCCGTCTCTGTCATAATAACTATTCAGATACTTTAATTCGGATGTTCTGCCAAATAACATAGGTCTCCTCGCATACTATGCAGTCATATCAGCCAACAGATTTTCTATCTTATCTGACGGCATCGGTTTACCCAGTAAATATCCCTGGATATTGTCGCAGTCAATCTCATTTAAATAGCGGTACTGCTCTTCCGTTTCAACGCCCTCGGCGATCGTCTCAAATCCTAACTTCTTGACCATATAGATGATCGATTCCGTGATGATCCGCGTATTCTCATCCGTAATCACAGTATCAATAAACGATTTATCAATCTTAAGTGTATCAATGGGCAGTCCCTTCAAATAGGACAAAGAAGAATACCCTGTACCAAAATCATCAAGAGATATCTTGATACCGATATCCCGTAACGTAACCAGCTTCTCCGTAATATCAGTAAAATCATCAATTAAAACAGACTCCGTGATCTCCAGTTCGATCTCGGAAGGCTCGATATCATATTTCTCCATGAGCCGGAGCACCTTTTCAATGAAGTCCGGCTGCCTGTACTGGATTGCCGAGACATTGAGCGACATGATCATCGGATAATGATACTTTCTTTTCCATCCCGCAAAAGCGCGCAGGCTCTCCTCGATCACCCAGGTGCCGATAGGCACGATCGCACCATTCTTCTCCGCAATCGGAATAAACACTGCCGGACTGATCATCTTGCCGTTATCGTCCCGCCAGCGGATCAGCGCTTCCACACCCCGCAACACCTTGTCCGTCGTGTGAAACTGAGGCTGATAATACATGGTAAAATTCTGCTCGAAAACAGCATCCTTTAGCTTATTTTCAATTTTAACTTTTTTGAGAAAATCGTCCAGAATTGTGCCGTCAAAATACAGTATCTTATCCTTGCCCATATTTTTAGCTTTAAACATGACGATCTCGGCACAGTTAATCAGTTCCAGCGTCTTAGCTGCCGCTTCGGGATACTCCGCAACCCCCACGCTGATCGTAAGAAATATCTCCTGTCCTTCGGACAGTTTAAACGGTTTCTTAAGCCGCTCTCTGATCGTTCTGTAGATCGTCTCCACGCTTCTCGCACCGCACGGGCTGTAGATACCGATACAAAAGATATCACTGTTGAAATGGGAAATGATGACATTATCCCCTATCAGATCCGATAGAAACTGCCCAAACATCTGCACAAGCTCATCCCCGCTGATAATGCCCATGCCGTCATTGATCCTGCGAAAATCATCGAAATCCATGAACATGACCGCCACCGTCTCGTTCTCTTCTTCCGCACGCCTGATATACTCTCCAAGCAGCCTTACAAAATAATTGCGGTTATACAGCCCTGTCAACATATCATAATAAGCCATATAAGTCAGCTCATCATTCTGGGAATTAAACTTTGTCACATCTTTAAAACGGATGACCTTATCCGTCGGATTGTCCATTGTATCATAGACTACACTGACTTCCACCTCAATACAGAGGCGTCTGTCCTTAAGCTTCACTTCAATGACCTGACTCTTCAGTTTCTGCTCATCAATAAACAGTACTTCTTTCAGGGGAATGACATACTTTTCCTCCACGCAGTCATACAGCCTGCCCAGATCATGCATGTCAGTAACCGTGAAATCAAAGAAATGATCCCAGTTTGCGATCGTCCGAAGCTGCTGTTCCTCATAATTATAATATAGGAATGCGCTGTTTGATGTCTCGCAAATCAATCGAAGCATTTTCCCTTCTCTCGCCAGCTTCTCGTTCATCGCATTTAACAAATCAACCTGATACTTTAATCCTTCCATAATGCTATACCCTTATATCCCGCCGCATTCCCCAATACGACGGGTGACCCTCGATCCTATATATTTTTTGTTAAGCAATCCCTCTCACAACTTATTTTGCACTGATATATCCCTTGGCCTTCAATGTTTCGGCACACAGAACTGCTCCACCGGCCGCACCACGTACCGTATTATGGGAAAGTCCCACAAATTTCCAATCGTATACACTGTCCTGTCTGATCCGTCCCACGCTGATCCCCATACCGTTCTCAAAGTCTACGTCCAGTTTAACCTGCGGACGATTATCCTCCTCCATCACCTGGATAAACTGCTTCGGCGCGCTGGGCAGCTCCAGCTCCTGCGGAATTCCCTTAAAATTCACGAGTTTTTCCACAAGCTGTTCCTTCGTAGGCTGCTTTCTAAATTTCACAAATACTGCCGCGGTATGACCATTCAGAACCGGAACACGAATACACTGACAGGTAATCACCGGGCTTACTGCCGGAACGATCTCCCCATTCTCCACTTTACCCCATATTCTAAGCGGCTCTTTCTCACTCTTTTCCTCCTCACCGCCGATATACGGAATTACGTTTTCAACCATCTCCGGCCAATCCTTAAAGGTTTTACCCGCACCCGAGATCGCCTGATAAGTCGTAGCAACAACTTCATACGGTTCAAATTCCTGCCATGCGGTGAGAACCGGAGCGTAACTCTGAATAGAACAGTTCGGTTTTACTGCAATGAAACCTCTGGTCGTACCCAGACGTTTCTTCTGCGCCTCAATCACTTCGAAATGCTCCGGATTGATCTCCGGAATAACCATCGGTACATCCGGTGTCCAGCGGTGTGCGCTGTTATTAGACACTACCGGTATCTCTGCCTTCGCATATTCTTCCTCGATTTTCTTAATCTCATCCTTGGTCATATCTACCGCGGAAAATACGAAATCCACTTCCGATGCTACTTCCGCCACTTCGTTGACATTCTTCACAATAATATTTTTTACCGCCTCCGGCATGGGCGTCGTCATTTTCCACCTGTCGCCTACCGCCTCGGCATATGTCTTACCCGCAGAACGGGGACTTGCTGCAATAGTCGTAACCTCAAACCACGGGTGATTCTCGAGCAGTGCGATAAACCTCTGCCCTACCATACCTGTTCCGCCTAAAATTCCTACCTTTAATCTCTCGCTCATAATATATATACTCCTCCTTTGATTATACTGTATTCGCAATCCAATCCCTATTACTTAGGAATATTAATCTCATCTTCCTCGTGCCAGTCCTTTGCGAGATACTCTTTCGCCGTGTCAATCACCATACCCATCACCGCCGGTCCGGGTGCTCCCACGGTGAGCCGCTTCTCCACACATGTCTTTAAGCTGATAGCTTCATAGATATCCTCTTCAAAAACAGGACTGATCGTTTTCAGTTCTTCAATCGTCAGATCCTCAATACTGCACTGTTTATCAATACAGTATAGCACAAGCCTGCCGATAATGCCATGGGCATCTCTGAACGGGACACCGTGCCCCACAAGATAATCCGCCGCATCTGTCGCATTGGCAAAACCTTTCATTGCACTCTTCTCCATCCGGTCCTTCCGGAACTTCATCGTGCGCAGCATCCCTTCAAACAGCGCCAGGCATCCCTTCACCGTGTCTATGGCATCAAAAGTCAATTCCTTATCTTCCTGCATGTCTTTATTGTAAGCAAGCGGAAGTCCTTTCATCGTAGTGAGAATCGAAACTAATGCACCGTAAACCCGACCGGTCTTGCCCCGCACCAGTTCGGCGATATCCGGATTCTTCTTCTGCGGCATAATGCTGCTTCCCGTGGAATACGCATCGTCGATCTCAACGAAACGATATTCGTCCGAATTCCAGAGAATAATTTCCTCACAAAACCGGCTCAGGTGCATCATAATCGTTGACAGTGCCGATAAAAATTCTATCACATAATCCCGATCTGATACGGAATCCATACTGTTGAGAGTAGGACCCTCAAAACCCAAAACCGATGCCGTATAATTTCTGTCTAGCGGATATGTCGTCCCTGCCAGTGCACCGGCGCCGAGCGGACAATAATTCATACGATGGTAAATATCTTTAAGCCGTGACCTGTCCCTCTTAAACATCTCAAAATAAGCGCCCAGATGGTGCGCCAGCGTTACCGGCTGCGCCTTCTGTAAATGGGTAAATCCCGGCATGTAAGTCTCCGTATTATCTTCCATGATGTGTAACAGCGTGCAGAGCAGTTCCTTGAGCAGTTCATCCGTATGGAGCACTTCTGCCCTCGTATACAGCCGCATGTCCAGCGCAACCTGATCATTCCGGCTTCTGCCTGTATGCAGTTTCTTACCTGCTTCGCCGATTCTCTCGATCAGCTTCGCCTCCACGAAACTGTGAATATCCTCATACTCCTCTGTTATCTCAAGCCTGCCCGCTTCCACATCCCTGCGGATTCCGGTAAGCCCCTTTAAAATCGCATCCTTCTCATCTTTCGTCAGAATACCCTGTTTCGCCAGCATGATCACATGCGCGATACTTCCCTCAATATCCTGTCCGAAGAATTTCCGGTCAAAAGAAATCGATGCGTTAAAGTTATATACAAGTTTGTCCGTTTCCTTCGTAAAACGTCCGCCCCACAACTGTGCCATGCGATAGTCCTCCACTTTATTAAATGCAAATTTAATGATACCACAAAAAACTTTCCTTTTCAATCAAAATACTTTTCTTTTGGGTTAAAAACACATATTTTCTTATTACTCATAGAATATCGTATAACGATAAGGAGTTGTTATTCTATGCAGCCAATATTATCATTACAGGATATCTCCTATGCATATCACAATCTGAAGGGAGAAACGCCTGCTCTATCGGATATTTCTTTTGATGTATCTCAGGGAGAATTTCTGGCAATCGTAGGTCCCAGCGGTTGTGGCAAATCCACGCTTCTGTCCATCATAGCCGGTCTGCTGTCTCCGGAAGAAGGTACCGTATATTACAGGGGAAAATGTATCTCGGACTGCGGTTCGAATGATACCGTGAAGATCGGCTATATGCTGCAGCGGGATCATCTGTTCGAGTGGCGCACTATCTACCAGAATGTTATCCTCGGTCTGGAACTTAATCATACACTGACACCTGAAAACCGCGATTATGTTCTGAAACTGTTAAGAGACTATGATCTCTACGCTTTTAAAGATAAAAAACCTTCCGAACTTTCCGGAGGAATGCGCCAGCGTGCCGCCTTGATCCGCACTATGGCGATCCACCCCGATCTGCTTTTGCTGGATGAACCATTCAGTGCACTGGATTCCCAGACAAGGCTGAATGTCTCCGCCGATATCGCCCAGATCATCCGACAGACGAACAAAACAGCGATTCTCATTACCCATGATCTGTCTGAGGCAGTCACGCTGGCGGACCGCGTTCTTGTCCTGTCCAGAAGACCCGCCTGTATAAAATGTGAAATGCCGATCTGCTTTGACATCGACCGGCATGATCCCATGGCAATCAGGAATACCGCGGAATATCAGCTCTATTTCAATCATTTGTGGGAGGTGTTGACTAATGAACAGTCTGTTCTTAGACCATCCTGACAGCATATCCGCCAATCAGTATCTGTTCCTGAAAGCGCACAGGCGCCACCATCATCAGGTAAGCTTTGCAAGATTTCTTCTGATTGCCGCATTCTTAAGTCTGTGGGAACTGGCCGCAAACCGGCAATGGATTGATGTTTTCTTCTTTAGCAGCCCCAGCGGTATCGTGACTTATCTGTATCAGATGTTTCTGGATCACTCCTTTTTTACCCATACGGGAATTACATTATTAGAAACTATCGCAAGTTTCCTGTTAGTCACGTTGCTCAGTCTGCTTGCCGCAACGCTTCTATGGTATGTGAACAGTCTTGCTGAAGTTTTAGAACCTTATCTGGTAATCCTCAATTCCCTACCGAAATCAGCGCTGGCTCCGCTTTTGATTGTCTGGCTCGGCACTGGAACAAACACCATCATCGTCGCCGGAATCTCTGTTGCCGTATTCGGTTCCGTTATAAGTCTCTACACGGGATTCGGTCAGGCAGATCCTGAAATGCTCAAACTGATCTATACGCTGGGCGGTACCAGGCGGGATGCACTCTTTAAGGTTATCCTTCCCTCCTCCGTTCCGCTTATCTTAAGCAATATGAAGGTCAACATCGGACTTTCCCTAGTCGGTGTGATCATCGGAGAATTTCTTGCCGCAAGGCGCGGGCTCGGTTATTTGATCATTTACGGTTCTCAGGTATTTAGCTGATAAGCGTGGGTGATAGAAACGAATATCAAGATATGTGTTTTTTCAAGAAATCCGCAGGAGTGATTGCGGGTATATTGGAATTTGCAAAGTCGTCAATGTTTCGGGTAATGATATAGTCAACATTGTTTTGTACAGCACATTCATCGTGCAGGCAATCCTCAAAATCGGAAAAATCATTCCTCTCTAAAGCATGTCGTACATGCTCATGATCGACATTTGCTATTTGAAGAAAATCTAATATTCCAAGCAATAATCGCCTGCGATTTTCAGCAGAGTAATGTTTCCGCAGGATATAAAAAATATTTGAAACGGAGTGCAATGCAATACACCCGTCTATCTTTTTGGATGCACAGAGGGATAATACATCATTAGACGCTTCATAAAAGGGATCGCGCTTTTCCAGTATATCTAAAACAATATTTGTATCAATTAAAACGAGCATACTTTTCCTCCCTCATCTCTTCCAATTCTTTTTTATAGTCGAAATCTGCCGGCAATGTACCCGCAAAAGACTGCAATACATCAAATCCTTCCATACTTTTAGAAATATCATTGAGTTTTACAGACTGTTTTGCTTCTACATTCTGCTGAACCAATATCGAGCGAATAAAATTATATAAAGATTCTAGCGATTGTTCCGGCATCTCGCGGAGTAGGATAATGGTTTTTTCCAAAGTTGACATTTTAAACCTCCTCTATATCCATCTTGTTCCCAGCATGTTCTATTACTTCTTTAATATATTTTCTATAATTTTACCACATACACCTCAAAATAACCACAGATTTTCTGTTAACGTCAAGAACGGCATGCCCCATAGCCGACATGCCGCTCTTCCTAAATCGTATCTGAATTTAATATGATCCATTCTCCTCTGCCGTTTGAGGAACTGTAATATATTTTTCCTTCCGCCTTAAGCGCACGTATCCGCCTGAGAACCAGAGAAAGATTCACCCCCATCTTTTCCGCAATCTTCTTAGCCGTAATCTTTGGATTCTCCTGCATCATAGAAATGATTTTCGCCTTCTCCGCCTCCATCATAGGCTGGTGAGATGTACTGCAGTTTTGCGGTACGGTGATCACCGACAGTTGATCCGCCCCTTCTCTGACTGTAAGGTTTTCCGGCAGTTCCCCTATTCCTAACAATGCCCAAGAATCAAAACAGATATCCATGTGATCCGGATACACCAAAATCTTAGTTATCTCAGAAAGAATCTCCGCCATCTGCGCCTGCTGTATCACTCCCTGTTCCAAACGTTCTTTTATAAGTTTCAGTCGTTCCTCCAGTCTGGTATTTTGCAGCGTATCATCCTCCAACTGCCTAATCTGCCCCTTACAGCGGTCAATCTTCTCCCGCAATTCCTTATCCTTCCGTTGAAAAATCCGGTTATCAATTACGCCGTCCAAAAGCTTTTCCAACAAGATATTTTTCTGATATTCCGCTTTCTGTAAATCTACCATAAGTGCTTCACGCCTCTCCTCTGCAGCATTGTCCCCCAGCACCTTTCTAAGCAAATACAGCATTTCCTCCAATATTTCCTTTTGATCTAAGCGGTATAGCTTTTGACCGCATACCTGTTCCAGACATAGCGACAGTCTTCTTTCGTCCAAGTGCACATTATCGCATCCGACATCTATACCCCTGTCTGTCTTTCTGATCTGGTCCCTGCGCATTTCATCTGCTTTCCTGCCATGATGCAAATAATTACTGCATTTCCATTCTGTCACCTTACCAGACTTATTTCGGCGCATTGTCCTATAAAAAGGTTCCCCGCAAAGTCCGCAGATAATCTTTCCCGACAAATCATGGCTCCCGATATTACTGTATCTGACATACCTTCCATCACGATGTCCTTCCCTCTTTCGATAATCCAGAGCCCGGTTTGCTTCTTCAAACAGCTGTTCATCCACAATGACCGGGACCACATCCTCATGCACAATCCATTCTGATTCCGGATTATTCACAGTCTGTTTACTCTCAAACTCATAATGCCGTTTATTCTGTACAACGGTTCCTTTATAGATCGGATTGCGGATGATATTTCGAATCAGCGACGGTGTCAGCATCTTCCCGTTTCTGTTCGTATATCCGTTTTTATAAAGGATCTCCGCACTGGTGTGGGTTCCGTACCCATTTGCTGACAATCTAAAGATCGTCCGTATCATCTCCGCTTCACGCTCATCGATCACAATTGTTTTATCCGGAAGCTTTTTCAGGCCATACATCTGATTTGTAAAGACAAAGCTCTTCCCCTCTTTCTGTCTGTTTTTGTGGGCATTGTTGATCTTCTTACTCAGTTCCCTGCTGTATTCTTCCGCTAAGATCGCCTTGATGCCTGTGATCAGCGCATCATCCGGTGTGTAGAACTTCCCTTCCAGATACATATAGAGCTTTTTTCTGTTTTTCTGCATCCGGTCCAGAAACAGATACCAATCCTTGGTATTGCGCATCAAGCGATCCTGGCTCTTAATCACAATGATATCAAATTTATCCAGTTCAAGATCCCGATATAATCTGTTATATTCACTCCTACCTTTCACTGTCGTACCGCTCTTCGCCTCCACATAGGTATCCATCAGTTTCCATCCTTGCTCATAAACACAGTTCTTAGACTCCTGTACCTGTTTCACAAGCGCATCCTTCTGGCTCTCTTCCTCGGTACTGCAGCGATTGTATGTAACAGCGCGAGGCTGATCCATGTACTTCCCTCCTTTGATTCTTTTTAAGAGATACCGCAGGCAGCCTCACGATCTCTACCCGCGGCATCCATTCGCTACTTCTTCAGTAACTCCATGATCTTGATCAGTTCTTCATCTGAAATCTGATCCTCTCGTGCTAAAATACGTGATATCCTTGCAATAATCTCTGCCTTTTCTTTCGCCATTATTTTCCCTCCTAAGTCCTTTATAAAAAATTTATGTTTCCCGCATGTCCTTTATCTCCAGAAAGCGGTATGTTTCTGTCACTACACTATTT
This sequence comes from Lachnospiraceae bacterium, assembly GCA_014804365.1. Taxonomy (GTDB): domain Bacteria; phylum Bacillota; class Clostridia; order Lachnospirales; family Lachnospiraceae; genus UBA3282. The sequence goes on from JAAUZX010000052.1 coordinate 72,830, forward strand.
CCTTCGATATAATGTGGGCCAATCATCAGACATTGGCCTCTCGGAAGAGTAGACAGTCTTTTGTATAAGGCGCTCCTCTCGCTACTATTTCCCGCCATCTCTTTACTGACTGTTACCGCTTC
>JAAUZX010000053.1 GCA_014804365.1 Lachnospiraceae bacterium
CAAATGCGGAAAGGAAACGCGAAAGTACCATGCTGTACATAAAAGAAAGGTACAGGATCTTCCGATTTTTGGAATGCGAACAATCCTTGTGCTAAGCCTTTACGAATTCGAATGTGATAATCCGGATTGTGCCTGCATAAGTACCACGGAGGACTTCGACGGGTTCCTCAATGGATATAGCCGCATGACAGAAAGGCTGGCAGATCTGGTAACGGAACTGGCATTGGGAACCAGTTGCGAAGGGGCAGCCAGAATCCTGAATTCGATGAACATAAATATAAGTGGTGATACTGTAATCCGTACATTAATCAAACGATTTGATAAACAACCACATCCCACTTGTGGGAACTGCATTGGGGTTGATGATTTTTCCTTTAAGAAACGGCATAAATACGGAACAATTGTTGTAGATGGGGAAACCCATGTCCCTATTGCAGTATTAGATGGCCGTGATGGAAAGACATTAAAGGAGTGGCTTGAACAGAATAAGCATGTCACAACGGTCACCAGAGACCGTGCCAGCGCATACGCGAAGGCGATCGAAGAGATCTTGCCGGATGCCATGCAGATAGCCGACCGTTTCCACTTGCACCAGAACCTCCTTGAAGCAGTAAACAAAGTATTAGGGAAGGAAATACCTGCAACTACGGCAATCCCTCTAACGGAAAGAAGCTCCGTGCCTGCCTTTCCATCTGATGAAGATAGGAACGCACAAGAAGCGAAGGGCGGTAAAAAAAATGGCAGCCGATGTGGATAAGTTAACGGATGGGGAGAAGAAATGTTTACAACTGATACGGCAGATACAGGAAATGCATCGGCAGGGGGTCGGAATAGCTGAGATTTCAAGAAGGACAGGAAAAGATGTCGGGACAGTCAAGAAGTATCGTGAGGGGAATCCGCTGATACTATGCTGTCGCGGCAGAAAGGGAAAAAGCATCCTCGACCCATACAGGGGAATCATCATAGAGAAGTTGGAGTCAAAAGTCCACCAAGCAGAAATCATCCGGTATATCATGGAGAATGGCTACACAGGCACAAAGACGAATGCGCAGATTTATATACGGAAACTCTGCAAAGAATGCAGCCTGTCTGCATCAAAATACCGTTCCGGCGGAAACAGCAAGGGGAGCAAGAGAACCGGTTCTGGCAAAAGCATGGATGAAGATTATATTACCCGGGCAGGAATATTCAACCATATATGGATGGGAATTGAACTGACGGCTAAACATAAGGATTATCTTTGGGACAAATATCGTATCCTGTATGAAATCAGTGCCTGTGTCACAGAATTCCGCAAAATATTTACGGATAAAAAGATGACATTGTTGTATTTGTTTATAGAAAGATATCAGAGATCCTCCATCAAAGAAATTGCTTCATTTGCAAAAGGATTACAAAAAGATATCGACGCTGTTGAAAATGCTGTAGCCAGTGATAAAAGTAATGGTTTTGTCGAGGGAACAAACAGTCGTTTGAAAATGGTCAAACGTACAATGTATGGACGTTGTGGCAGGCATTTATTATCCGCAAAACTAATGTATAAACAGGTTGATTATACGTAAATATGCGGAAGAACCAATTTGAAATTTCTGTTTTGGCACAGATTACGCCTTAAATGTGGATAACGTGCACACGTTTTACATGTTTTTCTTCCGTTGTGGATTACATTGTTTGTAACTCCAATACTTGATTTGGAAATCCATTTTTCATTGGGTTTTAAGTATATTCATCAACATCAGAACCGTGAAAACAGACACTTATCCACAGTCATTTTGACAATGAATACAAACTTGTAAATTCGCTTTTTTTCCAGCTTTCCGTTAAAATACAATCATCAGATTTTAACGGAAGAAGGTGGTCCCATTGACAATGGAAGAATTAAATGAATTACTGTTGCAGCAAGTAGAGTCTTTAAACGCCACAATAGACGCCCAGACTCAATTAATCGCCAATCTCAATCAGACCATTCAGGAACTGAAAGAACAGCTTAATAAAAACTCCAAAAACAGTTCCAAGCCCCCTTCAAGCGATGGCTTTAAAAAGCCTACACCCAAAAGCCTGCGTAAGCCATCAGGCAAAAAAGCCGGCGGGCAGGACGGACACCCAGGCACACACCTGGCAGTCATTAAGGAACCAGATGATATCATAAAGCACATGCCAGCTGCATGCAATGGCTGCCCTCATTTTGAAATGTGTAAGGGGACTGCCTGTATTGTGGAAAAACGTCATGTGATTGATGCAGTTGTTCATGTAAATATCACCGAGCACCAGTCACTGGAAATTCCGATATGCATGATGCATGGAGATACCAGAAAAGGAGAGTTCCAAGTATACATAAAAGCAGCTGTGCAGTATGGGAAAACCTTCAGGCTTTGTCCGTTGCATTAAACACAGTAGGCGCTGTCAGTGTAAAGCGTACCCACGAAATCCTTTCCGGTGTTTTTAACATTCCGATTGCTACAGGAACCATAAGCAATATGGTGAAACGCTGTGCTGACTGCCTGACAGGTACGGTAAGTAAAATCAGACAGAAAATGATCGGGTCAGGACTCGGGCATTTTGATGAGACCGGAACCAGAGTGGATAAAAAACTCTAGTGGGTTCATGATGCCTCCAACAGTGAGTATACCTATTTGGATATCAGCCCCAAACGCGGCTTTGCAGGCATGGAGCAATGCGGGGTGCTCACAGGATTCCAGGGGATTGCCGTGCATGACTGCTGGGCTTCCTATTGGAATTACCCTGATATACAGCATGCCGTCTGTTGTGCGCATCTCTTACGAGAGCTGACAGGGATCTGTGAAAACCACCCTGAGCAGGCCTGGACACCTGCATTTATAAGCCTTCTGCTGGAAATGAAGAAGGCCAAAGAAAAAGCAGTAGAGACAGGAAAAGAGTCTCTGAGCTATTATTACTGCCATAAGTTTGATAAGAAATATGAAGAGCTTATCAAACTGGCAAGGCAGGAAAATCCACTACCGGAAACCACGGAGAAAAAACGCGGGCGGAAGAAAAAGGGGAAAGTTCTTGCCTTAGTAGAACGCCTTGCGAATTACAAGGCATCCGTCTGCCTTTTTATCCAAAACTTTGCTGTTCCATTTGATAATAATCAGGCGGAACGTGATTTGAGAATGATCAAAGTGAAAACTAAGGTATCGGGCTGCTTCCGAAGTGAGGAAGGTGAGAGAGAATATCTGAAGATCATGTCATATGTGGGAACTGCTCATAAACAAGGTTACACAGCATATGAAGCAATCAAAAATGCAATTTCAGGTCACCCAGACTTCATTTTTGAATAGGGGGTTCTGAATAGTTACAGATATACTATATTGAAAAAGAAAGAACGCTTCCAAGTTTTATTACTGAAAGCGTTCTCTTTGTTTATTGCTCATTTACTATGTATCAAAGTTAAAGCTTAATACTGCATAGCTTCTTCTTCTCCATTCATAACGCGAAGAGCTCCCTGCGTCAGGGCAAGAAGCTCATCTTCACCGGGATATACGGTGAAAGGAGCGATAAAACCTGCTCTTTCCTGCATCTGATCAACTACGTCTTTATTATAGGCAATACCGCCGGTCACGATGATCTGATCCACTTTTCCTTTTAATACACAGGACATGGAACCGATATTCTTGCAGACCTGTAAGATAAAGGCTTCGCGGACTTCATTTGCATGATCGTCGCCTTCTTCGATCATCTTGGCAACATCGCGCATATCATTGGTTCCCAGATAGGCATTGAATCCGCCGTTTCCTACAATCTTCTTATATACTTCTTTTTCTGTATATTCACCGGAGAAACACATTTTGATCAGCGCGCCTGAAGGAACTGCACCTGCTCTTTCAGGTGAGAAAGCACCGTCGCCGTCTAACGCATTAAATACATCGATGACGCGTCCTTTTTCGTGAGCTCCCACGGAAACGCCGCCGCCCATATGAACCACGATCAGATTTAAGGAATCATAGGAAACGCCTTTTTCTTTCGCGTAGCGTTTGGCAACAGCCTTCTGGTTCAGGGCATGGAATACGCTGGTGCGGGGAAGCTCCGGAACGCCGGAATATCTTGCGATAGGCATCAGTTCATCAACAACTACAGGGTCTACGATATAGGAAGGAACGCCGATGGAATCACCGATCTCTCTTGCCAGAATACCGCCCAGGTTGGAAGCGTGCTGCCCCTGTTTGCCAATCTTTAAATCTTCAAGAAGCTCGTCGCTGACTGCGTAAGTACCGCCGGGAATAGGTTTTAACATACCGCCGCGGCCTACAATGACCTGGAGAGAGTTAATATCAAAATCTTTTTCCTTCAGCAGATCGATAATGATCTGTTTTCTGAAATCCTTCTGATCTACTATGGAAGCATACTGCGCGATCTCCTCGGTAGAATGACGGAGGGTTTCTTCGAATAAAAGAGTTTCATCCTCAAATACACCGATCTTGGTGGAGGTGGAGCCGGGATTGATAATTAAACTTTTGATAGACATTTATTTTCCTCCCTATATTAATTATTTTTCATTGCTTCGGCAACAACAGCGCCAAGAGCAATGGAGTTTACCTTGGTCTCAAAGTCGTCGGAACGAGAAGTCAGAATAACGGGAGCCTTGGTTCCGGTAAGGATATTTCCGTTAACAACTTTTGCAGTATGTACCAGACATTTGTAAACCAGATTTCCTGCATGGATATCCGGGAAAAGAAGAATGTCTGCATCCCCCTGGATAGCTCTGTCTGTAGCGCCTTTATGCTTGGCTGCTTCAGGATCGATAGCCAGATCTAAGGACAGAGGACCGTCAACGATGCATCCGGTGATCTTACCGTCTTTATTCATTTGCGCCAGTTCGTTTGCCTCAACAGTAGCAGGCATCTTGGGATTTACCACTTCAACAGCAGCAAGAGGAGCCACCTTGGGATTCTCAATACCGCAGGCACTGGTGATCTCAAGGGTATTGTGAATGATATTTATTTTGTCTTCCAGCGTAGGGTAAGGAATAAAGGCAACGTCAGTTAAAAAGAGGAGATGATCGATACCTTCGATATCAAATACACATACATGGGATAAAGGCTTTCCGGTACGAAGTCCTACTTCCTTGTCAAGGACGCTCTTTAAGAAGCCCTTGGTATCAATGAGGCCCTTCATATACATGTCAGCCTTTCCGTCATGGACCAGCTTAACCGCGGTCAGAGCAGCTTCGGTCTTATCCTCAACATTGATAATTTCAAAATCATTTAAATCCATGTTAAGAGATTCGGCAATTTCTCTGATCTCTTTTTCATTGCCAACCAGAATGGCATCTGCGATATTCCTTTCCTTGGCAGCTTTTACGGCTTCCAGAACAGCGGAGTCCTGAGCTACGGCTACTGCTACCTTTTTGATGTCACATTCATTGACTTTGGCAATTAAATCAGCAAATGTTTTACTCATTTCTTTTCACCTCGTATTATGTTTTTATTTTTAGACTGGTTTAGTATCAGAGGGAATTGTTCTATGCTGTGATTGCCATATGTAACAAAATTGTTTTGTCTTTGCACCTGGTTACAGATATAAGATTTTCTAAAAGCTCTGATATAAATTATCTGGGACGGCCGCAAACGGCTGAAAATCGCCATCCATGGCTCGTTTCAGCCTTTCCCGGCATCCGTGCCGGGAATTGCTGATGAATTGACAGAGCATTAAGAAAATCTAATATCTTTCACAAGGCGCTAAGGCAAAAACAATTTTGTTCCATATGCCATATCACGTTTGAATAATACTTTCTGATGTCAAACCATAATTTAATTAAAAATACTTCGTTAAAATAATAACACTGTTCAGGGGAAAAGGCAATGAAAACATGAAGGAACAGCTCCATATATTTTTCCTTTTTTCTTGCGTAAAATCATATATTTGGTAATATATAATTGACTTAGTAATTCAAGAAGGGAGATTGGTGAAATGAAAGCAAAGGAAAAGAGTTTGAAGGAAAACATGGAAGTGAAATGGGCGGGGTACATACGTAAGCTGGCAGCTTTAATGCTTGGAATGGCAATGATCGGTCTTACGGCATGCGGATCTGCAGAGCCTTATAAGTTGGTACTGGGAAGCGGC
>JAAUZX010000054.1 GCA_014804365.1 Lachnospiraceae bacterium
GCTTTTTCCTCTGTAATTTGTTCCGGCGCAGACGGAATCTCATATCGGCTCGGAATATCGTAATACTGCATCACTTCCCAATTATCGAAGTCATCGTAATGATAGATCGGAAGCCGCCAGTCACTGGTTCCCACATGCCCTGCAATAGCATATGCCGTATCATTATCATAAAGGTGCAGGATAAAAGGTTCTCCCCCATCGCCAAAACAAGCCACCAGTTCTGTCGCCGCCTGTGATAAATCAGATTCTGTTTCATTTGCCGCTTCCTCCTCTGTTTGCGCATTTGAAAAGCTATTGCCTTTCAACACACTTTCCGGCGGGTCAGGAAAGTCCTTAGATTTACCGCAGCCGGACAGCATCATTTCAAGCACAGGAATCATACATAATATCACAAAAAATTTTTTAATCATTACCCATCGCTCCTTATCTTTTACTTACGAAAATGTTCTTCTCTTATTTATCTTTCATTATATAAAATCGTTCTTCCAATAACAAATGCTTATATATTATTCATATGTATAGCTAAAACCTATACAAGAACGGTGTAGTTGGAATTAGCTTATGATATCCTTGTACTGTTAAAATTTGTTCCTCGCAAAAAAAAGCGCGTAAGTTTGTTACCGATAACTTACACACTTTATATTACACTTTCCAATTTGATCAGTTTTTATTTATTTATTTAATGTTCAGCTTCGCAAACAAATCCCCAAGGCTGGTTCCCACACTTTCGGAAGAGCCGTACTGCTTCACGTCTATGTTCTCCATTTCCTCCGCCTGCTGTTCTTCGATCGCTTTCATGCTCAGTGAGATCTTACCGTCATTGGTATTCAAGACCTTTACTTTAACCTTATCGCCAACCTTAAGTACTTCAGACGGTTTCTTGATCCTTCTCTGGCAGATCTGGGAAATGTGCACCAGACCGCTTAAGCCGTCTTTTAAATCCACGAACGCGCCGTAAGTCTGCAGACTCTCTACCGTGCCCTCCAAAATCGTACCCGGAACGATCATTGCAACCTTGTGGTCATGTTCTTCCTTCGCTTTCTCTCTCAAGATGTCTCTCGCAGAGAGCACCAGTTTTTCCTTGTCCCGATCGACCGTTATGACTCTGACATCCAGCGTTTTTCCTTTATACTCTTCCAGATTCTCTACATAAGAAATATCCAGATGGGAGGCCGGTATAAATCCTCTAATTCCTTCCAGATAAGCAACCACACCGGCATTTACGACCTCGCTTACCTTTACGCTGACATCCTTCTTTTCCTCCATGTAACCCTCGAGTACATCCCACGCAAGCACGGAGTTAGCTTCTTTACGCGACAGAAGAATATTTCCCTGTCCGTCGTCTGTCCTTACTACGGTTGCCTCAATCACGTCTCCTTCATGCACATCTGACATCAAGGAAAAATTAGGGTCATTACTCATGTCTTCCGCCTTAATAATACCCTGCGTGTAATACTTGAGGTCTAAGGTCACTTCTTCCTCATTTACATCGATCACGGTACCCTTGATGACATCGCCTTCATTAATTGTACGAAAAGATGCTTCCAGCTCTTTTTCATAGTCTTTCATTGTTTCTTCCATAATTTCCCTCTTTTCTGCGCTACAATATATATGTACATTATAAAGCAAACGGACTTAGATAGCAAATTTTTGAATACAATCCGGAAAAATCCCGGCTCTGTATGAAACAATCACGATTAAGCCGTAATAATCTCCGCCAATGCGCTGCATAAATCATGATCCAGTTCCAATGCCAGCAGTTCACCCAATAAAGAAGCTGCATCCCTTCGGTTTTCAATCCGGTCAAATATCTTTTCCTTTAATACATATTCAATTTCTGCACGATCCAAAATCTGAAAACATCTGTCAGCAACCTCATTATCCCTGTCTGCTCTTCCCTGTAAAAATAAATCAATTCCTTCATTGGCAGGAACATTTTTTAATATAACAGTAAAATCTCTCTGTTCTTCTACTGTAAGCTCCACCCTTCTGCCATCGGATAAAGTTTTCGCCATAACCTCTGCATCCCTTATACCGCAGAAGGTAATGATGTAGTCTCTCTTGTCAGGAATCAGCAATGCCTCTCCGGTTACGGCGCAAATGCTCAGACGTTCCTCGTTTTCCTGCCACCGATAAACGGTTTTCGCACTTTTTCCCTTCTGATAATCAGTTGTACTATTATCATCTTCATATAAGGTAAAAGCCCCGTCCTTCCCCGTATACACATAAAGGTGCAGTTGTCTGGGATTTTCATCTGCATTCTCCATATAATCTTCCTGAAAAGGAATGATCGATCCTGCTTTTGCAAATACCGGAATCGTAGTAATGTCACGGTACATATTCATTTTTCTGCCGCCATGATACCGCAGCCCTGTAAAAATATCATACCATTCCCCTTCCGGCAGCCACACTGTCGCCTTAGCCATATTCAATTTCTGTATGCAGGGGGTCGTAATTGCCGCAACCATCATTTCACTGCCAAACAGATATTGGTTTGGCACTTCGTATGCTTCCCGCTCTCCGGGATACTGATAATACATAGGCAATATCATAGGTATCCGCTCCGCATACTGTCTGTAATTCATAGTATACAGATAGGGAATCATTTTATGTCGCAGCCTTAGGAAATTCTCCATCACCATGCGTATCTGTGGTCTGTATCTCCATGGCTCTTTCGAATTAAACCGGCTGTTAGATGAATGCAGACGCATGATTGGAGAAAAAACACCAAACTGTACCCATCTTGCGCTAAGCTCCTCGTTCTTTGCGCCCAGCATGTGTCCTCCGATATCGTGGCTCCACATTCCATAACCGATATTGGAAGCTGACGCCGTAAAGAAAGGCTGAAAATCAAGAGACTCCCACGTTATAATCGTATCTCCAGAAAACCCGATCGGATATCGGTGGCTTCCCGGTCCTGCATACCTCGAAAAAGTCATAGGACGTTTTCCGTCACGTCCATTATCCATAAAATGGTAGTGATTCAGCATCCACAGCGGATCCATACCCTCCACCTTTGATAAGTTACCCTGCTGCCAGTCTATCCACCAGAAGTCAACCCCCACTTCCTCCTGCGGATGATGCAGATATGTAAAATAGGCATCCACAAATTTCTCGTCCGATATGTCAAATGAGATCGGAAGCTCTTTCTCCATGTCCAGAGCATCCATTCCCAACGCCTCGCCCATAGCCTCATACATTTCTTCATGCCCACGCACGCCGTCTGCCGGGTGCACATTCAATGTGACCCGAAGCCCCCGCTCGTGAAGCCAGCTCAGAAAGCCTTCCGGATCAGGAAACAGTTCCCGATTCCATGTATATCCCGTCCAGCCGCTTCCGTACCGCTCATCAATATCCACCAAATGCCAGTCCATATCTATTACTGCAACAGAAAAAGGAATTTTTTCCTGCGCAAACCGTTCCATCAAATCACGATAACTCTTTTCCGTATATTTGTGATATCTGCTCCACCAGTTGCCGAAGGCATATCTTGGAATCATTGGCGTAGTTCCGCACAGCCTGTAGAAATCCTGTATGCAGGTGAGATAATCCGTTCCGTATCCCCAGAAATACAAATCCTTTTCTGCATTCTTACGCACTTCCACCCAGCCATCCTCTTTGATAATCAAAGACTTGCTGTCATCCAGTACCGCATAACCTCTCAGGGAAATCAGACCTTCTTCAATGGGTATTTCACCATTTGCGTTGTCAAGAGTTCTTGCTGTTCCCTTAAGAGCGCCCTTTTCAGATAAATCTTTCATATCTCCATAATGCCATACGTTTCCGTGGGGAAATAAACCGCCTTTTACTTCAATGAAAAGTCCATTGCCACTGAACGGCTTTTTATCATAATGCAAATGAATTCTATCTGTAATGATTTCCAGATGATCTTCTACATCCACTACTTGATAATCACATGTACCCAGATTTCTATTCCATACCACCTGTGTCGGTCTGTCTTCAAATATCCCATGCTCTGCATATTCCAGTCTGACAAGACCTTCTGTCAAGATACTAATACGATAACATGCACCCTCTACTATATTTTCTTTTCTGCACTCAGGCTCCGCCTGTATCCGGTAATATTCTTTCATTTTCCGATACCCTTTCCATAGGCGGCAGAACCGATATTTGCCTTTTATTCGCAAACATCGGTCCTGCTGCCCGCTTCCTCTTCACTGCCCTGTCACAGGCATATACTTACTTTTCTTTTATATACATCCTGGCTTCATAAGGACGAAGGACCATTGTCTGATCCGTATCTTTATAATTGCTGATCAGAAGCCGCATAGAATCATCAGAATCTTCCAAAGGACAGCTTACCACTTTATCATAGAAGTTGCAAATAACAAGAAGCTGTGACTTTGCATCTGTTCTGGTATAAGCAAAAATATTATCATCCTCTTCCAGCAGCATTTGGAAATCGCCATGGACATATACGGGATACTCTTTCCGGAAATGAACCAATTCTTTGTAACAATTAAAAATAGAATCTTTATCATTCACCTGCCGTTCAGCATTTATCTCTCTATAATTCGGATTGACACCGATCCATGGTTCTCCCTCGGTAAATCCGGCGTTTTCTCCGTCACTCCACTGCATTGGCGTTCTTGCATTATCCCGGCTCTTTGCATAGATGGAACGCATGATTTCCTCTTCACTATAACCCTTTTCTAAACGCTCCTTATACAAATTCAAGGTTTCAATATCACGGTATTCATCTATATTATATTGTACATTAGTCATTCCGAGCTCTTCACCCTGATAGATATACGGGGTTCCCTGCATTCCATGCAGAAGAATTGCCAGCATCTTTGCCGATTCTACCCGATACTCGCCGTCATTTCCCCAGCGTGAGACGATCCTTGGCAGATCATGGTTATTCCAGAACAGACTGTTCCACCCCCTGTTGTATAACTCCGCCTGCCAGCGTCTGAACACCTCTTTTAACCTCTTAAAAGGTAAGGGTGCCAAATCCCATTTTTCCTTTCCCGCTATCTGGTCTAAACATATATGTTCAAACTGAAATACCATGGACAGTTCACTGTTATCAGGATTGCTGTATAATTTTGCAAGTTCTGTTGTTGCGCCCCATGCCTCTCCGACTGTAACTAAATCTGCTTTTTGGAATGTCTCTTTACTTAGTTCCCTCAGAAATTCATGAAGCCGCGGCCCGTTATTTGTGATCTGCAGATCCGGCTCCTTGGCGATCTGGTCTATTACATCCAATCGGAATCCGCCCACTCCTTTCCCTATCCACCAGTTGATCATATCATAAATTTCCTGACGTACTTTAGGGTTCTCCCAGTTTAAGTCCGGCTGTTTCACAGAGAACTGGTGAAAATAATACTGCCGCACTTCCGGAACCCATTCCCATGTTGACCCGCCAAAAGCTGCCCGCATATCATTTGGCAGGACTCCTTCTGTGCCATCTCTCCAAATATAGTAATCATGGTATGGATTTTCCCTGCTCTTTTTTGCCTCTTGAAACCAATAGTGTTCATCCGAAGAATGATTCAGCACCAGATCCATAATGATACGGATATGATGTTTCCCTGCCTCTTCAATCAGCTCTTCCATGTCCCTTAAAGTACCAAACATAGGATCAATATCCCTATAATCAGAAATGTCATATCCATTGTCATCCTGAGGAGACTTGCATACCGGAGAAAGCCAGACTGCATCTATCCCCAGATCTTCCAGATAATCCAATTTCGAAATAATTCCCTGCAGATCTCCTATGCCATCCTTATTGCTGTCCGCAAAGCTGCGGGGATAAATCTGATATATTACAGCGCTTTTCCACCATTTATCATTCTTTACCATATCTTTATCATCCACTTGACCATTCTCCTTTCTGTCTGCGTCTTTAACCTTTTACAGACCCCATCACCATTCCGCCGATCAGATACTTCTGCAATACGGGATAGATGATCAGAAGCGGGATTACTGCCACAACAATCTTAGCCGCATTCAGGTTTCTGTTAGAAAGCTCCGTCACATTTTCCAATACACTGCTGGTTGCACCGCCTTTGAGCAATTCCTGAATATCCACATTCAGAGATTGGATGTAAGTCATGATCGGATAATTCTCTACTTTCTGCATATAGATCAGTCCGCTGAAAAAATCATTCCAGCTTCCTACGATACTAAAAAGCGATACAGTTGCAATGCTCGGCTTTGCACAGGGAACCATAATTTTAATTAACACTTGAAAAGGGGTTGCACCGTCTATGAATGCCGCTTCTTCTAAGGATCTGGGAATCCCCAAAAAGAAATTCATCAGCATGATCACGTTAAAGATGGGAAGAGCACCCGGCAGCACCAGTGACCATATAGAATTTAACAGCCCTAAATTCCGCACTAATATGTAGGTAGGTATCATTCCCCCATTGAACAACATTGCAAAAATCAGAAGATTCATATAAATATTTCTGGCGCCAAACTCCTTTTTGGTTCTGGTCATCGCATAAGCCATAGGTATCGTTACCGCCAAATTCAGCGCTAAAGCAAGGGCTACCCTGATAACTGAGATCATAAAAGAACGCCAGAACTGCCCGTCTGAAAGAATCTTATTATAAGCAGTCAAAGTAAAATCTACCGGCAGCACACCTACTCTGTTTGCAGAAACCGCCGCACTGCCGCTCAATGAAATTGCCAGAATATTCAGGAGCGGAAGCAGACACATAAAGCCAAGCAATATTACAATACCATAAATCACCGTTATCCTCACTCTGGAATGAAAACTTCTATTCTCAACCATCTATATCCACCTCCTAGAAAATTTTCTGGTCCGTGAGCTTCTTTGTCAACGCATTTGCTGACAGAAGCAGTACCATACCTACAATAGAACGGCACAAACCAACTGCTGCGCCAAAGCTATACTGTCTGCCCACCAGACCGATCCTGTATACATAGGTATCCAGTACATCACCTGTCTCATATACGATCGGTGAATATAAGTTATAGATCTGGTCAAATCCCGCACTGAGAATACTGGTCAGATTCATGGCGGTCATTAGCAGAATGATCGGCAGCATTCCGGGTATCGTTACGTTCCATACTCTTTTCCACCATGACGCACCATCCATGGTTGCCGCCTCATGTAATCCCGGATCAATAGCCGTAATTGCAGCAAGGTATACAACAGAACTGTAACCAAACTCTTTCCATACATCTGTTCCGACTATCAGCCATGGAAAAACTTTACTGCTTCCAAGGAAATTAATTTTATCAAACCCGATAGAAGAGATAAGCTGGTTTACAGATCCGTCCAGACCAAACAGATTCGTCACTACGGAGGCCAGCACGACCCATGACAAAAAATGTGGAAGATAAACGATAGTCTGTATTGTTTTCTTCATAAATTTCATCCGGATCTCATTAAGCAGAATCGCAAACGCAATGGCAATAACCATACCAAACAGCATTTTCCCTAGCGCGATCACCATAGTGTTTCTGATGATTTTCCCGATATCCGGCAAATGAATCATGTAATCAAAATGTTTCAAACCTACAAATTCAGAACCAAACAACCCTTTTGCAGGAACAAAATCCTGAAAAGCCATGAGAACACCCACCATGGGAATATAACTGAATAAAATCAGAAAGAACAACCCGGGAAATACCATAAGATGATATGATATTTCAGAACGCCTCTTCACAGCCTTATTTTTTTTCGTTTTTATTTTATCCATAAGAAATCTCCATTTCGCAATTATATACAATCATTCATGTTTTAGGTTCATGCAGCCATAACATCCGGTCATGGCTGCATTGCTGGCATTTAGTCTACTGCAATTCTTCTGAAATCTCTTTGATAATCTGCGTTCCGCCCTGTTCATTCCATGATGTTACGAACTGCTCAAATCCGCTTTCCAGATCAATATCGCCTGTCACGATCTTAATAAAAGTTTCTTCCTCCAATTTGTCCAGATTGGCAGAATTTGTCTCCATTGTAGGTGTTGTCTGCGGGAAAACAGGTGTCAGCCAGCTAAACTGATCATTTTCAGTCAATGTCTGAATCAATTCCACGCCTTTTGATCTCGAATGGTATTTTGACCATCCTGTAGCATCCCCACTTCCATCCAGATATGCCATGATACCGGAGGCATTCGAACGCTGTTCAGAAGTCTTTACCTCATCAATGGAAATTTCACCATTAACACATCTCTCCAAATCTGCATAGTCATCCAGCAGTGACGTATAAGAGTTCACCTCAATGTTGAAAGGTCTGCTTGAACCATCCACACCATCTGTCACATAAGCGGCTACCTCCGGATATTTCTCAAGGAGTTCCGGTGAATTTACAAGTTCATCATAAAACAGGTTCGCAATCTGTATTGCCACCTCGGGATGGTCAAATTTCTTACTCACAACGATATATCCATTCGTGGCATCATTATGCTTACAATTTACCTTTCCGTTCGCATCCTGCAGAACATATGCTTCAAAAACCGCATTATTGTTTAGGGCATATACATTACTTAACAGCCAGTCGGGGATATGCCATGTACCGAAAGCGATTCCACACTGTCCGTTTGCCAGAAGCGCAGTAATATCATCCCATGTTCTTGTTCCGACCTGCGGGTCAAGAATGCCATCCTGAAACCACCCTGTAACTACCGAAAGAGCCTGCTTCATTTCTTCCGTTACAGAACCGTAAACCACTTCTCCGTCTTTCTCCATCCATGTTTTCGGGAATGCCCCTAATGCATAGGCTATGGAATTCATGCTGAATGTACCATCCGGATCACCACTTGTCAGCCATGGCGCTAACGCAATTCCCACCACGTTATCCGCATTTTCCGGATTTTTATCCATAAACTCTTTTGCTGTCATTTCCAGATCTTCTATCGTAATGCATCCGTCATTGTCTCCGTCGATCTCCAGCCCAAGCTGCTCCATCCAGTCGCTCCGGATCCACACAATGCTGGGACCGGAATCTGTATTTGTTCCCGGCAGAGCCATCATCTGACCGTCAATTGTCACATTCGCCAAAGCTCTTCCGCCATAGGAATCATAAACTTCTTTCAGATAATCACTTGCATACTCTTCATAAACTTCCGTCAAATCTGCAATCAGATCATTTTCATACAATTCCTTTAATTCATCAAGGCTGCCTACCTTCATCATATCCGGAATCTCACCTGCTGATAATGCAAGGGAAACCTGTCTGTCATAGTCATCTCCGTTCGCTTCAAATTCGTCTGTAATATCTATGTTCAGCTCTTGTTCCGCCATCCTTGTATAAGCGTTATCTTCGTAGGTATCCCCCTCCGGAAATGCAACATTTTGCAGCGTCTGTCTTCCTAGCGACACATTGATTACTCCGCCTTCACTGCTGTCCGATGATGCACTATCTGAAGAACAGGCAGTCATCGATAATAAGAGTGCTGTTGTTACAGCTATACCTGTCAGCTTAGTTACAAAACATTTCTTCATCTCTCTATCCTCCATAAGCAATTTAATAGTCCGCTCAACGTTGATAAGGTTAGTATATATTTTTACGGTCTTCAGAGTAAATATAACAATTTACATATTCATAAAACATTTTACAGTTCTTCATTTTCCCCTGATTGTTACCCCAATTTAGCTATGCTATAATAAAACATGAAGTTATACTAAGGCGTCAAAAACGCCGCCTAAGTATAACTAAGTCATGTCTGGTAGAATGCGAAAAAGCGTGCATTCTCCGTGGGTGTGAAGCACTGATACAAGCATGGAAAAGGAGGGGCAGCCTTATGTATACACTATTGATCGCAGATGATGAGGCAGATGAACGTACTCTGGTTCGCTTTCTGCTCAAAAAATATGAGGATACTTTTCATATTTTAGAGGCACCAAACGGCCGTGACGCTCTGGATATGCTCACGGCCAATCATATAGATATTTTACTATCCGATATTCAGATGCCATTCATAAACGGTATCGATCTTGCCAGAACAGCCAAAGAAAAGAATCCTGATATTGAAGTCCTATTCTTCAGCGGCTACGATGATTTTACATATGTAAAGGCCGCTCTCTCATTAAAAGCAGTCAATTATATTTTAAAACCCGTAGACCCGGATGAGTTCTATAAATTATTGTCTGAGATTATTACCCGGTTGGATTCCCGTAAAATAGAATTTGCCAAATCGGAACAATACATCGAAACACATTTCCATGATATTGCACGCGAAATACCGGACAAGGTTTCCGACCATATATCTATTGACGATGCCACAAGTCTCCTGCTACACGACATCGAGGCATCTATCAAAATGAAACAGTCAGAACAGTTATCAAAGCAAGTACATGCCCTTCTGGACAAATATGCCGATATTCCAAACCTCTCACATATTTACATCCGTTATGTATGCACTACGCTTTTAAAGATGCTCATTGCCGCACTTCCCATGCAGTCTGATGAAGACCTGCAGAATGCGGTGAAAGAAATATATAGCTTCCTTCATTTCTCGGATATTGTGAAATTGATCGAACGTTACTTGACACTTGTAATAGATATGTTCGAACAGGAACAAAACTCCTCCAATTATGCCATCTATCAGGTAGAGCAATATATACGCACACACTATATGGACGAGTTGACTTTAAACGTACTGGCAGATCTGGTGTACCTAAACCCCAATTATCTAAGCAATATTTTTGCTCAGATCACAGGCTGTACCCTAAATAAATATATTAAACAGATCCGCATGGAAAAAGCGCAGGAACTTTTGCTGAATACGAACATGAAGGTTACTGACATCAGTCAGGCAGTAGGCTATCCGAATACCTCCTACTTCTGCAAAAGTTTTCAGAAACTATTTGGAACATCCCCTGAACGCTTCCGCCAAGGAGATACGAAATCATGAAGGAGAACTTATGATCAATAAATTAAAACAGCAATTCCGAAACCTGAAGTTCCAGAAGAAAATTATCGGGATCAGCGTAGTGATCAGTCTGATTCCCATTATATTGTTAGGGCTTTTTTCTTACACCAGAATGAGGTCGTTATTAATTGAACGTGAAGAAACCGCCATCGAGGAATCCTTACATCAGGAAGTCCTGCAGTTGGATCATAAACTGGATTCCTATCTTTCCAGTATGAATCTGATTATCTGGAATGAAAATATCCGTCTCGCCCTCTCCCAAAAATATGACTCCAACTTCGAAATGTATCTGACTTACCGCGATACGATCGATCCCTTATTCCTAACCATCCGTTCTCTCAATACAGATATTACAGCGATCACTATTTACACAGATACCAACATTTATCCTCATGGCAATACCCTGCTTCCGCTTGCGGATGCTCAGGATAAAATCTGGTATGAGCAGGCTCTTAATACATCTGCCCCCTTTTTTTCCTTATCAGAAGACGGACAGACCCTTTACCTGATCTGCCAGATGCAGTATAGCTATGTGTCATATACCAGTATTATTTGTATGACAATTGATCTTCCTTCCGCCATGCTGACTGCAAACAGTCTTTTTAATAACAATTATGGATTCCTTCTGGCAGATCCCACAGGCGAAACAATGTACCAATATACTAATTTGGTCAGCGTAGCCTCTGCGCCCAACACATCATCTGATGTTCTCATCCATGACGAGCTGCCCGGCTACATTACAAAAGCAGAAACATTGCCGGATTCCGGCTGGGTTGCCTGTCTTTACCGCCCTGCCCGCTCTGTCTCTGCCGCCGCTATCAACATCACTTATATTGTTCTGGCAATGATTTTATTATGCATTGTCCTTATATTTCTGGTAAGTGCCCTGCTCTCCAAAATCATTGTTGCACCCATTAAGACGCTTTCCTTAAGTATGGAACAAGTGGAACAGGGCAATTATCAAGTTGAGATTTATTCTGACAATACAGATGAAGTCGGGCAATTGATCTGTTCTTTTCAAAAAATGGTGCATACTTTAAATAATCTGGTAAATGAGGTCCTTCTTGCCCAGATCAGGCAGCAGAGATATGAGATTGAAATCCTCCAATCTCAAATCAATCCTCATTTCCTATACAACAGCCTTTCCCTGATCAACAGTAAAGCAATCATTTCCGGTCAAAGGGATATCAGCCAGATGGCCAGACTTCTCTCGACCTTTTACAGAACCATGCTGAACAAAGGTAAACAGATTACTACCATAGCGTCCGAACTGGAAAATACAAAATCTTATGTATCCATACAACAGATGATGCATTCCCAATCCTTTGATGCAATCTATGATATCGACGAAAACTTACTGGAATATCCTATACCCAATTTGCTGTTGCAGCCTCTTGCCGAAAATGCTATCATTCATGGTCTGGATCACCGCGAACTTTCCGGTCGGGCAATTTTGTCCATTTCATGTTATCAGGAAAATCAGGATATTATTTTCAAAGTTATGGACAATGGATGTGGAATGTCTGATGAAGAATGCGAACAGATTCTTACCAAAGACAGTAAAGGATATGGTGTAAAAAACGTACATCAAAGAATGCAGTTATACTATGGTCCGGAATACGGGCTTGCTTTCCATAGTACGAAAGGTATGGGGACTTATGTTCTTCTAAAGGTCAGAAAAGACATAAACCAACTTTAAAAGAAAAGATGTTAGTCGATGCGGTACAGATTCAATATAAAGGCTTGATATATATTTCTTAATCGCATAAAATACTAGTATCACTTGAAAAAATTGAACTTCACTCAATTACAAGATTCGCTTTACAAACCGTTGCGGCCCTTAGGGGAAAGGAGCAAAGCATGGAAGATATGAGTGTATTTAAAAGCTACTTAAGGAGACTTTTGCAGGATTTAAAAGATTTGAAAGAAGCCCTGAAAAATGAAGAATATGCAAAAGCCGCAGAAATGACAGAAAAACTTATTGAGGATACCCAGAAGGGGATCGAGGACAACTAAACATAGGACTGGCAGGGGAAGGAACACACCGCTTCCCCTTTTTTCATCCATTTTGCTACCGCCTCTTTCCACTACCCATCACGGCTTCTGAATCCGGAAGGTATCCTCAAGCAACAGCCAGTTCGGGCGGAAAAATCGCATAATCTGCCAATATCCCATCCCCCGCAGGCCATACGTCGGCACAAGGGAAAACTTTTCCCGATAACTTCTCACATCCTCAAACCATACCTCATGCTGCTGCCCATCTTTTTCATACCGGAAAAAGGGCGACATGGCCACCTCATCAAACTGTATGGGAACGCCATTCTCTATTGCGATGCGTACCGCCTCCTGATTGCTGACAGTGGTTGCCCGGGAAGAACCCTGTACAAAGGGCAGGGTCCAGTCATAGCCATAGTTCGGAATTCCCAGATCAATTTTAGAAGGTGCAATGCGGGTGATGGCATATTCCACCACCTCTCTTACTTTATTCAGAGGGGCCACAGCCATCGGCGGACCGTAGGTATAACCCCATTCGTAAGTCATAAGCAGAACGCTGTCGGCTGCTTCTCCTAACAGGCGGTAATCTTTTCCCTCATAAAGAAGCCCCGCCTGCGAGTCAGAGGTTTTGGGCGCCAGCGCTACCGACACATGATATCCATAAGGAGCAAGAAGATTCCTTACATCCGCCACGAAGTCGGCAAAGGGAATCCGATCCTCGGGACGAATGTACTCAAAGTCAATATCCACACCCCCGAAGTCTTTTGCCTGAACAGCGGCGAGCAGATTAGTGAGAAGGTTGTCTTTGGCAGTCTGGTTGTTTACCACGGCAGTGATCAGAGCGTTATTGAAATTTCCGTCAGCTCCGAGAGGCGTCAAGGTGAGTACCGGGCGCACACCTGACATAAGCGCTGCTTCGATCATAAAGGAGTCGTCCACTGTCGGCGGGATCAGATCTCCGTCCGTAGTAAAGCCATAGGAAAAGACTGAGAGTGAAGAGAGAAAAGGAAGTGTCTCATCCAGAACGTCCTGCCGAATAAAGGGGTAAGCATAGCCGTTTACCCAAGCCGGATAAGAGGATTCCAAAGACTCCCCCGAAGATAAAAGAAGCGCCTGCCCCACAGCCAGAGCATAGGGATAGACGAGCTGGTTGTTATAAATAATGGAAGATACCGGAATTCCATAACTCTCGGCAATAGAATCCACAGTATCTCCTGATTTTACCACATAAATTTCCATAGATTATTCCTGCAGTGTTTTGCTTTATTCTATGCAGGCGCCGAAGCAAAGGTCAAATAAATTCCTGCCATATCTAACATCTACACCACATTTTGTGATAAAATAATTTTTTAGCTACGATATCATTACGCGAGTTGTCCGGTCATAAGAAAAGAGGAACCCACTGTGCTGAATAAACAGATCATTAAAGAAATCACCGGCCCCACCATTTATAACAGGGGACTTGAACTGTTCCGGCAGAATAAAGTACTGACTTTTCAGTCTGAAGAACAGGACGAAGAAATTTTCATAAAAGCCGTTGTCCAGGGAAGCGGAAGAAAAAAATACAAAGTAGAACTTTTCTACAATACGTTTTATGAGGACTTGTCCGAGTGCTTCTGCGACTGTCCCGCCTTCTTCAACTATGACGGCATCTGTAAACATTGTGCCGCCGTACTCCTAGAATGTGAAAGTCGGCTCGACATACAGTCAACAATTTTTGACTATATAGAGGAACCGGGATCTGCCGGCCAGAAACGCAGACTCTCCAGCTATATCAATCCTGAGAGTGGGCGTTTTCTCCCCAGATCATGTACCAAAGAGACTACTCCTATCATCAAAGATCTGCTCAGACGCCAGAGAATAAAATCCACTCTTCCTTTAATACAGGACACACCTTATGAAAAGGTATCTCTGGAACCTCATTTTATCTGCGATGAGAATAACGCTGCAGTAGAATTTAAAATCGGTATGGACACCCGATATATCCTCAAGGATGTGTTTGACTTCGCCAAAAAAGTAGAATCCTGCACAGAATATTCCTATGGCAAAAAACTGAAATTTGTTCATACTTTGAGCGCTTTTGAGCCGTTGTCGCAAAGAATCGTAAGATTTATCCTTAACTGGATCTGGGAAAACGGCAGTCGTTATGTTGAGTACGATTATTACTCCTATACACCGGCACTGCCGAAACTGCGCCAGATTCCTCTTAGTGGGACAGCCTTTGAAGATCTTTTAACCATTTTAAAGGGCTCCCCTGTCCTGATCGACTTGAACGGCTCCGGAGAAAAAATCTGGCATCAGACAGACAATCAGTTAATCCGTCGGATGCGAATCACTGGGGAAAAAGAAGGTATTGAAGTCAAGCCTGAACCCTTAACAACATTTTATGCCACCCACTCCGTCTTTACTTTTCAAGACGGGCTCATTTACCAGGAAAGCACCGAAGAACTTTCAATGCTTCAGGATTTCTTATCCTGCCTTTCCGAACTACCGGGATCGGCGTTCTTTGTTGATAAAGGCGACATTCCCGTGTTCTGTCGGGAACTGCTTCCTCTCTTAGAGAAACATTATGAGTGTGAACGAGTTGATTTCAACGAAGCCGATTATGGTGTGGAGCCCGTCTCCTTTGAAATCTATCTGGACGCGCCGCAAAAAGATTTCATTACCTGCAAAGTCTATGCCCTCTACGGAGAGAAGAAGTTCGAAGTCTACAAAAAATCGAACGAGTCCGATGGCGGGATTCGCTTCGCGGACTCGAAAGAACGGGGCGACTTCCTATATAATGAACAAGACGAAGACCGCACCAGACGGGATACCGTCAAGGAGATACAGGTGGGAAACACTGTCGCCTCTTACTGTAATGCCTACGACGAAAAAGAACACGCAATGGTCGTCGCCGGAGATGAAGATAAAATCTATGAACTGCTCACGGCAGGTATTCCGCGTTTACAGGCGCTGGGAGATGTGTACGTCTCTGATGCCTTAAAGAATATCCGTGTAGTATCCGGCGGCAAGGTAGAAGTCGGCGTATCTTTATCGGAGGGTCTTCTGGAACTGACCATGCATAGCAATGAATTGTCCAGAGAAGAATTAATCGAAATCCTATCGAAATATGACAGAAAGAAAAAATACTTCCGTCTGAAAAACGGCAGCTTTATCACACCAGAGGATGAAGGACTCCTGACACTTCTGAACCTCAGACAGGATCTGAACCTGACCGACACGCAACTGCGCAAGGACGCGATTACACTGCCCAGATACAGAGCCCTTTATCTGGATCATGAACTTCAGGAGTCGCGGGATGTATCTACCACCCGCAACAAAGCTTTTCAGGAATTGATTCGGAATATGAAGTCCGCTGACGAGAATGATTTTGATGTGCCGGCAAGCCTGGAATCCACTCTGCGTCCCTATCAGGTCACCGGATTTACATGGCTCAAGACACTGTATCACAATGGCTTCGGCGGCATACTGGCCGATGATATGGGGCTGGGCAAGACACTGCAGACCATTGCTTTTCTGCTGTCTGAATATCTGGAGGCAAAGTTCACAGATAACCGCCGCGTTTTGATCGTTACCCCGGCCTCTCTTGTTTTTAACTGGAAAAACGAGTTCTCCCTCTTCGCACCGGGGCTTCCCGTCAAAATGGTGACCGGCAACGCCGTCGAACGGCAGGAGCTCATACGCGGTGCACAGAGCAGAGATATTTTGATCACTTCCTATGAATTGTTGAAAAGAGATCTGGAAGCCTATGAAGGCATATCCTTTTTCTGCCAGATCATAGACGAAGCGCAGTATATTAAGAATCATAATACGCAGGCGGCAAAAGCGGTCAAAATGATAGAGTCAGAATGCCGTTTTGCCCTCACCGGAACGCCGATTGAAAACAGGCTGAGTGAGCTCTGGAGTATTTTCGACTATCTCATGCCGGGTCTCCTGTACGGCTACCAGCGTTTCCGTACAGAAATCGAAATACCCGTGGTTCAGAATCAGGATGAAGCTGCCATGAACAGACTTCAGAAGATGGTCAGACCGTTTATCCTGCGGCGACTGAAAAAAGACGTTCTTACCGACCTGCCGGATAAACTGGAAAAATGCATGTACGCCAATATGGAGGGTGAGCAGCAGAAGCTCTACTATGCCCATGTCCAGAGAATCCGCATGATGCTGGACAAGCAGTCAGATGAGGAATTTAAGACGGCTAAGATACAGATTCTATCCGAGCTCACCAAATTAAGACAGTTATGCTGCGATCCCGCGCTCATTTATGAGAACTACGAGAGCCCCTCCGCCAAATCCGCCATGTGCATAGATCTGATCCAAAACGCGGTGGCGGGCGGTCACAAGGTACTTCTGTTCTCACAGTTTACCTCTATGCTGGAGAATTTACAGGCAAAACTGAAGGAAGAAGGGATTTCCTATTACGTTCTCACAGGCTCTACGCCCAAGGAACAGCGCCTGACGCTGGTCGAGAACTTTAACCGGGATGAAACCAATGTGTTCTGTATCTCTCTGAAAGCGGGCGGAACCGGGCTGAATCTGACTGCTGCGGATATCGTCATCCATTTTGACCCATGGTGGAATCTGGCAGTACAGAATCAGGCCACCGACAGAGCGCACCGGATCGGTCAGACGAACGTGGTGAATGTCTATAAACTGATCATGAAGGATACGATAGAAGAAAATATCCTGAAGTTACAGGCACGAAAGAAGGAACTGGCGGAACAGGTGCTTTCCGGCGAAGATCTGGGAAGCGGAAGCTTTACGAAGGAGGAATTGTTGGAATTGCTGGCAGGCTAAAGAGAAGTGGTGACACTTCTCTGCCCGACGCAATAAAATGCAACCGATACAATATCCTTCTCTTCAAAAACTGACACCTTATGCCATTTCTCGACATATATTATTATTAACAAAACAATAATGGCGGATTTCATGAACAACCATGAGATTTTCTCCATTTAATAAAGGAGCGCCATGTCTAAAGAAACTGAATGGGACAAACGGTTTAACATCGGAGTTCACTCCATCGACAACGCACACCGAAAGCTCTTTTCAATCGTGCGTAAGCTAATCCGTCTGAGCAGAGATGAAAATAACGGACAATGGGCCTGTGCCGAAGGCATCAAATATCTAAAAAATTATACCATAGAACACTTTACCGATGAGGAAGCCTATATGCGGTCAATCGGATATGAAGGATATAAGGTACACAAGCGTCTGCATGACGACATGCGATATAAAACACTCCCCGCATTGGAAAAAGATCTTACCGAATCAAACTATTCGCAAGAGTCCATCCAACATTTTCTCGGCATCTGCCTCGGATGGCTTACCGCCCACATTCTAATCGAAGATCGCGCCATCACAGGTAAAATTTCAAACAGATGGAAAACAGACAATTCCGGTGCCGATATGGACATCCTGAAAAGTGCCCTGACAGTCACCCTACAGGAAATTTTCAGAGTACAACCGGAAATTATAAGTGAATATTACAGCGGAGAAGACTTCGGAACCAGCCTGATCATACGATTGGTATATAGTTCATCGCCCCAACAAAAGATACAAATTTTCATGATTCTGGAAGAAAGTCTGGTACTGAACGCTGTCAGCACTATGCTGGGTATGCCGCTGACGAAAATGGATAAACTCGTCATGAATGCCGGTAAAGAACTTTCATTACGGATCGTGAAACACCTTGGCATATATTGCTGTCTGCCTTCACAATATCAGTTGGAGAGCAGTCATTTCGTGACCCCGGAACAATTCAGAAAGATATTATATCTGGAGATTTTTGATTACAGTATACTCCTGAATACCGGTCACGGTTATTTTGCCTTTTGTGTTAAATTGAAATAAAACGGCAGGCAGGAATAGGGAAAGGTAAAACCTGCTACCTTCCCCGCCCGCAACGGCAGCCGAGAGAAAAAACTGCACAGTCACATCTAAAGCCTATAAATAATGTTATGATAATACTCAAGAGTTATTTGGATATTGCAAGAAATTATCATAATATGGTTATGAAAAATGTAATTGTGATCAAAAAGTGGTTTGGAAAATGTGATTGTTTGTTGTATAAAGAGAAATAATTGCGTATAATAAAAAACCATAAGAAGATCGAGCAAGAAGGTGATGTGCATGTACAGAGAGGCAATGAAGCAATTAGAATCATGGAAGAGCGAACCTAACAGAAAGCCATTAGTACTCCGTGGCGCACGGCAGGTAGGGAAAACCTGGCTTATGAAAGAATTCGGCAGCCTGTATTACGAAAATACTGCCTATGTAAGCATGGATGAAAATGAGCGAATGACCGAAGTGTTCCGGGAAGCATTTGATATTAGTCGAATTATTGAAATGTTGGAAATAGAAGTCGGTTTTAAAATTAATCCCGAAAAAACATTGATTATTTTTGATGAGATTCAGGAAATACCAAGAGCATTAAAGTCTCTAAAATATTTTCAGGAAAAAGCGTCCGAATATCATATTATAGCGGCAGGTTCTCTCTTAGGTATTGCGTTGCATGAAGGAACCTCTTTTCCGGTAGGAAAGGTTAATTTCTGTGATTTATACCCGTTGACATTCCGTGAATTTCTGTTGGCGTGTGGTGAAGAGAAGCTTGTAGAAATATTGGACAGAAATGATTGGGATATGATGCAGGTATTCAAAACAAAATATGTGGATTATCTAAAATATTACTATTATGTCGGAGGGATGCCGGAAGCCGTATTAGAGTTCACAACAAATAGAGATGTGAAAAGAGTAAGAGATGTTCAGAACAGGCTGTTGTATGCATATGAAAATGATTTATCCAAGCATGCTCCAAAGGAAATTGTTACACGAATCCGAATGCTGTGGAATTCTATTCCGACACAGCTGGCAAAAGAGAATAAGAAGTTTATATACGGATTAATTCGTGAAGGAGCCAGAGCAAGAGAATACGAAGTCGCAATTACATGGCTAATGGATGTGGGATTAGTATATAGAATCAATCGCGTGAAAAAGCCAGATTTCCCGCTCAGAGCCTATCAGGATTTCTCTGCGTTCAAGTTGTTTATTGTTGATATTGGTTTGTTAGGGGCTATGTCCCGTTTAGATGCAAAAATAATTTTGGAAGGGAACCGGCTTTTTGAAGAGTTTAAAGGAGCGTTGACAGAACAATACGTTTTACAACAGCTAATTGTTAATCCGGAAAATGATATTTTTTATTGGTCAGCAGAAAATGCAACCTCTGAATTAGATTTTTTGATTCAGACGGATGACCGCATTGTTCCGATGGAGGTAAAGGCGGAAGAAAACCTGCAGGCAAAAAGTTTAAAGGTTTTTATGCAGAAATACAAAATAGAGAACGCTGTCAGGGTGTCAATGTCGGGCTTTCGTGAGCAAGATTGGCTCATAAATTTTCCACTTTACAATATTGGATGCTTAAATCAATATTTAAAAAGGAGAAGGCCGTGAATGCTCAGAAAAATTTGAGCTTTTCGAGCACACTTGTCTCTCTCCTGCCTATCGCCCTACAATACGCTTCACCTCCGGAAGATACGTTCTCCCGAACATATTCAGGTGATTTAAGAGATGATAAAGATTATACACATCACGGCGGCGTTCATACCCCGGCTGTAAAGGTGCCGCGTCCTTATAGGCATCATAAAATGCCGGCGAAAATCCCCCGAAAAGCTCTGTCATTGCGATATCCGCCTCGGCGTGACCCACATAAACTGCCGGATCAATCAACCACGCGCCGCCGTCATTTCCCGCAATCACGTTTCCCGACCACAAATCACCATGCAGCAACGACGGATATTCGGGCTCCACAAGAATTTCATCTATATGATCGAGGAATCGGACTATCTTTTTCCGATCCCATCTGTCAAAATATCGGGAGGCATCCTGAAACTGCGGGTCAAGACGACAGTCACGGAAAAAGCTGATCCAACTGTCACACCCTGTATTGACCTGTCTGCGCATGCCAATATAGTTATCACTGTTAAAACCATATCTTCCATTGGAAACAAGCCCGTCCGTCGATGCCCGGTGCATGTCAGCGAGCTGTCTTGCAAAGTCTTCCCAATAATTTCTGCTGCGGCTTTTGCCGGAGATAAACTCCAGCAGCAAAAATGAATATCCACCTCTGTCATCATCGGTTCCGACAGCAAGAATCTGCGGCGTGCCAATGACTTTTGTCTGAGCAATGGCAGTCAGACCTATAGCTTCCGCGGTAAAAAAGGAAAGATTTTCTTTTGTATTCGACTTCATGAAAATACACTTGCCATCCGTCAGCGTCAATCCATACGCTTCATTAATATCACCGCCGGATATCCGGCTTGTACTTTCAATTTTAGTTCCTTCTCCGAAAAGCGAACATATGGCGCTCGCCAGAGAAGTATAATGTTGTGGTGTGATCATACTGTTGCTCCTCCCTTTACTTTTGCCACCATATCCCTCTGCTATCATCAGAAACGTACTCCATACCTTCAGCCATTCATAATCTCAACCCCTTCTTCCTTTGTGCTGCCATTCATGCCTCCTACGTGTGCAAAACCGCCGCCCGATTAATGTTACGCCTCGTGGGCATCAGAAAGAAGCTTACAGAGAAGTGCACGATCCAGATAATCCAATTTATACTCACTTAACTTAGGAATTCTGAATCATTTGCTTATGATACTGCAGTGTGTACAGGTCATAATAGCGCCCCTTCTGATACAGCAGCTGCTGGTGGCTGCCCTGTTCCACGATCTGACCATGGGACAACAAAATAATATTGTCCGCGTGCTGGATGGTAGAGAGCCTGTGCGCCACGATCAGCATAGTGCCGATATTCTTCATTTTTTCCAGACTGTCCTGAATCAATAATTCCGTCTCCGTATCAATGTTTGCGGTAGCCTCGTCAAGGATCATGACCGAAGGCTTGTGGATAATGGTGCGGGCGAAGGAAAGAAGCTGACGCTGTCCGGCAGAAAAATTATTGCCCCGTTCCCGTACTATTTCATCCAGACCATTTTCCAGCCTGCCGATAAAGGTATCCGCATTGACATAGCGACAGGCCTCCCACACTTCCTCGTCTCCCACATCCTCTTTGCGCAGCAGTATATTGCTGCGGATATCTCCGGAAAACAGGAACACATCCTGAAGCATCTGACCGAAGTGCCGCCGCAAGGAAGATATTTTAATTTTGCGAATATCAATCCCGTCAATGAGAATCTGCCCTTTCTGGATATCATAATTACGGCAGATCAGGCCAAGAATCGTGGTCTTACCGGAACCTGTGGAACCCACAAAAGCCACCGTCTGCTTCGGCTCCACATGAAAGGACACTCCCTTCAGTACCCATTCATCGGGCTTATAGCAAAACCACACATCCCGGAATTCGATCTCGCCCCGAAGCTCCGGCAGCTCAATGGCATCCGGTTCATCCACTATCTCCGGCACCATATCCAGAATCGTGAAAATCTTCTCCGCCGCGGCAAAGGAACGCTGCAGCATATCGAACTGCTCCGCCAGTGTCTGGATCGGATTGAAAAAACGGGAAATATACATATAGAAAGACACCATAATACTGCTGTCGATCACCTGTCCAAAGTAATGTATGTCCCTGATATAGCCCTTGGCCCCGAAATAAAACAGGCACAGGTTCGAGGAAACATAGAGCATATATACCATAGGCCGGAAAATACCGAATACAAACATTCGATTAAACTTGGCTTTCTGCAGTGTCCGGCTGCGTTTCAGGAAATCGTCCAGTTTCTGCTCCTCCCTGTTAAAAATCTGGGTAATCTTCATGCCGGACAGATTTTCGGAGAGATAAGTGTTTATATCCGTGGTGGCATCGTTGACCATGCGGTGAACCCTGCGGGAAAATTGTCGAAAAATCACGGTAAATAACACCACAAAAGGTACAAAGCACAACACCATCAAGGTCAGCGCATAATTCAGCATCAGCATGGCTCCCAACACACCCACGATCACCATGGAATTTCTGGCCAGCGTCACCAGAATATTAGTGAACATATAGGAGATGGAATTGGGATCATTGGATACTCTGGTTACAAGCTTACCCACAGGAATGTTATTCAACTGCTCATGGCTTAAGCTCTCAATATGGGTAAACACATCCAGCCGTATGCGTGAGAGGATCTTTTGACCCGTTTTCTGCAGGAGCATCGCCTGTAAATAAGTACAGACCATGGATACGATCAGGATTCCTACATATACCCCTACCATGGTATACAACCGGCTCAGTTCAAAATCGTCCTTGATCAGCCCCTGTATTCGTCCGACGATCAGCGGGGAAATCAGATCGTACACGATGGAAAACAACATGACGATAAATACTATCACAAAACTTTTCCAATAAGGTCTGGCATATTGCAGCAGACGCCGAATGATTTCGCCATCCGGCATATTTCTCTCCTTATCGGGCTCGTCTTTTATCTTTCTCAGTGCGCCATAGGCCAGCAGGAAAACGATCGTAAAAGCGCCGATAATCGCACCCACGATCAATAAAGGTAAATACTCAGTCATTGTGTCCTTCTCCTTCCTCCTCCAGTTTCTGAAGATCCACCATTTTCCTGTATCCCGGACAGGACTCATACAATACTTCATGAGATCCTGCCGCAATCAGCCGTCCATCTTCAAGGAAAAGGATCTTATCCATCTTCTCAATGGTAGTGACACGGTGAGCGATCAGGATGGTAGTCTTACCCTGTCTGGCTGTGCGCAGGTTTTCTAAGATCGTGGCTTCCGTTTTCGTATCTACGGCAGATACGGAATCATCCAGAATCAGGATCGGCGCATCCTTCATCAACGCCCGGGCAATGGATATCCTCTGCTTCTGACCGCCGGAAACCGTGACACCCCGCTCGCCCAGAATAGTATGATAACCCTGCTGAAACTCCTCGATATTGCTGTGTACATCGGCCAGCCTTGCCGCCTGCGTGATTGACTTGCTGTCGTACTCGTCCACCCCGAAAGCAATGTTATTTTCAATCGTATCAGAGAACAGGAAATTATCCTGAGGTACATACGCGCAGCATGCTCTCAGATCGCGGATTTTCACATCATTTACGTCCATGCCGTCAACAAACAGAGTTCCCTCCGGAACATTATAAGTACGCAGAATCAAATCTACCAGAGTAGTCTTGCCACAGCCTGTTTTCCCTACCAGCCCCACATTTTCCCCGGCTTTAATAGTGAAGGATACACTTTTAAGTACGTCTGTCTCACCATCAGGGTAACGGAAGGTCAGATTACGGAATTCGATATCACCACGGACATTTTTCAGTTCCCGTGCTCCTTCCCGGTCCTCCACAACAGTCTTCGCATCCAGTAACTCTCCCAGACGTTCCAGCGATGCCTTACCCCGGGATGTCATATCTATCAATTCGGAGACAGCCATAATCGGCCAGACAATAGCAGTAAAATAGCCTATAAATTCCACCAGCTGACCCGCGTCGAACCTGTCTGCGTATACCAGATATCCGCCATAACCCAGTATTACACAGATAACACTTTCCACAAACAACGTTACCATAATCCGCAGCAAAACGGAGGACTTGGTATGGTCAATATTGGCGTCCTCGTTCTCCTCGTTCAGCTTCTGAAACGCCATCAGTTCCTTTGCTTCCTTGACAAAGGCTTTGATCACCGTAATGCCGGAAAAGCTTTCCTGGGAGAAATCAGAGAGCCTGGAAAAAGCCTCCTGACGGACATCCCATTTTCTCATCATCTGTTTGCCGATTACTGTAGCCGCCGCCAGAAGGAATCCCATAGGTATCAGGGATAAAATCGTCAGTACGCGGTCCATTTCCCACATATTCGCCACCGCTAGCAGCCCCAGCAGCAGCGCGTCAAAAAACATCAAAACACCCCACCCGAAACAATCTTGTACAGTATCCAGATCATTGGTAAACAAGCTCATCAAGTTTCCCACTTTATTGACCTGATAATATTCTTGGCTCAGATCCTTCGCGTGATCAAACATCCGATTGCGCAGGTCTGCCTCCAGACGCACTGCCGCACCGAAAAAGCACACCCGCCACAAAAAACGGCCAAATACCATGGCCAGGATAATCCATACCATGGGCATACAGATCCTATCCAGCAGAAAATCCATATCAAATGCTATCTGCACCCCGTCCACACTGACACTGCCGCCGTTCATGCCATTGACGATCATGCGGTACAGCTTGGGAATTTCCAACTGCAGAAAATCCACCAGAACCAGTGACATCAGCCCCAGAATCAGCCAGCCGGCATATTTGAGATAATAGCGGTTAATGTGTTTTCCGAATATCATATATTTCCCTTTCTTCTAATGCTGTGATTCCTGTTTTTCTCTATAGAATTATAGCGCGTTCTCCTGATATGGACAATGCCCTTATAAAAGAGACCAGAAGCTTTTATGCTTCCAGTCTCTTGAACGTTTAAGGATATTACTTATTCATATCTAACTATTTTGTGTTTTGTTGTGGCAAGTACTGCCATATATGGTCTTCCCGGCAAATGAATTTCCGTATCGCCAGAAGCACCTTCGGCAATTATCTCCCTCGTCATATTCCATGTGTCGATTAACTCAATTCGGTAAGACTTATCTTTCGGAAGCACTATCGTGTCCTTTACAGAACATCTCTGATCATAATAATTAAGATATGCTTCCTCCCCACAGTGACCGGCATAGCAGTATTCAAGTGCATAATGAATATGCTTATCCTCTTTTGTCATCATCGCCATCGCCTTTTGAAATCCTAAGAACATCGGCTGGCTCTCCATGTCCCGCCGCACCTCCTCCGGAAGATTGTCAAACGTCCCCGCCGCAGTCACTGTCGGCTCAATCGGGGACGGCAGCTCATACATAATATTCTTAAGGAACTGAATACGCGCCGGGCTCGTTCCCTTCAGCGTACCGCCCTTTGCCCACCATACGATCTCATGTTCATTGTCCATAAAGGTCTCTCCGTGGGTACAATAAGCACCACTTGTGACCACCCTCCAGAAACGTGCGGTCATCTCTTCTCCCGACAAGCATCCCCAGAATTCCGGAAGATCACCCTCGTAACAGCATTCATCCACCATGATCGGTTTCCCAAACTTGTTGACAATATTGGGAACATCTGCAAAACGTTTGGTCTGATAGGAACCATGTGTAATATTCGGTCGTGATACATCCCATGGAATGAAGCAGTTATGGTTTGACAACAGATTATGATTCGGGTTGTGTGATGCCACGAACTCCTCAATCTCCTTCCAGTCCTCCATTGATTTGCTTCCCAGACACAGATCATACTCATTCGCAAGACTCCACCAGATATTTTTCAAGTGTCCCAGCCGCCTGGTACAGTAATCCAGATATCTTATATTGTCTCTCTGGCTAAGCTGAGAAAATCCCCAGTTATCATATGGGTGAAACAGAATCAGATCGCACTCAATTTCCAAATTATTTAGTCTTTTAATGATATCCTCCAGATGATTCCAAAAATCATCACAAGGTCTCCCAACATCCCACGATCCGTCCCCGTTCCTCTCGAACGGATAGAATTGTGGTTCATTATTGTTATACTGATAATGCTTTGGAAACACGCACATACGCACTTTGTTAAATGGAGAATTTTTCAATGTACGCAGTGTCTCATCAATCAATCTTTCCTCCTGATGCGCCAACGCGTACACTGTCGTTCCAAAGGGATAAAAATACATTCCGTCCTCGTACTCAAAATGCGTCCCGACTGCTCTTACCATTCCATGTCTGCTCATAAAATCTACTCCCATTAATCGGCTGTTTTCTTCCTTTGTGTCCAAAACTAATCTTCATAAAATCTCATATCTCCCCACACCCTCATAAGCTCTGTGCGGTCAAGTTTTTCCGTTCTTGTGACATGGTCAAAAATCCTAACCGGAGAAACTTCTCCTTCAAACTTCGGCCATGTTTCCGGATCGGGTGCCCCATTCTTCACAAAGTGAATCCACGGAGTATGCATATCCTGAATAATCTGGTTCGCTGCTTCTTCCGTCTCCCCATCAAAGAAAACTTTACTAAATTCATGCTCCTTCACTCCGAACACACACGGAAGTTCAAACGCATGTGCCACAAGCATCCCTGTATCTTTGGCAAACCTACTCATAAATTCAAACCGATACATCCATGTATCCGCATATGCGCTCTGGAACATGGCCGCTTTGACAGACGGCATCTCCCATACATAGTCTGTTGCAAAATGTACAAATGGATCCCCATACTTCTCTTCCTTTTGTGGATCATCATAGTACGTTTTCACCGCCTCATAGCCGTCAAGATTTCCGTTTTTCCCAAACATCTCACGTACCATATCCCAATTGTTAGGAAAACCCGTGTCCTCCGGATGGACAAACATGGTTCCCTCATGCAGATTGTTTCCGATAATAAGTTTCACCCCTCTGGCACAGCCATCCTTTATGGCATCCAGCGGACGTCTGGGAAGAAGGTCATCAATCACCGGACCCGGCTCAAAAATTCCCGGATAACGGTACTGGTGAATTTTCTCCTGATATCTTGCCGCCTTAATGAGTGTAAATGGATCTGCCGTGGTTAGTTTTTCATATAATCCTTCCTCGTTCCATCCCATCCCCTCCAAGAACAGATCTACATTCTTTCTCTGGGTCTGCGGCGTCGTCACACAATTACATAAGGCGCTCTCTGCGATTACCTGTTGAAAATATCCTTTCACCGCCGGAACAGCCATCAGGGTTACTACTGCGGCTCCCCCTGCCGATTCTCCCGCTATTGTCACTTTCTCCGGATCGCCGCCGAATGCCTCAATGTTCTCATGAATCCATTTCAGTGCCATGATCATATCCGACAGCCCCCGGTTGGAATCAATTTCCTCACATCCCTTATATGTAGAAAAATCATAAAATCCCAGCACGTTCAGTCTGTACTGAAAATTTATATAAATCACACCATCCTGGGCGAAAGAATCCCCATGATAAAGTGTGTCACTGGCGCTTCCGCACATATATCCTCCGCCGTGAATCCAAACAAATACAGGAAGTTTTTCCCCTTCCGCAGGGCGTACCACATTTACGGTAAGGCACTCGTCGCTTCCTTGATATATTCCTTTATCGTCTTGTATTGCCACCGGTCCGTATTCCTTTGCGGAAAGTATGCCATCCCATTTTGGGCATTCCTGCGCTCTTTTCCAGCGAAGCGGCCCAATCGGCTGGGCTGCATACGGGATTCCTAAATATTTCAGAAGTCCGTTCTCCTCGAATCCTTCCACTTTTCCATATTTTGTTTTTACAATCTTATCCATTAATTTTCTCCTTTCTGACCACATTCAACTGAATTTCTACGGACTTCCTTTTCTTAAGGGATTTCACGATTTCCCCATCCAATACCTAAACTGCCATGTTTTTCTGATGCTCAAATTATATATCACCTTTGGTTCACCGACATATTCAGAAGATTAAAACTTGCATTTTTAGTATAAATATTTTTTCTCTCTTTTACAAGGATTGCTTCATTCAGATAATACTAAAAAACGTAAGCGCTAGAGGCAAGCGTTTTTTTCTATCTTCAAGGAGCAATCATTATGAACCCTAACTGTGTGAGAAAACCGGAACAGATCAAACTTATCATGGAATGCCGCCAGAGCGGACTTTCCGATTATCAATGGTGCAGGAAACAGGGCAGCAATCCCGGAACCTTTTACAACTGGGTCAGCAAACTGCGGAAAGCAGGATATACGATCCCTGATCCGGCAGGTAAAGTTTCCGCTGCGCCTGTCATGCAGGAAGTTGTGAAGCTTGACCTGGCAGAAGGCGGGATATCTACGCCTGACATGATGGGGCAAAATACCAGCCTTTCAGCTTTGTCCGCTGTTCCCTATGTTGCCGCCGAAATCGAATGCAGGAATATCAGGGTGCGCATCTTTCCGGACAGACAACCTTTATTTATTGACAGGAACGGGATACGCTACTCTTACGGGGCACAGCCACTATGAGCACACACTCTTTTACCTGCACTTTGTCCCAGATATCTTTTCAGATATGACGGGATTCGATTTTGAGAGGTTTTCATACCTGCTTCCGGAGGTGGCCTACCATGAATGACGAAAGCAGGAAATTTTTCGAGACCGTCCGTGATTATCTGCTGATATATATGGCGAAACAGCGTGTGATGAGCCGGAACACGATCGCCTCTTATAAACAGGCCATCAACCAGTACCTTTCTTTCCTTGCGGAAAACAAATCCATAAAATATGAAGCCATCTGTTTCAGGGACTGGTCAGCCGCAAATATAAATGAATACCTGCTGTACCTGGAGAATGAACGTAACATCGCGTTACACCACAAGGAACCAAAGGCTGTTTGCGATCAGGGCATTCATGAAATATGCCAGGATGGCAAATCCGAAATTAGGGTATGCGTCACTGGAGGTACAGTCGATCGCAAAAGACATGGAGGACGCAGAACCGGTGGCATTTCTTAGCGAGAAAGCTGTCCAGTGCCTGCTCTCCCAGCCAGGAACCACTACAAAAATCGGACTGCGGGATTCCTGTTTTATGGTATTGATGTATGATACGGCTGCCCGGGACTGCGAAATGCTGTCCTTAAGGATCAATTCCCTGGATCTGGACCGGAAATGTCCGACTGCAAGGCTGGAGGGGAAAGGAAACAAAGTAAGATATGTTCCCCTTATGAAGAAAACTGCTGAATATGTCCGTAAATATCTTGAGATATTTCACCCTGCTCCGACAAGGCATGCAGATGACTGGCTTTTCTACACGGTTTCCCATGGCAGGCGCCACAAAATATCGGACGACAATGTAGCCAGATTTCTGGCCAAATATTCAAAAACGGCACATGCGGAATGCGAAGAAGTTTTTGAGAAAGTGACGCCGCATCAATTCCGCCATACCAGGGCGATGCACCTTTACAGGAATGGCATGCCAATGCAGCTGCTCTCTGAATTTATGGAGCATGCGTCACTGGCTTCCACCCAGATATATGCCTATGCGGATACAGAGATGAAAAGACTGGCCATGGAAAAATCAAATCAGACCATGGAGGAAAACATAAGCACCAAACCCGCATGGCAGACTGATGAAGATAAGTATCTTCGCATTAATAATCTATTTCAATTCATTATCTTCATGAAATAAATAAGCCTGAATAAGTTTTTCTCAGGTGTACCTGAATATGATGTAATATCGTTCCACGCTTCTCCCTAAAAATCAGCAAACAATAAATTTTCGCAGATTACTATCCTTTTCTTATAGACAAATTCTTTCATATTTACTGTCAAGTTCTAAAGTCACATTTCATGTTTTTCTATTCTACATTGATGCTTTTTGCTTTTCTTTTCATAATTAATCCCAACAAGTAAAATATTTCCTTTATACTCTTTCAGTGCAGATACATACTTTTTATTCTTAATCTGGCTTATCGCTCCTTCGGCAGTTTTATCCCATTTTAGTTCCAAAACCAAAGCCGGTTTGGAAGAAGTACGTTTGGGAAGAAAAACCATATCAGAAAAACCATTACCTGCTGGCATTTCTCTTATAAGAACATAGTCTTTACACGCGCTGTAATATGCCAGCATAATCACACTACTCAGTGAAATCTCATTATTGTAAACAAGGCTGGATGTGTTTTGCATATGAACCTCTTGTATCATTTGTTCCACTGCTCTTTCATCCATAGACAGTGTCGCCTTAAGTAATTCCTCTGATGCATTTACTGCCTTTATCACTTCATCCCATCCATCATTTTTAATTGCCCGCAGAAAAACACTCCTCACTTCCTCATTTGGAATAAAAACCTCTTTTGCGCTATTGTCATAAGCCAAATATCCCATATGAATCAGCAATGTAATTACATCATCAGCAGAATTGAATGAAGTTATATCATTTTGAAAAGATTCAACATCGACACGGCATCTTAATCCTCCCAACATATCTACAATCAATTGCCTTAATCCATCAAAATCCATTGTAATATACGTCATCAAGGATTCATAAGTTTCTGTCCGAGACCAATAATTCCCAAATTCTCTGCTGTCTATTGCCTCAACTACGGAATTTGGACTATAAACATGACCTATTGTTTCAAAAAAATACCCATCATACCATCGCTGCATTTCTTTAAATGACATACCATGCTCTTTACACAAATGCTTTACCTCTATCTCTGTAAAACCAACATATTCTGCCATTTGTCTTGGGCTGATCATCGTATGTTCCCTAAAATTATTCAGTGCCGACTGTGTACCGTATTTTTTTATTGGCAAAATTCCTGTAATGTACGCTAGCTTTAAAAATGCTCCTGATGGGGCTCCTTTAAATAATCCTCTAAGCAGATTTATATATTCCTTTTGGAGTTTTTCGTTATTTTTATCCTCCCGGAACAGGCAGTCCCACTCGTCTATAATGATAATAAACTGTTCTTTTGTCATGGCATTAATATTGGCCAATACGGACGGTAATGAAATATCCGTATCCTGAACGCATTCCGAATATTCCTTTTTTAACTCACCAATTACCTGCTCCTGAATATAACTTACTACTTTAATGTAAGGATTTCTTTTCATTTCCTCAAGCGCATTTCCGTACATCCATTGAATATCCAATAGGAGCACATTATATTTATTTAAATGCTTTTTAAAAAATTCGTTTTGGCTGATCTTAAATTCTGCAAACAGTTTTTCGGAATGGCACCCCTTACTGTAATATGCTGCAAGCATTGTTACAGCCATCGTTTTCCCAAATCTTCTCGGTCTACTGGAACAAATAAGCGGTCTGTCTTTTCCTATTCGACTGTTTGTATATTTTATAAGTTCTGTCTTATCCACATACAATTCAGAATTGACAGAAACTGCAAACTGTTCATTCCCCGGATTTAAGTAGATTCCCATATCTATACACTCCCCACTGTGAAAATCCATTCTATACATAACAATAATAATCATTTTGTGCAATACTTTTATTAATACACCTATTGATATCTTCTTCGTACTTAGCATTCCAATCTTTGGGGTAATATGTTGTTTCTATCATAGTAAGCGTGAGTCCCGCAATTTTAGATATAAATACAGGATTAATCATATTATCAACCATCATTTGAATGACCATATTTTTAATCGGCTCTACGGCTAATGTTTTTTTGTCTTTGCACTCATCTTCCATCACTCTAAAGTCTTGCGCTATATTGTAGAACCATGTATTAAGGCTTTCAACCCGGAATTTACCTTTATATTTGTATATATACTCAAAAAGATTATCCTCTTCCTTTATAGGCTCTTTATTTTTAGATTCTGCATATTTTAATGCCGCACATAAATCTCTGGACAAACCACAGGGTATATTAACATCTATGCCATTTATAAATAATTTTTTATATTCTTCTGTGATATCTGATTTCTTTATACTTGTAATTACACTTTTTTTTGCCGGAGCAATTAATGTTAGCTTAATAAACAACCTCAAAATGATTCTTTGTAGATGTCTTTCTTCTTCCCTGATTCCAGCAGATTCGCCCTGAAAATTATCAATAGCTTTATCCAGTTCAATTAAAATAGTTTTAATATCCTCACATTTATAAGTTCCCCTCTCTACAGGTTCCAATAAACTATATTTTTCAACAATCTCGTCTTTAAATTTACTGTAACTATAATCTGAAAAAATATCAGTTGCTTTGCCAGTCTCACTTAAGTAATCGTAAAAGCTTTTGACTGACTCCAAATGCGACTCCATTGTTGATCTGGAATTGAGTTCGCCCATATCATGATAATATTTAATACATGCCTCAACTATGTTTATATTAATTCTGGTAGGTGCATTTGATAACTGTACCTTTGGCAAGCCTAAATATTTAATAAATTTGTTAATATGGTTGCGATAAACATGATTCTTATTTAGCAATTCCTTACGTTCCTTAAAAAATTCATCTCTATATTTAGGCATTACATCCATCTTGATTTCTCCTAGTTATAATTTCATATCAAAAACAAGCTCGAATTTTCAGTTTCATTTTAATTTATTTCCTATATAATGTCAATGTTATGATTTGCAGATTTACAGAAGGCGAAGAGCTTTACCCTCTCCGCCTTCTATCCCTCACCTTACAATACACCACCGCCACCGCCGTACTCACAAACGTCGCCACAATCGCCGGCGCAATGATCCCCGCCGGATTCACGCTGCCGTACTGCTGCCTGTAAGCAATCATATTCACTGGAATCAACTGCAGCGATGAAATATTAAGAATCAAAAAGGTACACATCTCTTTACTCGCAACCCGCTCTATACCGCTGCCTCTTACCTCTCTGCTCTCTGCCAAATACGCCGGGTTCCCCCGTTCCTCCTCCAGCTTCGCCAGCTCTTCCATCGCCTTAAGCCCCGCCGGCGTACATGCCCAGCCAAGTCCCAGCACATTGGCGATCAGATTCGTGGAAATATACTCCCTCGCAGGATGCCCCTTCGGAATCTCTGGGAAAAGGAAACTGATAAAAGGCTGTATCCCCCGCGTTAATTTCGCAATCAACCCTGACTTTTGCGCGATCTCCATCAGCCCGACCCAAAGCGCCATTACACCGATCATCGTAATACACAGCGACACCGCATCTCCCGCAGAATCCAACGCCGCATTAGTGACATCCGCCATCCTTCCGGTCATGGCCCCGTATATTACCCCAATTAGAATCATACAAGCCCAAATATAATTTAACATAACCACACAAAAAAGCCGTTGATAAACGCTATCTATGCTTTTTCACAACGGCTTTCATTCCTGATTTTCTTGTTATCATCATATGTAGCAAGTTCTCTGCTTATTCTGCTAATTTGCACAATCCCATTTTATTAACCCCACTCGATAACTGCCGACGCCCATGTCAATCCGCCGCCGAATCCGGATAAGGCAACCTTCATCCCCGGTTTTAACAATCCTTTGCGGTTCATTTCATCCAGCAGGATCGGCACACTTGCCGCGGATATATTGCCGCAGTGATCCAGACTGATGGGAAATTTATCCTCAGACACCTTCAATCTCTTAGCAACAGACTGAATAATCCTGATATTCGCCTGATGAAGCGCAAAATAATCAATATCCTCCACATTAAGCCCTGCTGCCTCTATGGTCTTATGTAACGATGCCGGCACTGTCGTCACCGCAAACTTATACACTTCCTGTCCGTCCATATGCACATATTCTAACTCTTTAGACGTCTTCACCAACGGATTATTGTTAGAACGGTTTCCACACGCCAACACGCCGCCTCGCGCGCCGTCCGATCCCTGGTCGTAGGCAAGCAGACCTTCCCGCTCATCCGCACGCACGATAGCCGCACCCGCACCATCCCCGAAGAGAACACAGGTGCTTCTGTCACCCCAGTCCATAAGCTTGGACAATGTCTCCGCACCGATAATCAACGCTGTCTTATAGGTTCCCATTTGTAAATATGCATGCGCAACGTTTAAGGCAAACATAAATCCGGAGCACGCCGCATTAATATCGAAGGCTACCGCATTCACCGCCCCGATCGCCGCCTGCACTTCGCAGGCGCAGGCCGGTGTCGCGTGATCCGCCGACAACGTACCCACGATAATCAAATCAATTTCCTCTGCCGTCACACCGGCATTCTCCATGGCACGCAATGCCGCCTCTGCAGACATGCCCGCCGTCGTCTCCTCTTTTACCAGATGTCTTTCCTTAATACCGGTGCGGCTGCTGATCCACTCGTCGGAAGTGTCCATAATCTTCGCCAGATCATCATTCGTCACCACTGTCTTTGGCAGGCAGCTTCCTGTCCCTATCATTCTCATTCCCATCTCGATACCTATGCCTCTCCGATCGCAAAAGTAAGCTCGGCCTGAGTCACCAGTTTGCCATCCACGTAAGCTTTCGCCGCGCCTACACCGATGGGTCCCTTGATTTTAATGATTTCCGTCTCAAGCGTCAGCACGTCGCCGGGCACCACTTTGCCCTTAAATTTCGCATTATTGATTGCCGCAAAATAAGCCGTCTTGCCTTTGAATTCCGGCTGGCTTAAGATAGCCACTGCTCCGGTCTGCGCCAATGCTTCCACGATCAGAACCCCCGGCATCACCGGCTCTTTCGGAAAATGCCCCGCAAAGAACGGCTCGTTATAAGAAACGCACTTTTTTGCCACAACTCTTTTGCCTTCTTCTAATTCCTCAATCGTGTCGATCAGCATAAACGGCTGTCTGTGAGGAATGATCTCCATAATCTCTTTCGCTGTCATAAGTGACATATTAATTCTCCTCCCGATACTTCTTCACTAACAGGCTAGCATTGTGTCCGCCGAATCCGAGGGAATTGGATAAAGCATACTCAAATTCTTCCTCATAAGCCTCTTTACAGTAATTCAGATCACATTCCTCATCAGGCACCTGATAACCTACTGTCCGATGAATGTAACCTTCCTCCAATTCCTTGACGCAGGTCACAAACTCGACAGCACCCGCCGCGCCCAGAAGATGACCCACCATGGACTTGGTCGAGTTAATCTTAATATCTTTCGCATGATCCCCGAACAATAATTTGATTGCCCGTGTCTCAAACAGATCATTATGATGTGTCGCCGTACCGTGGGCATTGATATATGTGACGTCTTCCTTCGCAATTCCCGCGTCCGCGATCGCATACTCCATTGCTTTAGCAGCTCCCGCGCCGTCTTCGGCCGGGGAAGTAATATGGTATGCATCGGAGCTGCAGCCGTAACCTGCCACTTCGGCATAGATTTTTGCGCCCCGCGCCTTGGCATGTTCCAACTCCTCCAGCACTACCACTGCCGCACCTTCACCCATGACAAAACCGCTTCTCTCCTTGTCAAAAGGAATGGAACATCTGGTCGGATCTTCGCAGGTGGATAACGCGGTCAGCGCCGAGAAACCACCGATCCCGATCGGGCAGACACTTCCTTCCGTACCGCCCGCAACCATCACTTCCGCATCGCCGTACTGAATTGCCCGAAATGCCTCGCCAATGGAATTAGTGCCCGTTGCACAGGCTGTCACCACGTTAATACTCTTTCCCTTCAATCCGAACTGGATAGACACATTGCCTGCCGCCATGTTAGAGATCGTGAGCGGTACAAAAAGCGGTTCGATTCTGGACGGACCTTTCTCCACCAGTCTGGTGTGGGAACGCTCCATCGCCTGCAAAGAACCGGTACCGGAACCTACTGCTACGCCGACACGATAGGGATCCTCGTTCTCCATATCAAGTCCTGCATCCTCTATTGCTTCCTTGGCTGCCGCCACCGCGTACTGCGAAAACAGCTCCATTCTTTTAGCAGCCTTGAAGTCCATATAATTCTTGCCGTCAAATCCCTTGACCTCCGCGGCAAGCTTACACTTAAAATCCGTGGTGTCGAATCTCGTAATCCTGTCGAATCCGATCCTGCCTTCTTTCACACCTTCCCAGAATTCATCTACATTTAATCCGATGGGTGTAATCGCACCCATGCCTGTTACCACTACTCTTCTGCTCATAATACTATTTCTCCTATCCACATTTTAACTTCATTTCTTACTACATTGCCATTCCGCCGTCTACCGAGATAACCTGTCCCGTAATATAAGAAGCTTTATCGCTGGCCAGAAAAGCCACCGTCTCTGCAATATCCTTCGGCGTACCCACACGTTTTAACGGGATCTGCGCCAGTGTCACTTCCTTCGCCGTATCGGTCATTGCCTGCGTCATGTCCGTATCGATAAATCCGGGCGCCACCGCATTGACTGTGATGTTCCTGCTTGCCAGCTCCCTTGCCATAGACTTAGTCAATCCGATCACACCTGCTTTGGAGGCCGAGTAATTTGCCTGTCCCGCATTACCTAGCACCCCGGATACCGAAGACAGATTGATGATCCTGCCCGCCTTCTGTTTGATAAAAGGACGGTACATATGCTTCATTGTATTGAACGTCCCCTTTAGATTCGTATCAATCACCGCGTCGAAATCCTCTTCCGTCATCTTA
Organism: Lachnospiraceae bacterium; assembly: GCA_014804365.1. Classification (GTDB taxonomy): domain Bacteria; phylum Bacillota; class Clostridia; order Lachnospirales; family Lachnospiraceae; genus UBA3282. The sequence goes on from JAAUZX010000054.1 coordinate 36,835, forward strand.
ATCACAAGATTATCTTTTGTAATCCCCGCATTATTTACTAAAATATCAATGTGCCCGAACATCTCCAGCATATCGGTGATCATCTTACCACAGGACTCATAATCCGCTACGCTGCACTGTACCGCTTCCGCTCTCCTGCCCATAGCCTTAATCTGCGCGACCACCTCTTCCGCTTTTTCCTTAGATCCGTTATAATTCACGATCACGTCTGCGCCGTACTCAGCCAATGTAAGTGCGATTTCCCGTCCGATTCCTCGTCCCGCACCCGTCACCAGCGCCACTTTTCCTGTTAACATAGTCTCCTCCTGTTTTCTTTATATCAACTCATTTAAAGTTACTGTTCAAACATAACCAATACCAAGCACAGGTGGAAGTTAATTTCTTAAGGCTCTGGAGCGAAAGCGCGGCGACGAAGATATTAACTTTCACCTGTGCGAACGTCTTAGATAATCTATGAACAGTAACTGTTCAACTTCTCCAGATCTTCCACTTTCTCCACATTTATAACCTTCATCTCTTTGTTGATCTTTCTCATAAAACCGGAAAGCGTCTTGCCGGGTCCGATCTCTACGAACGTGTCCACTCCGTCAGCGATCATACGCTCCACAGTCTGCTGCCACTTCACGGAAGACGATACCTGTTTTACTAAAAGAGGCTTCACATCATTCTTGTCCGTCACATAATCCGCCGTCACATTGGCAATATAGGGAATCTGAATATCATGAATCTCTACATTCTCAAGCTCCATCCCCAGTTTCTCTCCTGCGCCCACAAGCAGCGGAGAATGGAATGGCCCGCTCACCTTCAGCGTTACGCACCTCTTCGCACCTGCCGCCGTAAGCTTCGTGACCGCCGCCTGCACAGCGCCTTCTTCTCCGGTAATAACGATCTGCCCGGGACAGTTATAGTTTGCGATCGACACACAGCCTTCCGTCTCCTCGCAGATCTTCTCGATCACCGCCGTATCCAGACCGAGTACAGCCACCATGGCACCGCCCTGCGGTACTGCCTCCTGCATGTAGATACCGCGCTTACGCACTACCTTAAAAACATCTTCGGGGCTCATCACACCGCTTGCCGCCAGCGCGCCATACTCGCCCAGACTTAAACCACCCGTCACATCCGGTTTCAGGCCTTTTTCCTCTATCGCTTTTAACATTGCCACCTCTGCCGCCAGCATGGCAATCTGCGTATATTCCGTAATATTGATCTGTTCATTCTCTTCAAAGCAAAGCGCCGGCACATCCAGCCCGCTGGCTTTGCTCGCCAATTCAAACATCTCCCGGCAAACCGGAATCTGCTCATAGAAATCCTTCCCCATACCTACATACTGCGCTCCCTGCCCTGGGAACATAAATGCTGTCTTGCCCATAATCTTCTCCCTTTCTATATGTGGCTTTATACAGATCCGTTCACAATATCTTTCTGAATCTGTCTGCCGCAACACTGCCATAATAATACTTTGATTTTCAAAGTATTTATTTCAGAAAAAGCGCAAGCCCATGAGCTTGCGCCCGTAAACGCTTCTGTCTGCGCCGTTTCTTATACTCCGGCGCATCTATACAAAAAAACTATCACTTATTTACATTTTAACAGAGTCTCGGCCTGTGCCATGATCTCCTGCATCATTTCCGCACAAGTCATCTCTTCCTTGATCATACCTGCGATCTGTCCTGCCATCAGCGTACCGCCTACAGTATCGCCTTCCACCACGGCTTTACGAAGCGCCCCGAGCGTCAGCTGTTCCAGCTCCTCAAAAGGTGCCCCGGCTTTCTCCAGCTTCAGGTATTCTCTCGTCATATTATTGCGGATCTGGCGAACCGGATGTCCGTGGGTCATACCCGTCACTTCCGAATCAATGTCCTTCGCCGCCAAGATTTTTTTCTTATAATTCTCATGTACGATGGACTCTTTCGCCACCACAAACCTTGTTCCCATCTGCACGGCTTCCGCACCCAGCATCATCGCTGCGGCAAACCCTCTGCCGTCTGCGATACCGCCTGCTGCGATTACGGGAATACTCACTGCGTCCACTACCTGAGGAACAAGCGTCATCGTGGTAGCCGATCCGATATGCCCGCCGGACTCCGTACCTTCTGCAATTACCGCATCTACACCGGCACGCTCCATCATCCTTGCAAGCGCCACACTGGCAACAACAGGAGCTACCTTAATACCGGCTTCCTTCCATGCGGCAAGATATTTGCCCGGATTACCGGCCCCGGTAGTCACTACCCGTACACCTTCCTCTACGATCACTTTCGCAATCTCATCCGCTTCCGGATTCATCAGCATCACATTTACACCAAAAGGCTTGTTCGTAAGTTCTTTCGTCTTCTGGATCTGTTCTCTGACAAAAGATGCCGGTGCGCCGCCTGCTCCGATAATTCCCAGACCGCCTGCCTCGGAAACTGCTGCCGCCAGATGATACTCAGCAACCCATGCCATACCACCCTGAATAATCGGATAATCGATTCCGAACAGTTCTGTAATTTTTGTTTTCATTCTATGCCTCTACGCCTTTGCTCTTCATGTACTCAACAACAGCGCCCACTGTCGTGATCTGCTCTAAATCTTCAGAAGGGATCTCTACACCATACTCTTCCTCGAAAGCCATAACCAGTTCGAATAAGTCTAAGGAGTCCGCACCCAGATCATCCTTGAAAGAGGATTCTTCCGTGATCTCCACTCCGTCCAAGTTTAACTGCTCCTGAATAATCTCGATAACTCTCTCTAACATTTTTCTGCTCTCCTTTTCACCATTAGATAAAATAGTTTGACATTCAAAGTATATTATCTGTCCGTATATTTGTCAATCTTAATTTTACGAGTTTTCTGCGTTTTGTCAATTCACTTTGCCAATAAATATTGATAAATATCTCTTTTCGGCACTCCACGGTCTTTCGCGACCTGTTTCATGGCGCTTTTTTCATCCAATCCTTCCTGTTCATAATATGCCATGTGCTCCTCGATACTCATGCTCTGCCATGACTCCCGACGCTCCTCTTTCTTCTGTTCCAGGCTTTTGCCCTCTATGACCAGCACATACTCTCCGCGGGGTTCTTCAGTCTCATACAGCGCAAGTGCGTCTTTGATCGTCGTAGGAATTACCGTCTCAAATTTCTTGGTCAGTTCCCTGCACAGCGTCAGGCGGCGGTCTCCCAGTGTATGAAACAATTCTTCCAGCGTACGTACCAGATGGTGCGGCGCTTCGTAGAGAATGATCGTTCGGGATTCTTCCTTAAGCTCCGCCAGAATCTCCGCTTTTTCTTTTTTATCCGCCGGAAGAAAAGCTTCGAAGCAAAATCGCCTTGTGCTCAGCCCCGACAGAGTAAGTGCGGTGATACATGCCGCCGCACCGGGCAGAGATGTTACTGTAATCCCAGCTTCATGGCACTTAGCCACTAACACCTCACCCGGGTCTGAGATCGCGGGTGTTCCGGCATCCGTAATCAACGCCACGTTTTTACCCTGCCCAAGCTGTGCCACCAGATACTCGGCTTTTTCTACTTTATTATATTCATGGTAGCTGGTCATAGAAGTCCTAATCTCAAAATGATTGAGCAGCTTGATACTGTTGCGAGTATCCTCTGCTGCAATCAGGTCCACATCGCGCAGCGTCTCGACCACGCGGGGCGTCATATCCCCCAGATTGCCGATGGGGGTGGCACATAAATATAAGATTCCTGCCATGTACATTCTCCTTAATTATGTTACTGATCCTGCAGCTTCTTTTCCGTCTCTCCAAGCTCTGTCACAATCTGCTGCGGCTCGTCTTCTGCCGGATCAGTTGATACCTTTTTCTCCTCACTGCGCTTCTGTTCCGTTGCTACGTTTTCCTCTTCTTTACGCCTCTGTTCCGCTGCCGCTTTCTCCTCTTCTTTGCGCTTCTGCTCCACTGCCGCTTTCTCTTCTTCCCACTGCTGCCGTTCTGCCTCCGCTTCTTCCTCCGTCAACAGGGAATCCGGCTGATAATTAACTGCCGCGTTCCATAAGATCCACTCCTCATAGCCTGCGTCGTAGGCGCCTTTGATCTGTTCCCGTATCTGCTGCGGGCCGTAGCTGATATGCCCGGAAACCCAGCCCGCCGTAAAGCTCTGCAACCACATCCGCACATGAGCACACTTCTCCCTGGGCACCGCACCCAGCTCCTGCACGGAGGAAGATGCCGCCGCATAGATCGTTGCATAGGGGTCCGCATCCGGCACCGCGATACCGTATGCCCCGTTATGATAATGAGAGGGGTACACCATCGGACAGATATAATCCAGATGCTCCGCCATCTTCACATAGTCTTGTCCCACAATCTCCTGATCGGTCTCATTGTCGATCACCGTGCCGAACACATCCGCAGCCACATACACGCCCTGAGGCAGCAGCGTATTATACAAATACTCGGTGAATTCCGTAATGATTTCGACCTTATCTACCTGCTCCGCCTCCGGCCCGTAATCTACTTCTCCTTCTCCGATATCAGTGGAAAAACGAATATAATCGAACTGTACCTCATCAAATCCGTCCGCCGCTGCCTGAGAAGCGATTTCCGCCAGATAATCCCACATTTCACGTTCATAGGGATTGACCCATGCCAGTCCCTTTTTATCCCGGAAAATCTGTCCGCTCTTTGTATGTACCGCCCACTCCGGCTTCTTCTCCGCCAGATAAGGATCGCGAAACGCCACGATTCTGGCGATCAGATAGATATTTTTCTCCTTGCATTTAGTGACAAGTTCCTTGATATCCGGTATGTATCTGACACCGGCTTCCAGCTCTGTAACCTGCTCCGACTGCATCTTATAAGTTATCTTGCCCTCATCATTCTTGACATCGATTACCATCGCGTTAAGTTCTGTCTGCTCCACCAGATTGATCAAATCATCCATCTTCGCGGTACCTGCCACCGGACCACTGACATAGATCCCCTTGACCTTAACAGGGGCCGGACGCATATCCTCGATCCCGCCATCGTCCGCGACGGTACCGCTGTCCGGAACACTGTTTTCCGATATGGCTTCGCTGCCCGATGCGGCATTTTCCAATATATTATCTCTGCCCGCCGCATCGTTTCCCGATATGCTGCCCGGCATCTGCTCCGCCACTGCCGACATATTGTCTTCGCTTACAGAATCGGCCATAGCTTCCACATCATTCCCACTGCATCCACTCAGCCAGCCTGTCAGCAGCATCGCCATCATCAACGCACATATTTTCTTTCTGTTTTTAATATGCTCAATACCCATAGATCTCATAGATTTCCGGCATATACACGCCCGGCTCCTTGTACACAATCACCGGTTTCTCCACCGTCATTCGCGGTCTGCCGCCCCGGTTCGCCTCGATCAATACCATATTCGGCTCTTTATCTACATAAGGATACACAAGCTGCATCCTTTTCGGTTCTAATTTATAATCATGCAGCAGTACCATAATCTCCGCCAGTCGGAACGGTCTGTGCACCATATAGAAATTTCCGCCCGGCCTAAGCAGTTTTGCCGTCTGTGCGATCACATCTTCCAGCGTACATAGAATCTCATGTCTCGCAATGGCTTTCGCGTCATTAGGATTCATAAGCCCGTGCTTATGCGTCATATAAGGCGGATTACACGTGATAACGTCAAAAGAAGCAGCGTCAAACAGACTCCCTGCCTCTTTTATATCTCCCGTCACGATATCAATCTTATCTTCCAGTCCATTCAACCGTACGCTGCGTCTGGCCATATCCGCGCTGTCTTCCTGAATCTCCAGCCCGATCAGATGTTCTGCACCTGTCTTGGCTTCCAGCAGGATCGGAATGATCCCCGTCCCTGTGCCCAGATCCAACACGCGGGCCCCGTCTTTTACTTTGGCGAAACCGGATAAAAGCACCGCATCCATGCCGAAACAGAAGCGCCCGGTATCCTGAATAATATGATACCCGTTGCGCTCCAGATCATCGATTCTCTCATTTTCTTTCAAAGGAAAATTTTTCTCTGCCGCCATATCCGACCTTTCATGCTTCCTGTCCGATATTAGTTTTCATCCAGCTTGGACTTGTTGGAATCCTGTTTCTCCAGTTTCTCCAGTTCTTTTAACTCCGCCTCGCTGACATCCATCTTGCGGTTCTTATTGTGCTTTCTCTTAAAGCGAAGCTGCTCGACCTTATACTCCTGAATCTCCTTCTCATCGTCCACGTCCACGATGACCTTTACCAGCTGGCGCAATACGTTAACGCTGTGCACTTCACCTTTCAGTCCGTCGTCCGTTGTCACAAAATCTCCTACGTTCGGCAGTCTCCTGTTTAATTCCTCATAGGTTTCTTCCTCGTTCTTTAAACAGCACATCAATCTGCCGCAGACGCCCGAAATCTTGGTCGGGTTAAGAGACAGATTCTGCTCTTTCGCCATTTTGATCGAAACCGGTGCGAACTCCGATAAATGCGTATGACAGCATAACGGTCTGCCGCAGATACCGATCCCTCCCAGAATCTTCGTCTCGTCCCTGACACCGATCTGCCTGAGTTCTATTCTTGTCTTAAATACGGAAGCCAGGTCTTTCACCAGTTCACGGAAGTCGATACGTCCGTCCGCCGTAAAATAAAACAAAACCTTGTTATTATCAAAAGTATATTCCGCATCGATCAACTTCATCTGCAAATCGTGTTTTCTGATCTTCTCCAGACAGATTTTAAACGCTTCTTTCTCCCGCTGCTTATTCGACGCTTCCTGCTCATCGTCTTTCGGTGTTGCGATACGAAGTACAGACTTGAGCGGCTGAACTACCTTGTCATCTTCCTCCTCTTTCGGATCACCGACTACCGTACCGTACTCGATTCCTCTTGCCGTCTCCACGATCACGTGATCATTCTTCTTAATATCCAGCTTGCCCGGATCAAAATAGTATACCTTACCGGCAGTACGAAACCGCACTCCTATCACTCGTATCATAATCTATCAACCTCCATATTTCTCATGTTCTTTTCAGGTGCCCACATTATCCGCCCTGATACGATCCCGGACAACTCAGTTCTCCTTAATCGTCAATAATAAAAGTTCCATCGTCAGATCGAAATTGACATTGGCTTCCAGTCTTCTCTTCGCCTGCTGCAATGCATTTACAATCGTCTCGATTCCCTCATATGTGCTTCTGTCCGACACTCTCATGATCTGCTGTATCTCTTCTTTAAAGATCAGACTGTTTACATCTTTTGTGGCCTTAAAAAGCAGCACGTCCCGATACCACGCAGACAGTATATCCAGATAATCGTTGACATCAAATTTGTATTCCGTGATCTTCTTAATCGCTTTGACGATCTCGTTGACTTCCATGTCATTGATATATTTCACCAGCGTGATCGCCTCGTCCTTAACCTTCTCGAACTCTTCACTGCTGGCGAGCAGCTTCGCCTTGCCGATATTGCCTCTTGCGAAAGCAACACAGATATTTGCCTTATAATCCGGCACTGCCAGTTCTTCCATCAGATATTTCTTCACAAGCATGTCCGACACCGGCTTCATATTAAGTACCACACAGCGGCTTAAGATCGTCGGAAGCAGCGCCTCCACATGAGTGGTAAGAATCAGAATCACCGCATACTCCGGTGGCTCCTCTAACGTCTTCAACAATGCGTTCTGTGCCTGCACTGTCATCTTCTCGCCCTCATTCATAATGTAGATTTTGCGCGGACTGCTGTAAGGTTTGATCCCGATGTCACCGTTGATCTGTGACCTGATATCCTCCACGCCTATCGTGTTCGGCTTTTCATGACTGACATACACAATGTCGGGCTGATTATTGCTGAGCGCCTGCTTACAGGAATGACACTCCCCGCAAGGCTCTACGCCACTCTTCTCACACTGCAGCGCCATCGCAAAAACACGGGCGATAAATTCCTTACCGGAACTCCTTTCTCCGTTGATGATATATGCATGTGAAACTTTATTCGTAGCAATCGCGTTCTGCAAATGCTCTTTCAACTGTTCTTGTCCTATAATATCCGTAAATTTAGCCATCTATAACCCCACCCGTTATTTAATGCTTTATCTCTCAGTCACTGTCGCCCTTTTATACCTCTTTCATCATTAAGTAAAAATATCCAACAGCAGCCCTCTGATCTCCCCTATCTTATTGAGAATCGCCAGATTGTCCTGCTCATCCTTTACAAGCTCCTGAGCCAGCTGATCCAGATTCTCGTCGATCAGCCGGATAATGCCGTATACCCTGTGACGCCCCTTCCGGTCGAGGAAATTTTCTCTGGAAAAAGCATGGGAACGATTGACTACCTCGTTTAAGAAATCCTTGATCAGCGCCCGATATTTCCTCATATCCTTGATATCGCGATGCTTTGCCAGCTTATCCCCCTGTCTGGTGATCTCCTCCATCATATTCGCCAAAGCATTCTGCAGATCCTGTTCCTCTATCCTGCTGACAAGAGTGAACTTAAAAGTGCCGTCCGTCTCCTGCGCCTGCTGCGTCTGTTCCAACGGCATCGCCTGCTGTATCTGATTTACTTTAATATCCATCTCCCGTCACCTCCCCGCCATAAATATTCTCTGGATTTCATACGACTCGAATTGCCTCCCGCCGTATCGTCATATTATATATCGTCTTCGTTACAATTTTCTTGTAGATATGACAGAATCTCTTCCAGACATCTGCTCAATTTGTCGTTATAAAATGTCTGGCTGATTCCCGCCTTGTTAAGCTTCTCCTCCGAGAAATCTTCGGCATCCGCCAGAAAACGCCGGCACATCTCTTCATATCTCGGATGATCCTGCGCCATTTCCCGATCCAACGCCCTCTGAAGCCGCACCCCATCGTCCAGCTCGATCATAATCGGAAGCACCTTATCTTCTCCGTAGAACCGTCTCATCTGCTCATAGGATTCCAGTGTACCGATCACCACATAAGAACCGCTCTTTGGATCAATCTCCTCATCCGCAACCGTAAAGTACCGCCACATGCCCAGACAAGTATGATATACTCTGTCCTCTATCACTCTTCCCTGATTCTGAAGCCTCAGGAATCCTTCTTCATCCGTAAAATGATACTCCACCCCGTCACTTTCTCCCGCTCGGATCGGTCTGGTCGTATAGGGAACGATGGGCCGTAGCATCACCTGGTTCTGCGCCAGCAGTTCTTTATAGATTGTATCTTTTCCTGATGAACTTCGTCCCATCAGGCACACGATTTTTCCCATATTGATAAATACCTTTTATCGATAATTACATTCGTAACTGTTCAGAATCCTGTTCTTCACAGTTACAAAAATGCACCTTCTGAGCAGTTACCTACATTCTATATTAATAATGCCATATTTTGGAAGTAATTTCAAACATTTCATAAAACCACTGTTACTTCCTCTTCTGCTGACACCCCCTGCACGCGCAGACCCATGCGCATACTCTTCCGTATCTGTACAAGCAATTCTTCACTTACAACTTCCCCCGGCACGAGAAGCGGAATGCCCGGCGGATATAAATTAATAAAATCGGCCACGGTTCTGCCCACAGCATCCGCTAACGGTATCTTCTCCCGCTGGCTGTCATAAGCCTGCGCGGCGCTCATTCTGATTTCCGGTATACCGTAACTACTGCCAGCCCTGCCACTGTCCTCCGACAGAGTCACACAGTCCGTTCTTATGCCTTGTTTCGCAGAATTCCGTTCTTCTGCTTCATAATCTGTCGTCTGACTCTTTCCGGCCGCGGATTGCGACATCTCCTTCTCTATCCTATCATCAATCTGCACCAATGCATCAGCCAATCTCTGCCAGCCTTCTTCGGTGTCCATGATGGTCATAATCGCCACTACATAATTACCCGCCGCCATCTCCATCTGTAAGTGATATTCTTCCCGCAAAACATCGTACAGCTTTTGTCCGTTCCATAACGAATTGCGCACAAATATCACAATTTTTCCGATATCCCAGCCGATCATGTGGTATTCCGGCTGCTGTTTTTCTGACACTCCCGTCATTTTTCCAATCGTTATATGCCGGCATATCTCCGTTTTTTTACAAAAAAAATCATACTGCCGTCGCATCTGCGCAAAATCTGCCGCGCCCTGATCTTCCACATAACGGAGGCAGGAATCCATACTTGCCATCATCACATAAGACGGACTGCTGGTTTGAAGCATCCTCAAATATCTGCGCAGCCGTTCTCTGTCAACCCGCTCTCCCTGTACGTGAAGGAGCGCGGTCTGCGTCATGGCCGGAAGCGTTTTATGAAGACTATGTATCACCAGATCCGCACCTGCCGCAACCGCTCCCGTCGGCATATGTCGGTCCAGCCCTAAATGAGCGCCATGCGCTTCATCTACAATGAGTATTCTACCCCTCTCATGCACCGCCCTGGCAATAGCGCCTACATCGGACATGACCCCCTCATATGTCGGTGATGTGATAACCACCGCTCTGCAATCAGGATATTCCTCTAAGATAC
>JAAUZX010000055.1 GCA_014804365.1 Lachnospiraceae bacterium
GTTATCCAGTTATCCTGATAGGTATCCAGCAGTTCCTGCACTTCCTCATCGGTAAATCGACTCTCCAAAAGCTCCAGCGTGTCAAGGTTTGCCCATTTCCTGTCCTCCCCGTTAACAGGACACATCCAGCTTTCCTGTATCATCCAGCCGCCGAGGTTCACACCCTGCAATACTATGGGTTCTCCCTCACCGTTTACAAGCTGTCCGCCGCTCACTTTCAGAAACCGTTTGTCATTCTTTTCCGTACCACAACCGCTCACCATCAATACTGCCATCACTATCAGTATTCCCACTTTCTTGATATTCTTTAAATTCATGCTCCTGCTCCTCAAAATATAATAAAGGGGGAGAATATGGATTATCCCCATACTCTCCCACCTGCATTACTGACCTAACTTCTCTCTGTTAGCACTCATTTTTTCGTTATAAATTTTCACAATATCTTCCCAGTTATTTGATTCCCTAAACGCAATATGTTCTGCAAGAATGGAATCAAACTCTGCATCACTTCCGGAACGGATAAGGCTTGTCAATGTCGTATTCCAATTGGTGTCAATCGCACTCTTGGCTCTTGCCTCCGCGGAACCCTGATCCGGAGAAATATTTTCAATGATAAACTGTGGTTTGAGCTTTCCTTCGCCCCACTCCTGCATTTGCTTCGTGGATTCTGTCACATCTGCACTGTATGCGTCATACTTGTCATTGCCGAAAACGATAAACTCGGAAAGTCTGTAAACTTTTTTAAACTTATCATTGTCAGTTTCTTTCATTTCCTTCACTTCAGGAAGGAGTTCATAGAGACCGTCACCGTTAATCGTATATGTCTCACCCTCTACGCCATACTTGCAGATCAAACCGCCGTGATCAGATATCAGATATGTAAATATCTCCATTGCGGTGATCGGATCGGAACAATCTTTTGATATATAGTTGATCATCCATCCTGAGAGACCTGCCTGAGAGAGGGTGGGCGCATTGCCTACCGTACTCTGTGGTCCGTCAATCGCAATGTATTCTGCATCAGGATTAGCGCTTCTCCAAATCTGCAGCGGTCCGGAACGCTGAGGTGTTCCGCCGATAAAGATGCAGGCATATTTTCCGGTCTTTACTTTATCTTCATGTGCTGTACCATCATCTGAGAAATTATCATCACTGATCAAGCCTTCGCGGTATGCTGCACTCAATGTCCTGATCCATGCAAGATAATCCTCATCCATATTCCTGTCATACCATGTACCGTCCTCATTCTCAATTGGTACCCCAAGGAAATTCTGCAGATCCGCACCGAGTGAGCCGGTACTGTCTGTCATGGAGTTTGATCCAAACGGAATCAGATCCGGATATTTCTCCTTAATCTCCTTAAGTACGGCAAGAAACTGTTCCGGCGTTCCCATCTCTGGCTCTCCAAGCGCCTCATATACATCTTTTCTGATCGTGAATGCAGTTGATGCTTTCAACAGTCCGCTGTCATATACTTCCTGTCCATTTGAATAGTCTGGATAGCCATATGTCTTACCATCCGAAAGCTTGAACCAATTAAGGGTATCCTTTGAAGCCACTTCATAAAAATAAGGATCATATTTGTCCGCCAGATCATTCAAAGACCATGCCCAGTTTGCGGCCGACTGTGCTACTGAGGAACTCGCATCAAATATTGTGATAATATCCGGCTTCTTGCCTCCTGCAAAAAATGTGTTCAGCTTCGTATCATCACCTGTTATAAACTGCACCTCAATGTTAAGCTCTTCCTTTATTTTCTTGGTAACAGTATCTGTACCCCAGTCTGTGTTCCACCAGTCCGCATTGACATACCATGTAAGTTCTGTAGTCTCTGTCCTCTTGTCAAGCTGCCATGCAGGCGTTGACGCATCAAGTTCATACCTGTCTGCTGTAAGTTCAGGCAGTTCTCCGCCTTTTGAAGCGGAGGTTTCTTTGCTGTTTTGGCCGCAGCCCGTAAGCAATGCCGCTGCCGCCATCGCCGTTACCATAATTGTTGACAGGCAACGTTTTGTCCTTTTTTTCATAATCTTTCCTTCCTTTCAATACTTCATACTTTTATTCTTTTACTGCCCCTATCATCATTCCCGACACAAAGTGTTTCTGAAGAAGCGGATAAATGATCAATATCGGCACAGTAGTTACTACAATTGTCGCAAGCTGTATTCCCCTTGAAGTTGTGGTAACCTCCACACTTGTGGGATTTTGCATGGATGACATCTGCGATTGAACAATAATCTCATAAAGTTTCATCTGCAGGGGATAAAGCTTCTCATTTAATATGTACATCTTAGCAGTCATGAAATCATTCCACTGCGATACGCCATGAAAAAGAGCAATTGTCGCAAGTGCTGGTTTTGACAGCGGCAAAGCTATCGTGAGAAAGATACGCCAGTAGCCTGCACCGTCAATTTTAGCCGATTCTTCCAAAGACTGCGGCAGCTGCCGGAAGAAATTCATCAGGATAATCATGTCATAGTAACTAAAGAGTGCCGGTATAATATATACCACAAAGCTGTCCAGCATTCCCAATGACTTGATCAATAAATATGTCGGAATCATACCGCCTGAGAAAAACATCGTGATGACGCCCATTACCGTATACAGTTTTCTTCCCTTCAGATACTCCTTACTCATGCCATAAGCAACCATTGCACAAAAAAACACATGACATACAACACCGATCAAGGTTTTTAACACTGATATTAAAAATGCGTTCCATATGCTTGTATCTGAAAATACTGCCTTGTAATTCGCAGTGGAAAATTCTGCCGGCCAGAAAATGCTTTTTCCTGATGCAACCGCCGTAGCACTGCTGAAGGAGTTTACTACTACATTCCACAGTGGAAACACAATAATACAGGTAATCAGTGTCAGTAATAATATATTTATAATATCAAATACTTTGTCACCGCTTATTTGAATATTTTTTTGTTTCATTACATCATCCTCCTATAATACTGACTGCTCATTCAACTTACTTGTCAGCTTGTTCGCTATAACCAGCAATATTACAGATACAATAGAAACGCCCAGTCCTGCTGCGGATGCATACGAAAAATCTCCCTGAGCAATACCCATACGATACACATAAGAGTTGATGACCTCTGCGCGCGGCTGATTCTGAGTATTCATAAGTACAAGCGTCTGATCAAGATTGGAACCCAGAAGTCCGCTCACCGTAAGAATAAAATTCAGACCTATAATCGTCTTGATCAACGGCAGTGTTATACTCCAAATCTGCCTGATCCGGCTCGCACCGTCAATCCTGGCAGCCTCATAATAAGTGGGATCAATACCTGCCATGCTCGCAAGATACAGAATCGTCCCCCAGCCCATACTTTTCCACACATCTGACAGGGAGGCAATCCACCAGTATTTATCTGCATCCAGGAGAATATTTCTCCCCTCCGAAATCAGCCCCAGAGTCTTTAGTATGGAGTTAAACATACCATTAGTGGACATCCAACTGATCAACATACCACCCAGGACAATCCAGGACAGAAAATGCGGCATATAGGAAATTGTCTGCACGGTTTTCTTGAACATGCCATCCTTCAGCTCATAAATCATAACAGCCAGAATGATAGGAGTGATAAATCCAAACAACAATTTTAGAAAACTGATTCCCAGCGTATTGTACACACTGCCCCAGAAATACTTGTCGGTAAGAATGATTCTGAAATTCTCCATTCCTACCCACTTCGCCGTATCAAGGGTATCTACCACTGTGTAATTCTGAAATGCAATCTTTAAGCCATATATGGGAATATAGTTAAAGACGATCATAAACACAATTCCCGGCAGCACCATCATCTGCAAAGGCATCTGCTTTATAAAGTCCCTTATCCATAATCTGATTCTTACTAAAGCCGGTTCTCTGCTCTTCTGCTTCATTTTCTTTCCTCCCTTCTTATGTGTCAATCTTAGCATGAGTCTATAATCACCAACAAGCGCATATCTTGTCTTGTGATAGGTCAATATTGCTTTTTAATTAAAAAGAGTATATAATTAGAAAAAGGAGAAAAGAAGTATGAAACCAGGAAGTTATTCTTTTATGCATGAAAACGACCGGATTACAGACGGATTTGATATTTTTTTCTGGGTATTTAATGATGCCAGTAGTTTTGTTGCTGCCCACTGGCATAGGGCAATAGAAATAATGTATATTTTGGATGGCGAAGTCAATGTGACCGTTAACGCGCACGAAACAATCCTGCTTCCCGGCGATATCTTTCTGATTGACTCCTCAGTTATTCACTCTACTAAATCAATCCATGGAAATCACGCCATTTTAATTCAGCTTCCATACTCACTGCTCAAAAAATACATTCCGGATATTGACAATATAAGTTTTGCTTTTGACTGCCACACAGAAAATCCAATCTTAAATACAAAAATATTAAAACTGATTGAAGTGATAAAAGAACTGCAGATTATATTTGAAGTAAATTCTAAGGGGGAGATTTTGCGTTTTAACAGTCTGGTCTTTGAACTACTCTACCAGTTGTATCATAACTTTTCCGTCCCCATCCCTGATACAGATTTGAGAAAATACCAAAAGCACTTTGACAGGCTGAAGCTGGTTATGGACTATATGAACAGTCATTATAATCGGCCCCTGTCTCTTGATGAAATATCTGGCGTGGCATGCTTTCAGAAGGAATATTTCTGCCACTTTTTTAAAAAAAATATGGGAAAGACTTACCTCGAATATCTAAACGAAATCAGGCTTTCCCATGTATATGAAGATTTAATCTCCACAGACCTCCCGTTAAAAACAATTTTGGAAAAAAATGGTTTTACAAACTATAAGCTGTTCCGCCAGCTCTTCTATGAAAACTTCCATACAACTCCCAGCGAATACCGGAAAACACACAGACCCTAAACCAAGTCCTCTTTATCACACGTTCTGGAAAGATCATACACCGGAAACCATCATTTCCTTATGCCGTAACCTCGCTTCCTCCGAATACCTTATCCAGGTAGCGGAATCCGCAGTAGCCGTTTTCATCCAGCAAAGTATCCGCCTCATAGCCGGCAGGTATGGTAACAGTGTAATCTACGTTATTATAACGATAATTTGTAACGAGAGTTACATCCGGTCTCTGTAAAAGAGCATCCATGACCGCTTTATTATAACAGATCCAGATTTTTGTTTCGGCGGTAACAGTTCCGTTTTCAGGAGCATTGGCAATATCTCTAATAATGTCTTCAATAAAGATATTCAGTGCACTTCCGGGTTCCGTAATCGTTCCATTGGTTATACCGCAGGAGCATCGAAGCAGAATGACAGCATCTTGTGTTTCCGACGCCTCCTGTATCGTCATATATTGAAAGTTATGGCTGTGAATGGGAATGGTTTCGGGAACCGGAGCGGTTTCCGACTTACTGACGGGAACTTCGCTCTTGTTGTCTGAAGGCAGCGGTGTTTGAGGTGAATATTCTCTGGTGTTATTATCGGATCCAGCATTTACAATGTTGATACCATTTTGATTTTCAAAAGCTGGCAAAGCCAGAAAAACGGCTGCAATTAATGCTGCAGTTTTTATGTTTCTTTTCATATGATTTCTCCTTTTCTACTCTGATACTATAAATCACTTACATCTAAAATATATGTATTTTTTGCTTTTTTCCATAGCCGTGGCACGAATTGTAAAAATCCGTCACGAATTGTGCCCGTCATTTTTGTCAATGACGGTTGTGATTCTCGCTTTTTGCATGATCTTATGCTATGATATAATGAACGTTAGCGATCAAAGCATGCTTGCATGTTTGACGAGCGGCGAATGGCGATCATGAATCACAGATTCATGACATAACGTGGATGATTGAGTAAAGGAGACTTTTCCATGCGGATTGCCATAGTAGATGATATTGCTTCGGAACGGGAAACTTTAAAAAACAGACTGAACATCCGGCTTGCCCGTCTTTCCCTTGACGCCACAATCTCTGATTTTGATTCCGGAACGGATTTTCTTTCCGTTGCCGAAAAAGAGCGGTTTGACCTGGTCTTCCTTGATATTTATATGAAAAATGAGAATGGGGTGGATACAGCGAGAGCATTGCGCTTCTTTGATACAGACTGCCTGCTGGTCTTTATCACTGCCTCCACAGACCATGCCCTTGACGGTTTCCGCGTCCGTGCATTCCATTACCTGGTAAAGCCCTGCACAGATGCAGACCTGGCAGCCCTGTTTGATGAGATCGTAAAGCACTTTCCCTCTAAAGACAGGTATATTGATGTGAATGTCACAGGCGGCACTGTCCGTCTGCGTTTTCAGGAGATCCTGTATGCCGAGCATTACCAGCACCAGATATACATTTATCGGACTGACGGACGGAAAGTTGTCACTCGCCAGACCTTCCGTGAATTTGCCGCCAATCTTACGGACGGGCGTTTCTTCCTGTGCAGCCGGGGCCTCATCATCAACCTGGAACATACCGGGGATTTTGACGGCACAGATTTTGTGCTTAAGAATGGAAAAAGACTTCCTGTCAGCCGTGATCTTTCCAAAGCTGCCAGACTGGCTTTCGGCGACTTTCTCTTTGAGAGGAGGATTCAGCCATGAAAGAATTCCTCTGCTCCACACTGGAGCTTATGATCCTCCTTCCAGGTATGCTGCTCGCTTTCCTGCCTATGAAACAGCATCTGCGGATGCATCTCACAAAACTGATGGCATTAGCAGTCCCTCTTACTCTCTTTCTCTGCC
This sequence comes from Lachnospiraceae bacterium, assembly GCA_014804365.1. Taxonomy (GTDB): domain Bacteria; phylum Bacillota; class Clostridia; order Lachnospirales; family Lachnospiraceae; genus UBA3282. The sequence continues at coordinate 6,711 of JAAUZX010000055.1, forward strand.
TTGCAGGCGGCGCTGTAAGCTGCTTTTTCAGTATCCGGCTTATCTGGCTGTTTTTCCCTGTCATACTCATTGCCGGCGTTTTCTACGTCCATACACTTAAAATATCACGTTGGAAATCTATCAGTGTCTTCCTTGCCGTATGTGCTGCTTTTTCCTGCCTGGGCGGTGCGGCAGTAGCAATAAACGGCATCTTAAGTTCCGAAGATCCTGCTCTGCCACTTTTACCCGGCGTTTCCCTGTCCTGGTTTCTGATGTGCTGTGTCTTTACCCTGGCTGCCTGGCATCCTGCCACTCATGCCGCCAGACGGCTTTTAGAGGAAGAAGCCTTTGCTCAGACATGGTATGTATTCTGGATCCTGCCTCTTATGTTTATCGGGTTGAACCTGATCATGGTACCCAAAAATCCCGACATTTTAGATTTGGGGAGGCTCAGATCCATATATATCCTCATCAGCCTCTCGCTTCTGGCCCTGCTTCTGCTGTTCTATGCGCTATTCTACCTCATGGCATCCAGCTTAAGCCGTAATGACCGGCTCCGCCGGGAGAATCAGTTTCTCTCCATGCAGCAGGCGCGGTATGACAATCTGCGTACCGCTATTGAGGAAACCCGCAAGGCGCGCCACGATATGCGCCACCATTTCAATACTATGCAAAGTCTTGCTGCGCGAAAGGAATGGGAAAGTTTAAAAGAATACCTTTCCGATGCACAGGGCAGCTTTCCGGATATAGAGCTTGGTCTGTGCAGCAACACGGCTGTTGACAGCGTGGCAGGCCATTACGGAATGCTGTACCGCAAGCAGGACATCCCGTTTTCTTTTGAGTTAGACCTTCCCTGCAAGCTTCCGGTACCTGAGATCGACCTGTGTCTTGTACTGTCTAACCTCCTTGAAAATGCACTGGAGGCAAGCATTAAGACCGCGCCCGCCAGACGTCAGATCAAAGTGCGGGCACGCCTGCATTCCGATCATATGGCGCTGCTGTCTGTAGAAAATACCTTTGACGGGGATATTCGGGAAAA
>JAAUZX010000056.1 GCA_014804365.1 Lachnospiraceae bacterium
CACAGGGGAAGTAAATACCCTGGAAGGAGTAGAGCTTATTGTGGATCAGGAATCTGTAAAACCTACCGAAATTTCTTATACCATCGAAAATCAGTCTGAATCGGATCTGGCTTATGGACAGGATTACGGACTTCAGATGGAAAAAGACGGAAAGTGGTATCAGATCATTTCGAAAAATGATGTGGCGATCACGCTGGAGATGCTGTGGACGCCTGCGGGCAGTACAGATACCTATATGATAAGCTGGGAAAGTTCCTATGGCAAGCTGCCGAAAGGACATTACAGGATCATAAAAAGCATGTCGGATGATCAGCAGGGTTATTTTTTTGCTGGTGAGTTCGAAATAAAGTAAAGGAAGAGGTAATAAATTATGGGAGAAAAGTATGAATTTAAAGCAGAATCCATGGAGACCCTGAACAATGTTATAGGAGGAAAGATCAGAAATATTGTAGAAGGATATGGCTTAGATTCCTATGAAAAAGGTATCTTATGTCTTGGACAGTTAAAAACACTGTTCGGAGAACCTCTGTATATATCAGACGATCTGGAAGATCAGTATGCTTATTGCATTTCAGCAACAGATGAAACCGGAAAGAAAATATATCTCCACGCTTACAGCGGGCCCAGCGGCCCGGCAATCGGTGGAAATCATGATGAGGACAGCAGGCAGGCGGCCGATGAACTGGCAAAGCTCATCACCGGTGCTGAGGTCACAGATTATGATTACGAAGGGTATTATTGGGATGGGCCCAGCGCAGTTAAAATGGGTGTTAAAAACGGAGAACCCTATAATGAGGAAAGAGAATTGTCAGAAGAAGATTTTAAAGAATTATATGACAAATAGGAAAAAGACATGAGAAGAAAAGACAGAGAAGTTACGGATTTACAGCAGATAGAGCAGATCATAGCAGGATGCAAAGTCTGTCATGTGGCAATGGCAGATCAGGGAATGCCTTATATTGTTCCCATGAATTTCGGGTATGAGATGGAAGGCGATGAATTGACTTTGTACTTTCACTGTGCAAAGGAAGGCAGAAAATTGGATATATTGAAAAAGAATGATAATGTGTGCTTCGAACTGTGCATAGAAGGGGAACCCGTATATGCAAAAGAAACGCCCTGTAATTCCGGCTATTTTTATCAAAGTGTGATCGGAAACGGGAAGATGGTAGTCGTTTCTGATGTACAGGAAAAGTGCAAAGGACTCTCTCTTCTTTTAAAGCAGGCGGCAGAAGCAGATGTGTTTTTTGGAAAAGAGCAGGCAGATACGGTATGTGTATTGAAGATCACCTCCCGGGATTTTACTGGTAAAAAGAAGCAGCCGCCGGAGGGATCAGTTCAGCCCTCAAATTCATAAAAGCAAGCTCGCACGCCCTCTTATCACTATTCCATGGCTGAACTGAAAAATGAAGATTGACAATTATCCTGTATAGGATATAGTAAAGGAAAACAGTAATCTCATACTCAAAAGGAGGAAGTTTAATTATGATGGATTATCAAAACCCCGCTCTGCCGGTGGAACGCCGCGTGGCGGATCTGCTGTCAAGGATGACATTGGAGGAAAAAGCGGCTCAGACCTGCATGGTGCGCGGTGTAGAATATGCTACCAAACCGTCGGACAAGCAGCACTGCAGCGTGGAGCCTGACACAGAATTTGACTGGGAGCGCCTTGAAAAAGATTTTGGACAGGATGGCATCGGCTGTATCCATGACATGTATTCCACCCCGGTGCCCTTTAATAAGATACAGAAATATTTCATTGAGAATTCCAGGCTGGGTATCCCCGCAATTTTTACGGGGGAAGCGCTGCACGGCATCAGTGGCCTGCGCGGAACGGTATTCCCCTGTCCTGTCAATTTCGGAGCAACCTTTGACCCGGATCTGATCCATGAGGTGGGTTCTGCCATCGGGCGGGAAACCCGTGCTCTCGGCATGCATGAAATTCTGGCACCTAACCTGGATGTAGCGCGTGAATCACGCTGGGGACGTATTGAAGAGACTTTCGGAGAAGATACGTATCTATCCTGTCGTATGGCGGAAGCTATCATTACCGGCGAGCAAAAAGGAGATATCAGCCGCCCTGATGCAGTAATTGCAGAACCGAAGCATTATTGCGTACACGGAATTGCCGAGGGCGGTACCAACTGTTCCCATGCCCGTGCAGGACGGCGTGAGATAGAGGGCTGCTATCTGCCGGTATTTGAAACAGGCATCCGGAAAGGCGGCGCGTATAATGTAATGGTCAGCTACAATTCGGTGGATGGTGATCCGCTCATGTGCTCCGAATTTTATCTTAAGGATGTACTGAAAAAAAGATTTGAACTGAAAGGTTTTTGCCGTTCGGACTGGGGCGGTGTAGCACGGTTAAAGAGCGAACACCATTTGGTTACTACTGAGAAAGCGGCCATTGGACTGGCAATGCGTAACGGGCTGGACGTACAGGGCTGTGATATGCCTCCTACCTTCTGGAAGCAAAGTGTTATTGAGCTGGCACAAGAAGGCTCTTTATCCATGGAGAGACTGGATGATATTTGTTCACGTGTGCTGCGGGTAAAATTTGAACTGGGATTGTTTGAGAATCCCTACACCGAAGAAACTACATATGAATCTGTTATCCGCTGCAAGGAGCACCGTGATATATCCCATAAAGTAGCGCAGGAATCGATGACTCTGCTGAAAAATGACGGTATTCTGCCTCTGAAGGAAGGCTTTAAGTCTGTTGCACTTATCGGTCCTTCTTCCGCGGCACAAAAGATTGGAGGATATTCTTCCACGCCTCAGTTTCCTATTCCTTCTGTGTATGAGGAACTTAAGGCAGAATTAGGCGATGCCGTCACCGTGCGGCAGTGCAACGGCTGTGCCATTACCTATGATAAAAAGCAGCCCCGTATTGTGGACGGCCAGCCCCATTTGTATTCCGAGGGAGAAGACGAAATTCTTGACGAAGTGGAAGAAGCAATCGCCATCGCCGGAGAATGTGATGTGATCATTATGGTAGGCGGAGACAACACTATCACCAGCGGCGAAGGACGTGACCGCTGCGAATTGACCTTAAACGGCAGACAGAGAGAATTGATTGAAAAGCTTTCCGGGCTGGGCAAGCCGTTGATCCTGGTTTTGGAAAATGGCAAACCATTGGAATTATCGAGGGAAAACGAAGTATGTAATGCCATCCTGATGACATGGTTCGGCGGCGAGTCCGGCGCAAAGGCGATCGTGGAAGCATTGCTTGGTAAATTCAGCCCTGCAGGACGTCTTCCTCTTTCCCTGCCCCGCAGTTCCACCCGTATCCCCTGCTATTACTCCATGTTGCCCGGCGGCGCACCGGAATTTTTAGAGGGGCCTAAAGACGCTTTATTCCCCTTCGGTTACGGACTGAGCTATACCTCGTTTGCGTATAGCGATCTTACGATCAATAAGATCGGAACTTTTGACGTGATGGTTTCCTGTACGGTGAAAAACACCGGAGATATGGACAGCGATGAGGTAGTACAGCTGTATATTGATGATGTGGAAAGTTCCGTTGTCACGCCGCCTATGTTGCTTAAAGGATTTGAACGTATCCACCTGAAAGCAGGTGAAAGCCGCACAGTCACTTTCCATTTGGATTATGATTCCTTCAAACTGATGGATATTCGCTATGTCTGGACAGTGGAGCCCGGTCTCTTCCGCATTCTGATCGGCGGCGGTTCAAGAGATATCCGCCTTAAAGGTGAAGTTACTCTGTAGTAAACGCTGCACGCTGCTTAAGGAGGCCGAGAATTTGGAATGAAGATCAATGTGAATATTATAGCAATACTGGATAAGGATCGTAAAAGGCTTTTGGTCTGTAAGCGGCGCAAAGAACCGTATAAAGGTCTTTATAATCTGGTAGGCGGCAAAATAGAGCCCGGAGAGGAAGGCTTTCATGCGGCGTACAGGGAGCTGAATGAGGAAACCGGCATTACCGGAGAAGATATTGAACTGATACATCTGATGGATCTGACCTATTATTTGGAAGAAACGAAGCTGGAAGTGTATTTCGGATATTTGAACAAGGAAAAAGAAGTGTATGGCAGCGAAAACGAATTACTGTGGATAGACAGGGATCAGAATTTTTTTGATGCGGACAGTTTTGCAGGCGAGGGAAATATCGGTCATATCATGGAACGAATTAAGAAAACGGAGGTCGGATAATATGATCAGAAGGAAGAAGTATGCGGTAATTACCGGAGCCAGCGCCGGGATCGGACTGGAATTTGCAAAGAGACTTGCCGGAAGAGGTTATCCTCTTGTATTGATCGCAAGAAGGCAGGACAGGCTGAATAAGATCGCCAAAGAACTGAAAACAAAGTGTGAGATCATCGTGGCCGATCTGTCCAGAGAAGAAGAGTGCTACCGTGTCTTTTATCAGCTGCAGGACAAGGAAGTAGGAGTCTTTATCAATAATGCGGGATTCGGTGACTGCGGCAGATTTGCGGAGACAGACCTGCAAAAAGAGATGAATATGGTACAGGTCAATGTGAAGGCGATGCACGTGTTGATGAAGCTGATGCTCCAGAAGATGCAGAAAAAGGATTACGGTTATATTTTAAATGTGGCCTCTTCCGCCGGTCTGATGCCTGCCGGTCCCTATATGGCAACCTATTACGCCACCAAGGCTTATGTTGCCAGCCTGACTCAGGCGGTAGCAGAGGAACTTCGGGAAAGCGGCAGCAGGGTCTATGTGGGCTGTCTTTGCCCCGGGCCTGTGGATACGGAATTTAACAGTGTGGCTAATGTAGAATTTGCTTTAAAAGGGATCACGCCCCAATACTGTGTAGATTATGCATTAAAACAGATGGGAAAGAAAGAAGTAGTGATCGTTCCGACTAAGACCATGCAGTTTGCCATGACATTCGGAAGATTCCTGCCAAGGTCTGTTTATGTAAGAATTGCAGCCCATCAGCAGAAAAAGAAATTTCAAAACAAGAATTAGGCCCATATTGCAAAGATGTAGTAAAAAATGTATAATATAATGCAAAAGTTTAGCGAAGATAAAGGAGTTATGGGTGATTATGGTACAGTCAAGAACACATAATTGTAACCAGCTGCGGCTGTCTGATGCAGGTCAGAAGGTCACGATCGTAGGCTGGTATGATAATATGCGTAAAGTCAGCAAGAATCTTGGATTCTTAATTCTCCGTGATTTTTACGGAGTTACGCAGGTAGTTGTGGAAACAGAAGAAATGATGGAGAGATTAAACGGCGTCAATAATGAGTCCACACTTTCCGTTACCGGCGTGGTAAGAGAACGTTCCAACAAAAACGGGAATCTTCCTACCGGCGAGATCGAGGTAGTGCCGGAAGAGATCACAGTACTTGGTAAATGTATTTATAACGAGCTTCCTTTTGAGATCAATCGTTCCAAGGAAGCCGATGAAGCAACAAGATTAAAATACAGATATCTGGATCTGAGAAATCCGGAAGTAAAGGATAAGATCGTTTTAAGAAGCAAGATCGTTGCAGAATTGAGACAGCGTATGACAGAGCATGATTTCCTGGAGATCACAACGCCTATCCTGACTTGTTCATCACCTGAAGGAGCAAGAGATTACCTGGTTCCGGCCAGAAATCATCCGGGCAAGTTCTATGCATTGCCGCAGGCACCCCAGCAGTTTAAGCAGCTTCTGATGACATCGGGATTTGACAGATATTTTCAGATCGCTCCCTGCTTTCGTGATGAAGATGCCAGAGCAGACCGTTCACCGGGAGAATTTTATCAGCTGGATATGGAAATGGCCTTTGCCTCCCAGGAAGATGTATTTAGCGTAATAGAGGATGTACTGCCCCCTGTTTTTGCTAAATACGGTAAGTATAAGACTGCATCAGAGGCTCCTTTTACAAGGATCTCCTATAAAGAGGCTATGGATAAATACGGTTCGGACAAGCCGGATCTGCGTATTGACCTGACGCTGCAGGATGCAACGGAATGCATGGCAGACTGTGGATTCGGACCTTTTGAGGGACAGGTTGTCAAGGCCATTGTAGTGGATCAGTTTAATGCCACCAGAAAGGTGATCGATAAGATCTGTGCTGATGTGGAAGTGCAGAGCGGCAGAAAGGCTTACTGGTTTAAAATGGATGAAAACGGAGAACTGGCAGGAGGGATCGCCAAGTTCCTTCAGGATAGAAAAGAAAAGGTAGTAAGTGCTTTAGGATTAAAGCCGGGTGACTTTGTAGGCCTGTCCGCAGGAAAGCTTCTGGAAGCCCAGAAAACAGCCGGTGTGCTGCGCCGCTTCCTGGGCGCGGCAAGTGAAGCTCATATGAAAACAGAATGCTATGAATTCTGCTGGATCGTGGATTTCCCCATGTATGAGATCGGAGAAGAAAGCGGAGAACTGGAATTTTGTCACAATCCTTTTTCCATGCCTCAGGGCGGAATGGATGCACTTGAAAACAAGGATCCCCTTGATATTTATGCTTACCAGTATGATCTGGTCTGCAACGGCGTGGAACTTTCTTCGGGAGCCGTTCGTAACCATGACCCTGAGATCATGGTAAAGGCGTTCCGGCTGGTGGGTCTTAGCGAAGAGCACGTTAAGGCAAAATTCCCTGCTATGTACAATGCATTCTGCTATGGAGCTCCTCCCCATGCAGGTATTGCACCGGGAGTTGACCGTATGGTCATGCTGATCGCAGGAGAAGAAAGCATTCGTGAGATCATTCCTTTCCCTATGAACAAGACAGCCCAGGATGTCATGATGGGAGCGCCTTCGGAAGTAGATGAAAAGCAGCTGCATGATGTGCATATCAAGATCGATATTCAGGAGAAAGACAGGTAAGTGTGTATGCTGCCACAGGCATTTACAGACAGAATGAAGGATATGTTGGGGGAAGAATATACGGACTTTCTCCAAAGTTATGAGAAAACCAAAAACCAGGCGCTGCGCTTAAATCCCCTGAAAGGGGATAGCGGGCGCTTTTTGGAATTATCCCTTTTTACCTTAACGCCTGTTCCCTGGAATGAGAACGGTTATTATTATGAAGAAACGGACAGACCGGGCAGGAGTCCTTATCATGAGGCAGGGGTTTATTACATACAGGAAGCCAGCGCCATGGCGCCTGCTTTTTTCCTTAACGCTGCCCCCGGTGAAAAGATTCTGGATCTGTGTGCGTCTCCGGGAGGAAAAAGCACACAGATCGCAGCAGATATGCAGGGAAGGGGAATCTTGATCTGTAATGAGATCCATCCCGCTAGAGCTAAGATATTATCGGAAAATATTGAAAGAATGGGTATTGTCAATGCTATTGTGTTAAATCATTCTCCCGATGTGCTTGCAGAGCATTTTCCCGGCTATTTTGACAGGATTTTAGTGGATGCGCCTTGTTCGGGGGAAGGTATGTTCCGTAAGAACGAAGAGGCCTGCAGGGAATGGAGCCCTGAAAATGTCCGTATGTGTGCCGAAAGACAGGACGAGATATTAGATCATGCTGCCGGAATGTTAAAAGGCGGCGGAAGGCTGGTTTATTCTACCTGTACCTTTGCACCGGAAGAAAATGAAGGCAGTATCAGCAGATTTTTAAAAAGGCATCCGGAGTTTTTTATTGTTCCGGCAGAAAAGACAGTCGGAATGTCTTCAGGGAACCCTGACTGGATTACGGAGAGTACTGAAGGAATTGAAAATACCGTCCGGCTTTGGCCTCATAAACTGAAGGGAGAGGGACATTTTGCAGCGGTGCTCCAAAAGGAAGGCCGGGAAGAGACTAAAGTAAAGAGCGGAAGATACGGTGTAGAAAAAGGAATGCCTGAAAAGGAATGTAAGGAGTATACGGCATTTAAGCGGGAATATCTGAAAAAGGATATGGAAGGGTGTCTGGTCCGTTTCGGGGATCAGTTGTACCTATTACCTGAAAATGCTCCTTCTTTAAATAAATTAAAGGTACTGAGACCGGGACTGCATCTTGGTACTGTCAAAAAGGGCCGTTTTGAACCGGCACACGCTCTGGCCCTTTCTTTGAGACAGGAAGAGGTCTTCGGATATGTGGATCTGGCATTGGAGGAAGCGGAAAAATATCTGAGTGGTCAGACCTTTGAATGCAAAGAAAGGACGGGCTGGCAGCTGATCACTGTTAACGGTTACAGTATCGGCTGGGGAAAAGCGGCAGCAGGGATCATGAAAAATCATTATCCCAAGGGACTTAGGAAAAACCGGTGATCGGGCGTATGTATATAGGGAGAAAGCAGATGAAGGATAAAAGGCTTGGAACAGTATTGATAGCTGCAGGAATAGCGGTACTTTGTACCGGATGCGGATTCAGAAGCCAAAATGAGAATATTGATGCGGGCATGACTGCAGTTGCAGAACTTAACTATGATCTGGCAATTGAAAGTTTTGAGGCGGCAAAAGAAGCAGAGGAAGATCCAAGACTTCTTTATCGTGGGGAAGGAATGGCCTATATGGGCAAGACCCAGTATGCGGAAGCGGTCACAGCATTTGAAACGGCCCTTTCCCTCAGCGACGGCCGGGTGGGTGAAATGGATTATGATATCAATTATTACCTGGCAACAGCTTATTATAAACAGGGAGAATCAGATAAGGCGATCAGCGCTTATACTGCGATACTGGATCTGAAGCCGGAAGAAAGAGATGCTTATTACTTAAGAGGCGTCATATATACGGAAAGGGGAAGACTGGAAGAGGCGATAGCGGATTTTGACAAAACGATCTTACTGAATACCAGAGACTATGACAGGCTGATCAGTATTTATTGTGTGCTTGCTGAAAACGGTTTTAAGGAATCGGGGCAGAAATATTTACAGACGGCTATGGAAAGCGGAACCAAATACATGACGAATTTTGAAAAGGGGCGTATCAGCTATTATCTTGAAGATTATGACAATGCCCGCACCTATCTGGAAAAGGCCAGGGAGGAAGAAGGGGCTGATGCGGTACTCTTTTTGGGAAAGACTCATGAAATACTGGGAGAATACAACTATGCCATCAGTGTTTACAATAATTTCCTTGAGAGCGGAACAGAAAGTCC
>JAAUZX010000057.1 GCA_014804365.1 Lachnospiraceae bacterium
GGGGATGTGAGATTATGTTTGGCTGTGTGTTTGTGTTGGTCGGTATGTCGATATTGCTCTGTGCGTTTATGTTGCTCAGTCTGCCTATATTGCCCAGTACATTCAGGCTGCTATGTATGCCTATATTACTCCGTATGTCCATGTTGGCTTGTTCACCTTCCCCTCTACGATTGTTTGAATTGTGTTTGTAGGTTGTTATAAAATTATATATTGTTATATATATTATGTCAATTATATTATTTATATATTAGATAGAACAACGTAAGACCTTTTTATACTCTGTTGATTCATTCCAAGGTGATTAAGTTAGAAACTTGAATAGACTTTACACTCTACATACTGTTTGTTATTAAGTGTCCTTGTTTGTATGGTGTTCCATTGCCACACAAAAAAGCCCTATCGCCTAAACGATAAGACTAGAATTTTCAAGCCGGACATTTCTTAGACGCTTCCGGTAAGCGAACAATATTTTCGATGGCGGATTGCTCCGCTCTAATAGTAATCTATGTTGTGGATCATCACAGGCTTGTCGTCCACTCTTTTTAACCTATCATACAGTATTTCTTCCTCTCCTGTTGAAAGAGTTACTTTCTTCTTATACAATAACGTCCATGCGGCCTGACTCTTTGTATAATCCATCTTATCTTGTGGGAAAAATGAACGACAGAAATATCTTCCTTCCTCTCCGTTCTTTGCCAGAAATAAAAATATATTTCTTCCAACTGCATTGTTTTTCATAATATAGTCTGCTTTGATAACCGAATAAGCATTTTGTTTCCGGTTGTACTTAAATATTGTATCATTGCTATCAATCATACTTTCCAGAAGCGGAAGTAAATCTATCCTGTCTGCAATTTTATAATACAGGTCAGACGACTGGAGCTGTTCTGCCGTTATCCGACGTTCACTTATTGTATCAAATATTTTTCCCCTATCGCGGGCTAACTCCGGTCTGTCAGTCAGATATTGAAGTCCCATTAAATGAAAGCATTCTTTTTTGTCAAAATTTATCTGTAACGGAACAGCTATATTTTTTCTTCCCAAAACCAAATGGTATTCCTTATCTAACAGTTTCTTGAAAGCTTCCACGCAATCATATACATTACGCATCCGACTTACCTCTTTCCCTTTTGAAACAGAAAAAGCCCTGCTTTCGCAGCGCTTTTTCTGACGTTTTCTTTCAACTGCATATACAGTCTAGCCAGAATGCGGTAAACGTCAAACCCATTCAAAGCTCGTAAGGCACTGCCCTCTGGCACAACGCCTTATGTCAACGCTTTGACTGACACTCAAGTTGCCTGTCTTTATTATTATATTATAATGGACCTAAAAATATGTCAATCAGAACTTCCGAAAAGGTACTATTTCCCCTTCTCATAACATTCCCATATAGCAAAAAAATCCGGACATCTCCTTTTATATCCAGGATAAAACGCCAAAGTCAGCTCGTCATATGTCAAAGCAGCACAGTACAACTTGTCCGCAATGATATTAAACGTATCATTTTCAGTCTTCATAGGACACATACTTTTATTTTTCATATAAGCAAGTTCTTCTTCATATCCGTACCGATGATAATTCGTTCCGTACCGTATATCCCGCAGTACCATCTGCTGTACAAGCGTTTCATTGAGATTGACATTAGCAAGATGACTACTGATCAGGAAATCTTTTCGATAGAGTTTTCCCAGTGCCTGAATCTGAACAAACCAAAACCGATTCACATTTTCAACCGGCCAGTCAGGGTTACTATATTCATCTTCTCTCGGCGGCATATTGATGAAATCCGCGTTATCGTCATATGTGAATTCAAATCCAAAATCGTATCTTATTCCGCTTTTGAAAATAATACGATACATATTATTTTCATCAATAAAACACCACCCTAAGCTGCTGTCCGTATTCACACCAAACCGATCTATACGCTTCATATATTCGACCGGTTTTATTACATCCCGACCGGAAATCCTCACTACAACAGATAAGTCCACATCACTGTAACAATCATGATAACTCTTGTCCATTGCTTCCCGCACTTTTTCACCCTTTTCCTCATCTCTCCTAATGATTACATCTCTGATTTTGACACAATCTACTTCCGAAAGCAGGAATATATTGTCTATAAAAAGGTTCAACTCCATTGTTACAATTTCTTTATCAATCCTCATATCCACACTCCCGCCTGCTCCGATTCAACTGCCTTAATTCCTAATGCACCACTCTCACATCAGCCTCATTCTTAGGATTGACCATTACAGTCACTTCTTCCAATTCCACAGTGTCAAAAGAAGCAATTTTACCTTCTTTCAGGTTCTTCAACAGAATATCCTTCGCCTCCATCATCAGCGCTGTATCATCATTGTTATTCCTCCAATACCACGAGAATTCAATCCTGTTAGTCTGTTCGTCCAGATATACAAAAGGCTTTGCACGTTTCGCATTATAAGTCACATGAAACCTAACGGTGTTCTCTGGAATACTGCGATCCGTCTGAATATCACCCATTCCGGCAACATATGCCCCGCCGGCGCCTATGAGCGTCCATTGATCCTCCATCGGCACAAACGTCACATCAAAATCCGCCGTCTGCATATCCGTTTCACCTAAGATATACTTCCCGCCATATTCAAATCCGCTAAATTCTGTAAATGCCACCCCTGTGCCGATTCCGCACAATAACACCCCTAAACAAAATACACCGATCAATATTTTATGCTGTCTGCTCATACGCTGCCTCCTTATCGGATTTCTCCGTCATTTCATCTTTACCGTATTGATTACCGCTGTCATCTCCATTATCATCTTTCTTCCTGATCAACAGACTGAATGCTCCGAAGGAAAGAGAACCCAGACAGAGAAGCCCGCCCAGACAGATCATGAAAATCCCTACAAACGGATATCCCTGCGCCAAAAGAACAGGTATCGCACCGACTCCCATCAATACGATCATCGCCATACACGCACAGAATACGCCAAACAGCAGCCACGCCGCATTCCACATAAGCTTCAGACAAAAGACACACAATCCGACAAACCATCTCCATGCCATTACCATTCCCCATCCCACTGCCCTGAAAAAATTACCGATACGCCCTTCCATCTCTTCCGTTCCTTTCCGCTCGCTCTGGCTTTTCTGCAAATCCTCTCCTACTTCTGCTTTTCTTCTTGTAAAAGGCCTGCCGCACCAACCGGCAAAAGCGCGGCACTTTCGACCCAGCCATCGGAATCCATTCCCGATTCCCCGCAGGGCACCTGTCATTACCTCTTTCATACGTCTGCCTGCCCGCTGCCATACAGACTCTCCGCTATTCGCAGTATCTGTTTCCGGATTCAGGCTTCCCGTTGTATTGTCATCTTCCGAAGCAGAAGCGCCGGAAATGCCTGATTTTAATCCCTGAAAAGTACGCCCTGTACCTGTTCTCAGCCTGGGCATTCTAAGCGAAATACCTTTCTTGCGAAATTCCGGGTTGACATGATAAGCCTCCAGAATTTCCGCCGCAAGCTCCTCGACCGCACCAAAATCCCGAATAGCCTCCTCCTCGCTTAGCCCTTTCTGAATCTTCATATCAATATGTTGGGCATACTCCGCCAGAATATCTTCCTGCTCCTGATTTTCCAATATACTGAGGTACTCTCTCAGCTCCGATAAAAATTTTTCTTTATTCATGTCCGCCCTTCCCCTTCAAAAATCCGTTGACTCTTGTCTGAAATTCTTCCCATTCCGCCGACAAAGAATCCCGATACAAGATCCCCGCCGCCGTCAGATGGTAATATTTCCTCGGCGGTCCTTCAGAGGATTCCCGCAGATAAGTCTCGAAATACCGCTCATTGGTAAGCCGCTTCAGCAAGGGATATATGGTTCCCTCGTTCACGTCAATCACCTGTGAGACTTCTTCTACAAGCTCATATCCGTACATATCTCTCTGGTACACAGATTCTAAGACGATGAGTTCCAGTACTCCTTTTTTAAATTGTGGATTCATGATGATCCTCCTCTTATTCTAGTATCAGATTAAACCCACTACTATGTATTGTCAAGTACTAATTTATTTAAGATAGTATTAAAAAAGTCTTAAAATGAGTAATCAGCACTTTTAACACACAAATTCCATCAAAAAATCAAGCAAGCTCAATTACGCAATAGACCTATGAGATACTGCGTATCTCAACAAACTCTATAAACAGAGGACCTTCCTATTACGCAAAAGAAGAGCCATCCACTGCACAACTCTTGTGCCGTAAATGACTCAACTTCACATTATTTTTCACAAAATTTTCTATATCCTAGCCTCCATCAAATTACTGGAAGAATAGCGCCTAAGCCCTCTGTAAAATACGAAAACTGCCACCGCCCAGATACCGAAAGTATATCCTAATACCCAAAGAAACATCCCTGCATCAAACGCAGCCATAATATGCACCGGATGATAAACCGCCATACCCACGGGGATGATATAATAAAGCAGGAATCTCGCTTTTCCCCGGAAAATACCGTCCGGATATGTGGCAAAACTGATCATACAGTTGACCATATGCACACCGAACATTTCCGTTCTCACAAACCAGAAAGACAGACTTCCCACCAGCAGCCCAAATGCCGTGATGATCAACGCTCCCGTTACTGTAAACAGGAGAAACAACAGTAAACGACTGATACTGAAACTGAAAATACACAGGAGTACTATTCCATATAGGAAATCACCGATTGCCGAAGTTACGGTGACTGATGTCATGACACTTAACAGGACATTCTTCGGCTGTACCAGATAGGCGTCCAGTTTGCCGCTGACGATCAGTTCATGCAGCGTAAACACTCTTGCAAACAAAATACGCGACAGTCCGAAACTGCTGGCGGTCAGCCCCCACAACAGCATGACCTCCCTCATGGAATATCCGCCGATATCCTCCCTCAAACTGAACAAAATGTTCCACTGTATGATAAATGCCGCATTGTTCAGCATCATAAAAAGAATATTCGTGAGGAAAGTAACCTTATTGACCATTTCTTTCATAATATTGTATTTTACAGAAAGCAGACATACCCGCAACTGATTTTTAACCGCCGTTGACATACAGTTTCTTAACCCCCTTTCGATAGATCCAGAACATCAGCACACTCCCGGCTGTCAGATATAGGCTCTGTGCCGACAGGATTTCCACACACTTTTCCGTACTGAAATCCACAACCAGTTTTGCCGGCCCGTAGCACACTGTGTAAATCGGAGTCATTTTAAATAGCACCTGCAACCCATCCGGAAATATTTCGACCGGAAATAATGTTCCCACCACCAGGATCAATTTGTCATACAGCCACTGAAAAGGAGTCGCATCCTCGACCCAGAAAGCCAGCAGACTGATACAAAGTTTGAAAACCGCATTGATCATAACGCCAAACACTGTGCACAGGACAATTGCCGGAAGTGTAATTACCTTAAAATGCGGCAGTCTGCCCACCATTGTCATACCCATCACTAAGGCAAGAGCCACATACATGGGCATCTGTACACTCCACTCTCCCGTGTATTTTGCCAAAATATACAACGGATAATAGTATGGTTTATTCATCATATAGGCGATATTCCCGCCACGGATATCTATTGACGCCTGCCTCGCTATCGTAGCCGATCGGGCTCCAAACCAGATCATCTCCGTCATCATGACATACCAGATCATCTGCTCTTTCGTATAACCTGCAATCAATTCCCCGGAAGTTCCATACATATATTCCCAGAGGTTTATGAATACGAAATTTATAATAAAATAACTTACAAACCCCATCGCAATATTAGCTGCATACTGCAGATTTTCCATCAAAACCGACCGATAAATAACCGCGTATTTCCTCATAATTCCAATGTCACCTTCCCCTCTGACCTGTATATCTCCACAATAATATCTTCCAAAGGCATATCCCCGTATTTCAAATGTTCCATAGAATCATCCAACACGATCTGCCCGTCATTTACGATAATGACACGTTTACAAAGCTTCTCAATGTCCCCCACATCGTGACTTGTCAGGAAAATGGTGGTATGAAGTTCTCTGTTCATCTGTCTGATCAACGAGCGAACTGTCTCTTTAACCACCGGATCAAGTCCGATCGTCGGTTCATCAAGGAATAAGACCTTCGGCCTGTGAATCAGAGACGCCGCGATCTCACAGCGGATACGCTGGCCCAGCGAGAGATTTCTGACCGGTGTATTGATAAAAGCGCTCAGTTCAAAAAGCTCTCCAAGCTCCCTGATTCGCGCTTCCGTCTCTTCATCCGAAACATCATAGATTGCCCCGAAGAATCGGAAATTATCGTAAGGTGTCAAATGTGTCCAGAGCTGCTCCTTCTGCCCGAATACAGTCCCGATCTGATAAGCAAGCTGCTTTCGTCTTTTTGTCGGATCAAGCCCCAGTACTTCCACCTTTCCTCCGTCCGGATAGAGAATGCCTGTCAGCATCTTGATGGTGGTACTCTTCCCCGCACCGTTCGGCCCGATGAAAGCCAGCATTTCTCCCTCTTCCACCTCAAAAGAAATCCCGTCTACCGCCTTGATTTCTTCCGTTCTCGGACTGATGATCGCCTTGATGCTGCCACGCATTCCCTTTTCCTTCTGCCTTACCCGGAATGATTTTGATAAATCTTCTACTTTGATTGCCTGCATTGCTGTCTCCTCCCTCGTAGTCTTATGCTTATGGTACGCATATGAGCAGACTCGTAAGGCTTCGCCGTACTCGTTCGCGTTGCTCATCGTAAGACATATCAGCCCTACGCTCGTGCAAGCACGGCTTCGGTCTTATATATCTTCCGACTCTGCTCATACGCGCAAAAAAGAACCGCTCTGCTACATACACCTTTGTGTATATACCATGCGGTTCTCCTATCTTCTATCCTGATTACCGCATAGCCAAATAAGACTTTCCGTCTTACGGCCATGCGCTTTGTCGGCTTTCCGCCGCCCTCAGGCTGTGACCGTAATCTGAAAAATCTGCCACACTCGAATAATCATTGTAAATAGGACTTTATTAATTTCAAACATATTCTTATCTCCGCTTCAAGTTTTCAGATAATGTATCACAGACTTTTTTAAATGTCAAGCAGTTTTTTAAACAAATTTTTATGCAGGTAGCGTAAGCGCCTACTCCTTATCATGAATCTCACTATGCAGCTCCTGCAGCGACTTCACCTCACTGCTGTTATGGGTCTTCAGATAATGGATTCCCTCAGCAGTCACTTTCGCAGCGGCAACCGTCGTGATATACGCCGCTTTTGCCTTGATCGCCGCTTTCCGCAGATAGCTGTCGTCATGTACGCTGTCTTTTCCTACGGGCGAATTGATGATCAGGTCAAAATCGCCGTTGGTGATCATATCCCCCACGTTCGGGCGGCCTTCGTACAGCTTCTTCGCCTTCGTTGCGGGAATGCCCGCCGCCGTGATCAGATTATAGGTTCCTTCCGTAGCTACGATCTTAAAACCGTCCTCCGCAAGGCTCTTCGCCACCTCCACGACTTCATCCTTATCCTTTTTATTAACAGAAATCAGCACTGTTCCCTCAAGCGGCAGTTTCGACTGTACCGCCTCCTGTGCCTTGAAGAACGCTTCGCCGTAAGAGCGTGACAGACCAAGCACTTCTCCGGTGGAACGCATCTCCGGCCCCAGAATGGGGTCCACTTCCGGGAACATATTGAAAGGGAACGCCGCCTCCTTCACACCGTAATTAGGGATCACCTGCTCTTTCAATTCCCTTATCGGTGAAGGACGCCCGGTAATTTCCGAAGTAATAATATCCGTTGCAAGAGGCACCATACGGATATTGCAGACCTTGGACACTAACGGTACCGTACGGGATGCTCTCGGATTCGCTTCCAGCACAAAAACTTTTCCATTCTCAATAGCATACTGCATGTTCATAAGTCCCTTAACATGCATCTCCTCCGCAATCTTTCTGGTATACTCCTTGATCGTCTCCACACTTTCCGCCGGAATATGTACGGAAGGAATGATGCACGCCGAATCTCCGGAATGAATGCCGGCAAGCTCGATATGCTCCATCACCGCAGGCACAAAAGCATGGGTGCCGTCACTGATGGCATCCGCCTCGCATTCCAGCGCATGATTCAGGAAACGGTCGATGAGAATCGGCCGGTCAGGCGTCACGCCCACCGCAGCATTCATATATTCCGTCATGCTCTCATCATCGTAAACCACTTCCATTCCTCTGCCGCCAAGCACATAGGAAGGGCGAACCATCACCGGATAGCCGATTCTCGCCGCGATCGCAAGCGCCTCTTCCACCGTGGTCGCCATTCCCGACTCCGGCATGGGAATTTCCAGTTTCTCCATCATGGCGCGGAACTGGTCACGGTCCTCCGCCAAGTCAATGACAGAAGGTGACGTTCCCAGAATCCTGACACCGTTCTTCTCCAATTCGGACGCAAGATTAAGAGGCGTCTGCCCGCCGAACTGCGCGATCACGCCGAGAGGTTTTTCTTTCTTATATATGCTCAGAACGTCCTCTAAGGTAAGAGGCTCGAAATACAGCTTATCTGAAGTGTCGTAATCGGTTGACACCGTCTCCGGGTTACAGTTCACGATAATCGTCTCGAATCCCAGCTTTTTCAGCGCCATAGCCGCATGTACGCAACAATAATCAAACTCGATTCCCTGTCCGATACGGTTCGGTCCGCCGCCAAGGATCATGATCTTCGGCTTGTCCTCATTGACCGGATTCTTGTCCGGTGCGTTGTAGGTTGAATAGAAATATGCGCTGTCCTGCGTTCCGCTGACATGAACGCCTTCCCAAGCCTCTTCCACGCCCAGCTCCAGACGGCGGTTACGGATATCATCCTCGGGAATCTCCAGAAGCTGACTTAAATATTTATCGGAAAAACCGTCTTTCTTGGCTGTGATCAGCATTTCATCCCGCAGCATGCTGCCCTTGCATTGCAGAATCGCTTCCTCTTCCTCCACCAGTTCCTTCATCTGTTCGATAAAGTAAGCCTTCACCTTGGTGATCTCATGGATTTCCTCTATCGTTGCGCCTTTGCGAAGCGCCTCATACATCAGGAAATGGCGCTCACTGGAAGGTGTGATCAGCCTTCTGAGCAGTTCTTCCTTGGACAAATTATCAAAATCCTTCGCATGTCCCAATCCGTAACGACCCGTCTCCAGAGAACGAATTGCCTTCTGGAAAGCTTCTTTGTAGGTCTTACCAATACTCATGACCTCACCCACGGCACGCATCTGCGTTCCCAGCTTGTCCTCAACGCCTTTAAACTTTTCAAATGCCCAGCGGGCAAACTTAATAACCACATAATCGCCGTCCGGCACATATTTATCCAAAGTACCATACTTACCGCAGGGAATATCCTTGAGAGTAAGACCCGCCGCCAGCATGGACGATACAAGCGCGATGGGGAATCCCGTCGCCTTAGAAGCCAATGCCGAGGAACGCGAAGTACGAGGATTGATCTCAATAACAATGATCCTGTCCGTCACCGGATCATGGGCAAACTGCACGTTCGTACCACCGATCACCTGCACGGATTCTACAATCCTGTAGGCCTGCTCCTGCAGCTTCCTCTGACACTCTTCCGAAATGGTCAGCATCGGGGCGGAACAGAAAGAATCCCCCGTATGTACACCCAGAGGATCTATATTCTCTATAAAGCACACTGTGATAATGTTATTGTCCGCATCACGCACTACTTCCAGTTCCAGCTCTTCCCAGCCGAGAATAGATTCCTCCACCAGAACCTGTCCTACCAGACTGGCCTGCAGACCTCTGGCACATACCACCTGCAGTTCTTCCTTGTTGTATACCAGACCGCCGCCGGCACCGCCCATCGTATAAGCGGGGCGCAAAACCACCGGATAGCCCAGCTTCTCCGCGATAGCAAGCGCTTCCTCCACAGAGTACGCCACCTCACTGCGGGCCATCTCGATACCGAGCGCATTCATCGTCTTCTTAAACTCTATACGGTCTTCTCCACGCTCGATGGCATCCACCTGCACGCCTATGACCTTCACATTATATTTATCAAGAATACCCGCCTTATTCAATTCGGCACACAAATTAAGCCCGGATTGCCCTCCCAGATTGGGAAGCAGCGCATCGGGGCGTTCCTTTGCAATAATCTGCTCTAAACGTTCTACATTAAGCGGCTCAATATAGGTCACATCAGCCGTCTCCGGGTCCGTCATGATCGTTGCCGGGTTAGAGTTAACAAGTACGATCTCATATCCCAGCTTCCGAAGCGCCTTGCACGCCTGCGTTCCCGAATAGTCAAACTCACAGGCCTGTCCGATAATGATCGGCCCCGAACCAATGATCAACACTTTGTGAATATCTGTTCTGCGTGGCATAACTTTCCTCCAATCTTACTGAAACTGCGAATCCACTCGTATGCACAGATCCGCCTGTGAAAATTTTCACAGTATCTTCCTGTCTTTTGTCACATTTCACTACCGTTCATTATTCTATCATTAGATTAGTATAGGTGTCAATTCGATATAATCCGTAATTGCCATTATATCAAATTCATGCTATAGTAATCCTACTTACCATATTGCTGAATAGGGGATGATATACAATGGATTTATTACAGGATTGGCATGTGCAGGAGACACTGGACAGTGAAGAGGAAATATTCCACCGCTCAACCAATGAAGAAAATTTATTTTTTCATGCGGTATGCTCCGGAGATATTGATTTCGTATATCAAAACTGCAAAGAAAAGCGCTTTACCGAATCCGAAGGTGTGGGAATACTCTCGCGCGATCCGGTGACCAATCTGAAATATCATTTTGTGATCACAACCGCGTTCATTACGAGGTTGTGTGTGGAATCCGGCATGGAAAATGAACTGGCTTTTCGTCTCAGTGATTTCTATATCCTGAAGCTTGACAACCTCCACACCACGCAGGCGGTGACCGATCTTCACGACCGCATGGTACTGGATTTCACCGGCAAAATGCGGCTTTTAGTCAGAAATATCGGCACATCCAAAGCAACCGGGGATTGTATTGATTACATATACACCCATATCAAAGAGCGTATCACAATAGAGGCCCTTGCCGACTATACGGGATTATCCACAAGCTACCTGTCCCGTCTTTTTAAAAAGGAAACCGGTATATCGATCAGTGACTATATCCGTGAGAAAAAGATTGAAAAAGCACAAAATCTCCTGAAGTACTGCGATTACAGCCTGATCGAGATAACAAATTATCTGTCTTTCTCATCACAAAGCCACTTTATTCAGTTATTTAAGAGCTATACCGGCATGACTCCCCTTAAATATCGTAACCTACACTCTCATTCCAGTTGGAATGTTGCCGAAGAAAAGAAAACGGATACTGTCTAATCTAAATGACAGTATCCGTTTTCCCGATAGGGAGTATCGTATAATCTATTATCTACTATCTATCTGACTATCACGGCTCTACTTCTCCATCTTCCGCAATTCCGGATTCATTCTGACTTCCGCTGTCGCTTTGGTCATCTGGTGTTTCCTCAGCCCCGCTGTCGTTCTGTGAATCGGATGTATCCTCTTCTGCACCTTCATCATCCGCCGTGTCATCGGAAAGATCATCCGGATTCTCGATATTCTGATCATCCTGCACTTCCGTTGCTTTGCCGGAATCATCACTGGCATTATCGTCGGAGTTATTTGCCGGAGGCGTTGCTGTTGTATCCGGATCGCTCTTTGCATCTGATTCTGGCTCGCTTGTTGCCAGCGGTTCTATCTCAACCTCCTCATCCTTCTCTTCATCCGGAGCTGTTCCATCTGTAACCTTCGTGACACTGACATCGGAGATCTCAATCGCATGAGCTTCTAACGTCGTATCTCCAATCTGACCCATGGATAACTGGAATCTAAGCAAACCGTTAACCTCTTTATCCTGCAATGTTATGACACGGCTGACTGATTTTTGCTTATTCGCCGTCAGATCAATAGAAGTGCCACCATACCAGCCATCGTCTGCGTCCTGGAACGCAAATTCCACTGTTCTATCGATAGTTGAAGCGATCTTGAAGTTCACCTTATAGCTCGCACCCTTCTCCATTGTCAGACCTGTCTGCTTTAACTGTACATTCCAGTTTGCGGTTCCGGCATTGGTTATTTCATATCTTGCCTTACCATCAGTAAATGTCGCATTTCCAGCAGTACCGTCCTCTTCGTGGAAGTAATCACTCCAGTCGGCCTGACCCCCTGCAAATTTACCATTCTTAATCAGATCCGTACCGATCTCAACTGGATCTTCTTCCGGCTTCTCATCTGCATCGCTGTCTTTCACAACACTGACCTCATCGATCTCGATCTTATGTGATTCAGAAATTGGAGTATCACCAATCTTGCCCATAGCAATTACGAACATGATCTTGTTACTGGTTGCCTTGTCTACCATAATCGTTCTTTCTACAGGTAATTCTGTATTGGCAGTCAGCTCTAAGTCATCAGAGTCATAAACAGCCCAGCTCTCATCCTCCTGCAACATATATGATACTTTTCTTGCTACGTCGGACTGGATTTTGAATTTTACCTTATATGAGGCTCCCTGTTCCAGTTGCAAACCAGACTGCTTTAACTGTACGCTATAAGTCTCATTACCAACGTTAGTTATATCAAAGACTGCCTTTTCATCCGTAACATTGAATTCTGCTTCTCCACCTTCACATGGACCGCTCTGCGTCCAGTCTTCCTTACCGTTAGCAAAATCACCGTTCTTGATCAGTTCCGTACCGGGCGCAAGAGGTACAATAGGATCCTCTTCCGTATCTCCGCCTGTGCCACCGATTTTCTTAACACTGATATCATCGATCTCAATGGTGGATGCCGGTGTTTCCTCTCCAGCAATCTTACCCATGGAGATTGAGAAGGTAATATCATTACTAGTCGGCCAAGGTTCTCCGCTCTCCTGATATCCTACAGTCATTTCATATTCTACTTCTTTTGCCTCGTTAGCCTGCAGCTTTAAGTCTTCCCCACCGTACCATTTATAATCAGAAGTCATGAACGAATATTTCACAGTTCTTGCTGCAGTGGATTTGATGTTGAATTTGACCTTGTATGAAGTACCCGCTTCCAGTGTCAACTTTTCTGTATGACTTAACTTTACATCCCAATCATTACTTCCAACATTGGTTATCTTATAGGACGCTTTTCCGTCCGTAAAGCTGACATCTGCCACTCCGCCACCAGTTTCATCCTTCCAGTACTTATCACCTTCCGAGAAATCACCGTTCGCAATCATTTCCTTGCCTTCTTCTACCGGTGCTATCTCTACAGGATCTGTCTCTTCCAATGTGATATTGTCGATCAATACCGTATGCTTTGTTGTAATCTGTTTTTCGCTTACAGCGCCCATGGAAATACTGAGTATTGTCTCCGAATCTGTATCCTCAGTCATCTTGAACGTATGGCTAAAGGGCTGCCAGCCTCCGTTCAGGTTAATATGCTGTGTTCCGGAATACGGTGTCCAGTCATCATTATGTTTACTACCGTCTCTCTGCAATGCATACATGATTTCTCTATCCATTGTAGATTTTGCATCGAAACCGATCTTATACCACTTATCCTTTTCCAGCTTGATATTGCTCTGCTTCAGCTGAATCTTCCAATCCTGATCTCCGGTATCTTCAATATCGATGGAGAACGCATTATCCTCATTCAAACTGTCCACAACATAATAAGGTGCACTTGCGCTACTATCCACAAATACTTCATATCCTACCATGCCGTTGGAGAAATCACCGTTTACAATCAGTCCGTCTTCCCTAATGCTGACATTGTCAATATATGTAGTGCCTGCTGTTCCAAGCAGGAAGCGAAGCTCGCTACCATTCAGATCCTCTTCAGTAAGATCAAGATCATAGCTGAACGTTTGCTTATCTGTGGTCAGATTACTTGTAAATGTTTTTCCTGCTATGGTAGTCTGTATTGTCTTCGCCCGATCCGCATAGGCATCAAAGCTCAGCTTATACATCTTACCGCCTGTGATTGCAATAGACTTCTGATAAACTACTACATCCTCAGGCTTTTGTACTGTCTGCGGTACAACTACTTTCAGTTCACGCTTAGCGTCACTCGTTACGGATACGCTTGCACCTCTGCACTTATCAATATCCCAATCCCAGTATGCAAGTCGTAATTTCCCGGCTTCGTTGCCTTCTTCGAAAAATCCGTTATATACATAGTTGCCGTCCGGCAGGACATTCACTTCCGGCACTTCCACTTCTACGTCGGTCTTTACCAGTTTAACATTGCTGATATGAACCTTCGCTGTAGATCCCTGATTACCCAGATTAAACTCCAATCTTGCCCTTCCGTCATCATCCGATGTCATATCAAAGGTATACTCATAGGGTTGCCATTCCGTAGTCAGATTGACCGTCGTATCTGGCAGATACCTAGCCCATCCATGGAAAGGTGCGCTGATATCAGTGATCATCGTACGTGCTTCATCCGCATATGCATCAAAGCTCAGCTTATACTGGTTACCTTTCCTGACAGGCACACCAGCCTGTACGATCTGTACGCTGTAATCGACAGAGCCTGCCTTCGTTGTCGTGATCTGCAACTCATTCTCTTTGATCTCTGCCGTAGCTTCACCACCTTCCGCTGTCAGAAGCTGCCAGTCGCCACTTACCATATCTTCTACTTTGGCAAAATCGCCATTGATAATATAATTTCCGTTTTCATCCGGTTCTCTGAATGTCTCTTCCGCCTTCTCCGGCTTCTCTACATCGATATCATATGCAGCCGGATCTTTCTGATATACTCTGACATAGTCCACTACGAGCTGAGCATTGTCCCCAAACATCGTAGTCTCATCCGGATAGCCTACCCAGCTTCCGCCGACAGCAACATTCAGGATCATATAGAACGGCTGATCGAAAGGAGCCGGATATGCTGCCTCTCCAAATCCGGGCTTCTGAGTAAACCAATCATTTTCCTTGTGAATCAGATTACCGTCTACATAGAATCTGATTTCGCCCGGTTCCCACTCACATGCATATACATGGAATTCTTCTGAGAAATCACCTTCTTCCAATGTAAGTGTTCCCTGAGACTCGTCATGAGGCTCGCCGAAATGCAGCGTGCTGTACACCTTATTGGTCTCCTGTCCCATCACTTCCATTATATCGATCTCACCGCACTTAGGCCACTGTCCGTAGTAACTCTCATCGGTGGGCATCATCCAAAACGCCGGCAGGAATCCCTTGCCGCTGGGTACTTTCGCCCTTGCCTCAAATCTTCCATACGTATAATCATGCTTATTCTGTGTGTTGATTCTTCCGGATGTATAGCTATTGCCATCCTTAATTGCCTGAATAACAAGATTGCCGTCTTTTACATAGATATTCTTCGAATCATCCTCATACTGCTGCAATTCTGCATTGACCCAGCCGGGCTCATGAAGTTCCACATTCCATGAGCTTCTGTCCAACGCCTCCCCGTTGAAGTCATCTTCCCACATTAACTTATATCCATACGCCAATTCGCCCTTGTTCGTAGCGGGAATTGTTCTCGTATTCACTTCGTTACATCTTGTACATACCTGTTGTTCCAGACCCACTTCAGTCGCCGTTGCCTTAGAAACCACGGTCCACGATCCGAAGTCATGTCCTAACGGATTCGTAACCGTCTGCTGTCTACCTTCACATTCCGTACATACTTCGTTAGCCAGTCCGCTCTCTTCACAGGTAGCAGGTCTACTACTTGCATCGTCTTCCGCAGGAACCCAATTGTGTGTTTCACACTCCGACACGGTCACATAGCATTTGCTCTCTACGCCGTTAGCCTTGATCGTGATTGTCGCCCGACCTGCTTTCTTAGCAGTTACAACACCTTTTTTATCCACTGTTGCCGTCTTGACATCAGAAGATTTATATGTAACAGCCTGGCTTTCACCTATGATCTCCATGGAGGTTTCCTCACACAGGTTCGCCTTAGCATTCGGCTTGATAATCAGTTCATTCTTATCCAGAATGATCTTAGGTTCTTTTACATTGACCAAGCACTTCGCGGTCACACCGTTGGCTGTAGCCGTAATGAGCGCCGATCCTGCACTCTTAGCCGTTATCTTACCACTCTTATTTACTTCTGCGATCTGCGGAGCATCGCTGGACCATGTCACTTTCTTGTTTGCTCCGTCTACTGTCGCCTTTAATGTTACGGTATTGCCTTTTCCTTTTGTATACAAGGTATACTCTTTCTGATTCAACGAAATGGTAGGCGTATCTGTTACGGTAACACGCACTGTATCCTCAACGCCGTTCGCCTTCACAGTGACGGTTGCGCTTCCCGCTTTCTTACCGACAAGTTTTCCTCTGCTCACAGATACTACTTTCGTATCGGAACTTGTCCATACCGCTTTATTGCGTCCCGCTACATGATAATCGAGGGTATAGCTTCTGGCCGCTCCCCTGGTTTTCAAGTAAACGTCCTCCTCTTCTATGGAGGTTGTCGGTTCCTTTACTTCTACCATACAGGTATCTGTCTTTCCATCACATTTTGCAGTTATGACTGCCTTTCCAACGCCGACAGCGGTGATCTTAGCCTTACCTCTATTCTTGCTATCCACCGTAACAACGTTTTCATTGTCGGAAGACCATGCTATTTTTTCACCGTTTGTCATGTTTGTTTTCAGTTCTTTCGACTCTCCTACTGTCCCTTTGAAGTCGTTCTTGGTCACATAGAGCAGTTCAGACTCTGTATTAATCGAAATCCGTCCCGGTTCCACGTGTACAGTACAGTGCTTTTCTACACCGTTTGCCTTCGCAGTAACGATCACGGTACCTTCTTTCTTACCGGTTACCTTGCCGCCACTTACCGTAGCGATTTTTCTGTCAGAACTAGTCCACGTAACCGACCTCTTGGGTCCTACAACTGTGGGTACCAGTCTGATGGCGCTTCCCGCGCCTCTCGTACTGAGATACATTTCTTTCACATTTAATTCAAGGTCGATATCCAGAACTTCCACTTTACAGGATGCAGTCCTGCCGTTTACTCTAGCGGTTATGACTGCCTCCCCTGCCTCCGTCACGGAAGTAACCACGCCTCTGCCTCTTGCATCCTTCACTACCTTGGCAACTTCTTCATTGCTGCTGCTCCACACAATGTCCGCTGCATTTCTCGTAGCTCCGCTCACTTTCGCCGTCAACGTGACCTTATTGCCCGACGTATTATCATTATCCGAACGATAGATCGTAGCTGTTGACTTATTCAATTCCACACTGGGATCCACCACCGTAACGACACAAGTCTTACGCGGGAAACCTATACCGGATGAAATGATGGCCGTTCCTTTTCTGAGCGGCGTTACGTATCCATACTGGTCAACGGTCGCTACATTCACGTTATAAGAGACCCATCTCGGTTTCTTATCTCCCAGGTTTTCCATTTTAAGCTGAAGCCCATTGTCTTCATCTCCGATATTCACTGTATATTTTGTGTAGTTGATCTTAACCTCATCCTCTGCACGTACGGCAGAATTGCCCACAAATAACGCCAGTATAAATATCAGAATTATACTATGTATCAAAATGTTTATTTTCCTTTTCATAGCTCCTCCTTCTATTATTTGATCATACATTGTCTTGCACTTACGGAATCTACAATACGTTATTTACCTCCCTCCTTATACGTGATTCGTTTGTGATAAACCCGTTCTTATATGATCCGATTATTTGTCTATTCTACCTTCTTTATGTGAGCACATATATCAGATTTATTTATAAAATATCAAATTCATGACATGAACAAATAAATGTACTCATCCTTCTCATTATTGTAAACAGAATCTCCTGTAAAAAGAAAAAATGCCCAAACCACCCGGCTCAGGCATAACTCTTTTCCGTATGAAATTTCTATCCGGTATCCGAATGTTAACACAGCTAAAATACTTTCAGATACTTCTCATAATCCTCATAGGTGACCGTCACCCATCCCTCATCATAATTGAACCCGATCTCCATCCCCATAGGTGTATAGAAGACAATAATATCTGAGGAGTTAAAATACTTCGTAATCTCCTGATCAGTCATCATCGACAGATAACTGGTACTTGCCTCGCCGTTCTGGATCTCACTTCGCTTCCTGAAATCCACTGAGAAATCATCATCAATACTTAAGAGGCTCTCATTATCCAAAATAATTCCATTCTCCATATCAATATTGATACTGTACAGAAACACGTCACTGAAATAATCACTGGATATTCTTTCATTGAATGCAATGCTCAGCTTCTCTTCATCCATATAGGCCACGTAACCCTCTGAAACCCCGATGAAATAGTCGCTGTCATCACTCATGTAATCCTGATACTCATCTTCGAAATACTCCGTGATGAAATCAACCTCATCTTTGATCGTACTGTTGATCTTGTCCAGATTAGGAACATCTTTGCCTTCAACGACCGGATAAGTGACCCTAATATCCACATTCTCATATGTGGTATCATACTCGAATTCTTCCATTTTTACCGAATAGGACAGATCGGTCCTGATCTCATTATGGAGCGTGTAATAACGGTCATCATCGCTGTTATCATTATAGTAATAGTCAAAGTAATCATCATAATCATAATTAAAGTAATCATCGTAGTTATAATCATAGTCGTCATCATAGCCGCCAAAGAAATCATCATCGTCATAGTAATAGTAATCATCATGGTCGTTATGATGTCCGTCATGATCATAGTCATCGTAATCATTATAATTCCAGTCATCATCGTCGTAATCGAAATTATATTCTTCACGAGTATTACGCTTCGTGGTCTTCTCCGTTGTATACGTCACTAACTTATATGCAAGTGCAAATACAGCAATGAGGAACAGCACAATAATGCCTATGACAATGCCTATGATCAGACCGGTGTTACTCTTCTTAGGCGGTGCGGCATAAGGACTGTACTGATTATTTCCATATGGCGGATTGCCATTTCCGTAGGGCGATCCGTTATAAAGCCCATTGCCGTTTGAGGCATTCGCATTATTTTGATTATTGTTATTATATTGCGTATTATATGGATTTGCGTTCTGTGCCCGCGAGCCGATATAGGGATTACTGTTGTTATATGGAGTACCGCTTCCATACGGATTGCTGCTGTTGTATGGTGTATTGCTACCGTATGGATTGCCGTTGTTATATGGTGTATTGCTAGCGTATGGATTACCGCTGTTATATGGTGTATTGCTAGCGTATGGATTACCGCTGTTATATGGTGCACTACTGCCGTACGGATTGCTATTGTTGTATGGCGAACTGTTGCCATACGGGTTGCTGTTATTGTATGATGCACTATTGTCGTACGGATTGCTGTTATATGGTGCACTATTGTCGTACGAATTACTGCTATTGTACGGAGCAATATTGTTGTATGATGCACTGTTGCCATACGTATTACCGTTACCGTATGAATCCATATTACCGTACGGCTGACTGTTGTCGGGCTGCTCATCATATGAACCGTCATTCTGTACTACTTCTACGGAATCATTTCCGACATATTCCACCATACTGTCCACTTCGTTCACAGTTACATCGTTTCCGTCCGTTCCTCCCTCAGCAATCTCAATCACATCTGTTCCGGTCTCGGTTGCCTCATTCATACTCGTTCCGAGCTCAATTACCTCATTCACATCCGCTCCGGGCACAGTCCCCTCGTTTAAACCGCTCTCCGACACCCCGTCATCACTGCCGCTATAATAATTATCAAACTGATCCGATTGACTCATTTGCTTATCCTCTTATCTTTCTTAACGCAATCCCCGATGAGCTACTTGTCCTTACCGCCAAATGTCACTTCACTGTAATACTGCAATATACATTCCCTCATCAAAGATAGTGCCGACGAAACCGTATTCTCCCTGATCTTAGCGCGGTTACCGCTGAAATGGCACTCCTTTACCGTGATCCGCCCACAGACATTGCATCCGATATACACAAGCCCGACCGGCTTTTCTTCCGTTCCGCCTTCCGGTCCGGCGATTCCGGTAATACTGACTGTCACATCCGACTTGGACACGAGCGCCATTCCCTTCGCCATCTCTCTTGCGATCTCTTCACTGACCGCACCATGTTTCATCAGGAGATTCTTTTTAATTCCAAGTAATCTGCGCTTCGCCTTATTAGAGTATGTGATATATCCGGACTTAAACACTTCCGACACGCCCGGCACATTGATGAGTCTCGCCGCCAGCAGACCTCCCGTACAGGACTCCACCGTGCTGATCGTCAGCTCGTTGGCCAGCAGCAGATCCACAACTGCCTTCTCCAATGTCACATCATCATCTGTCGTATAGATATGATTGCCAAACCGTCCTTTTAATTCCTTCACCATCGGCTTAACCAGTTTTCTGGCTGCCTTCTCATCCTCAGCTCTCGCTGTCACGCGCAGATGCACTTCGCCCGTCTTAGCATAAGTCGCTATCGTCGGATTGGTCTGCTGATCGATCAGGTCCTGCACCATTGTCTCGACCTTGCTCTCCCCCACGCCGCATACTTTGACAGTCTGGGAAAAAATGACGCAGGACTGCAAGCCGCTTAAATATGGCATAATAGATGTCTCAAACATCGGAATCATCTCATTCGGCGGTCCCGGCATCAGGATCACATGCTTGCCTTTTTCTGCCATAATAATGCCCGGCGCCGTACCGTTTGGATTATCTACCACGGTACACCCCTCCGGCACCATCGCCTGCTTCCAGTTGTTATCCGTGATCTCCATTCCTCTTTTTTCAAAAAACTCCTGAATGGCGGCCTTGCTCGGCTCATGCAGATACAGAGGCTTCCCCAGCACTTTCGCGGCAACTTCCTTGGTCAGATCATCCTGCGTCGGTCCGAGTCCCCCCGACAAAAGCAATATGTCAGCTCTGGACAGGGCTGTCTTGA
The DNA here is from genome assembly GCA_014804365.1 of Lachnospiraceae bacterium. Taxonomy (GTDB): domain Bacteria; phylum Bacillota; class Clostridia; order Lachnospirales; family Lachnospiraceae; genus UBA3282. The sequence goes on from JAAUZX010000057.1 coordinate 20,891, forward strand.
TCGTGTCGTACAGCCGGTGTTCATTATCGCCGACCACATCCTGATAATAGCAGGAAAGCCCCAGACCGGCACATTTCTCAGCCAGATATGCCGCATTGGTGTTCACGATATTGCCTAAGAGAATTTCCGTCCCAACCGAAATCAATTCTACAACCATATTCTCATCCATTCTGAAGCATTCCTGCCACCTGTACACTGTCTGTCGATTCACAGCGACACAGCCGCCGTATCTGCGATGCTTCCGCACAGATACAGAAACTTTCACACTGTCTACTTTGTATCTTTCATCACATCTTTATTCTTCACCAGATAATCAACCAGAGAAACCACTGTCAGGATAACTGCCGCCCACATCACGATATCCGTGACCAGACTGATCTGTTCAATATCCGCAATCATAAGGCAGATCATAACCATCTGAAAGGTTGTCTTAAACTTTCCCCAGTAGCTTGCCGCGATCACTACGCCGTTGTCCGATGCGATTAACCTGAAACCGCTGATAATAAACTCTCTTGCTATGATGACAATGACCATCCACGCCGCTATCTTCCCAAGCGATACCAGACAGATCAATGCAGAGCACACAAGTAGTTTATCGGCCAGCGGGTCCATGAACTTGCCGAAATTTGTCACCAGATTATACTTTCTGGCGATCTTGCCGTCCAGCAGGTCTGTCAGACTCGCCACGATGAAAATTGCAAGTGCGATCCACTTGTCGTATGTTGTTATGTCAACCAATAAGAATACTACAAAAAACGGGATCAATATCACCCGAAACATCGTCAATTTATTGGGTAAATTCATCTTCTAATTCTCCAATCACATCATATTCATTAGATGCCGTTATCCGTGCCCTGACAAAATCTCCCGTCATCAGCTCTCTGGCCGTATTCACGAAGAGATATCCGTCCACGTTAGGGGCATCCTTATAGGTCCGCGCCACATATGCATTCTCATCTGCAATCTTTCCCTCGATCATGGCTGTGACCACTTTACCAACCATATTTTCCGCGGCCTCGAAGGCGATTTCCTGCTGTAGCTCCATAAGCTGCGCCTGTCTCTCCTGCTTGATCTCCTCCGGTATCTGGTCGTCCATGACCGCCGCCGGGGTATCTTCTTCCTGAGAGTAAGTGAAGACTCCCAGCCTGTCGAATTCCATCTGATCGATGAACTCCATGACCTCCTCATGGTCTTCTTCCGTTTCTCCCGGAAATCCGGTAATCAGCGTCGTCCGCAGACAGATATCAGGAATCTCCCGCCGCAGTTTTGCTATGACATCCTGCAACTGCTGCCTGTCGGTTCTGCGACCCATTCTTTTCAAAATGCTGTCGGAAGCATGTTGGATCGGCAGATCCAGATAATGACAGACCTTCTTTTCCTCCCGAATCGTACGGATCAGCTCATCATCGATCTCTTCCGGATAACAGTAGAGGATTCTGATCCAGTAAATACCGCTTATCTCACAGAGCCTGTGCAGAAGCTCCGGCAATGCCTTATGTCCGTAGATATCCGAACCGTAGAGTGTCGTCTCCTGCGCCACGAGAATCAGTTCCTTCACACCTCTCTCAGCCAGCTTACGCGCTTCCTGCACCAGACTCTCCATCGGCACGCTGCGGTAACTTCCCCGTACCTTCGGAATGATGCAGTAGGTGCAGTGCTTGTCACACCCTTCCGCAATCTTCAGGTAAGCGTAATGTCCTCCGGTGGTTACCATCCGCTCCACGCCGGTCAACGGTTTCTCCTCCAAGCTCTTATAATGATTCTCTCTGATACCATGGGACACTTCATCCAGTGCCCTCACCACTTCATCGATCGCCATCGTGCCGAGGATCGCATCCACTTCTGGAATCTCTGTCTGGATCTCTTCTCGATAGCGCTGGGCCAGACAGCCGGTTACCAGCAGGATCTCAATATCACCTGATTTCTTGAGTTCCGCCATCTCCAGAATCGTGTTGATGCTCTCTTCTTTGGCATCGTTAATGAAACAGCAGGTGTTGACCACCACAATATCCGCTTCCCGTTCATCATCGGTAAATTCGTAACCGCTTTCGGCGAGCATTCCCAGCATCATCTCGGAATCCACCAGATTCTTGTCGCACCCTAAGGATATAAACAATACTTTTTTATTACTCTTCGTCGGAATCTTCTTCACTTGTGATTTTCACCTTGCCCTGATTCAATTCCTCTACAGCAACAGAGAGCGGTTTCTTGCCTTTGCAGTCAACCAGACCTTCATCTCCTGCGATGATCTGTCTCGCCCGCTTGGACGTAGCCATTACGATGGAATATCTGCTGCTTACTACAGGATCTTCCCCTTCCTCTACCTGACTGTTTACGACCTTAATCAGGTCTGCATAAGATGGATGTAACATTATTTTTCTCCTTCCAATTCTGTTCTGATATTTTCTATAAACTCCTTATTTCTTTCAGGAGTGTTATGAGCTGCCGTTATGATCTCATGAAGCTGCCTGACACAGATATCCAGATCATCGTTGATCACAATGTAATCATACGCTTCGATCCCCTCCGCCTCTTCTGCGGCGCGGCACATCCGCTTGTCGATCACTTCTTTCGTCTCAGTGCCTCTGCCTTCCAGCCTGCGCCTGAGCTCTTCTGCGCTCGGCGGCATGACAAAGAGAAGTAATGCGTCCTCGTACTGCTTCTTGATCTTAAGCGCACCCTGGATCTCAATCTCCAGAATCACATCCTTGCCGTCCGCAAGCTGCTGTTCTACATATTCCCGCGGCGTACCGTAATAGTTTTCACAATAACAGGCATATTCAATCAGCCCGTTCTCAGCGATCTTTCGCTCGAATTGCTCCTTTTGCAGAAAAAAGTATTCCCTGCCATCCTCTTCTCCCGGTCTGGGCTGTCTGGTCGTGGCCGAAATAGATAATGCGTAGCCCTCGTACTCTTCTATCAGTTTCTTTACCAAAGTGCCCTTGCCCGCTCCCGAAAATCCGGAAACAACGATCAATATGCCCTTACGTTTCATCTGTCTCCCCGCTTTCTGCCTGTGCTCTGCCCGATATGGTTTCCGGAAGAAGCGCCGATAACACGATCTGACTGTTCTCCATCACCAACACCGCTTTTGTCTTGCGTCCTTGCGTCGCGTCAATTGCCATACCGGATTCCTTCGCCTTCTGCACCATACGCTTGATGGGTGCAGAATCGGGACTTACAATGGCGATGATCTTGCCCGTATTTACAACATTGCCGAAGCCTATGTGGATCAGCCTGCCCATATCCGGTTCCTCTCTCTACTCAATATTCTGAATCTGCTCCCGCACCTTCTCGATCTCCGTCTTTAACTCAATTGCACGGTTGGATATCTCTAAATCGTTGGCTTTAGACAAAATCGTATTTGCCTCCCGATTCATTTCCTGCGCAATAAAATCTAGTTTACGCCCGATGCTGCCGCCCTGAACGAGATTTTCTCTGGTGGTCTCTATATGACTTCTAAGGCGCACCAGTTCTTCATCCACGCACACCTTATCCGCAAAGATCGTGACTTCCATAAGCAGCCGGCTTTCGTCCACTTTCACATCCTCGATCAGCTCTTTCACTTTCTCTTCCAGTTTCTGCCGGTACTCCGCAATGATCTGCGGCGAACGTTCCGTAATATAATCCACATGGGTGAGCATGCCGTCCAGCTTCTCCACCAGATCGTTTTTGAGGTTTTCGCCCTCCTTGATCCGGGTCTCCACAAATCCTTCCGCCGCGCCCTTGATCGCCTCGCTTAAAAGCAGCCACAGCTCCTCTTCGTCAACCGTCTGCTCCTCCATGCTGAACACTTCCGGATATCTGGAAAGCGTAGAGACACGGATATCGTTATCCAGCGCAAAATCTTCCGCCATCTGCGTCAGATAGCCCATGTATTCCGCCGCCAGCTCCTTATTATACTTCACGCATACATTAGACTCTGTGAGATCTTCATAAGTGATAAAAATATCAACTTTACCTCTCTGAATATAATTCTTTAACTCGCTTCGTATCGCCGCTTCAAAGAAATTCAGCTTCTTAGGCATTTTAATACTCACGTCAAGATATCTGTGATTGACGGATTTCATCTCCACACTGATCTTACGCGCTCCTTTGGCAATCTCATATCTGCCGAAACCGGTCATGCTCTTTATCATAATCGTATACTGACCTTTCCGCCACAGCCTAGCCGTCTGCTCTGCTGCCGCCTTCATTGTATATCTGTGCGTACAGATTTAATTATAGAATAATTGTGGGAAGTAGTCAAGAAAGTTGAAAAGTATATGGGCGTGGTGTAAAATGGGAGTTGTTATTTATACGTTTGCTAAGAGTGACGCCTGAACAGATAGAGAATTCCCCGTCGGCTCGCTTTCGCTCCTTTCACAGCGCAGCAGACACTAAGCTCGTGAAAAACCTCGCTAAGTGCTGGCCGTTTTAATCCGAAGGATTTAAACATGTTCTAGGGCCTCCTTGGGAATTCTCTATCTATTCAGGCTGACTATTGGCATGGGCGTGAATAAACGAAATAAGAATATTCTATAAAAAGATAAGGAATTCAGAATCATGGCTTTTGACGGAATCACGATTGCAAATATTACAAAAGAACTGCATGATACGCTTCTCGGCGGACGAATCTATAAGATCGCGCAGCCGGAAAGCGATGAGCTTATGCTGACAATCAAAAATAACAGTTCACAATACCGGCTGCTGCTGTCTGCAAATGCCTCTCTGCCGCTGGTCTATCTGACGGAGACGAATAAACCCAGCCCGATGACGGCTCCGGGATTTTGTATGCTTCTGCGCAAGCATTTACAGAACGCCAGAATTATCGGCATATCCCAGCCCGGTCTGGAACGCATCATTCATCTGGAACTTGAGCACTTGAATGAGCTGGGCGATCTCTGCCGCAAGAAGCTGATTATAGAGATCATGGGCAAACACAGCAACATTATTTTCTGCGACGGTCAGGACAAAATCATCGACAGCATCAAACATATCTCCGGTATGGTGAGTTCCGTCCGGGAGGTGCTGCCGGGCAGAGATTATTTTATCCCGCAGACACAGAATAAGTGGAATCCGCTCAGATTCTGTGCGCAATATGCCAATATGATGACGGGAAAAGTATCCGAGGACCTGACCAACACCCCTTTGAACAAGCAGGCAAAAGTAGAAAACGCAGCCATATACCCGCCTCTTGCTTCTGTATTCGCGAAATTGGATGAAAGCGCCGAGACGTTGAGTTATGTAAACCTTCGTGAACATATGCATGAAAAACCTATGGCAGTATATAAAGCGCTTTACACTTCCTATACCGGTCTCTCCCCTATTATAGCGCAGGAAATCTGTTATCGTGCCGGGATAGACGGCGATCTGCCTGCCAACGTGCTGGAAGAGAATTCATTGCACGCGCTCTACGATGCTCTCACGGACATGATGTCTCAGATCGTGTCGGGTAGTTTTGCCCCGACCATTATATATGACGGCCGGGAACCTATCGAATTTGCTTCACTGCCGCTGACGCTTTACGCAGATAAAACCGTAAAATCCTATGATTCCGTCAGCGTCGTTCTGGAACAATACTATGCGGAGCGCAGCACGGTAACGCGCATCCGTCAGAAATCCGTTGATCTGCGCAAGATCGTACAGACCGCTTTAGAGCGAAATGTGAAGAAATATGATTTGCAGATGAAACAAATGAAAGATACCGATAAGCGCGAGCAGTACAAAGTATACGGCGAACTGCTCAACACCTACGGCTACAACATAGAACCCGGTGCGAAATCCATGGAAGCCTTAAACTACTATACCAATGAGACTGTCACAATTCCGCTGGATGATACGCTCACACCGCAGGAAAATGCCAAGAAATATTTCGATAAATACGGTAAAATGAAAAGAACTTACGAAGCGCTTTCCGAATTGACCATTCAAGTTAAAGAGGAAATTGAGCACTTGGAGTCCATCCTGGCGGCTCTGGACATTGCCCTACAGGAAGAAGATCTCGTGGAGATCAAGGAGGAGCTGATCGAGAGCGGTTACATTCGCAGGAAAGGCGGCACGAAAAAGACCAAGATCACCAGCAAGCCTTTTCACTATATCAGCAGCGACGGTTTCCATATGTATGTAGGCAAGAATAATTACCAGAACGATGAGCTGACTTTCAAGTTCGCCACCGGCAATGACTGGTGGTTCCATGCCAAGCAGAAAGCCGGCTCACATGTCATCGTCAAGACCGAGGGAAAAGAACTGCCCGACCGCACCTTCGAGGAAGCTGCAAGACTGGCCGCCTACTATTCCAAAGGGCGGGAACAGAACAAGGTGGAGATCGACTATATCCAGAAAAAGCATGTGAAGAAACCGGCCGGAGCCAAGCCGGGATTTGTGGTGTATTATACGAATTATTCCATGGCAATCGACTCGGATATTTCGGGTATAGAGCAGATCGGGCAGCAATAATATATTGCTGCCCAATCATTCTACTGCACTATAAAACTCTTACGGCATTCGCCGGTGTAGTTGCCGATTCCCATAATGATCACTTCGGCTTCACCTTTGACACCGTTTCTTAGATAACTTACTGTAAAATCACGTCCTGCTTTCAGAGTGTTTTTACCAACCTTAACCTTGGGGATCGGTTTAACGGCAACACCTTTCAAAGTCTGATTCGGTATTCTTCCAACGACCGCCCCCATTATGTCCGCCTGCTCGATCTCAAAGCTGATCGTGATCGGAGTCATGTTCTTTAACTCCCCTTTTCCGGTGATCGTAGCGGTGGCTGTGCCTGCGCTCTTATTGTCCTTATAAACGACCTTAACTGCTGTCCCCGATTTCAGCGTAACAGCCTCCCCGCCTGTATAGAAAGTAACCTGCGGTTTAAGGACCTTGCCCGTGTATACCTGATCTTTAATCTGAGCCTGTAGATCATTGTAATCCCAGGATACGATGTTGAAGCGGACCGCATTATAGCTGCCGCTGTAGTTTCCTATGCCGGTCAGAGTGACCGAGGCGGTTCCGATCTTTGTATTGTTTCGGTAGGAAAGCTTATAGTCCGTTCCGAGTACGAGCGTCTTTCCCTGATTCTTAACAACTACATCCGGCTTCAACGCATATCCGGTATATCTTTGATCCAAAATCTTCCCGATCTCAAATCCCTCTCCAAGAACTGTCTTGTTTCCGACAGCATGTTTACCTATCTTGTAAATCACATCCTCGCTGCCCGCGTAGCTGCCAATGCCTTTTATCGTGACCGTGGCTTTACCCGCGTTATACTGATTCTTGTAAGAGAGCTCATAATCCGTGCCCTTGGCCAGCGTATACGTGCCGTCTGTAATCGTCACATCCGGCTCAATCGCCGTTCCTGTATAAACTACGTCTGCTATCTTGCCGATTTTCAGAGAAGTAATCAGCTTCGCCTTCTCTACGATCCGGAACTGTGTCGTTACCGTACCGGTATAGCTGCCTTTTCCGGTGATCGTCACCGTGCCAGTACCCATCTCGATATTATCGGCATAGGAGAGGGTATACCCGCTGGCAGGAAGTTTCCTGCTGCCCTCATATACTTGTACCTTCGGTTTCACGGCTTTTCCCGTATATGCAATATCACTCACCTGAACACTGATCTGTGCATTATCTTCCAGACTGCACTTCTGGATTTCGAAAGGCAGTTTTACTGTGCCGCTGTAGTTCCCTTTGCCCTTCACCGTAACTGTGGCTGTGCCGACCGCCTTGTTCTTGCTGTAGGAAACGGTATAATCCTTCCCCGCTGCCAGCTCTGTACCACCATCTTTGACTGTAACGGCAGGCTTAATCGGGCTTCCCGTATAGATTGCGTCTTCTATCCTGGAGATCATCGCCTCCGTGATCGGCTTTGCCACCACCTTATAGGTAAGCTTCTTTGTCCCGGTATAGTTGCCGTTGCCGACCACGGTCACTGTCGCTGTTCCTTTATTGACCGTATTTTCATAGATCAGTCTGTAGTCGGCTCCCGCCTGAAGCTGTGTGCCGTCCTTTGTCTTGACAGTGACACTGGGTCTGCTGGCACTACCGTTATAAGGAACATCCGGGATCTTTTCAAATACCATCCCCGTAATGGCAGTTCCCTTGATCTGGAAGGTCACTGTCTTGGTTCCGGTATATTTGCCTTTTCCTGTAAGGGTGATCCCTGCAGTTCCTGCATTGCGGTTATTTGTATAAGTGACTGTATAGTCGGTATTTTTTGCAAGGGTCTTTTTCAGATAAGTGATCGTCATATCCGGCGTATGGTTCTCCCCGTTAAAGTTCACTGCCGGGATCTTGCTGATAGACACCTTGTTCATATCATACTTAATCAAAAATCTTCTGGTGATGCTCCCGGTATACTTGCCCTTACCTGTGATCGTCACCGTAGCAGTTCCCTGTTCCTTATTGTTCTGGTAACTTACCGTGTAATCTTTCTTAGAATTAAGGACTTCGCTTCCCCACTTCACCGTCACGGCTGGCTTCAATGCCTTTCCGGTGTAAAGCTGTGTGGGAATCTCGGAAACAGAACAGTTCTCCAGCGGGATATTGGTCTTTTCCTGCACAAAGCGCGCATACAGCATCACATCTTCCATAATAGGAGTCTCTTCTGTGTAAAGTGTGCCTGTCTGTAAATCTTGTGTGTCGTACCAGCCCGCGAAATATGCACCTTCCTTTGTGGGATTCTCCGGGAAATCGATACGTTCTCCATGACTGACATAGACGATAGATTCTTCCGTATCCGTCACAAAGTTTACCGCATATGTAGGCGCGTATGCGGTAACAAAATCGCTTACTGTTTCTACTCCCTCTGCATCAGGTGTTACAACCACCTCAAATGCCACGGTATCTTTCTGTGTAAAAATGGCTGTATCAATATCAATCTGCGCAAACGCAGTCTGCTCAGCAGAAATCGGTTCAAAAACACTGCTGCAATACTCTACTCCTGACTCTGCATCCCGCACGCTCACAGTGCCACCGCACGATGTCACCCCTGTATTCTGAATACCAACATGCATCTCTCTTGTATCCGCCACTGCAATCAATTCTGCATCGACCTGTAACGAAGCTTCTCCCAATACAAGGGAACTGCTGTTATTGCTCAAATTTGTTTCAGTAACACCAGACACCGTGACTGTATACTCTGCCTCTTCCTTGATACTATCCAAAGAAAAAACTGCTACACCGTATCCTGCCTCTCCCGGCTCTAAAAGTGCATCAATCGCTACAGTCTCCAACACCGTCCCATCGGACTTGGCAAGCGACAGACTTAATCCCTCCACTTTAACTGTTCCGTTGTTATATAACTGTGCGATGATTTCCAGAATATCTTCTCCTGTCTCTGTATCCTGCCGAATCATGCTTCCCGCACTCTGCATAACAATGTCCTGATAGCTGTGTGCAAGGGCTCCCATACACAGGCTGTTATTCACCTCTTCAAAGGCATCGTTTACTTCCATCTTATTATATACAAGGATCGTCTTGCCATCGTCAATAAATCCGTCTGCATACTGGATGTAGTCCTCCTGATCGGTCACTTGAAGCGCTGTCAGAAATTCCCCGTTTTCATAACTGATACGGTATAGGTTCGATTTTCCATCCAAGTTCACCGGGAAAAGAATCTCCGGACTTCCTGTGCCATCTGCCAGCAACGTATAAGTCGATGACGGAAGCCTGCTCTCACCAAACAGCGATGCAGTATTATCGCTCGCATCTATATATCGGATATCACCGTCCAGATACCATGTCAACGTCTCTCCCGCATACACCGGAGTAAACTCTACGCTTCCGATCGCGCCATGATCCAACGTCACCGCATCTGCTCCCTGTGCAAGAAATACCACTCTGCCTTGAGAGACATCATACTGACCGTCCAACTTTCCGGCTGCATACGCATAACCGCTCTTGCCGCTTGCCCTTCCTGCATCCGCAGAGACAATACATTCCGTTTCATCCTGCAAAAAGGTAACTGCCCACGGCTGTATTGCTCTATCCTCTGCACCATACAATGTATTCTGTATCGTATTTTCAGATATGGTATTTTCCGAGACAGTCTCCTCCGGTATCGTGTTCTCAGAAACAGTTTCCTTCACCTCGTTTTCCTCCGGTTCGGTGGTTTCGCTCGCTTCAGTTTCCTCCGGCTCAGTTTCATCTGGCAAAGTATTCCCGGATACGGTTTCGTCCGTCTCATCTTCCTCCAACACGGCAGCCTCTGTGTCAGGCTCGACAGCCACATATTTTCTGAAAATACCGTTGTACCCTGACTCCTCTATGCCAAGGTCTTCTACAGCAACATCCTCTGCATCAGACTCTTCAACATCTAAATCTCCGGCACCTGTAACCTCTACGTCCATATCTTTCGTGCCTGTATCTTCTTCCTCCGGCTCTTTATCCTCCGCACTTTGTATTTCCGACTTATCAGAAGCAGCCTCTGCATCCTGCAATAATGCCTGATATATTCTGTTGCTCCCAGAGAGTCCCAGCACATTATCTTGTTCGTTCTCATACCAATAGACAGATACATTATCCCCGTCCGCAACAATCTGCGGGTTCTGCTGAAACAGACCATTCTCGCTTCTGATGTCTCCCAGACTCACGAACATATCCTGCTCTTCATCATAAACAGCCGTATGCAACACCAGATGGTCGGAAATCTCATTCAACGTGAGATTTCCCGCAAGGCTTTCCTCCGCATTCTGCCATACCGCATAGATCATTGTACCATCTGTATAGAGATCCGGTTCATAGTCCGCCGTGCCGTCGTCCAATACAGCTTTAGGCTCACTCCAATTCTCTGTTGCCTTATTCCAGATAGAATAAACTAACATGCTTCTGTTCGCCGCATCACGTCCTGTTCCTGCATCTGTAAGATAGAACAGCATGACTGTATCGCCCATACGTATCACCTGCGGAACGATGTCTAAGCAGGCAGCCCCTTGTAGAATCGTTTCATTGATGCTTCCGTCCTCATAGGTCTGGCTGTTCGATGCCCAGTCCGGCATATTTCCGTCTGCCTTAAGATATGCACGGCTAAGATTTTCATAGATTGCATCGTTGTTGATATTATAAACGCCTGACTCCGATAAATCATCTGACAATGCAGTTACACTCGTATCATTGTTTATGATATACCATGTGCCGTCTATCAATGCATATTTCGCAACATCCTTGCCCAGAATCTTCACTTTAACTCCAGCGTTGCCTTTGACATAAAACTCATTGACCCCTCTGACCTCAACCGGAAATATATCCCACTGGAGACCTATGGCTGCCGCGCCATAGATGCCAGCCGAAGCGACCTTGGCAAGACCTACACCGCCATAGAGTCCAGCACCGATTTCCCCGCCGACTCTTACTTTTCCACCCGAAAATCCCTGTTCCGCAGTAAACGTAATACTTCCATCGGCATTTGCTTTCCCGGAAATCGAAAATTCAACAACGACAGGTACTCCCACTATACTATATTGATTTTCGTTCTTATACTTCATCGAAATTTCCATCAAAAGTTTTCCCTTTAGATAATCTGAATTAGTAATAGGACCTTCAAGATATCCCATTACTTTAAATTCCGGCTTTATTTTATCTTTTTCATCATTCTCATATGCTTCAGATAGATATTTCGAAAAATTGTTCTTATTCATTTTTTTCAGCGTAGAAAACCAGTCTTTTTCCTTCTTCGCCAATTCTGCGACGTTGATTCCGATCTGAATCTTATCATCTGCGGATATCTTCGTCTGTACCGGCAACGTTCCCAGATCGATCTTCAGTTCTCTGCCGCCAATAATAGGTATTTGATCGGGCGCCTTGACAGACATATCATCACCTATGGAAAACTCAAGCACTTTCGGGTCTAGTTTGATCACTTGAATACCAACTCTTATCTTATCTGATTGCTCCGGCTTTCTTTTCACATACAAATAGACGGGCTCACCTACCTGAAAGGAACTGAACCGTAGATTAGAAAACTTACCGTTGCTGCTCTCTGCAACCTTCTTTTTCCCGGAATATAATTCACAGGTCTCATATGCACCATATACTTTATAATCGATTGTAAAGTCAGTGGTCTTATAATATGTATTGATCGTCACTTCTTTGGTAAGCAAATCCGTTACCTTACCGTTTAATGTCATATAGGCGTATTCGAATGTACCGCCTGCATTCAACAGCCTGCATGTGGTACAGCCTGTCGGGTCTTTGACAAAAGAATCGACTGTATATGTAACATAACCCGACTTACTGATACTGAGTGAACTGCCTGGTACATAATCAGTCAATGTTACAATACCTTTATCTGACGTCATTTTCGTTTGTCTGCGGTAAGTCACCTCGGCATCCTGAATAGGCTGTCCTTTGTAATCTACGACTTTGACTTGCCAGTCGGAGAGGGTTTCTATGTTGATGGGGAAGGAAATTTCCGATCCGTCATATTGGAAATATACTAACTTCCGTTCCCTGACAGTACCGTCTGCATTATAAATGCACACTCTGACTGTTCCCATTTGGGCTAGTTTGGATAACTGTGCATTGGTTAACACAGACGCGGTATTGCTGCTTGTATTTGTGCCACTATAAAGAGTCTGAGTAATCTCACTAATCGCATGGACTTCCCATGAACAGTTTGCTGAGACGAGCAGTGAGTCGGCGGAATGAATATTTATATACCACTCCGGTTGCTCAGCTTTGCGTGAGGATAATATGGTATCACCTTTCATCAATTTAAAGCTAAATTCTTTCTGCCAATTCTTATAAATAATTGATTCTTCACTAAATTCAATGTATTTTCCATTTGGATTTCTTTGAACAACTGCAGTATTCTTGTAAGTTGGCATGTTATCAATCGATAAATAAGCTAACATTTCATATGTAACCAGATCTCCCTCATCACAATTAACGCCTTCTCCAATATATATTCTGACTCTACCTGGTGAACTATCGTACAACTGCCCATTCTCTAAATATTCCGTAAAATAAATGCCTTCGTTTCCTACTCTCGTCTCACAATGCCCTGCTCCGCCAGCATAAAGCGCATCGCCAGCTACTATCACACGAGCATCTACATAGTTCTCTAATCCCATGTCTGTACTTACTTTTTTTAGACAATAAAAGTTGCCCCATTTATTACCACGTTTATAACCACACTTAGGGTCTTCCTCAACATACTTTGCTAAAACTTTGTCCCCGTCAGCATTATAAAATGTCGGGATATTATTTTTCCCAAGATTTAATCCATATACAAAAACAGAAACATAATTTCCGGTATCATCCGAAAAGACAGTCTGATCTTTTTCATCATTGTACCACTCTCGATAGTATTTACGACTTACATTATAAATGATTGGTTTACTGGATGCATAATAAGCTTTTTTTTCTCTATAAATTCTCCCAGTAGATGCAAAAACCAACACATCATAATATCCATCAGCAATATCATTAGCCAATGTAATATCTCCAAACCAACCATATATCTCATATTCCTTTGGAATTATTTTTTCATCAAGCGAATATCTTAATCCGTTTTTACCTGTGTAAAACATAGAATATCTACTAGATGAACTAAATGAGTCCGTATAACGAACCGCTGCCGTTAATGCTGCTGCGCTTGTTCCCGATGGAACTAACTGTAATTTAGTCCATCGCTCATTTTGTTGAAATGTATATCCGCGTGCATATAACATTTCAATTGATACACCTTTTTGGGATGATATGTATTCCATATCTCCGCCCCATTTCCACGCTGTACCTTCACCTGAAATCCACTCATCCACTAACTCCGTCTTACCAACAATCATATACTCTTTTTCACCTATGACAAAATAGATTTTAAGGGTATGTGTCCCTACAGTCGCATCCGCCAGTTTACTATCCAGCACCAATGTCAAGCAACCTCCACAGTCAGACCACGTCGGCTTATTATACGTAAACTTATCCGACGATATTGTCCCCAACACAGTCATACTTCCGTCGTCTATCTGATATGCCACGTTGGTAATCTGTGTTGTTCCTGCATCCCACTCTGGCAACGCTGCACCAATGAATAAAGCGTAACCATCTTCCTGCCTATAATATTTTTCTTGAATAAATCCTTCTATCTCTGTAACATTTTCTGTGTCTATATAACTAGCACGGTAAACGCATGAAAAAAATCGACGGATAATCCGTCGATTTTTTTGTCATTTTTTGATATACTTGTTTTAGAACGAATATATCAAAGGAGAAAGAAACATGAATAATTCCATTATGAAATATTTTGAAGTGATTGAAGACAAACGGGAACCATGGAA
>JAAUZX010000058.1 GCA_014804365.1 Lachnospiraceae bacterium
GAGATTTGTCGGAATGTGGAAAGGGTGATGGAGATGTTCTCGAAAGAACTGTACGAGCTTGACAGAAATACAGTGCAGTATATGATTGATGAGATGCAGGATACGATAGATGCGCAGAAAGGCGAGCTTGATAAGCAGAAGGAAGAGCTCGACGAGCGGAATCGGACAATTACAGAGTTACGGGAAGAACATGAAAAGACGTTGGGTGGAACGGTAAGAATCCTGCGGAGCTTGAGTATACCTGAACATGAGATTATCACGAGAATTTGTGATCAGTATCAGATAAGTGCAGAACAAGTGGGGAAATATTTGTAAATGTTAAGAATCAAATTGATTTAGGAGAGATGACAGCATCTGCTGAAACCAAACGGGAAAAGGGGCCAGATCGAGTGGGGATAAAAACATGATACTAAAAACATCAAGATTGAATATTCGATACATTAGATCAGATGATTGGAAAAACCTGATCGAAATATGGAAAGATTTTAGTCAATCTGAGTTCTCAAAGTATGATGTTCCGCATTCATTAGATGAAGCGGAAGTGCGGGAAAAAGCTGAATGTATGGCAAAATTATCGCCTCATAAGGAGCATATGTGTTTTGCTGTGTGCGCTCAAAAAGAGATGATTGGATATATCGACTTTCATAAGAACGATGACGGTTATGAGTGTGGATATTGCTTTCATAGTAAATATCATGGGATGGGATACGCAAAGGAAAGTATGCAAATGTTGATGGAATGGTTATCAAGAGACAGCAGCAAACGATTTATAGCTGGAACAGCCTTGAATAATCTACCATCGGTCAGACTGTTGACTTCCCTTGGATTTAGTAAAATAGGGGAAGAAAAGGTGTCTTTCTATAAAGACGAAAGGGGCGAAGATATTTACTTTGACGGTGGTATTTTCATGGTTAATGTGGGTTGACAACTTCCGATTTATAATAACAATGCGGTGTAGTTTTTCTACTGAACACTTATAAAATAATTGAAGATGGGTTAAGCCAAAAAGAACGCTTAATATAACTTAATAGAATTACCATAGTTATGGGTCAGCTGGACCCATAATTAGAAAACCCAGAGAGCTAAATGCCTTCTGGGTTTTTATTACGTAAGCCACACACAGTTGACGCAAGAATACATTTGTATTATAATAGTATTCACTAACGGAGGGTACATATTTTGGAAGAAAAAAAACTCGTTATTCATCCGCAGAAATATACAAGCGAATCCAAGGTTATTTCCATGAGAATGCCTATTGATATGTTGGTAGAGATAGATCGGGTTGCCAAAGAGACCGGAAGAACCCGCAATGAGATTATGCAGCTTTGTCTGGAATTTGCATTGCAGAATATGGTTATAGAAGATTAAAAGGAGAAATTGCGGACTGGTATGAATCAGCAGATAAAGAGAGAAGGCCTTGTAAGTATTATCAAATATGATGAGGACAATGAAACACTTGTATGGAAGCATCCGGCAGAAGATTTTAAGATGGGTACGCAGTTGATTGTCCATGAAAGCCAGGAAGCCGTATTTTTCAAGGACGGGCGCGCATTAGATGTATTCGGAGCGGGACGATATACGCTGGAAACTCAGAGACTTCCGCTTTTAGATCAGTTTTTCAAACTTCCTTCCGACACGGAGAGAACTTTTCACTCAGAAATATATTATATTAATCTGGCGACACAGATGGGGATTAAATGGGGAACAGATTCTAAGATTCGCTTTTTAGAGCCGCGTTCCGGGATGCCCATAGAAATCGGAGCTTGCGGAGAGTTCAATATTCGTGTAAGCAATTCCAGAAAATTATTGTTGAAGGTCATCGGCACAGCGTCCGGTTTTGATCGGGAAAATCTGCTTGGTGAGAACGGAGAGAAAGGGTATTTTCAATCTCTGGTGATAACACAGGTGAAAAGCAGCCTGGCTCAGATCATTAAAGAAGAAAATATTAGTATTTTAGAAATTGATGCCGAGCTTATGCGTCTTTCTGATATTTTGAAAACGAAGATCAACAGTATGTTTGAAGAGTACGGATTAATAATGCCGGACTTTTTTATTAATCGGGTGATTACGCCGGATGATGATTCGAATTATCGTCGTATGAAAGAGCAGTATGCACAGCAGTATCTTCTCGTTAAACAGGAAGAAATCAGGCGTAAGGAAGCGGAAGCAGCGGCGGAGCGTAAGGCGGTAGAAGCACAGACCGAGGTGCGTCTTAAGGTCATCGAGGCACAAGGCAATGCGGAAATCCTGAAGATTCAGAAGAGTGCAGAGGCGGAAGGATATAAGATGCAGGCTGCTGCGGAAGCAGCGGAAATGCAGATGAAGGGATATACCTATCAACAGGAAACATCCCGTCTGGTAGGAATGGAAGCCATGAAAAACGGCATTGCAAACGGCACAGGCACAACATCAGCGCTGGGAGATCTGACCGGACTCGGTGTAGGACTGGGGGCCATGGGCGGTGTTATGAATATGACTAAAGATGCTCTTTCTCCGTTAGCCAAAGAGGGTGTAGAGATGGGACAGGCGATGGGTGAAATGTTGCAGGCGGCTTGGAACTGCCCTTGCGGTCAGCTCGGAAATACCGGTAATTTCTGCAGTAACTGCGGCAGAAAAAGGAGCGAATAGAGAATATGAACAGGAAAAAATATTTGCGGGGTTATATTCTGATTGCTTTTGTTTTCCTTATTTACAATATAGCTACTATACCGTTTGCCAAAAATATTGTGTTCTGGACTGCCTATTTCTTTTCTGTATCCGCAATATTAATGCAGGTCTATACGCTGTATGAAATGATGAAAAGTCAGGTGCTTATAAAGAACAGAGTATATGATTTCCCTATGCTCAGAAACAGCGTGCTGTACTTGATCATGCAGATAGTGTCCAGCCTGCTTCTGATGGGATTTTCCGAAAAGATTCCGATATATGCGGCAGCACTGATAGAAATGATAATTTTAGCCGGGGCGGTTATGGGTTTTTTCGTTGTGAGGGCGGCGCGAACGGAGACGCTTCGGCAGGATGCACAGCTTGAAGAAGAATTGATAAAAATGAAGGAATTACAGTTGCGGGTAAATTTGCTGATCGGTCAATGTGAGGAAGAGCAGATTCGGGAGATACTGCATAAGCTGGCGGAAGAAATCCGCTACAGCAATCCTTTATCCAAAGAGATCACGGAGGAGATTGAAGAAGAAATCTCAGTTCTATTTACAGAGATAGAGGCAGCAGCGCTTAATGGTGATACAGATAACACTTCCAGTCTGTGTGAACGAATAACGGGACTATTACAAGAAAGAGATAGAATATGTAAGTACGGCAAATGAGGAGAGCATAGAAAATGTCTGTATTGATATGTAAAATGTGCGGTGGTGATCTGGAGATCAAAGAGGGCATGACAACCGCAAGATGCCCTTATTGCGGAACGAATCAGACATTGCCGAAGTTTGATGATGAAAAACGTCTCAGGCTGTATGACCGGGCGAATCATTATAGGCGAAGTAATGATTATGATAAAGCGATGGCGATGTATGAGCATATTCTTGAAGAAGAGCAGACAGACAGCGAGGCTTACTGGGGAATTGTTCTATGCCGCTACGGAATAGAGTATGTGGATGATCCGGCGACGCATAAGAAGATTCCCACTGTCAATCGGGCACAGTATACATCGATTCTGGCGGATGAGGATTACAAGGCAGCGCTTCGATATGCCGACGCAGTTCAGGCAGGAATCTATGAACAGGAAGCTAGAGTTATAGATACGATCCAAAGAGGCATTTTGCAGGTATCACAGAGAGAAGTGCCTTATGATATTTTTATCTGCTGTAAGGAGACGGATGAAAACGGAAACAGGACAAGAGACAGTGTACTGGCTGACGAACTATATTACCAACTGGTACGCAATAATTTCAAGGTATTTTTCGCCAGGATCACACTGCAGGATAAACCGGGTGCAGCCTATGAACCATATATTTTTGCTGCACTTCATTCTGCCAGAGCTATGATCGTTGTCGGAACTTCGCCGGAAAATATTCAGGCCGCCTGGGTTAAAAATGAATGGAGCAGGTATCTTTCTCTGATTAAACATGGGGAGAAAAAAGTATTAATTCCGGCATATCGTGATATGGATCCTTATGATTTGCCGAAAGAATTTTCCCATTTACAGGCACTGGATATGTCGAGACTGGGATTTGTACAGGATCTGATTTATGGAGTTAACAAGATTTTTGGCGATGACACACGAAACGGAATAAGAGAAATCGCAAGCCGGAATGCAGAGTTCACGATGGCTCAACAAGAAACTAAAATCTCGATTCCTATAGAGCAAAAAAAGCGTAAAAAGGAAGAGAAGACTCGTGGAAAGCAAATAGGCATTGCGCTGGGAATTATTCTGGTTTCGATAATTGCGCTGGTAGATGTCGTGAATAACTATAAGCAGCTACGAGCATCTTATGAGAAAAATTTAGCGCCATTAATAGATGAAACAAAAAATGAGGAAGAGACAGCGAAAGAGACCTTCACCGCTCCAAATGTGGAACAGACAGATCAAACGCAAGAAGTTGCTGATTTTACCGGCGTAATGGAAGAGTTTGTTTCAAGTGTGTATAAACGTCCGGCAAAAGATGTCCCTGAAAGTGAGCTGGCAAAGATGCAGCAGCTTATTATAAAGCACGATCGGGAATGGTGGGAGATTGGATACAGTTTTGAACCACCGACGGATAATGTAATCAAAGGTTTTGAAACGGATGCAGAGGATGATTCCGGAGATGGCGTTGTGTGGATGACCTTTTATGTTGAGGAGGGTATCAGTTTACGCGGTCTGTCTCGATTTTCCAATCTGAAAAAACTGGATGTAAGCGCTGTGGTTGATGCAGAAGATATTAGAGGGCTTCCATTGGAGAGTGTCAGTGCTTATTTTGCGAATCCGGCACAAGCTGCGAACATGCTGGATGATCCGGGATTGGTCAGAGAATTAGGATTAAATGGCAATTTAAAAAATTTGAACGGGATCGAAGCATTTGAAAATTTAGAGACGCTGTACATTTCTTATTGTGAGCCTGACAATATTGATGCGTTGATACATGTAAGGCATTTGAAAAATCTTTTTTTGAAAAGTGATGTAAATTTGACAGATTTTGCAGTTCTTGGGAAACTTCAGGATTTGGAAAAGCTGTCTTTGCGTGCAGATGGACTAAAGTCCATTAAATTTGTCAGTAGCCTGAAACATCTGGATACATTGAAAATAGAATGTGGAGAGCTTAGCGCTCTCTACGGATTAGAGGAGTGCGAGACACTAAGGTGTTTTTCAATTTCCAGATGTATGGAATTAAAAGAGGTGAGTGCCGTGTCGGAGCTGATAAATTTGCAGGAGCTTTCTTTGGAAATACCTTACGGCTGTCCCGAACCGGAATTAGATAATCTGACAGAATTAAGAAAGCTGACACTTGATGGTTTTGAAGACTGTTCCTTTATCGAGAACATGACTAATTTGACAGAGCTTAATTTAATTTATTGTGATTTGCCGGAAGGAGCAGATTTGTCAAATCTAACTTCATTAAAGAAACTTTCCTATGACCATAATGCGTCAAATGAGGTAAAGATTGCTGATATAGAATCGTTTCAAACGTTGGAAATTTTGGATATTCAAGGTTCAATATGTTATGACGATATATCGGGAGTTTTCCGAATGCCAAACCTTAAGGAATTAGATATCAGTAGTATGTACTGTGAGCTAGATTTTGATGCTATTACTGAAAATACCACGTTGGAAATTTTGCATATGAATAATACTCAGTTGATTACAAATACGCGGGTTGAGCGCTTTAACGGAGCATTAATCGGAGGCTGGGATTATGTAGCATTGGATGAACATATGGATTTTCTTAAGAAATTTCCGGAACTTAAAGAATTGTATTTGAGTGAAGACGAATTGACGGATCTTAACTTTGCGGCAGGAATGTCTTCTTTGGAAATTTTGGATATTTCAGAGAATTATATTACGGATCTGAAACCGCTTGCAGAGCTGCCATCGCTTCAGAAAGTGATTTGTGCAGGCAATCCGATCGAAAACGACAATGTGCTTCGGGATTCTGTGGTGGTTATCACGGAATTAGAGGAAGAATAAGCAATTAGTGAAGGATTATAAATAAAACTCAATAGGAAAGGAAAAGGTGTATTTATGAAAAGGATAACAAGAAACGTAATAGCGGCTGTCATAATGCTTGCATTGGTGCTTGCAGGATGTGGTAACAAAGAGGTAGTTATGAAGGAATTTACTTCTGAGGATGAGACTGTAAGCATTCAGTTGAATGAGAAATGGATGCAGGAAGATATAGGAACCGGAGCAGAGGGCTGGATTGCGGCAGCCAGCGAAAATGATTCCGAGGCGGTTATGGTTATGCAGATGGCGAAAAATATTTATGGTGCAAATGTTATTGACATGGATAATTGGAAAGATATGATAAACGCTTCCTATCCGATGTCAGAAATGACATTGATTGATAATCCGTCTGTTCCGGGTATGGATGTGGCGGAAACCTATAGTTGTACAGTAACTATTGAAGATATCAGTGGCAATGGACGTATTCTGTACGGTGAGACAGAGTATGCCTATTACAGCATTTTATATGTAGCTATCAAAATGAATGATGCAGAAGTAGAATATTTTAATAATGTATGCGGATCATTTAAGGAGAACGCCCCGGAAATTGAAGAAGCATCAGCAATGGAAAGTACAGATACGATTCAGTGGTTTAATAATACATGTGCTGTTCTGACAGCAGCTAACCGTTGGGATTACACTTTGTTTGGCGGGGCGCCTGCAGATGAGAACAGTAAAAGTATGGTTCAGAATCTTCTGAGCGAGTGGTGGGATGTTACAGATCATGAAACAGCGGAGGAGACAATGGACTGGCTTTTAACAGAAGGACACCGTGTCTCTTTTGCAGAAGAGATGGACATATTGGCAGAATCCGGGCTCGCGGATGTTTCTGAAGCAGAGCGGGTTGATTTGATTCTTGAGAACTTTGATGTAAGTGAGGAAGAGGCGCAGAATTACGTAGATTGGTTCGCTTTATATGAACAGTATGGTTCAGACGCTGCGGCAGGATGGGATTACAGCCGCGCAATGTCACTTCTGGGATACTATTATCTCGCGGGATACTATACCGAAGAAGAGGCTTTAGATAAGTCGCTGGAGACCGCGGAGGTTATCCAGAATACATTTGATTCGTGGGATAGCCTTATGGAAAGTTATTTTGTAGGATATGAATATTGGGCAGAGGAGAGTAGTGATGAGCGGCGCGAGATTTATGAAGAAATCAAAGCGGCTTCTGACAGCCCGTTTCAGTTAGAGTGGGGAATGACATTTGAGAAAACGTGGTAGGAGATCTTTATTAATTAACCGGATTAAGGCATGTGACTAAAGCGGATCAGTTTAAACCGCTTAAGATAAGGAGGGAAGAGGAATGTACGAGATATTTGAAGTAGTTATCACCGTTGCTTTTATCGTAATTGCGGCAGTCTGTATTATCAGGAACATTAAAAAGAAAAAAGATGGTGATAAGTAGTCTCAAATGCCCTGTCGGAAACGGCGGGGTATTTTCACATATTTGAAATAGAAACATGTGCGATATAACCTTTTCAATTTCGACATGAAATGGTAAGATAAGAATAAACTATAAAAAATATTTTAATACATATTATTATACAAGGAAGGTACTGTTATGGCATCTAATGATTATGCAGCAGCGTTAAAGCAGGGACGACGCAGTTATCGGACCGCACTCACAAAGGGTGAATACCCTTATCTTCCGGTACTGGATGAAATGATATCTTATACCGAAGTGGCATCAATTGAGAATCTGGGAATCATGGATATTCCGCTATCTAAGATCGTAGGAACGAAGACGGTGGGGCGGTCTAATGCGTTCGCCAATAATTTTATGCCGCTTCTTCCCGAGAACTCGGAATTTGGGATGAAGTGGGGATCGCTTTATAACCATCAGATTGATGACGGGATCAACGACCCAATCATCGCTTATGAATTTATGAATCAGTTTTATGTGCAGGAAGGCAACAAGCGTGTCAGTGTTATGAAGTACTTGAAAACCTACAGCCTTTCCGCAAGCGTTACCCGTCTGGTTCCCAAGAGATCAGATGATAAGGAAAATCGCCTGTATTATGAATTTCTGGATTTTTATGAGGTTTCGCAAAGTTATGATGTCTGCTTTTCCAAAGAAGGGAGTTATAAAAAGCTTCTGAAACTTATGGGAAAAGCAGAGGATGAAGTCTGGAGTGATGATGACAGAATGGATCTGCATTCTGCCTGCTATAACTTCGAGCTTGCATTCAACAAGGCACATGGCGAGAAATTGGATATCAATGTATCCGATGCTTTTTTGATTTATGTAGAAATATACGGATACGATAAGGTTATAGATGAAACAGAACAGGAAATAAGCCGCTCACTCCAGAAAATTTGGACAGAGATCACCCTTGCCGATCAAGGCAGTCAGGTAGAGCTTGTGCAGGCTCCTGAACAGGTTAAATCCTCTCTTCTGAATAAACTGCTTCCGACGGGAATTCCGGATTCTCTGAAAATAGCATTTATTTATATGAAGACGACGGAAACTTCCAGTTGGGCGTATGCTCACGAATTGGGAAGATTGTATCTGGAGCAGGCGTTTGACGGTAAAATAGAAACGATGGCTTTTGATAAGGCCGACACGGAGGAGGAAGTGGAAGAGGCCATTGAGCAGGCGATCGCGGCTGGCTGTGAGCTGATCTTTACGACAGCCACGCAGATGATAAACCAGAGTGTGCGTTCTGCGGTTCATCATCCGAAAGTAAAAATATATAACTGTTCGATCAAGATGTCCTATTCCTCTATCTGTACATATTATGCAAGGATGTATGAGTCTAAGTTCCTGATGGGCGCTATTGCGGCGGCGCTGTCCAGAACCGACAGGCTCGGATACGTGGCAGATTATCCGATCTACGGCACTCTGGCGAACATTAACGCATTTGCTCTGGGGGCTAAAATGATCAATCCCTATGTGCAGATTCATCTGGAATGGACGAAAGTTAAAGGAATGGATGCCAGAGAAAGACTGAAGCAGGAAGGAATCGTCTTTGTATCTGACAGCGATATGATTACTCCGGAGAGTGCTTCCAGAGCATATGGTCTCTATGCGAAAAGAGAAGACGGGACCCTTGAAAATCTTGCAACACCGATTTGGGACTGGGGAAAATTTTATGAGAAAATAATTAGGAATATTTACAGCGGCGGCAGCACGGAGGCGGAGACACAGAAAGGGAAGAAGGCGGTCAATTACTGGTGGGGAATGTCGGCGGATGTCATTGATGTCATCTGCTCAAAGTCTATGCCTCACGGAACCAACAGACTTATTGAATTTCTGAAAAGTTCGATACGCGCAGGAGCTTTTCATCCTTTTGACGGTCCGATCTATGCTCAGGGAGGCGTTGTACAGTGCGAGAAAGGTGAGAGTCTGGGACCGGAAGAGATTATTACCATGGATTGGCTGGCAGAGAATGTGATCGGAAGAATTCCGGAATTAGACGAACTGACGGATGAAGCCCGGACACTTGTAAATTTTCTGGGTGTTAAAGTAGATGAATCCGGTACGGAGAAAAATTCCGGAAATCAGAAGAACGAGTCAGATGAAAATGGAGGGCTCTAATGAAAATCTTAGTGCTTGCTGATCAGAAATCTAAATATCTGTATGATTTCTATGAACCGGATAAATTGAAGGATATTGACCTCATTATTTCATGTGGGGATCTGTCACCGGCATATCTGTCTTTTTTTGTCACACTCTGTAATGTGCCGCTACTCTATATTATGGGTAACCACGATGAAAGATATGAGAAGACGCCGCCGGAAGGATGCATCTGTATTGAGGATGATATCTATGTGCATGAGGGAATCCGTATCCTTGGTTTGGGCGGTTCCATGGAATATATACCGGGAGCAAGTAATCAGTATTCAGAACAGAAAATGAGAAAACGGGTTCGGAAGTTGAAATTAAAGCTATGGTGGAATAAAGGGTTTGATATTCTTGTAACTCATGCACCTGCTTATCAGATTAATGATTTGGAAGATCTGCCCCATCGTGGATTTAAAGTTTTTCGGACTCTGATGGAGAAATATGAACCGAAGTTTTTTTTTCACGGGCATGTACATGCCAATTATGGCAGAGGATTTAAGCGGACAGACACATATGGTAAGACAACTATAGTGAATGCCTATGAGTACTATATTGTGGATTATTCGCAATAAATTTTCTAATTTGGTTGTAAAGATCATAATGGTAAGATAAAATAATAAAAAGAGCTGGTACATGCACTTATGCAGTTTGTGATGTATCAGCTTTTTTGAAACAGATGTATGGATTTATGCATCAATACATATGGTAAAACAGGAGAGTACATATGATCCCGGTAGACTTTGCAGCATGGAATATGCAGAATATATTGATTCGCGTTATCGTGGCGGCCATTTTAGGAGGTATCGTCGGTCTTGACCGCGGAATGAAGCACCGCGGTGCAGGCACGAAGACGATCACCGTGGTCTGTCTTGGCGCCACTCTGGTTATGCTGACGGAACAATATATTCAGATTCATTTTCCCGGATTGGCTAATATGAACCGTATGGCGGCACAGGTGATCAGCGGGGTAGGTTTTATCGGTGTGGGTACGATTATCATATCTAAGCATCGTGTCAGAGGACTGACGACTGCAGCCACGCTCTGGGCGAGTGCGTGTATCGGACTTGCTGTGGGAATCGGATTTATCGAGGGAGGCGTGTTGATTACTGTTATGATGCTGCTCTCGCTGCATGTGCTTCCTTTTGTGGAGCGTTTCGCTACCAGACACTCCCGTTATTGTAATGTATTCATTGATCTTGAGAAAAGCAGGGATTTGCATATCGTCATACAGGATCTGAAGGATGCGGGGGTCGTGATAGATTCCATGGATATGAGTGAGTCCAGAATTGCCGGTGAGGGAGTTTCCGTGCATATGGTTCTCTATGTGAAGAAGCCTACGGAACGCACGGAGATTTATGATATTCTCATGAAGTCGGACAAGGTGGTTTCGTTGGATTTTCTGTAGCAAGATAAGTAAAAAAGAAATGGAATACATCAAAGTGTAAAGAAAAAACGGAATTTTTAATTATGTTCGTGTTGTAGTGAAAAAAAGAATGTGATAGAATCATTTCAAGCAAAGAATTAATCTAAGAGTCTTATTGATGTCTTAACGGGTATGTTCTAAAATCCGTGTCTATGCAGAGAGACCTCTGCCAGAACTCCTTGCTTACAACTAAATAACCGCAGGGAGGACTGGAAATAATATTGACGACATCCTCTCTACCTACGAAGAAAGAGGGGATATTCATTGGAAATTTATTATTCAAAGCAAGCTGAAAAGTTTCTGAAAAAGCAAAGGACTATTACACGAAATCGGATTCGTAATGCCATTCAAAATCTTCCTGCCGGCGATGTGAAAAAGTTACAGGGTATAAATGGTTATCGCTTGAGAGTTGGAAATTATCGGATTATTTTTAGCCGAAACGGTGATGTATTATATATAGAGCGAATTGATAATCGTGGGCAGATTTATAAGGAGGTATAGCATGACAGCAGTAAAAGAAAAAATTATCGATGCCGTTACCGTTATGAGTGACGATGATGCTGAAAAGATATGGGAACATATTATAAAGAAATTCACTCGTTCTTGGGAAAATATTGAAGAAGAATCTCCCGATGCAATAGATATCCAAATGCTAAAGGATATTGAGAATGATTCCGAGTGTCATCAGTTTACTAAAGAGGATGACATTGTATGGGATAAAGATTAATAAGTGCTTTTTTTCATGTTACCAGACTGTTTCCCACAGAGTTCTTAAGTGTTTCTTTCCATTATTCGAATATTTAGATACAATAAAATCATAAAACTGCCAAGAAAAGAGGATACGATTATGATGCAGATCGAGTTTGGAGAGAAGTTAAAGAAATGCAGAGAAGAAAAAGGAATGACACAGCAGACACTGGCAAACCAGCTCTATGTCACAAGACAGGCAGTGTCACGGTGGGAATGCGGAGCGCGTTACCCTGATTTAATTACGGCAAAACGCATTGCAGATGAGCTTGAAATATCCCTGGATGAACTGATTTCGGGTGAAAAACATGTTCGCGATATAGAGAAAGAAGCCGTGATTACGGCCTCTGCTCCGTTATTGATTCAGACTGCGCTGTATGCTGTGGCATGTGTACCCTTTCTGTTAATGGGTCTATTTGAGATAATAAGCGTTATTCCGCGGGGATCAGTATCTGAGGCGGCAGATACAGAGATAAACGTATGGATGGTAAGAGCTATAGCGTACAACTTTGTATATCTTGTACTAATGGGAATCGGATTATATTATTCCGTACGCAACGAGCTGTCTCCCCGTCGGGTCGGATGGATTATGAGTGTCTGCTTATGGGCGAAAGGTGCAGTGTATTTCGCGATTCTCTTGCATATGTTACCGATGCTTATGAAAGGTAACGGTACATTGACTTTGGATTCTAAGTTGTATATTTTTTTTTATTGTGTTGCGCCGTTTATTATTCTAGGATTTTTTAATAATAAGAGGCATTTGAATGTCAAATATATCTATGCGGTTGTTATCATTATGATTGCGTTCTATTTTCGTTCGTTGTACGTTTACTGGAACTTTTCTTCAGATTTTTTTGATTTGGGTGGTATAGTAGACCTGATCAATGTTATTGGAGATTTAGCGTATATCCTGCTTCTTGCCTTTCAGTCATATACTCTGAACAGAAAACGCGCGGCTACAAATTCATAGCCGCGCGAAACCGGTTAAAGCACTATTTGATAATCAGTCCCACGGGACAGTGATCGGAACCCATCACATCCTTGTAGATCAGTGCATCCTGCAATCTGTCTTTCAAAGATTTCGACACGAGAAAATAGTCGATACGCCACCCCGCATTCTTGGCTCTGGCGCTGAAACGATATGACCACCATGAGTAAGCGCCCTCTAAGTCCGGATAAAAATATCGGAAAGTGTCAATAAATCCCGCTTCTGTCAGAGTCGTGAATTTTGCCCGTTCTTTATCCGTAAAACCGGCATTCATGCGGTTCGTTTTAGGATTTTTCAGATCGATCTCTTTATGTGCCACGTTCAGATCGCCGCAGAAGATTACAGGCTTCTTCTCCTCCAGTTTCTTCAGATAAGATAAAAAGTCTTCCTCCCACTGCATACGGTAGTCAAGTCGTGCCAATTCATTCTGAGAGTTAGGTGTATACACGGTGATAAAATAAAAATCCGGATATTCCAATGTAATCACACGTCCTTCATGGTCGTGCTCTTCAATGCCGATCCCATAGGAAACTGAAAGAGGTTCCTCCTTCGTAAAAACAGCAGTTCCCGAATACCCCTTCTTCTCCGCATAATTCCAATATTGATAATAACCCGGAAGATCCAAGTCGATCTGCCCCTCCTGCAATTTCGTCTCCTGAACACAGAAAATATCCGCATCCTCTGCCTTCACAAAATCCAAGAATCCTTTACCGACACAAGCCCTTAATCCGTTCACATTCCAAGATATAAATTTCATAACATCCATTCTTTTCGTGTCTTTAGTTTTTATATTTACCTTATTTTCATATCCATTCTTTTCACTTCATTCAAGTTACAAAACCCTATGAAAATTATCCCTTTAAAGCCTTAGTATACGTCACTATTTACATCCAATTAGGCAGCCTAAATTATTTACTCATAATACTCCTTAATCAACTCCTCCACAATCTCCTGCGACAATTCATACATCCCGTCCAATCGCGCCTCATAATTATCTATCGTCAGCCGTTCCTCCTCTTTTGCCAGCTTATCATAGACATAATAGTTAATATCCTTAGAAAAGTGAATCATGTCCATATAGTTGTCCAGATTCGTAATAATCTCCCGATCATCCTGATAAAAGTAAATCTCCACATTATCATATTGCAAGAGTGCCTTCACCGCCTGTTTCTCGTTATAAATCACGGCGTCTCTCTCACCGCTGCGGTATGCGTTATCCCACCAGAGCATAGAGTAGGGTGAGAAGAAGAACTTAAATGTAGTATCCGGATGCGCCTCTACCTGTGCGGTGAGAAGAGCAATATTACCTGAAAGTTCTGTGGTGTTTGCGGTTTCCGGCTGCATATTTTTGACAGAGGGAAGGCGGGTATATAGACCCATCGCCATATCCTGTCCAAAATATTTCCATTGTGCCCAGTTATAGGAGTCGCCTTCATCGTAATCGCCGATAAAAGAATAGGCCAGCATATAAGGAAGCTTTTCCATCAACACATCCTTATTAAGCACATATGGATAATCGTTGAAAGGATTCTTATCATACAAGTACATAGGGCAGCCTGTGGATACATAAGTAGGTTCCGTGCTTGCCGACAGAGAGGATGGGTCAATATTGTAAAACACATATTTCAAGTCATGCTGCTCATAAGCGCTGTCTAACAGATAACACAAATCTGCGGTGGCACCGTAAGAGCGGATCGCCTTGATCGTGTTACAGCCGAATCCCCCGTCAAACCAGTAATTGTTATAATTTTCACAGACCGAAGATCCCACGATCAGTGCATCATAATCGAAGGTGCGCAGCGTGCCGATACACTGATATTCCTTGTCTGTCAGTACCGCCTTCAAACCGGGAAGTGGTTTGTGGTACTGATAAAAAGGGTCAAAGATTACCACTACAGCGATGACTGCTGCCAGCAGGATTCCCGTTCGTATGAAAAAGGATTTTATAAATTTCCTATCCGTATCCGTATCCATATGCTTTATACCTTCCTATAGACTCAGTGTCATGTAAGCAAAAAATTATGCCATACATAATATCAGGCGCATTCGGCTTAATTTAATAATATCATTGGCGAATGGCCGACCGATTACTAAAAATTGAAATACAAGAATGTACTCACCTGCGACAAAGATACAATGCACCATATTAACAGAATGCAGATGATCCAACATCTCTTTGAAGTTAGATCCCCGCGCATGGATCGTTCATAGGCATTAGGTCTGAATACCAGATAAAATGCCAGTGCAAACAGCAAGAACATAAAAATCAGATACAGGTAGCTTGCCATGTTCGGCGCTGCCATATCCACAGCCTGTCTGATCACATACATCTCAGAGACATCTAACTGTGCCGCGACCTCATAAATTTTTCCCGTAAAGTTTCCGGAGAAAAGATTCTTAAATAACTGAACCGCCGCCGTCATGCTTGTACTTCGAAAGAAGAAGAGCGACATATTAAACAAGGCAAAGGTGAAGATCCATCCCAGCCACGCAGGAATATGAAAGCGGGCAGGTCTTTTCTCATTGCGTCCCCTAATACCGACGATGCCCAGATTATCCCAGACGACCAGAAGACCGTGCATCGCGCCCCATGCTACATAAGTCCACGCCGCGCCGTGCCACAGACCGCTTAGGAGGAAAATGATAAAAGTGTTGATAAGCATGCGCGCCCGTCCTTTTTTGCTGCCGCCAAGCGGAATATATACATATGTGATGAAGAAGCGAGACAGCGTGATATGCCATCTCTGCCAAAACTCTTTAATACTGCAGGAACGGTAAGGCGCATTGAAATTGACGGGGAGTTCAATATTGAACATTTTGCCGAGTCCAATCGCCATATCAGAATAACCGCTGAAGTCGAAGTACAGTTCAAACGTATAGGATAAGATCACAGCGACTGTGGAGATACTGTCCAGAGAAAAAGTCTGGGCAAATCCGTAATTAGCCATTAGGGCGAAAGTATCCGCCAACAGTACTTTTTTTGCCAGACCAAGCACAAATAGGTAGATACCGCGGGAAAAAGAATCAGGCCGAAAACCGCGCCTTGAGGTATCTTCAAACTGAGGTATCATTTCTTTATACAGGACGATAGGACCTGCAATCAGCTGAGGAAAAAAGGTGACGAATGTGACATAGTTGATCAGGGAATAGTGTTCACATTTCCCCAGACATCTGTCAATAATAAAAGACAGCTGTTGAAAAGTAAAGAAGCTGATACCCAGTGGCAGCAGAATATGCTGTAATGTAAAATTTGTGTGAAAAGCGAGATTAATATTTTCAATAAAGAAATCATAATATTTAAAGTAGAATAAAATGCCCAGATTGACCACGATTCCTATAATCAGTCCGGTACGATTCCACAGTGTGGTATGAGAAGAGGCGTTAGGCACCCGCGTCAGCAGATAACTTAAGAGATAGTTTACTCCGATGCTGAACAGGATGATCGCCAGATAGCTGACATTAAAATAGCCGTAAAACCAAAAGGACATTCCCGCCAGAAACAGATTCGCAAGAGTGTGTTTTTTGTAGTGATTCAGTCCGTACCATCCCAGAAGTACTAAAGGCAAAAATATGAAAATAAAAATATACGAGTTAAATAACATAGAATAATGAAATCCTTCTTCCTTACAAATACATATTTTTCTAATATTGGCAGAAACTAGGTATAGTATATCAAATACAAGGCACAGACACAATAAAGAAACAGTCGACAACAAATCGACAAAAAAACAGAATGGAGGCGGAAAGCAAAAATGAAAAAAACTATCGCAATGATCCAGATTGGAGGCATGCTTCTTCTGACAGCATGTACCGATGACCTTCCAAAGGATGAACTCGTAGGCAACGGTCAGGCATTTGAAATGCAGAAGATCAGCGACGATCTGCAGGCAAGTAATTTTCCTTTTCAGGATAAGGAAAAGTTTGTGACATTGACGCAATTAAAAGACAGTGTCAAGGAACTAATGGGTGATCAGTACTGGCCGGAGGTGGATCTGACCAAAGAGGAGCTGGAGAAGAAGACCGGGATCACGGAAGACATGTATGTGGACTTTCTGGCCGAGAAACAGGTTATGGATTCTCATATAGACACGATGATCATCATTCATGCCAAGGAGACAGAGGTAGGAGCGGTCGAGGCGGCATTGGAGAGATATCGTGAAAAGATAATTGAGGAGAACAATAACTATCCCCAGAATCTGTGTAAGGCACAAGCTTCCCGCATGGAGACAATAGAGAACTATGTCTGTTTCGTGCAGTTGGGCGCCGATACCACAATCGTTGCCGATAAGGGCGAGGACGAGATCATCGCCTACTGTCAGGAGGAAAACGAGAGGGCATTGTATATTCTGGAAAAAGAAATTCTGGAATAAGAGTATTCGTATGTTTTTATGAGCGAACGCCTCCGTTTTCATATCTCCATTGTCTTGGTGAAATACCGTATACATTTTTAAATGCTCTTGAGAAATGCAGTTGGTTCGGATAGCCTACCGCATTTCCTATATCAGCTATGGACAATCCGGTCAGTTTCAGTAACTCTGTTGCCTTTGTCATTCGATAGGATATAAGAAATTCTTGTGGGGATTTTCCCATATTCTCATGAAAAATTTTGCCGAAATAGCTCCGGTTTAATCCGCAGGAAGCCGCAATATCTTCTACGGAGATATCGTTCTGGAAGTTTTCCTCGATAAAAGAAAATGCTTCCTTAATATAGAAATCCCGCAGACTGTTTCCCATACTGATCTTATTGGATGTGGAGGAGCGGACCAGACTGTCAATGAAAAGATACAGATGCCCGATCAGATGAAAAGGTGAAGCATCTTTATTATTTACAATATATAACATTTCTGACTTCATTGTCTCTGCCATATCTTTGTTGTGCGCCTTATAGATCGGTTGGTTCCAATTGAGGCCGGTCAATTCAACGGTTTCTTTGGCACGTAGTCCGTCAAACTCTATCCATGCATATTCCCATGGAATCTCGTGATCCGCAATATAGGTGCATACCTGATGAGGAAATATCATAAATCCCTGACCGCTTTTAACCTGATAAGTAATGGATTCTCCCTGCGTGTTATTTGCAATCAAAGTGCCGGTTCCGGACAGGCACAGGTGAAACAGATAGTGGTTTCTGGCAGCAGGACCGAAGGAATGGGAGGGATCACACTGCTCCCAGCCGAATTGATATAATCCCAGATCAATAAAGTTTTCACTCGGAAAAACAGAAAAGATTACTTCGCTCATAAGTCACCTCATATACTGTATTAAATCAATTATATATCAAAATGCTAGGTGACTTCAATGTAATGGCATAAAAATAGCATAATGATATAAAACATGAAATATCATGCTATTTATCGATAGCAAAATGGTATGTTATAATTTATATACTTAAACAGGGAAGGAGATAGGCTATGAAAAGGAGCAAAATAAAATACCTTGAAGCGGCATTATGCTGTACGGCGGCGATGGCTGTCGGAGGGTGTGGGAACGCGTCTGACGGCGGTAAGATTCAAATTGAAATCGTTCAGTACAAACCGGAAGCCGCCAATTATTTCAGCACGGTGGAAGAAGAGTTTAACGCGACACATGATGACATTCATCTTAAAATCAGTTCTCCTAATGATGCAATGACAATATTGCGAACAAGATTTATCAGGGAGGACTATCCTGATATCATTGGAATTGGCGGTGATATCAACTACTCTTATTTTGTGGAGGCCGAGATATTGGCTGATGTATCGGATTACGAAGGGCTTCAGAATATTAATCAGGCATATTTGGATATTGATGAGGCTCTTGAACTTGTTCCCACCGACGGAACTTATGCGGTACCCTATGTAGCTAATGCGGCAGGCGTGTTATATAACAAAGACATGTTTGAAGAGCACGGCTGGGAAATACCGCAGAACTGGGAGGAATTGGTAACGTTATGTGATGAGATCAAGGCAGAAGGAATTCTTCCGTTCTATTTCGGTTTTAAGGATACCTGGACTTGTCTCGCGCCTTGGAATTCCATGGCGGTAGATTTATCACCTGCGGATACGACGAAGCAAGTAAATCGCGGTCAGACAACTTTCTCTAAAGAGTACCGGGAGATATCCGAAAAGTACTTAAAATTGTTGAATTATGGACCGGACGATCCTTTTGCATACGGATATAACGATGCATGTACCGCTTTTGCCAGAGGGGAATCTGCAATGTATCCCATCGGAAGTTATGCGGCTCCGCAGATTTTATCCGTAAATCCGGATTTGAATCTCGATTCTTTCGTTATGCCGGCATGTGATGATCATGATGGCAATACGTTAAATTCAGGAATTGATCTTCAGTTTTGTGTGACGGCTGAATGTAAGAATAAAGAGGCTGCGTACGAAGTTCTGGATTTCCTGTATGCAGAGGAGAATCTTCAGAAATATATTGATGCGCAGACTGCGATACCTTGCAAAGAAGGAAATTTCCAGTTACCTTCTATTCTGGATGGCATGACCGATTATATTCTTGAGGGCAATATGAAGGACTATCAGGATCACTACTATCCTTCCGAGATGGCGGTAGATGCACAGATACAGACATTCCTGCTGAATAAAGATGTAGATGCCTTCTTAAGCAAGTTTGATACAGACTGGCAGAGATATAACAGAGATATCATTCGTCTGGTGCAGGATTATGAAAAAGAACATGGAACCGCGAATTAATAGAAAAGGAGAGTATAGGTTATGAAAAATGATAGAGAGAGAACATTTTTATTGATTACTATTCCGATTCTTGCGTTATTCGTATGCTTCAATACCATTCCGTTAATTCGCGGCGTGATATACAGTTTCACGAATTTTAAAGGATTCGGAAGTTATGACTGGATTGGTTTTCGGAATTATATAGACTTGTTTACGGATGCCCGTGTCGGTAAATCATATTTGTTTACATTTAAGCTGGCGGTCGTATCGACTATTGTGGTAAATGTGCTCAGTCTGATCCTTGCGTTGGGTCTGAATGGTAGGATAAGAGCTAAGAGCTTTTTCCGCGGAGCATATTTTTTGCCGAACATATTAGGAGCGCTGGTTGTGGGTTACATTTTCAATTACTTTTTCACATATATTATCCCCGCAGTTGCGGACATGATCGGGATTGAAGCTTTGAAGTCCAGCATTTTATCAAATCCGAGTGCTGCTTGGATCGGTGTTATGGTCGTATGTGCATGGCAGGCGATCGCAATGAATACGATCATTTATATTTCAGGATTACAGACCGTACCGGAAGACGTGTATGAAGCAGGAGGACTGGACGGCGCAACCGGATGGAAACAGTTTAAGTATTTGACATTCCCCTTGATCATTCCGTTCTTTTCCATCAACATGGTGCTTTGCGTTAAGAACTTTCTGATGGTATTCGACCAGATCATGGCATTGACTAAGGGTGGTCCTGCACAGAGTACGGAATCTATTTCTTACCTGATTTACAATAATGGTATGTCAGGTGGACAGTTCGGATTCCAGAGTGCCAATGCAGTTGTTTTCTTCATCGTGATCGTGGCCGTTTCTGTAGCGCAGATGAAATTTTCCGGTAAAAAGGAGGAGCAGCTATAATGAAAGATGTGATGGACAAAAAAGTAAATACACCGGCGATGATCTTATTGATCCTCGGATTATCTACAATCATATTTCCTTTATACCTGACGGTTGTGATCGCATTCAAACAGCCTTCGGAGATGACAAACAGTATCAGTGGTATTTTATCGCTGCCTAAGGTATGGAGCCTTAATAATTTCAGGGAAGCCATGAGGATCACAAATTTCTGGCTTTCTCTTAGAAACAGTTTGCTGATCACACTGCTTACGGTGGGATTATCCATAGCTGTTCATTCCCTCATGGGTTATGCGCTGGGAAGAAATAAGGCTCACAGCAAGTTCTACAGTTTTGTGTATCTGTTTATTGTCAGCGGTATGTTTGTTCCTTTTGCAATTCTGATGATGCCTATTGCGAAACAGACGGCTGAGCTTGGACTGGCGAATTGGTTTGGTGTTGTCGTGTTATATGTGGTATTCTATATGCCGATGAATGTACTTCTGTATTCGGGATATCTTGTAAATATACCGATAGCGTTGGAAGAGGCGGCGAAAGTGGACGGTGCGTCTACATGGAGAACATATTGGAAGATCTTATTCCCGATCATGCGTCCTATGCACGCGACTGTTGCTGTCCTGACAGCGCTTGCAGTATGGAATGACGTTATGACACCTCTTATCGTTATGGGTGGCTCCGAGCAAAACACACTGCCACTTGCACAGTTGAATTTCCAGTCGCAGTTTGGTACGAATTATAACCTAGCGTTTGCCTCTTATTTGCTTTCACTGATTCCGATCCTGATCTTCTATATCGTTTGTCAGAAGCAGATTTTGAACGGTGTTGTAAACGGAGCGGTTAAATAAAGGATAGGTAAGATATATGGCAATTTTCTATCAACAACAAAACCGAATTTTTACATTACAGACAAAACAGACAACCTACCAGATGAAGGTAGATGATTTCGGATTTCTCCTGCACCTGTATTACGGGGGCAGGATATCCGGAAATATGGATTATCTGTTGACCTACTATGACAGAGGATTCTCAGGGAATCCATATGATGTAGGAAATAACAGAACTTATTCTATGGATGTGCTGCCGCAGGAATATCCCACCATGGGTATCGGAGATTACAGGAACAGCGGGCTTATAATTCGCAATCATGATGAATCAGAGTGCTGTGACCTGCGTTATGTCGGATACAATATCAGAGAAGGGAAGTATGGGCTGTCGGGATTACCGGCAGTCCATGCCGACTTGCATGAAGCGGAAACGTTAGAGATTACCTTAGAGGACCGTGTCAGCAAAATGCAGGTGCGGTTGTTATACGGTGTATTGGAAGAAGAAGA
Source organism: Lachnospiraceae bacterium (assembly GCA_014804365.1). GTDB lineage: Bacteria > Bacillota > Clostridia > Lachnospirales > Lachnospiraceae > UBA3282. Next base: position 21,792 of record JAAUZX010000058.1, read on the forward strand.
TATTATAACGAGGAGTGTTGAAATTGGGAACAATGGTGAAAATACTGTTACCGTAGAAAAGGCGGCTTCCGCCTGTCTGGATTTTATCAGCGGAGATTATGACCTGATCAGTTTCTACGGCAGGCATGCGATGGAACGAAATCTTCAGCGTACGGCAATCGCACACGGCAGTCATGTGATCGGAAGTCGGAGGGGAACTTCCAGTCATCAGTATAATCCGGCTGTGATCGTAGCGAGTCCGGATACGACGGAAGACAATGGAAGCTGTTATGGGATGGTCTTCGTCTACAGCGGCAATTTTATGTGTGAGGCTGAGAAAGATCAGTACGAACAGACGAGAGTTATAATGGGATTGCAGAGTGATCTGTTTCATTACTCTCTGGCACCCGGGGAGACGTTCACCGTTCCGGAGACGATACTGTGTTACTCGGATAGGGGGTTTAGCGATCTGTCCATAAAGTATCACCGCTGTATCAGAAAGCATATATGCAGGGGACGGTACAATGATTGTTCCAGGCCGATACTGGTCAACAGTTGGGAAGCCGCCTATTATGATTTTACCGGAGAGACGATATTGCAGCTGGCACAGGATGCTGCCGGGCTTGGAATCGACATGGTTGTGATGGATGACGGCTGGTTTGGAAAGCGTGGAGATGACAACAGCGGCCTGGGAGACTGGCAGGTTAATGAGGAGAAACTGGGTTGCACCCTCGGCGAGTTGATTCGTAAGATTAACGATATCGGAGTGAAGTTTGGAATCTGGATCGAGCCGGAGATGGTTTCGGAAGACAGTGAGCTTTATCGTGAGCATCCCGACTGGGCTATACAGATTCCGGGAAGGAAACCGGTTCGGGGAAGGAACCAGTTAGTTCTTGATTTTTCCAGAGCGGAGGTACGAAATTATATATATCGGCAGATATGTAATGTTTTGGATCAGGGAAATATAGAATATGTGAAATGGGATATGAACCGGAGCATTACAGATATTTTTTCGACAGGAAACAGTCAGGGAAAGGTAGTCTATGATTATGTTCTGGGTGTATATGATTTTCTGGAAAAGCTGACGGCACAGTATCCTGAGATTCTGGTGGAAGGATGCAGCGGAGGCGGCGGAAGATTTGATGCGGGCATGATGTATTATACGCCCCAGATCTGGTGCAGTGATAATACGGACGCATTGGACAGGCTTCGAATTCAGTATGGAACCTCTTTCTTCTACCCGATGTCGGTGGTCGGTGCCCATGTGTCGGCGACACCGAATCATCAGACAGGACGCAATATCAATCTGCACACGCGGGGGATTGTGGCTATGACGGGTGTATTCGGGTATGAATTATCACTGGCGAAGCTAAATGAAGAGGATAAGGAGGAGATCAGGGAACAGATCAAGCTTTATAAGGAGTATGAGGAGTTGATTCGCACCGGAGATTATTATCGGCTGTCGAACCCCTTTCAGGATGCGTATGCGGCGTGGATGCATGTGTCGGATGATAAAAAGCAGGTGCTGCTGCATGTAGTAATGCTGGAAAATCACGGAAACATGACGGTCAGTTACGTTCGGTTGAAAAATCTGTTGTCCGATACGGTTTATGAGGATGTACACAGCGGACAACGTTATTATGGCTCTGCGTTAATGAAAGCGGGTATTCCGATGCCGGTTGAACTTGGAGAATATCGGGCGTATCGGTTTATATTTAGAGCCTGTGTGGAATAACTAAGTAATTTATAAAAGAAGCTGCGGTGTAATTGAGCGGCTTCTTTTTGAATTTTTGTGGATTGATGTAAGTTACTTCTTCTCATTTTACCGGGGATATGATATAATGAAGAAAATTTCGTAAAGTTTCGCAAATGATATCTATAAAATCCGGTGCGAAAAATGTATACGATATGTAAGACGGACAAACATGTAGAGAAGGAGGTTCCTAATGAGAAGAAAAGTAAGCGTATTTTTCATGGCAGTAATTCTGCTGATCACGCCGTTTATGACAGCGTTGTGTAGTGGAATAACGGTTCACGCGGCGGAAGGAATAACCGTAAAGCTGCACTATCACAGAGGTGACGATGCATATGACGGCTGGGATGTATGGTTTTGGGAAGAAGGCGGCGGCGCAGGCGAAGGTATTCCTTTTCAGGAAGAAGACGGCGACATGGTAGCGACGAAAGAAGTTACCCCCGGGATAACAAGCGTAGGATTTATCGTTCGTACCCAGGATTGGATGAAAGATTTTGATGGTGACCAGTTTATCGACATATCTGAGGTGATATCGGGTACCGTACATATTTATGTGGAATCGGGTATAGAAGGCTATACGAAAGAATACGGAGATGATGTGGTGACAGGAGTGAGATTAAGAACAGCGACCTATAATAATGACGGCACGATCAAAGTCACAATGACGGGCGAGATTGAGGGCGATCCGAACGGGGTTTTCTCTGTTGCGGATAAAGAAGGTGAAATTGCTGTCACGGAAGTAACAGGCGGTACGGATGGCGTGTACACCGTAGTATTGGCGGACAATCTGGATGCGTCTAAGAGTTATACGATTACTTTCGAAGAAGCGGCATATGATATATATATTCCGAGTATTTATTCCACACCGGAGTTTGAGGCGGAATATACATACACAGGGGATGATCTGGGAGCGACGTGGAGTGAGACGCAGACAGCGTTTCGCGTTTGGGCACCGACAGCGGAATCCGTATCATTACGACTCTATAAATCAGGTACGGGTTATGCTAAGGATATGACGAACGAGATTGAGATGACGCCGGATGTAAACGGTACATGGGTCGCAGTGAAAAACGGTGATTTAAGAGGATTATATTATACCTATTATGTTACGATAGACGGCGTAAGCAGAGAAGCATGTGATCCTTATGCGCGCACGACCGGCATTAACGGTGAACGTGCCATGATCCTTAATCTGGACGATACAGATCCGGAAGGATGGGACAGCGATACGGATCCCAATGCGGGTAAAGGAATTAACGACGCGATTATCTATGAACTGCACGTGCGGGATCTTTCTTCGGGTGCGGATTCCGGTATCGAGAATGAGGGTAAGTTCCTCGGATTGACAGAGACAGGAACAAAGACGGAGTCCGGAATATCTACCGGGCTGGATCATATCAAAGAACTGGGAGTGACTCATGTGCATCTTCTGCCGATCTATGATTTCGGTTCGGTAGACGAAAAGCGTACATTGACGAATCTGTTTAACTGGGGTTATGATCCGGTCAATTACAATGTGCCGGAAGGGTCTTACTCTACGGATGCTTCCAACGGTGAGGTTCGTGTCAAAGAGTTAAAGCAGGCGGTAAAGGCGCTGCATGACAATAATATCAGTGTAGTAATGGATGTTGTATACAATCATGTATATAATGTTACAGACTTCTGCTTCAACAGGATCGTGCCGGATTATTTCTCGCGTGTCGATGAGGGTGGCGGATATTCTAACGGATCGGGCTGCGGCAATGACACGGCATCCGAGCGTTCCATGGTAAAGAAATATATTGTGGATTCTGTCTGCTATTGGGCGGATGAATACCATATTGACGGATTCCGTTTTGACTTGGTAGGACTTCTGGATACGGAGACGGTTAATGAGATTATCGAAGAGGTTCACAAGGATCATCCGAACGTGATCTTTTATGGGGAAGGCTGGACGATGAGTACTTCCCTGACAAAAGAAGGTTATACAATGGCGACTCAGCTTAACTCTTCTTATACACCTGAGTTTGCATACTTTAACGATACGATTCGCGACGGCCTGAAAGGCAGTGTATTTGATGATCTGGATAAAGGGTATGCGTCCGGTAAGCCGGATATGGAAGAGACGATCACGAACTGCTTCATGGGTGCGGATGCATGGTGCGGCAGTCCGTCCCAGACGATCAATTATGCTTCCTGTCATGATAACCTGACGCTGTTCGATCATTTACAGACCGCGAGACCTGAGGCAAGCAGAGAAGATCTGATCAAGATGAATAATCTGGCGGCGGCAGTATACATGACTGCGCAGGGTACTCCGTTTATGCAGGCAGGCGAGGAGATGCTGCGTACCAAACAGCGTGCGGACGGTACTTTTGACTCCAACAGTTATTCATCCGGAGATGAAATTAACTGTCTGAAATGGAGTGATCTGGAAGATGAAAGTTATGCACGGGTCTTCGAGTATTATAAAGGTCTGATCGCATTCCGTAAGGCGCACGGTGCGCTGCGTCTGACAACAGCGGAGGACGTGGCGGCAACAGTCGCATCGGTGGCAGGGCTGGATGCCAATGTGGTTGCTTTCGATATTCAGGGCGGCATAAACGGAGAAACAGCAGACGAGCTGTTTGTGATCTTTAATGCCAATGAGGCAGGAACCACAGTGACTCTTCCGGAAGGAAGCTGGAATGTTTATATCAATGGCGAGAATGCAGGTACGGCAGTTCTTGATACGGTTACAGGCAGTGCTACGGTGGAGCCGATTTCAGCGATGGTGCTTGTAAGAGAGAGCGGTGCGGCAGCAGTGGCGGATGAGGATACCGATGCGCAAGATGAGGCACCGGCAGATACCACAGCCGAAGAAAGCACGGGAGGAAATAACGGTTTCGTAACAGCGTTGATTGCATGTATTGCAGCGGCTCTGATTATAGGAGGCGGAGTTGTGATCGGCAAACGGAAGAAGAAATCCGAATAATGATAGAGCCGGATATAGGCAGTATATCTGTGTGAAAATAATAAAGACGGCAGATAGTAGTATATGTCGGGTGATTCGGGCAGGGTGAACAGGATTTTACAGAAGTTTACTCTGTCCGTTTTTTCTTGTTTTACATAGCCAAAGGAATATGATAAAATGGGCGAAGAGAGCAGAAGTCCTAGTTTCCGATGCGAATCGTTGCAGTTGGCTGCATATTTGGGCCTCACGGTAACGAATTCACAGACTGGGAAAAAGGGTATGGGTGTTGGTGAGTCAAGAGACGGAAGGATTACATATCATGCAGGATTATATCAGGATATCGAAATATGCCGGGATGCGAAATGATCTGGCACAGGCGGGCGGAGGGAATACATCCGTTAAGCCGGATGACCATATCATGCTCGTTAAGAGTTCCGGTGTTCAACTGGCGGATGTAAATGAGCAGGGCGGTTATTCCAAAGTAGATTATAGGAAAATAAGGGATTATTTCAAAGACCATGTTGAGCCTTATGACAAGGATGTCTTTACAGAGGAGCTGGGCAAAAACCTGTTGCAGGAAGCGCAGATCGATGGTGCAAGGGCATCGATAGAGACATTTCTTCACGCGGTTACCAGAAAATATACACTCCATTCGCATCCTACGCTGGTCAATGTTCTGACGGCAAGAGCAGACGGTATGGAGACGCTGCGTTCACTTTTTCCCAAGGCAGTGTTCGTGCCTTACAGGAAGCCGGGAGCTGCGCTGGCGGAGACTTACTATAAACTGTATCGGGAGCAACAGGCACAGGGAGCGGACGGATCAATTATTTTTCTGGCAAATCACGGACTGGTGATCAGTGGTGAGAGTGGCGAAGCGGTGATCCGGCAGACGGAGCAGGTCTTAGAGAGGATTGCAGAGCATTTGGGGATAGATGACAGTGCGAACAGGAATGCGACGAGGATTTGGGAGACGATAGGGCAGATTGATATGCTGCAGAACAATATCGTCTATCTGTCTGAAAACCGCTATTTGTCGCAAGAGTATGCAGGCAGTAAGCTGGTGGAAAAAGGAATTTGGAACCATGCATTCTGTCCTGATTGCGTGGTCTATGCAAATAAACAATTGCTGCAGCTAAAGCGGGATTATGACAGACAGGATATTGAAGATTTTATCGAGCGCCATGGTCTGCCGACGCTCATATATCATGAGGGACATTTCTATATATTGGCAGAGAGTGTAAAAAAAGCGCAGGAGATCGAAAATGTAATGAGTTTCGCCGCACGGGTACAATATGCCGATATTGGCCATAAGATGTGTTATTTAGACGGCATGCAGCAGGATGAACTGCTGGGCTGGGAGGCGGAGAAATATCGCAGACAGAAATGAGGTAGGAAAATGAACGTAATGATTCCGATGACGGGATATGGTTCCCGTTTTGTGGCGGCAGGTTATAAGGAGTTAAAGCCTTTTATTAAGGTGATGGAGAAACCAATTATAGAGTGGATCGTGAAGGGAATGTATCCTTCAGATGTTAATTTTATTTTCGTCTGCCGCGGTGAGCATCTGCAAGCGGATCCGTCCATGCAGGAGCGTCTGCTGGCTCTTGCACCGGAGGCGACTATCGTATCGATAGAGGACTGGGTCAAAAAGGGACCGGTTTACGATGTATTGCGCGCATACAGGATGATTTGCAGGGAAGATGAGCAGACAGAGACCTTGGGTGGCGAGATTATAGGATCGAAAGAGATCGACAGGGATGACGGCTTTATCATCAATTACTGTGATTTCTATATGACCTGGGATTATGCTGCTTTTGCAAAGGAAGCAAGAGAGCGTGGCTGCGACGGTGCAGTGCCGTGTTACACGGGATTTCATCCGAACCTGCTGCCGGAGAAGAATTATTATGCCTCCTGCTTAACGGATGAGGCGCATGATTTGATAGAGATTCGGGAGAAATATTCTTTTGAGAAAGATAAGACCAAGGCAAAGCATTCTCCCGGTGTCTATTATTTTAAGAACGGTGCAATCATGGAAAAATACTGTCAGATGTTGACGGAGCATGAGGAGTGCGCTATTAACGGGGAATATTATGCATCGCTTCCCTATAATTTTATGGTAAAAGACGGGCTTAAGGTATGGGTACCCACGAACGTGGAATATTTCTGTCAGTGGGGAACGCCGGAGGATATGAAGGAATTCGTTTATTGGACAGATCGAATCCGCAGGGCGCAACAAAGCGATGAGAAGCCCGGCGTAAAGGCCCTGCCGGAAAATCAGACAGGATCGGAAAATGGTAAGATTCTGATTCCTATGGCCGGTGCAGGACAGCGATTTGCGGATGCGGGTTATTCGGTACATAAGCCAGCGATCATGACAGTGGACAGAGCTACGGGAGAAGAAAAGCCGATGGTGGTATGCGCTACTGCCGATTTGCCGGGCGTGGCATCGGATGGCAGCAATGTAATTTACGTGGACAGAACTTTTCATAAGACAGACGGTGTGGAGGATGCTATCCGCGCCTATTATCCGAAAGCTTCTTTTATTACGGTAGACCATCTGACGGAAGGGCAGGCGTGTACCTGTATGCTGGCAAAAGACCGACTGAATCCGGAGGAGCCGCTTCTGATCGCGGGATGTGACAATGGGATGGATATCGACGGGACGACATATGAGGCGCTGAAGCAGGAATGTGATTGTATCGTCTTTACATACAGACATAACGAGGCCGTGCTTCAAAATCCTAATGCTTACGGCTGGATGATTACTGACGGGCAGGGAAATATCACAGACACATCGATTAAAAAGGCGATTTCCGACACACCTATGGAAGATCCGGCTGTGGTGGCGACCTTTTGGTTTCGGAGAGCGCAGGTATTCTTGGACGCAACGGAGAAGATGATTGCGGAAAATGACCGTATCAACGGGGAGTTTTACGTGGATCAGGTGGCCAAGCATGTGCTGGACTTAGGATATCGTGCCAAAATTTTCGATATCGGGCGATATGTCGGCTGGGGAACACCTGCGGACTATGAAGGCTATCAGGAGACCTGGAAGTATTTTAAGGAATTTATGCAGATAGAACATTTTATTTAAACAGAATATAAGACGGTCTTTCAGTAAAAAATGAAGATTAAGCAGGGATAAAAGTACACGGAAAGGCATAGGGATCCATGTTACGGAAGTTAAGCGAGCAGGATTTAGAGAAAAATTATCATAAAATATTGCGGATTGCAATTATAGGAACGGTCATATTGAAGCTGTTTCTGATGGGTCTGTTTTCATCTGATTATCAGGATCTTATGTTTATTCCCTTCGTGAAATGTTTCCTTGGCGGAGAGAATCCATATCAATATTACTATGATCATGGACTGCTGCCTTCTTTTCCATATCCGCCCGTCATGCTTCTGATTGAGAGTGTCGGTGGTGTGCTTGTGACATTTTGCGGCACGCTTCCTGTTTTTATGCGGAATCTGCTTTTTAAGATGCCGTTGCTCATTATGGATCTTCTGGGATTATATTATCTCATGCGCATATCTAAGTCTAAAAGGAAATACATTTTAGTATTGTATTTCCTGTCGCCGATTCTTCTGTATGCTTCTTATATGCATGGACAGTTGGATATTATACCAACAGTGTTTCTGGTGGGAGCGATCTATTATCTCACACAGGTAGGTGTGTCAAAGCGGGAGGCGGCGCGCAATGAATGGAAATTTGTGATATTTCTCACGCTTTCGCTGGCTTCCAAGTTTCATATAGCAGTTGTACTGCCGTTGTTTTTTCTCTATCTTTATAAGAAAAAAGGACACAGAAGGGCAATCGTCATGACAGGGCTTCCGATCCTGCTTACGGTTTTGATTGCGGTGCCTTTCTGGGGAAGCGGATTTGTCAATATGGTGCTGTTCAACAAAGAACAGAGTGCCATGGATAACGTTTATATTGATTACGGCAAGGCGCATCTTCTGTTATGCGTGCTGGTACTGCTCTTTATTTATTTTCAGGCATTTCATATCAATCAGATGAACAGAGATCTGCTGATCAGTATGACGGGGTTGTTGTTCAGCGTTTTTCTGGCCTTTGTACCGGCTATGCCGGCGTGGTTTATTTGGATCGTACCTTTTTTCATGCTCTATCTTGCGGGACTATCCGTGAACAGAGGAAAAATGGTCATGGTGTACGGCTTATTTAATCTGCTGTACCTGCTTTATTATATCTGTCTGCACGTGACGGGATTTACGGATCTGTCAATTCTGGGCAAGGATCTAAACTGTCTGAAATATGTAAATGAGGATGTTAAAAACATTGTGTTTACATTGATGGTCGGAGTGTTTTTGATTCTGGTTGTATCTATGTATCTGTACGGCGTAAACAGTAATGCCTATTACCGCAGGAGAAATCGTCCGTTTACGATCGGCATCGCCGGAGACAGTGGTGCAGGAAAAAGCAGACTGCTTGCCATGCTGGGAGAGCTTATGTCTGAGGAAAATATATTGAATATTGAGGGTGACGGAGATCACAAGTGGGAGCGGGGCGACAGCAACTGGAATGAGATAACACATTTAAATCCCCGGGCGAATTATCTGTACAGACAGGCGGAGGATTTGCGGGTGCTGCGAGGGAACAATTCCGTAAAACGGTCGGATTATGATCACAGCACGGGGACTTTTACCGGTAAGAGAAAGGTAGCGCCCAGACCCTATATCGTTATGTGTGGGCTTCATTCCCTGTATCTGCCGCAGATGAGGCAGGTATTGGATTTAAAGATCTATCTGGATACCGATGAAGCGCTCAGATATTATTGGAAGATGGGGCGGGATCAGGTCAGCAGGGGACATACGGCAGCGGACATCAGAGCACAGATTGAGAAGCGCCGTAAAGATGCGGAGAAGTATATCTATCCGCAGAAACAGTATGCTGATCTGGTTATTCGATATTTTGACACCGGACTGCCAAAAGACTTAAAAATGATAGAGGACGGGTACAGAGCGGATCTGGGTGTAGAGTTCTTAATGGATGTCAGTATTGATGCGGAACCTATGCTGGCGCTCATGCAGGAACAAGGCATAAAGGGGATTTTGTCCTATGACAATGATCTGCTGCACCAGCGAATCCTGTTTGCAGGCGGCGATCTTAAGGTGAGCAGGGAGGTTTGGGAGAATATTGCCCGTGCGGCAATTCCGCAGATCGAGGATCTGACGGGTGGTCATATCCTGTGGGAAGACGGCACGAACGGTATGATACAGGTAATGCTGCTGGTTGTGATCAGTGAAATCATGAGGAGAAACTAGTGCATTGATGATATACAATATCTCATCAAGAAAACAGAATATATGGAATCACAAAGAGAAAGGTAATTATGATACGAGCAGTTATATTGGATCTGGACAATACATTATATGCATATGAACCCTTGAATGAAGAGGCATCGGCAAAAGTGCGGGAATTTATCTGCGGACAGCTTAAGATTACAATTCCGCAGTATGAGGAAGCATATAAATTCGGGAAAAATGAGACAAAAAAACGATTAGGTAATGTGGGGGCATCACACAACAGATTATTGTATTTTCAGAAGACCTTGGAGTATTTGGGAGTAAATCCGATAGCGTTATCCCTGCAAATGTACGAAATATATTGGGGCACTTTTCTGAAGAAAATGTCACTTCGGGAGGGTGCGGGAGAATTTATGGACCGTATGTTGGAACATGGAATCCGGGTTATGATCTGTACCGATCTGACGGCGCATATTCAACATCGCAAGATCGAGGCGCTGGGCATTGCGGACAAGATCTGTTATCTGGTGACCAGTGAGGAGGCGGGCATAGAGAAACCTGCACCGGAGATTTTTGCACTCTGTCTGGAGAAGTTGAAGCTTCGTCCGGAAGAAGTGTGCTGTATCGGTGATGATCCGCGAAAGGACGTGGAAGGCGCTGTTGCTGCGGGCATACGAGCATTTCTATTCCGTACCGAAGAGCCCGGCGCGCCGCAGTTTGAAGAGATGGCGGAGCAGATATTGCAACAGTAATGCGAGTCTGCGAAAACGGAAATTAATTATAAGAAAGGAACGGAAATATGAAATTATCCATCGTTGTTCCATGCTATAATGAAGAGCAGAATATTCCGCTGATTCTGAAACGATTCGGGGAGATCATAGAGAGGGAGGATATTGAAGTGATTCTCGTGGATAACGGGTCTACGGATCACAGTGCACAGATACTGGCAGAGCTGCTGCCCCAATATCCCTTTGCCAGGACGACCAAAGTAGAGATCAATCAGGGTTACGGATACGGAATCCTGCAGGGTCTGAGGGAATGCAGAGGGGAATATATCGGCTGGACACATGCGGATATGCAGACTGATCCGGCGGATATTCTTAAGGCGCTTGCCATTATAGAGGAAGAAGGCGGGCTGGTCTATGCCAAGGGAAGACGCAAAGGAAGACCGCTTTTTGACGTATTCTTTACTGTGGGGATGAGTGTGTTTGAGAGTTGTTATCTGCACGGGAAATTATATGATATCAATGCCCAGCCTAACGTATTTCCTAAGATATTTTTTGACAGCTGGGAGAATCCGCCCCATGATTTCTCACTGGATTTGTATGCCTTGTACATGGCGCGGAAGAGGAAGCTGAAAGTAGTCAGATTCCCGGTGCTTTTTCCGAAACGAATCTACGGGGAATCCAAGTGGAACACAGGGCTTAAGGCTAAGTGGAAGTTCATTAAGAGAACCGTGGAATTCAGCATTAACTTAAAAAAGAACGGTAATTTATGACAAAGGAGAACAGGTATGGAATATATAGCACACAGAGTAAATACGATAGAGGAGCTGCGTAAGCTGCCGACGGAATACGGGGTAGAGCTTGATCTGAGGGATGATTTGAACGGCAGGATCTACATTTCACACAATCCCTTCGAGGCAGGAGAAGATTTCGAGGATTATTGCAGGGAATATCATCATGGCACGATGATTCTGAATATTAAGAGTGAGAGGATCGAGCATAAAGTTTTGGAATATATGAAGCAGTATCATATAGAGAAGTATTTTTTTCTGGATTCTTCTTTTCCGATGATCAAGCTGTTGACTGACATGGGGGTAAAAGACGTGGCGCTTCGGTTCAGTGAGCTGGAAGGGCTTGATACGATTCGCAATATGGCGGGCAAAGCAGACTGGGTGTGGGTGGACTGCTTTACAAAGATTCCGCTTAATCAGGATAGTTATCGGGAATTAAAAGATCTGGGTTATAAGTTGTGCTTTGTGTCCCCTGAATTGGAGGCACAGGAGGAGAAGATTTCTTCATACAAGAAGTATATAGCAGAACAGGGTTTTGTGTTTGATGCAGTCTGTACGAAAAGCTATCATATAAAAGACTGGATGTAGTTCGCATATGAGAAATGATTTTATTTAAGCAGTGAAAAAAGACAATAAATGATATAAGGATGGATTATATGCGAGAATTTGTAATTACAACGGACAGCAACTGTGATATGGACCCGGCTTATCTGGAAGAGCACGGAGTGGGAGTAATTCCACATTATTATACGATAGAGGATGAGATATACGGAGACGGTAAGGAATTAAGCGTCAAGGAATTTTATGATGCCATGCGCGAGGGAAAGAAGGCAGCCACTATGGCCAGCAACCCGGAGGTAATCAGGGAACGTTTCGAGGAATATGCAAAACAGGATAAGGATATTCTGCATATCAGTTTTTCTTCCGCGCTCAGCAGCGCCTATAATAATATTGTGAATGGTGCGGATGAGATCATGGAAAAATATTCGGGAATGAATATCATCGTAATCGATACTCTGTCGGCATCTTTGGGTGAGGGTATTATGATCCGCAAGGCGATCGAGATGAAGCAGGCAGGCAGTTCACTGGAAGAGACGGCAGCGTGGGTACGGGAGAACAGTCCCCATCTGAACATACAGTTCACGGTGGATGATCTCAATTTCCTGTATCGTGGCGGACGTTTATCCAGATCTTCCGCAATTCTCGGTACAGTAATCAATATTAAGCCTATTCTATATTTTGACAAAGAGGGCAGATTGGTAGCCTTAGATAAGGTTCGGGGACGGAAGAAATCGCTTATGACACTCGTGGATAATATGGAAGAACGGCTGGGGGAATATAAGGATAAGCAGGTGTTTATCGGTATTGTTCACGGGGACTGTGAAATGGATGCAAGATATATTGCGAATATGATCACAGAGAGATTCGGTTATACGGATATCGAGATCAGACCCATCGGACCGAGTATCGGCGCACACTCCGGTCCGGGTGCGGTCGGGCTGATCTTTTTAGGAAATACGAAATAGAGGAGAGTTTATATTCTTGAAAAATGCTTTCAGGAAATTGTGAAGGTGGCGGCAATTTCCTGTAGCAGCATTTCCAGTTCCCGAAGCTCGGCGTCGGAAACACCGGGGATGTCTGTGCCTTCTGACGTATAGGCTGCTTCTGAGTTGTTTGGTATGTTCTGCCCGTCGGATTCCGGAACCGGTGTGGCGGTGTTTTTCTGTATCTCTGCCCCGGCGGGTGTTCGATGTGTATCCGGGGTATCTTGTCCGCGCGGGCTGATCATCTGCATGTCCAGTTCCGTCTGTTCCAGACGGTTTGCCAAATGGTTTTCCAGATAATCCACCAGATTGATCCGAAGGATATTGATTTTGCCGGGTATATCAATGAGAGAGGAAACTGCGAAATAGCAATATAATCCCAGAAAACTCACAACATAAAAAGGTACGATATTAAAGAAATTCTCATTATGTATAATGCCGAGACAAGCGCCTATGCCTGCAACAAGAACGGAAAGCAGCATAAGCTGTCCTGACAAGTGTTTGAGCATAGATAAGGGTATGGCGCCGATCTTGACATGGCTTATAAATTTGTCTACGAAAACAGAAACATTGGCAACTTTCTCGTTGATCTTGCTGTATCCGGAGAACTTGAGCTTGAGCTGTTGCAAAGATTTGTTTGTGGTTGTGGACATATGTTCTGTTTCCCAGATCAGACGGTGATATATCACTCCCATCACGATCTGGCATATGATGCTAGCAAACAGCAGTGCCAGAATTCCGATCATGAAGTTCTTATGTTGAAAAAAAAATGCAAGCATGATTCGCCATATCCTCCCTAAATATGATAAATATAATCCGCATACCTATATTATATTAGATAGTTCCGGCTATAAAAGCCGTAAAGTGTCGTCAAATTAGTGCATGATATGTTCTTTTCATACATTGTCCGGCAAAATATAAGGGTGTGAACCGGCACGGTAAACGCATGAAAAAAATCGACGGATAATCCGTCGATTTTTTTGTCATTTTTTGATATACTTGTTTTAGAACGAATATATCAAAGGAGAAAGAAACATGAATAATTCCATTA
>JAAUZX010000059.1 GCA_014804365.1 Lachnospiraceae bacterium
ATTAAAAATATATTAGAGTCTAAGGGGAAATCTTCCCAGGAATAGGGCATATCTTCATAGCAGAAAAAGCAACGCTTTAAAGCGTTGCTTGAAATAACAGTTTATAAGTTTAACCTGAAATGCGGCGGCGTGTACTTGACATACATTTACCGGAAAGAGTACAATAGACACAATGGTCGGCAGAAGCCGGCGTTAGGGACGTCAAGCGTCCGAGCGAATATACAGGGGTCATTAAGAATGAAGTAGATAATTTTCGATATCTTTTAGCGAAATAAACTATTATAAATAAGTGTATAAGCTTACCAGGAAGGTAATCGGATATGCGGGAAGCGTATCGGGGTACTTTCCTGGTTTTATATTATGGGAAAGTGCGTCCTATAATATAAAACGGAGGAAAATTATTATGAAACAGACACGTAAACTTGTATTATCGGCTCTTTTTATGGCATTGGGGATTGTCCTTCCTTTTCTGACGGGACAGATTCAACAGATCGGTAATATGCTCCTGCCGATGCATATTCCGGTGCTGTTGTGCGGCTTCATCTGCGGCTGGCAGTATGGTCTGGCAGTCGGGCTTATGACCCCACTGCTTCGAAGCGTTATGTTTGGTATGCCGCCGCTTATGCCTACGGCAGCGGCGATGGCGGTGGAGCTGGCAGTTTATGGCTTAATGACAGGGATTCTGTATGCTAAGCTGCCGAAAAAAGTTCCTTATATCTATGTTAGCCTTCTTTGTGCGATGATCGCCGGCAGAGCCGCGTGGGGACTCGTCGGTATTCCGTTGTACGGCATTGCCGGAAGCGGATTTTCTATGCAGATATTTCTGTCCGGCGCGCTTTTGAATGCCATACCGGGTATCATACTGCAGATCGTGCTGATTCCGATTGTTATGATCACACTCGGCAGGGCGGGTGTGCTGAATGATTATGCCCCGGAGCGTGAGATGGAGGGTTCTTGTGAATAAGATTTATACCATGATTGACAGTGCGCTGGAGCATGCGGGCATGACCAATCAAGTCAATGTAGCGATTGACGGTATGTGTGGCAGCGGCAAGACAACGCTGGCAGAAGAGTTTGCCCGCAGATATGCATGTAATCTTTTTCATATGGATGATTTCTTCCTGCGTCCGGAACAACGTACCGCAGCACGGTATGCGCAGGCCGGAGGGAACGTGGATTATGAGCGGTTTCGGACGGAGGTGCTGGATCATCTGGCGGATGAGGGAGGCTTTGTCTATCGGCGTTTTGACTGCCGCAGGATGGCGCTTGGAGAGCCTCGTGAGGTTTCATGGAACAGATTGAATATTATAGAGGGTGCCTACAGCTGCCATCCATATTTCGGGGATGCGTATCATCTGCGCTTTTTTATGGAAGTGTCCGCAGAGGAACAGAAGAGGAGGATACTGGCGCGAAACGGAGCGGAAATGTACCAGCGCTTCGAGCGGGAGTGGATTCCTATGGAGAACCGGTATTTTGAGGCCTACGGAATCCGGGACAAGTGCATTGTGGTCAGCAGCAGCAACGGCGGAGCTTGCAATTATTCTTGAAAAGCGCATCTGCGTGCAGTATAATAGGAGATGAAGATATACTAAGATCATAAAGTACATGATCTAAGTATATCTATATCATCTCTAAGAGAATGCGAAGAGCATGCATTCTCCGTGATAAAACAAGATAGATAGAGAAAGCGGGACATGAGGGAGTGTCGTCACACATGCCCTTATGTAGAAATAAACAAGAAAGGGGGCGTACACCATGCATCTTAGAAAATTATTCACGGCGGCATTGACTGCGGCAATGGTATCCATGGTTTTCGTTATGCCGGTTTCTGCCCACGGGCATCACAGCCGGACGACAGTAGTAACGGATACAGATACAAGCTGCCCGGTATGTACGGTGGAAGGATGTACGGAAGAAGGCAGGCATACCCATGATGGCCATGATTACTGCGGATATGACCACAAAGATGGTTATTGTGACTATTCCTGTGAGACTGCTTCCAACGATACCACTTCCGATGATTCAACTTCCGGGAAGACTGCTTCCGGCCGGAAAGTTTCCCGAAGCAGATGCGGTGCCAGACGGCATTGCCACCATTAATTGAGTGATTTCGGACGAAAGATGAAGTGAAGGCTGCCAGACAATGCTGGCAGCCTTTTTATGCCGGACGGAAAGCAAGTATAAAAGAGCGAGCCCAACGCACAGTGTGGATCGCTCTGTCTCCTACAGCATAGACTCAATTTTCTCTACTGCGATGCGGATATACTCACCCATCGACGCTTCCGCGCAGCCTGCCACAAAATGGTTGCAGCGACCCGTCGGTATCAGAACTTTATAGGCACGGCTGGCTCCGATGGCAGCGGCGATGGCCGGTGTGATCTCACCTAACAGCGCATTAGCGAAGACGATGCCGATGGGTCCGGTGATAATATCCGAGTCCGCAGCATTGACGATGACCGCATTGTCTCCCGTAGCGCCGTAGTCAGCCCCGGCTTTCAGCATAGCAGAAGTGGCGATGCTGTTCGTGCCGATGGCATACAACTCCAGATCCGCATGATTTTTCTTAAGCTGTTCTATAATAGATCTCCCGATCCGGCCGCCCTGACCGTCGATGATCGTGATTTTCATGGGAAATAATCCTTTCATTTTATTTTCAAATCTGGAAGAAGGCAACGCTGTCATTCAACTGTTCAATAACGGACTTCAGCTCGTCCGCCTGTTTCGCGACATCCTCGATGTTTGCCCGCAGTTCATCGGTAGAAACGTTAGCTTCTTCCGCGGACGCGGCATTTTCTTCGGAAATACCGGATAAGCTGCTGACGGAATCGAGAACGCTGATCTTATTCTGGTCAACAATTTCCACGATATCTGAGATTGTATTAACTGCACTGGCGGCCTCCGCAATATTTCCGTCCACATCCTCGAAACTGTGGCTTACGCTCTTTAGGGCATCAGCTTCTTTGATGACCGCATCCTGAATTTGTGCGGCAATCTTCGTACATTCTGCGGTCTTGGAAGTGATTTCTTCTATGATCGCCTGAATCTGCTTTGCGGAAGAATTGGACTGTTCCGCCAGCGTCTGGATCTCACCTGCCACGACTGCAAAACCTCTTCCCGCTTCGCCGGCTCTGGCAGCTTCGATGCTGGCATTTAAGGAGAGCAGATTGGTCTGTCCGGAGATATCCATAATCATCTGTGCAGCGGTGGTGATCTGGTTTACAGCATTGCTGACGCTGGTAATGCTGCTGATGACGTTGTCGGCGCTGGTGGTAGTGTATTTGTTGGCGTTCAGCAGGTCGTTCAGAGCAGCTTTGGCGGTGTTGCTGACGCGGGTAACGGTTTCCGTCACCTCCCGGGTGGCTTTAGAACTCTCGGCGATCTGAGTGATGTTTTCGGAGATCTCATTCATGTCATGCGATTGTTTATCTACAGAGCCCGACATACTCTGGGCGCCGGAAGAGAGTTCCTCCATGGTGGCGCTTAAATCTTTGACGGCCTTCGCACAGTTGCTAAGAGAGTCATCGACTAGATTCACGGAATGGTCCACTGTGCCGGCACAGCTTAAGATCATCTCCACAACGTTTACAAGCTGCGTGCGGAGACTTTCCGCTGCGTTTGCAACATCGGATAATTCCCGGATGCGGTTCTTATCATTAATTTCGAAATTAAGATTCCCTTTGGAGAGCATAACCGTAGCATCGCGGATTATATGAATCTGCCCGGTAATCATTTTGCCGATAACAAAGGCGATAACAACGATGATCACCATAAGCACAAGGCTTATGAGAAGGATATAAACCAGGTAGCTGTTGGTGGCGGCGGTCAGTTCCGCGCTGGGCTTGCCGGTGAACATCATGCCGACAACGCTGTCCTTCTGTTCGATGGGAATATAGTAACCATAATAGTCCTGACCGCCGATATTGACATTTCTTGCAAAGTATGCATTGCCCTGATTCAGAACAATTTCTTTTACCGTATCGGTACACTGTGTCAGAAGCACGCGGTTTCCCGATCCGTCGGTGATTGTCGTTAAATAACGGGTGTCCCCGTAAAACATCGTGCAGTCTACGCCGGATATTTCTTTAATATAGTCGACAGTGTCAGTACTGGCGGAAAGATTGGTTCCGCCTTTGAAGAGGGTGTCCCCGGACAGCCTGTAGGTGCCTGCATCAAGCGCGTCGAATGTTTGCAGCAGGGAATATCCGGTGACCTCCAGCATGCTTTCGATCTCAGTTTCCGTAGTGGTCCGCATATATCTGGATGAAGTGAGGACGGTAACGAAAATAGATAGAAGTGCGGGCAGAAGGCACAACAAAAGTAAAATTGATATGATGCTTGGCTTTTTGTTCATATGTATTACGCTCCTGTCTGGGTAGATTTTTATGGCAGCATTTTAACTTTTTCACTGCATTTCTCTATTATAGTATAATTGTATTTGGGGAAGATGGCAAGAATCAGATTGGACAAGTATTAACCTGAATGAAATTTTTTCTACATTTAGCAAAAAATAGATTGACATCAACTATGCATTTTGTTATTCTAAAAACATGAGCAACCGATTGCGCAAAGTAAAATGTAACAACCGCGTCAACAAAAACGGGCATATGCATCGGCAAGATGCTGCTATCGGCGTGGAAGTGAGGATGCAGACATCGGTGGAACGGGTTATAGCAGTACAAGCAAACCGGGACAATCAGACAATCATCGAATGAAAATGGAGGGCAGGGCAGCATGGATAAGTTTATTGTTAACATCATCCATCGTCCGGAAATGGTACCTGAGTATGCAGAGAAGGTAACCGGACACGGTAAAGAAGAAGATATCGGCAGGAAGGAGCTTTTGACAGAGTCTCTGGATATCTTTAAGACACAGCAGGCAATTGCGCACAAGAACGGACTTAAGACCACGATTCAGATGACGTATGCTTCCTTATTTAATGATGAAGCGGTGGAACTGGCTAAGGCAGATCATGAAAAGTACGGCGATGAGATCGCCCTTTCTCTGTTAGGACTTCCCTGTGAAGAGTTCCGCGAGAAGTATAAGACCAAGGATTTCTGCATCTGGATGTTTTCCATGGAAGACAAGAAATCCATCGTAGATGATGTATTCGGTAAATTCCACGACAGATTCGGTTTCTATCCGGAGTCTACGGGTTCTTACTATATGGATGCGGATCTGGTAAATTATGTAAAAGAGAAATATCCCATGGTGAAATGTGCCGTGGCTACCTGCTGGGAAGAAGGACCTAAGGCATATCACACCTGTAACAATTCATGGTACACGTTCATGGACGGCGGTCCGTGGGCACCTTGGATTCCGAGTAAACAGAATGTACATGCGCCGGCAGCAAATGAGGCGGAGGACAGCGGTATCGTGGCGATCCCACATCTGTCCCGTGACCTGATTGCATGCTATGACGGTAACGGCTCTAACTTCGGAACCCATCCCCAGAATGTACTCAGAAGCATGAGCTATGATTCTAAGACATGGGAGTATCCGTATTTGTACAACCTGATCGATCAGTACCGTGATCTGGCAAAGTATAACAATGGTTATGCATATAATATGATGTTCGTAGGTCCCGGCTGGATGAACAAGATGGGACGCTGGGAGGCACCCTATGAACTGTTACTGAAGTCCTATGAGGACGGCATGGCATACTACGGTCAGCTCAAGAAAGAGGGCAAGCTGGATGACATGACCATGGCTGAGTTCGCGGACTTTTATCGAGAGAACAGAAGACTGACAGAGCCGGAATGCGCACTCTGGAGAGATATCCTGTACGGATCGGATAAGCAGTTGTTCTGGTACTGTGATCCGTACATGAGAGTCTGCGCTAACATGGATCAGGGCGGCGCTATCGTAGACCTGCGTCCTTATGCGGCGAAATTAGAGTGGCCGGTAGGTATCGGTACGAAGCATGTGACGGACGCTTCTTATCCGTTCTTAATTCAGGAGAAATACAGAGCAGGTTACTTCACCCACTATGCAGGTGAGGGTACAGTCAGAAGTGCGAAGCTGACACACAACGGCGAGGAAGTGGATCTGTGCCTGTGCAGAACGAAAGCACATTTCTCACAGGAGGGCAACACGAGAATCCTGACACTTGATCCTGTGGATATCGAGTTCTATGATTTGACAGTGAAGCTGCAGACGAAGATGTACTTCGAGGAAGGCAGCTCCAACATTAAGATCGAGAGAACTATCTTAGAGATGAGCGATCCGAATGCCGAGGTGGAGATCAACGAATATATGGTAGCATGTTACGGCACTACGGAATATTCCGAGGATATGAGCAATATCGTACTGTCCGTTACAGATGCTGCAAACACAGAGAAGATCGACTATGCATATAAGTGCCGTGAGGCGCAGATGAAGGGCGCAACGGAAGCGATCGCTGTTGTACCGGAGATCGAGACGAGAGTATCCATCAGCTGTGAGAAGAAGGACGCGGTAGGTTACATCAAGGAAGGCTACGCATTCTCACCGATGTTTACGTTAGGTTACACGACCAAGTTAAAAGATAAGGAGGTATTTGCGACATGGCTCAATCTGGCAAAGGCAAATTAAATTACAGGTGTCCCTCCTGCTTCATGAGAGACTTAGATATTGATATGTTTTATGATAAGGATAAAAAGGAGTATCATTGCATCCGCTGTCAGTATGTTGGGACGGAGGAGGACGTGCTTGAGAAGAATGAGTTGGTGCGGTTCCGGTATAAGGATGCTATGAAGAGGTTTACGAAGTTTGATTTTGATTAAGACATGAACGGAGACTACACATGAAATTCTACAAGGGTATGGACTTATCTACGCTTATAGAGGTAGAGCGTCTTGGCGGGAAATTTTATGACCATGGGGTCGAAAAAGATGTGTTTGATATTTTACAGACTTATGGAGTCAACGCGGTGCGTCTCAGGCTGTGGAATGATCCTTATACGGAGGACGGCAAGCCTTACGGGGCGGGCACGAATGACCTGCCGGTTACGATAGAGCTGGCGAAGCGTGCGCAGGCTCATGGTATGGATGTGCTGCTCAACCTGCATTACAGTGACTTTTGGGCCGATCCGGGCAAGCAGAAGGTGCCCAAGGCATGGCGCGGCATGGATGCAGATCAGTTGACCGAAGCAGTCTATTCATATACGAGGGATACGCTGCTTGCCATGAAGGAAGCGGGAGCTTACCCCAATCTTATTCAGGTGGGGAATGAGCTGACCGGCGGTATGCTCTGGCCTCTCGGACAGCTGCCTAATTACGATAATCTTGCACGTTTTATCAGTGCAGGTATCCGTGGGGTTAGGGCGGTGGACGCAGATATGCCTGTCATGATCCATCTGGACAACGGCGGCAACGGCGCTATGTACAGGGACTGGTTTGATCATTATATGGAGCGGGGAGATGATTTCCAGATCATCGGACTGTCCTATTATCCGTTCTGGCACGGCACCATGGAAGATTTGCGGAATAATATGAATGACCTGGCGGTGCGTTACGGTAAGGAACTGATCATTGTGGAAACTTCCATGGGATTTACCATGGAAGACTATGCGGAGTATGAGAGGCTGGCGCCCGAAGAGCGTAAAGGATATGCCACAAAGCCTGAACTGGTGGAGAATTTACCTTTTCCGATGAGTAAGGAAGGTCAGAAAGATTTCATGAAAGCGTTGTTCGATGTGATCGATCAGGTGCCGGAACATAAATGTAAAGGATTCTTTTACTGGGAGGCAGCATGGATTCCGGTAGCGGGTTCCGGCTGGGCGACGGAGAACGCACTGCCCTATATTGAAGAGAAGGGACCATGCGGAAATGAGTGGGCGAATCAGGCACTTTTTGACTATGATGGT
Source organism: Lachnospiraceae bacterium (assembly GCA_014804365.1). Lineage (GTDB taxonomy): Bacteria > Bacillota > Clostridia > Lachnospirales > Lachnospiraceae > UBA3282. Next base: position 7,844 of record JAAUZX010000059.1, read on the forward strand.
CAAGCATTGCCGGCGTTGGAAGTGATACGAGACTATCAGCCTTAGTGCGCTGTACTATTTACTTGTATAGCACACCGATGCCGTGCAGTGAATCTGCACGGCATACTATATATTGACCAAAGAGGTCGATTTTCGCACAACCAACTGGGGACGAAGCATTGTCCGGCTGATCGGGACATGATTGATCAGAGAATGAAGAGAATAAAAGCCGCATTTACCTAAAGTGGAACAATCCTGACGGATGGTGGTGAGGGGCGGCGTAAGGTGGGCGGCGATCGGCAGATCGTCGAAACCAATGACGCTGATGTCTTCGGGTACACGGAAACCGCGCTGGTTACATTCTGTTATGACGCCGGAAGCAATCAGGTCATTGCCGCACAGGATCGCGGTGATTCCCATGGAGAGCAGATTGCTTACATGATATTTTGCGGCCTCTGCTACATAGTAACCATAGGGCATGGTGGCTTCGTCAAAGGGCAGTTCATGGGCAGTCATGCTGTCGATATAAGCCTGACGGCGCTGCTCGGAGATCATGGAGTTACGTGATCCGTTGATCAGGGCGATACGACTGTGGCCAAGCGACATCAAATGCACGATGGCATCGTCAATTCCCTCAAAACTGTCGGTTCCTATATAACTGACAGCGGGATTCTTTTTGATATAGTTGTCCAGAAGAACAGTGGGGATGCTAGTAGTGTTGAACTGCGTCATCCAATCATCCTGAAGGGCGAATCCGATTACAAATGCTCCCACGTATCCGTGCTTGAGCATGTAAGTGTCGTATTTCTCTGTGGATTGGAAAAGAGGAGTGACTGGAGTTACCGTGACATCATAATTTTCGCGGGAGGCAGACTGACGAAATCCCAAGATAATATCATAGCCGAACTGGTCAGGATTCTGATATTCCATGTTTTCCACAAACAGACAGAGCTTTTTTTGAGCTTTGCCGCGCATTTGTTTCGTAGTGTAGCCCAGTTCCACCGCGGTATCCAGTACGGTTTGACGCAGAGATTCGCTGATGTCGCTGGCACCGTTTAAACCTTTGGATACAGTGCTTACGGATATGCCGAGTCGATTGGCTATGTCCTTGATTGTTGCCATGGTGATACCTCTTATCTTTCATATTATATATATAGAGTGATTAATTAAGCCGGAAAAATTTGTATAATGATAAAAATGATAAAGTCAAAATCCCAACATTAGAATAGAAGAAAAAGAAAAATAATGCAATAGCGCATTTTATGTTTTGCGAAAGGTTTCGCAATTTTGTATAAACTTTACAAATACAATGGTTTAAATCCGTGCAAAATGGAAAAATTAGATTAGGAAAAGGATTTCCGTATTGACAAATTGTATAGTTTGGTGGTAGATTTATCTCAGATACGAAAGTTTACGAAATAATCAGTGTTTATTTTCGTAGTTGGGGGATTGAAGGGTGAAGGCTAAATCGTTAACGAGGGGAGCAGGCATATTGTTACCGATATCCAGTCTGCCTTCCGCGTATGGGATAGGAACCTTTGGTAACGCGGCTTTTAGGTTTGTGGATCTGCTCGCGGATCTGAAGCAGAAATATTGGCAGATACTGCCGATGGGGCCGCTCAGTGTGGGGGACAGCCCGTTCCAATCAATTTCGCTGTATGCGGGTAATCCTTATTATATTGATCTGGATGATCTGGTTGAGAATGGATTGCTGCGGATTGAAGAGATTAATTCTTACCGCTGGGGAGACAGCAGTGATAATATAGATTATTCCGTGTTGTATCAGAACCGATATACGGTCCTATGGTCGGCATATGAGCGGTTTGACTGCCGGAATGCACAGTACATAGCATTTTGCGACAGGAATAAAGAATGGCTCGCAGATTACAGCCTCTATATGGCGCTTAAGTACCATACGGACAATAAGCCTTGGTACGAATGGGAAGGGGCGGTTCGGGACAGACAGGAAGAAGCGCTGGCGCAGTGCAGGCAGCAGCTTGCCGATCAAATTTCGTTCTGGAACTTCTGTCAATATGAGTTTTACAGACAATGGGATGCCTTGAAGGAATATGCGAACCGCAAAGGCATACAGATGATCGGAGATGTGCCATTCTATGTAGCGTATGACAGTGTGGATGTGTGGGCACATCGGGAATTGTTCAGTTTGGATTCTGAGGGCGGTTTAACTCGGGTGGCTGCCTGCCCGCCGGACAATTTTGCGAAGGAAGGTCAGATCTGGGGCAATCCGGTATATGACTGGGACGCCATGGAGGCGGACGGCTTTTGCTGGTGGAGAGACAGGATCAGACAACAGGCGGCATTATTTGATGTTTTGAAGATCGATCACTTCCTTGGGATCGTGAAATATTTCAGTATTGCAGCAGGTGAGACGGATATCCGTGAGGGGCGATGGTCGAAGGGACCGGGTAAGAAACTGGCGGATATCATAGAGGAGGCTGTGGGTGATAAGAAGCTCATTGCAGAGAATATGGGTACGGTTCTTCCGGGGGTCAATAAACTGATCCATAAGATGGGATGGCCGGATATCAAGGTACTTCTGTTTGCTTTTGACGGTAAAGCGGATAATGAGTATCTCCCGCATAATTATACAGACAGCAACACAGTACTGTATGTGGGAACACATGATAATGATACGCTTGTCGGTTATTATCGGAATCACACGGATTATGAGCTCGCGTATATGTACTCCTATTTAAATATAGAAAACAAAGAGCAAATATCGGATGCTTTGATCAGAACAGCGTATGCCAGTGTGGCGGATGTAGTGATTCTGCAGATGCAGGATATCCTACAGCTCGGAAACGAGGCAAGAATGAATCGGCCTTCTACCATCGGCACGAACTGGAAATGGCGCTTTACGGATGAACTTCTTCCGGAAGAGCGCAGAAGCTGGATCCGTACGCAGACAGCGTTATTCAAGCGATGACGAGGTGGCGGGCGCAAGAAAGGACTAGTCCTTTCTTTATATTCTATAGTTATAGAATATAAAACCTTTGATCAAAAATAGAACCTTGTTCAATTGTAAAATTTGTTTAATTTGGTATAAGACGTGGAAACACGTTTTATATAGAAACCAGAAAATGGTGAGACTAAGATTTAGAGAGGAAAAGGCCTCTGCTAAATCGGAAAGAAAGAGGAAAAAATTATGAAGAAGAAAGTATTGGCAACATTACTGGCAACAGCAATGGTAGCCGGCTGTCTTGCAGGTTGCGGTAATTCCGGCAACGACACAGCAAGCACACCGGCAGCAGACGATGCGGCACCGGCAACAGACGATGCAGCACCGGCAACAGATGACGCAGCTTCGGCTGATGATGCAGCACCGGCAGATGAAGCTGTAGAGTACGGCTCAGGCACAATCAAAGTTTGGGTAGCTGAGAACGTTGTTGAGTTTACCCAGAAACAGGCAGCAGCATTTATGGAAGCTAATCCGGATATGGCTGGTTATGAAGTCAGCGTTGAGCCCGTAGGTGAAGGTGATGCAGCTGGTAACATGATCACTGACGTAGAAGGCGGCGCAGATATCTTCGGTTTTGCACAGGACCAGATTACACGTCTTGTATCCGCAGGTGCGGTTTGCCCGATCGTAGGTGATAATGCAAATTTCGTTACATCTGAGAACGATGCAGGTGCAGCAAACGCAGCTACCGTAGGTGGCACGATTTATGCATATCCTATGACATCTGATAACGGTTACTTCTTATACTATGACAGCAGCGTTATCACAGATCCTACTTCTTTAGAGAAGATCGTTGAGGATTGTGAGGCAGCAGGTAAGAACTTCTATTTCGAGATCAATTCCGGATGGTATCAGCCGGCATTCTTCTTTGCAACAGGATGTACATTAACTTATGATACTGACGATGCAGGTAACTTCACAAAATGTAATATTGACTACGCATCCGACAAGGGTCTGGTTGCAATGAAAGAGATCATTGAGCTGAAAGCTTCTTCCTCTTTCCAGAACGGTTCTTCCGTAGATAACGGAACCAACATCGCAGCAATCGTTGACGGTACATGGGATTCCGGCCCGGCTCAGGCAGCATTCGGCGACAACTACGCATGTGCTAAGCTTCCTTCTTTCGTAGGTTCTGATGGTAACACATATCAGTTGAGCGGTTTCGGTGGATTCAAGTTATTAGGTATCAAGCCTCAGGAAGATGCAGGCAAGCTGGCAGTATGCCACGCACTTGCTCAGTACCTGACAAGCGCAGATGTACAGCTTTCCCGTTACACAGAAGCAGGCTGGGGTCCTTCCAACGTAACAGCTCAGCAGGATCCTGCAGTACAGGCAGACGTAGCTCTTTCCGCACTGGCAGAGCAGCTTGTAAACACGATTCCTCAGGGTAACTACCCTGGAGATTACTGGACATTGGCAACATCTCTTGGTGATGATGTGATCACAGGTACTCTGAGCACATCTTCCTCAGATGATGAACTGATGACAGCTCTTCAGAACTTCCAGGATACTTGCATTTCTTACGCACAGTAATAGGTAAGAACAGTACAATATATTGGGGAGAATGCCCGTAAAACGGGCATTCTCTGTATTGTAAATTATATTAGACGTAAAAGAAATACAGAGTCGGGAGGGATTTTTAATATGGGAAAAGAAGCAAATTCCGGTAGTGTGGCAAAGAAACAAAATCCGGTCGGAAAGTTCTTCAGCAATCTTGGCAATGATTTTAAAGAAATCGGCCTGACATTCGTGGAGGGAGATTGGAAAACTAAAGTCTCTTTTCTGATTATGGGATTCGGTCCCATCATGCGTAAGCAGTTTGTCCGCGGTTTGGCGCTTCTTGCAGTAGAAGTGTTGTTTATTCTCTATCTGGTTGGCTTCGGATGGAATTATTTGAAGGACATCGGTACGCTGGGAACGGTTGCCAGAGTCATGAATGACAACGGAACCTACAGCTATAATGATAATAGTTTCCTTATTCTGCTTTATGGTATCATGACGATCGTTCTGATCTTTGTTTTCCTGTTGATATGGCGGATCAATGTCAGAGTGAACCGGAATGAAGAGAAACTGCTGGCAGCAGGTAAAAAGCTTGCGACGAACAGACAGGATCTGCATTCGTTGTTAGATGCTAACTTTGACAAGACATTAATGGCGCTGCCTTTTACGGGAGTTATGGTATTCACGGCACTGCCAATCGTATTCATGATCTGTATTGCGTTTACGGATTATGATGCAAATCACCAGCCGCCCACAAATCTGTTCTCATGGGTGGGACTGGAAAACTTTAAGAATATGCTCTCCTTCGGCACATCGGGAATCGGTTCAACCTTCCTTACCGTGCTGGGATGGACATTGATATGGGCATTCTTTGCAACCTTCCTCACCTATTTCTGTGGTATGGGCGTTGCAATCATGATCAATAAAAAAGGAATTAAATTCAAGAAACTCTGGAGAACGATTCTGGTTGTTACCATCGCAGTTCCCCAGTTTGTATCCTTGCTGTATGTATATAAGATGTTTGCAAATGACGGTTTGATCAACACTTATCTGATGAAGTGGGGATGGATCAGCTCTTATATTCCGTTCTGGTCTAATCCGACATTGGCAAAAGTTCTGATTATTATCATTAACCTGTGGATCGGTATTCCGTACACAATGTTGATCACCACCGGACTTTTGATGAACATTCCGGAAGACTTGTACGAGAGTGCAAGGATCGATGGAGCAACCGGATTCCAGATGTTCCGCAGCATTACACTTCCTTATATGCTGTTTGTAACAGGTCCGTTCCTGCTTACACAGTATACAGGTAACCTGAATAACTTCAACGTGATCTATCTGCTGACACAGGGCGGACCGCAGTCCATGGCACTTTCCAACAAGGCCGGTTACACGGATCTGCTCGTTACATGGCTGTATAAGATGACGGTAAACGATACGAACTACCGTATGGCAGCAGTCCTCGGTATTATGGTATTCGTTGTAACTGCAGTTATTTCCTTGGCAGTATACGGTATTCTGCCATCTGTAAAAGATGAGGAGGGATTCCAATAATGACAACAGGTTCAATGAAAACAAAAAGAGCGATAAGCAATACGATTACCTATATTGTATTAATTGTTATTAGTATCATATGGTTATTCCCGTTTGTATGTATGTTTTTACAGAGTTTTCGTTCCATGGACGAAGGCGGCGGCGGTATGGTAGATTACCTGCTGCCGAAGAAGTTCTCACTGGATTCCTATGCGTTCCTGTTCAGCGAAGAGAGCAAGTTCGTGCGCTGGTACGGCAATACTCTGGTCATTGCATTCTTTGTAGCGATTTTATCGACAATGATGGTATTGTGTGTCAGCTATGCACTGTCACGTATGCGTTTTAAAGGTCGTACCGTATTGATGAGATTCTGGTTGATTCTGGGTATGTTCCCCGGATTCCTTTCCATGATCTGTCTGTATTTCCTGTTAAAGCAGTTCGGTCTGACACAGGAGGGCGCGATCCCCGGATTGATCTTAATCGGTGTGGCAAGTTCCGGTATGGGATATTACGTGACCAAGGGATATTTCGATACGATCCCGAAGGCGCTTGACGAGGCAGCGCGAATCGACGGCGCTTCCAGAGCGAGAGTATTCTTCACGATGATCCTGCCGATGTCGAAGCCGATTATCATCTACGCATTATTGACAGCGTTCATGAATCCTTGGTGCGATTACGTGTTTGCTTCCTATGTGGCATTCGGTTATTCCGACAGCTACAACGTAGCGGTAGCGATGCAGAGATGGGTATGGACAAATGACTATCAGGGCTACTTCACCAGATTCTGTGCGGGCGGTATGCTGATCGCAGTGCCGATCACGATACTCTTTATGTGCCTGCAGAAGTACTACGTAGAAGGTGTTACGGGTGGTGCTGTCAAAGGTTAAAAAATATTGCATTACGATGTGTAATATATGTTGAGATGTTAATAAGAGAATGCAGACTGTCTGTGGGCGGTCTGCATTTTCCGAATTAAGATTTAGATTGCAAAAGGTGCTGTTTATAAATTGGAAGGGCAAATTACGCAAATTGCTCTCTTGTGTCGGCTCCGTCGAATGGATTTTCTAAATATTCCGATGAAACAGTGAAAAACGGACGCAACCGCCCTCTATGCGCGTCCATGCGCATTTCGGGCTTTTCAGGACATCCGTGTCCTGAAATTGCTGAATATTGAACGGAATATTAAGAAAATCTCAGTCTCCTGCGCAGGACAACTGCGAGAGCAATTTGCGTAATTTGCCTTTGACGGTTTTGAAAGCTAATTTTGCTATTCAAATCTAATCAGAGAAGTGTGTATAGAGCAGAGGAAAGGTGTGTGACAGGAATATGAGAAAGGACAGGAGAACTGTGCGGAATATTGCTCTTGTGATGGCACTGTGCCTGATGTTCGTGACTTCCTGTGGGAAGGCGGAGGAAGTACCACTGGCAGACGGGCAGACAGAAGGTGCGGCGGAGGAAGATGTAGGTGGCGCGTCAGACGCACAGCAGGGCGATACGGCGGAAACTGAGAGTGGGGAAGCGTCGGCGCAGACGCAGCCGGATATTACGGATACGATCCCTCTGAATGTCATAGACGATAATTACCGTACTTATTATGAGGTATTTGTATACTCCTTCTACGACAGTAACGGGGACGGGATCGGCGATCTGCAGGGGCTGATCTCCAAGCTGGATTATATCAATGACGGAGATGATACGACTGATACGGACTTAGGGTGTAATGGAATCTGGCTCATGCCGGTTCATCCGTCGCCGACCTATCATAAGTATGATGTGACCGATTATTACGATATTGATCCGGTATACGGCACTCTGGATGATTTCAAGGAATTTCTTGCGGCATGTGATGAGAGAGGGATTAAGGTAATCATGGATCTGGTGCTAAATCATTCATCTTCCAAGCACCCTTGGTTTCAGGAAGCGTGTACCTATCTGAAGGATCTTGGGGATGGTGAACCGAATGCGGAGGAGTGCCCGTATTTCGATTATTATCATTTTTCCAAGGAAGAGCAAAGCGGCTACTATAAAGTGGCTGGAACGGATTGGTACTACGAGGGGCAGTTCTGGAGCGAGATGCCGGATCTGAATCTGGATTGCGAAGCGCTTCGGGATGAGATCGCGAAGATTACCGAGTACTGGCTGGATATGGGTGTGGGCGGTTTCCGACTGGATGCGGTTAAGGAATATTACACTGACGGACAGCAGGAAAATATTGATTTTCTGGCCTGGTTGACTGATATAGTCAAAGAGCAGAAGGATGACGCGTATCTGGTAGGAGAGGCTTGGCTCAATATCAATGAATATTCCAGATATTATGCCAGCGGTATGGACAGTCTCTTCAACTTTGCTTTTGCGGGAGCGGAGGGCGTTATCGCAAAGGTCATGAACGGTACATCGGCGGAGAGGTACGGCACTTCCTGTGCGTCACTTACGGAGACATTCGGACAGTATAATGAGAATTATATTGACGCGCCTTTTTATACCAATCACGATATGGCGAGAAGCGTCGGCTATTATGTGGGAGAAAATTCCTTAAACCGCGTGAAGATGGCGGGAGCGATGAATCTGTTTATGAGCGGTTCCGCGTTTGTCTATTACGGCGAGGAATTGGGCATGAAAGGATCCGGTAAGGACGAGAATAAGCGTGCACCCATGTACTGGAGTAAGGACGCGGAGACGGAGGGCATGTGCGACGGTCCTGCGGATATGGATTCTTTCGAGATGAAGTACGACAGCTTGGAGGAACAGCAGCCGGATGGCAGTTCGATCTACAATTACTACAAGAAGGCAATCAAGGTCAGAAACCAGAATCCCGAGATTGCCAGAGGAACGGCAGAATATCTGGATCAGGTATCCGGAGATAAGGTATGTGTGCTTCGTAAGGTTTACGACGGTACAGAGGTGCTTCTCGTGTTCAATACGGGTGCAGAGAATGAGACGGTAGATTTGAGCAGCATTACGCTGAATGGAAATGCGGTGGGAGATACCACAGAGGTACGTGCAACGCTCACTACAGGAGATGAGGCAGTTACGATCGAGGGTAGTGTTGTGACGATGCCCGGGTACTCGGTGCTGGTAGTGAAGTAGCGCGAATGAAAAAAAATTGCGCGGTATAAACAAAAACCTCGAAGGTTCCGTGCCTTCGAGGTTTTCGCTTGTGTAAAAGGGGAATTCTTCCGGAATTGCTATAACCGACTTGACTTCCGTGATCAAGTCTATAATTAATATAATCTTTTTTTTTGACAGAGTCTATAATTATATTACAAAAGAATGAAACTATATTAGCGAAACAAGTCGGAAAATGATAAATATAGCTAAAAAATAGTGAAAGATTAAAAATATTTTGCCCTTTAAAAAATCAATAACCGAGATAATTACGCTGGCTCTGGATCTCCGGCGGAATTTCCGCGCCGATATTCTTCAGTTTCTGGAACAGGTTATCATAGTGATGGATCTTCTGTGCGAGTTTAATATCATAGCGTTCCATCGTATCCTTATAGAGCGGGTTCATCTTCAGCTTGTCGCGGATCTCCTTAGAGAACGGACAGTAGGTGAACAGAATAGCCCGGGCTATTTTGTTCAGACGTGGAGAACCGGAACCCTCGAAGAGAACCCAGGATATATAATCTCTGATAAACATTTCTTTAAAGCTGTTCTTAGCTTTCTGCATATTGAGCTTGATCTTATCCTTAGCGTCGGGAGACAGATCATGGTTTTTCTTATAGAACTGAATATAATCGAAATATTCACTGGTAAGAGAGGCTTCGGAGATATCGTTCCAGCGGGCACCCTGTACACGCTTGCACATCTCCCAGCGGAAATCGCCGGTGAGTCTTACCAGAATGTTAGTCAGATCCTCCATCTGGAAGATGGATATCATCATACGGGAAGGGGTGGTACGCTTACGCCCTTCAATCTCCTGCCACATAACGCCTCTGACACCTACGTTTGGCATCAGGATCAGATCGGGGAGAATTTCTACGCTGACATATTCCTTACCGATACCCAGCTTAGGGTTGGTGTAGACCATATCTCGGTAGTATGCGCTGAAGTCAACGGAACGAACCTGATTAAAGGTCTGTTCCACCTTATCGGCGGATACGAGGGACTTATTCAGCTCTTTGAGGATATTATGTTCCGAGAATACTGGACAGAAACTGCTGATTCGTCCGAAAGTAATCTTATTGACAGACTGGAACATGTTCTGCAGTTCGAACAATACCTGCTTCTCTCTGTCCTTAAGCATGGTCGTCTCTTCTTTAGCATTGATCTTGCCGGTTATCTTGAGCTCATGCACATAAGCCTGATAGTCGGTATCGAATTCGTTACGGCTGGGTGTTTTCTTTCCTTCATAGATAGCATGTAACCACTCATAGATCGTAAACACCTTTCTGGCAGGATCCGAAGGTATTCTGTCCACAATGGAATAGAGATAGGCGGCATTCTCCATGCCGGCCAGATGTTCGTCCACATAGCCGAAATTAAAGAACATTTTAAGCACTTTAGGCACCTCAAAATCCTGGAGGCTGCGAAGAAATGCTTTCTCATAGATCTGATAGAACAGCTTGGTGATGGTCAGACGCAGTTTTCTGGAAGTATCATCCGAGTTGTTCTTGTCAGTCAGCTTGCTGTACTGATTAATAGCATTTCGAAAGGCGGTAGCTGTCTCCTCATCCACTTTGGAATAGGTCAGAATCGTGTTCATAGAGTCTGCAATATCCGGAACATTATCCGGTTTCACATCCTCATCGGCAGCAGATTCCGTATGCTGGTCTAAGGAGTTTAAGCGTTCGCGGTATTCGGCGACACGTTCTTTATACATATTCTTGTCTATAGATGCCTGACTCTCCAACTGAATCATCATAGTGGAGATCGCTGCAATCAGCGTGGTGGAATCATCCGCATGAGCCCCGATCCTATAGAGCAAAGAGGCGTACAGATCGAAGAAATCCAATCTGTTTTCACTCATTAGTAGATTAATAATTTCTGATTTATAGTCATACAACACACGGCACACGGATATTACTCCGTATACATCCTGACTCGCCTTGAGCAAAAGTCCCTGAAGAAAATCAGCATCCTGTTCTTTGACGGGAGTTCCGGCAACCAGTTTGCGAAGCTGCGAATAATAGCCGCCGATCCATCCGGCCACATCCTCCTCCAGAACAAGTTCGGATAGAGTTTCCAGTCCCGGCAATGCGCGGGCTGAGATATTGTGTTTCGTACAAAAAGACAGATACCCTTTATAGCTGTCCATCAGGTAGTGATAGAAATTATCACAGTCGAAACATGCCAGTTCATATTGGTCCAGAATCTCTTGTAATTGTTTGAACATGGATGTGACAATCCGCTGTGCCATATCAGGATTGGCACGTATGATGCCGGAGAGCTGCGTCGCATTAAACGGATAGGAAGCAACGGAGCAAGGCTCTTCCGTATGATAAGTGATGAAGTGGGAATCAAAGAAAAGCTCACAGACTCCGATGACATCTCCCTTAGATAAGTAAAATTCACCACCGGGATAGGTGGCGCGCACAGTTCCCTTGGCAATCACATGCAGCGCATTGAGCGCCTGTTCGCTCTGTACAAGGAGCGTTCCCGCAGGAAATTCTTTTACAGCCATAACATAACCCCCTTTATCTGCCAGAAGGCAGATACCCTTCTTCATAAAAATATCGTGCACTTAGTGCATTTGAGACCCTTTTGTCACTATCTTTTAGTCTACTACGATTGCGCGGTAATTACAAGAATGAATGGTGCCAACGGCAACGGATCGGCAACGGATCCCGGCAACGGATAGCAACTTGCACAAGAATATTGCTGGTATTTTGTGCTGTACTTTTATGGAAAGTATGCTAGAATAATATGACGGAGATGTCGAAAAGAGTGTCAATCGGTAATTTGACAGTGATGTCATGTTAGGGTTTGTATGTCAGGAAGGGTAATATTGATGGATAAGGAAGAAATCGGATACAGACAGCAGCAGGATGATATTGCATACAGGAAACAGATAGTTAGTACCTATAAGCCGGACGTGGAGCGGCTGATCCGCTATCTTCCGTGGCTGGAGGAAAAGGCGGGGAGCAATGTGGCGGAGACTTTCGAAGGCTCCGGAATCAAAGGGAGTTCGATCACTTTTCCGGTATATGACAGTACACTGATGAGTTTTATCAAAGATGTGCAGCGGACGACACTGCTTGACAGGAACTATCCGTATATCTATTCGAGACACAGAATGCGGACGCTGCAGGACGAGCTCAGGATGATTGACCGGGCAAGTATTATGGATATGGATATTCTGAAAGGTATCTTGTCTAAATATGTGCTGGGCGGTATGACGAAAGCCAGATTGTGGTCGGAGGCAGTATATAACAGTATTTTCCTAAAAGTGATACGCAAGATGAAAGAAAACCTGGAGTTCTGGGATAAACCGATGGTATGACCGGATAAGTCAATGATGTTAAGAATTAAGAAGGAGAAGGAAACAGGAAAAACATGGGAGAAAAATCAGTTCAGAAGAAACAATATATTCTGGATACTGCGAGGAAAGTCTTCGTGGAGAAGGGATTTAAGAATGTGACGATGAAGGATATCGTGGAGGCATGTGAGATCAGCCGTGGCGGACTGTACTTGTATTTCGACAGCACGGAGCAGATACTGTTGGAGATCTTACAGATGGAAGCACAGGAGACGGATGATGTCTTCACCGAACATATTTCGGAGGAAGATACGGCGGCGGATATCCTGACCCTTTTCCTGAAGGAGCAGAAGAAAGAACTGCTGCAGAAAAAGAATAATTTGACCGTCGCAGTCTATGAGTATTTCTTCGCACATGAATCGACTGATAAGAACAATATGCTGCGCAGACAGTTCGACGCGGGTGTCAGGGTATTGGAGAAACTCATTCAGGCCGGAATCGCCAGTGGTGAGTTTTACTGTGAAGACCCCAAGGGAGCGGCGACTAACATTATGTATGTGCTGGAAGGAATGAAAATCAACGCACAGACTTTCGGGATCACGGAGAAGATGGTGGATGAACAGCTTCTGTATATCATGCAGGGACTGATTGTGGAGTTTGATTAGTGCGAAGAGATTTTCTAAGACTTCGCACACGTATTTGTGTTGCTGCAGAGCGGCAGCATGGAGGTTGGATTGAAAAATCGGGATTAGTCAATCACAAATTTAAAGAGGAGAAACAGCATGGGAAATGTGAAACGCATTTATGTGGAGAAGAAGGAGCCTTTCGCGGTCAAGGCGAAGGAACTGAAGGAGGAGATCGGAAGTTATCTCGGCATTGACGGTGTGAAAGAGGTTCGGGTATTTATCCGCTATGATGTGGAGAATCTGTCGGAAGAGGTTTTTGCGAAAGCTTGCAAAACCGTATTCTCGGAACCACCGGTGGATATTTTATATGAAGAAACGATTCAGATTCCGGAAGACGGTAAAGTTTTCAGTGTGGAATTCCTTCCGGGGCAGTTTGACCAGAGAGCGGATTCCGCTGTTCAGTGCGTGAAATTTCTGAAAGAAGATGAGGAGCCGGTTATCAAGACAGCGGTTACATATTTAATAACGGGCGATATTTCCGAAGATGAATTTGCGAAGATTAAGGCATACTGCATCAATCCCGTGGATTCCAGAGAGACGGATATGGTAAAACCCGACACGCTGATCACTGTGTATGACGAGCCTGCGGATGTGGCGGTGTTTGAGAATATACCGGATCGGGAAGATTTTATTGATATGCCCCAAGCGGAGTTAAAAGAGCTTTACGATTCTTTAGGGTTAGCCATGACCTTTAAGGATTTCTTACATATACAGAATTATTTTGCCGGTGAAGAGAAACGAAATCCGACCATGACGGAGATTCGTGTGCTTGATACTTACTGGTCGGATCACTGCCGTCATACCACATTTTCTACAGAGTTAAAAGATGTAGCTTTTGCGGACGGTTTTTATCAGAAACCGATCAAAGAAACTTATGAGAATTATCTCGCCGTTAGAGAGGAGATTTTTGCGGGCAGGCAGGACAAGTTCGTCTGTCTGATGGATCTGGCATTGATGGCGATGCGCAAATTAAAGAAGGACGGGAAGCTGGAGGATATGGAGCAGTCCGATGAGATCAATGCCTGCTCGGTAGTGGTTCCCGTGGAGATGGATTACGGCGATAAGAAAGTGACTGAGGAGTGGCTTGTCTTCTTCAAAAATGAGACACACAACCATCCGACGGAGATCGAGCCCTTCGGTGGTGCAGCGACCTGTCTCGGCGGCGCGATCCGCGATCCTTTGTCGGGGCGCGGGTATGTATATCAGGCGATGCGTGTCACTGGCGCGGCCGATCCTACGGTGCCGGTGGCAGATACATTGAAAGGTAAGCTGTCCCAGAAGAAGCTTGTGCGCGGCGCGGCAAGCGGTTATTCTTCCTACGGAAATCAGATCGGACTTGCGACCGGACTGGTCAAAGAGATTTATCATCCTGATTACGTGGCCAAAAGAATGGAGATCGGTGCGGTCATGGGTGCGGCACCGAGGAAAAATGTAATCAGGGAGACTTCCGATCCCGATGATATCATTATCTTATTAGGCGGCAGGACAGGGCGTGACGGCTGCGGCGGTGCGACAGGTTCCTCCAAAGTGCACACAGAGAGTTCCATAGAGACCTGCGGTGCGGAGGTGCAGAAGGGAAATGCACCCACAGAACGTAAGATCCAGAGATTGTTCCGCCGTGAGGAAGTAAGCAAACTGATCAAGAAGTGTAATGATTTCGGTGCCGGCGGTGTATCTGTCGCCATCGGTGAGCTGGCGGACGGGCTGGTAGTTGATCTGGATAAAGTACCGAAGAAATATGCGGGTCTGGACGGTACGGAGTTAGCTATCTCCGAATCACAGGAGAGAATGGCGGTTGTGGTTGCCCCGAAAGACGTAGATGCTTTCTTAGGATATGCTGCAGAAGAAAACTTAGAAGCAGTGGAAGTTGCGGTCGTGACCAAGGAGCCGAGGCTGGTGCTTAAATGGCGCGGTAAGGAGATCGTCAATATTTCAAGGGCATTCCTCGATACCAACGGCGCGCATCAGGAGACTGCCGTAGCGGTGGATATGCCGGAAGAAAAAGAGAATTATTTGAAGAAGATTGCTACGCCTGCCGTAGCGGATGCGGTGGCAGCAGGGGATGTCAGGAAGGCGTGGCTGACTCTTTTGAATGATTTAAATGTATGCTCCCAGAAGGGACTGGTGGAGATGTTCGACGCTTCCATCGGTGCCGGCAGCGTGTACATGCCTTACGGCGGTAAATATCAGTTGACAGAAACACAGGCAATGATAGCGAAGCTGCCTGTTTTAAAAGGAAAAACGGATACTGTGACCATGATGAGTTACGGGTTTGATCCTTATTTATCAAGCTGGAGCCCGTACCATGGCGCAATCTATGCGGTGACTGAGTCCATGGCGAAGATCGTGGCGAATGGCGGAGACTATAAGACGATCCGTTTCACTTTCCAGGAATATTTCAGAAGAATGAGCGAGGAACCGCACCGTTGGAGCCAGCCGTTTGCGGCGCTTCTGGGTGCATACGATGCGCAGATGGGGTACGGTCTTCCGTCTATCGGCGGTAAGGATTCCATGTCCGGCACTTTCAATGATATAGATGTGCCGCCCACGCTTGTCTCTTTTGCGGTAGATATCAGTAAACAGGGCAATATCGTGACTCCGGAACTTAAGAAAGCCGGTAATAAGCTGGTTCGCTTCCACATCGTTAAGAACGAGTACGATCTGCCGGTATATGAAAATGTCATGAAAGTGTACGACACGATACTGGCGCTTATGTCACAGAAAAAGATCGTATCTGCATATGCGCTTGATGCCAGGGGCGTGGCAGCAGCCATCGGTAAAATGGCATTCGGCAATAAATTGGGCGTGACCGTGGAGAGCGGACTTGCAGCGGAGAATCTATTTGACAACGGACTCGGAGAGATTCTTGCGGAGATGCCGGCGGAAGCCGTTGCAGAACTGTGTTCAGCGATGGATATGGTAAATGCGGAAACGGGAGCGGCAGCAGGAACAGCAGGCAGCGAGGCGACAGGATCAGAGGGTCAGACAGCAGATGTTAAGGCAGATTGCGTAAGTTACACAGTAGTTGGTACGGTGACAGAGGAGCCTTCATTTGTTTATGGTGATGTGACGATCACTATGGACGAGGCGTTACAGGCTTGGACGGACAAGCTGGATAAGGTGTTCCCATACACGGCAGGAAAAGATAAGAGTAAAGTTGCTTCCGACTTGTATGAAGCAAAAGAGATTTATATATGTAAGAATAAGGTGGCCAAACCTACCGTATTTATTCCGGTATTTCCGGGAACGAACTGTGAGTATGACAGCGGCGCGGCTTTTGAGAGAGCAGGGGCGGATGTTATTACGAAAGTGTTCAAGAATCTGACGGCGGAAGATATCAGAGAGAGCGTGGAAGTGTTCGAGAAAGCAATCGAGCAGGCGCAGATCATCATGTTCCCCGGCGGATTTTCCGCGGGTGATGAGCCGGACGGTTCCGCTAAGTTCTTTGCCACCGCTTTTCAGAATGCTAAGATCAAAGAGGCGGTGAGCAAGCTGTTAAACGAGAGGGACGGATTGGCATTAGGTATCTGTAACGGTTTTCAGGCGCTTATTAAGCTGGGTCTGGTGCCTTACGGTGAGATCGTCGGACAGAAAGAAGATTCTCCGACGCTGACTTTCAACACAGTCAACCGTCATATTTCCAAGATGGCATATATTAAGGTGGTTTCCAATAAGTCCCCGTGGCTGCAGGGAGCGGTGCTTGGAAATACTTATGTAAACCCGGCATCTCACGGAGAAGGCCGATTTGTAGCGCCGAAGGAATGGATCGATAAATTGTTTGCAAACGGACAGGTTGCCACACAGTATGCGGATACAGACGGAAACGTGTCGATGGACGAAGAGTGGAATATTAACGGTTCCTACGCTTCCATCGAGGGCATCACGTCCCCCGACGGACGTATTCTAGGCAAGATGGCGCATTCCGAGAGAAGAGGAGAGGGTGTCGCGATCAATATTTACGGAGAGCAGGATTTGAAGATATTCGAGTCCGGCGTGGCATATTTTAAATAATGTTGATGAGAAAGGCCTCATGTTTGGGAACATTCCCTGCAGGAGGTCTTTTCGGAGTAAAGCGTAGTGCAGCGACAGACGCAGAAGCGAGGAGTAAGTATGGGAATAATGAATCAAACACAGAAAGAGACGAATACAGAAGCAGTGAAGGAGAGTGCAGTCGGAGCGGCGCAGGCGACGGCGGATCAGCCGATAACAGACCGGTCGGCAGAGGTAAAAAGCGATTCTATGCGGCAGGAGTATGCATTTGCGGCAGATGCGAAGTTACGTGAATGTAAGTTCTGCCGGGTTATGATACCGAAGAAGGCTAAGATATGTCCGAACTGTAAGATGGTGTTTAAGAAACATACAGGAATCAAGATTTCAGCCGCAGTTTTGGTGATTGCGGCGATAGGCCTCGGGCTATCCGCCTATATGGGACTGCTGCCTGACTATGCTGTGCCGGCATGGCTGGCGAAGAACAAGCCGTCAGAGCCGGTCTTATCGGTGACTACAGTGGAGACACCGGAGACGGCAGCCGGTGCGCAGATCGTAGAGTCTGTGGACGTGGCGGTGGCTGCGGATCTTTCGAAACCGGATGCGGCAGAGACGGAGCTGGAAGAGAAGATAGCGCAGTCGGTAAATGACATGACAGCTAAGAAGCCGGAAACAGAAACGGTGTTAACCGAGGAAAAAGACGAGTCTGGAACGGACAATGCCGTAAATGGGAATGAGAAAGCTGCCAAGGACACGGAGAATGATTCAGAAGAAGATGGGGAAAACAGCAAGATAGAAGTTGCCAGCAAAGAAACAGGGCGTATCGGTGATGAGTCAGAAGTTACTGACAAGGCGACAGAGCGTAGCAGTGAAGAGACGGGAACTACCGGCAGGACAGCGGCGCGCGTCGGTGAAGAGTCGGAAGACACTGACAGGGTAGCAACGCATACCAGCGAAGAGCCGGAAACAGCCGGTAAGACAGCGACGCGTATCAGCGGAGAGACAAAGTCTGCCGGCAACGCAGCAGATACAGAGGAAGACCGAGACGATCAGGACGAGATGTTTCCGGAAGATATGGATGTAAACGAGGCCGCTTTCCGCGCCGACTGTGTGTGGAGAGATTATAAGGAGCTACTCAGGAATGAAGATTATCTGGGCACGGCGGTTTGGCTGGAAGCGGAAGTAATCTGTCCGGTTGAGGGAGGACTTTTTGATGAAAACATTTACTATCTGTGCATGGCGGAAGAGAGTAACGGAATCGAGCGCTATTACATTATCAGGGATGACAGGGCGGAGGAGCAGCTTCTCATTCTTGAGGGAGATGTGCTCACGATATACGGACGCCTGTTCGGAAATTGTAAGCTCCCGGCAAGTCTCATTGAAACCCGTCCCACAGTACCGGCAATCTCTATGCTGAGCTGTGATTTACAAGAGTAGATTAGTTGAACGGGGCAATCTCTTATGCTATAATGAGTCGATTGTGCGAAAATTACATATAAAGAAGGAATCAGGTGACAGAATGAAAGCATTCTTAATTTTGGAAGATGGAACTCTTTTTGAAGGGACACATATCGGTGCGCAGAAAGAAGTCATCAGCGAAATCGTATTTAATACTTCAATGGCGGGATATCTGGAGGTGCTGACCGATCCGTCTTATGCGGGGCAGGCGGTGTGTATGACCTATCCGCTGATCGGAAATTACGGTATCTGCAGGGAAGATATGGAATCCCGCAGGGCGTGGCCGGACGGATTTATTGTCAGGGAGCTTTCACGTATTCCGAGCAATTTCAGATGCGATATGACGATTCAGGAGTTTCTGGAGGAGAATGATGTGCCCGGAATCGCGGGAATCGATACGAGGGCGCTTGTGAAGCTCCTTCGTGAAAAAGGAACGATGAACGGCATGATCACGACCAACGAGAAGTATCAGTTAGATGAGATCCTTCCGAAATTGAAGGCTTACACCACCGGGAAAGTGGTGGATGTTGTGACCTGTAAAGAAAAATATACGCTGACTGCCGCAAGACAGTTGTCGGATAACGGTCCGATTTCCGGTAGCTCGCAGTTTAGGAAAGTGGAATATGAGAGAGGAATCCGTGAAAAGAAACCGAGTATGGTGCGCACGCTGAGCGGGCAGGGATTGAAAGTTGCGCTGCTTGATCTGGGTGCAAAAGACAATATTGCCAAATCTCTCGCGGCAAGAGGGTGTGAGGTGACGGTCTATCCGGCAGATACTAAGGCGCAGGAGATTATTGACGTGAAGCCTGACGGCATTATGCTGAGCAACGGACCGGGCGATCCGAAAGAGTGCACGGATGTGATTACCGAAATCAAAAAACTGTATGATACGGACATCCCGATCTTTGCGATCTGCCTCGGACACCAGTTGATGGCGCTTGCCACGGGTGCAGATACTTTTAAGATGAAGTATGGTCACAGAGGCGGCAACCATCCGGTGAAAGATTTAGCGAACGGAAGAGTTTATATTTCTTCCCAGAATCATGGATATGTGGTTGATATGGACAAGCTGGACCCGAAGGTGGCTGTGCCCGCTTTTATCAATGTCAATGACGGAACCAACGAAGGACTGTCTTATACGGGCAAGAATATCTTTACGGTACAGTTCCATCCGGAGGCCTGCCCCGGACCGCAGGATTCAGGGGATTTGTTTGAACGGTTCATTGAGATGATGAAAAGAACATGAAGATATACTAAGACTGCAAAATACGCAGTCTAAGTATATCTAAGTCATGTTCGGAAGAATGCCGCTAAAGCGAGCATTCTTCCCGGCAGAGACTGAGTTTTGTGATATGGGGAAGATTATTAAACGGGAAGTATAGATAACGGAGGTATAAGATGCCTAAGAATCCAAATGTTAAGAGAGTACTGGTGATCGGGTCGGGACCGATTGTGATCGGGCAGGCGGCGGAGTTTGACTATGCGGGAACGCAGGCTTGCCGATCATTAAAAGAAGAGGGAATGGAAGTCATCCTGGTGAATTCCAATCCGGCTACAATCATGACCGATGGCGACATCGCAGATAAAGTATATATCGAGCCGCTCACGGCCAAAGTGCTGGAGCAGATCATTATAAAAGAAAAACCTGACAGTTTGCTGCCGAACATGGGCGGACAGGCGGGTTTAAATCTCGGCATGGAGCTGGATGAGTCCGGTTTTCTGGCGGCTCACGGCGTTGCCCTGCTGGGCACTACCGCGAAGACGATCAAGAAGGCTGAGGATCGTCTGGAATTTAAGGAAACTATGGAGAAGATCGGGGAACCATGCGCCCCTTCCCTTGTGGTGGAAAATATCGAGGATGGCGTTACTTTTGCCAATAAGATCGGCTATCCGGTTGTGCTCCGTCCTGCTTATACGCTGGGCGGTTCCGGCGGCGGTATTGCTCATGATCAGGTAGAGCTGGAAGAGATTCTGGCTAACGGTCTGCGGCTCTCCCGTGTGGGACAGGTTTTAGTGGAGCGCTGTATCGCGGGCTGGAAAGAGATCGAGTATGAGGTTATGCGGGACAGTGCAGGTAACTGCATCACCGTATGTAATATGGAAAACATCGATCCGGTAGGTGTGCATACGGGCGACAGTATTGTAGTGGCGCCCTCCCAGACATTAGGAGATAAAGAGTACCAGATGCTCAGAAGCTCGGCGCTTAATATCATCAACGAGCTGGGAATTACGGGCGGGTGTAACGTGCAGTTTGCGCTGCACCCCACCAGTTTTGAGTACTGTGTGATCGAGGTGAATCCCCGTGTGAGCCGTTCCTCCGCACTTGCAAGTAAGGCGACAGGATATCCAATCGCCAAGGTAGCGGCTAAGATCGCCCTCGGTTATACACTGGATGAGATCAGGAATGCCATCACGGGTAAGACTTATGCAAGTTTTGAGCCGACGCTTGATTACTGTGTTGTCAAGATTCCGAGACTTCCTTTTGATAAATTTATTACGGCAAAACGTACTTTGACGACACAAATGAAAGCCACCGGCGAGGTTATGAGCATCGGCAATAATTTTGAAGGTGCGTTGATGAAGGCAATCCGTTCGCTGGAACAGCATGTGGATTGTCTGCGCAGTTATGACTTCTCGGAGCTTTCCGCAGAGGAATTAAAAGACCGAATGAAGGTGGTGGATGACCAGAGGATCTATATCATTGCTGAGGCGATCCGCAAGGGTGTGGATTATGATACGATCCATGAAATTACTATGGTGGATCACTGGTTTATCGATAAGATCGCAATTTTGACGGAGATGGAGACGGCCTTGGAAAAAGGTCCCCTGACAGTGGAGCTTTTGAAAGAAGCCAAAAGAATCGAGTTTCCCGATAACGTGATCGCCGAACTGACTGGGAAGACAGAAGAAGAAATCAAGAAAATGCGCTATGACAACGGAATAGTTGCGGCGTTTAAGATGGTAGATACCTGTGCAGCGGAATTTGCGGCGAGCACACCTTATTACTATTCTGTGTTCGGTTCCGAGACAGAAGTGGTTGAGACCCATCCGAAGAAAAAAGTGCTTGTGCTCGGTTCCGGCCCCATCCGCATCGGACAGGGTATCGAGTTCGATTACTGTTCCGTTCACGCCACATGGGCTTTTGCCAAAGAAGGCTATGAGACGATTATTATCAACAATAATCCGGAGACGGTCAGCACAGATTTTGATATTGCAGATAAACTCTATTTTGAGCCGCTGACACCGGAAGATGTGGAGAATATCGTCAATGTGGAGAAGCCTGATGGTGCGGTGGTGCAGTTCGGCGGACAGACGGCGATCAAACTGACCGAGAGTCTGATGAAGATGGGTGTACCGATCCTCGGCACGAAGGCGGAAGATGTGGACGCGGCGGAGGACAGGGAGCTTTTTGATAAGATTCTGGAAGAAACGCAGATTCCGAGAGCTGCGGGCGGTACAGTGTATACCGCCGAGGAAGCTAAGGCAGTTGCCAACAGATTAGGTTATCCCGTACTCGTGCGGCCCTCCTATGTGTTGGGCGGTCAGGGGATGCAGATCGCATTGTCTGATCAGGAAATCGAAGAATTTATGGCGGTGATCAACCGTTATGAGCAGGATCATCCGATTCTGGTAGATAAATATTTGCAGGGTAAAGAGCTGGAAGTAGATGCGGTGTGTGACGGAACGGACATTCTGATTCCGGGTATCATGGAGCACATCGAGCGGACCGGTGTTCATTCCGGTGACAGTATTTCCGTCTATCCGGCACCTACGGTTAGCGAGCAGGTGAAAGAGACGATTGCAGAGTATTCCAGAAGACTGGCGAAGGCACTTCATGTAATCGGGCTTATCAATATCCAGTTTATTGCCATGGGCGATGAGGTGTATGTGATCGAGGTCAATCCCAGATCATCCCGTACCGTGCCTTATATCAGTAAGGTGACGGGCATTCCCATCGTCGATCTGGCGACGGAAGTGATCATCGGTAAGAAGATACGGGATCTGGGTTATGAGCCGGGCTTACAGCCTGCGGCGGACTATTTTGCCATCAAGATGCCGGTATTCTCCTTTGAAAAGATTCGCGGTGCGGAGATCAGCTTAGGGCCGGAGATGAAGTCCACGGGAGAATGTCTCGGTATCGCAAAGACTTTCAATGAGGCGCTCTACAAGGCGTTTCTCGGTGCGGGCATCAATCTGCCCAAGCATAAGAAGATGATCATTACCGTTAAGGAGGCTGATAAAGGTGAGGCAATTGAAGTAGCCCGCCGTTTTGAGAAGCTGGGTTATATTATCTACGCTACGAGGAGTACTGCCGTTGCGCTGAATGAAGCGGGCGTGAAAGCGAGAAAAGTCAATAAGATTCAGCAGGAATCACCTACGGTTATGGATCTGATCTTAGGTCATAAGATCGATCTGGTCATTGACACACCGACGCAGGGACGGGATAAGAGCAGAGACGGATTCTTAATCCGGAGAACCGCCATCGAGACCGGCGTTAATTGTATCACGGCGATGGATACCGCCACGGCGCTTGTGTCCAGCCTTGAGAATGCGGCGTCACAGGGAGAGATGACGCTGATTGATATTGCGACGATTGCGAGAAGATGAGAGTGTAAAATGACGATCATGATGAGGAATCAGGAATAAACTAAGAAGTCAGGCTTAGAAGCCTGACTTCTATCATATATCATATTGCTGATATAATTTTTCTCTGTACGCAGAGTTATCGAGTGCCTTCGTCAAGTCGCTCATGCGGTTTGATTGTATTAAGTTTCGGACTAATTTAGCGAGACGCGCTTCACCCTCCGCGATACCTTGCTCTAATCCTTGCTCTAGTCCTTGCTCTAGTCCTTGCTCTAGTCCTTGTTTCAATCCTTCCGCCCTTCCCTCTTTCATTGCTTTCCTACGGGCAGCAGGTATATCAACATCTTTAAAGTTCTCAAACAGTTCAGCCATTTTACGCTCCTTTACCTGTCCAGTAAATTCTGCCACCTCATCTTCGGGCAGATTCAGATGTCTCAGCATAGATGAAGTCACTCGCGCTATGATATCAAGTAGTTCATCTGTAGAGTGTTCCGACAGGTTTTTAATATAATCTTCGGGTAGATTTAATTCTCGGAATTCCGTTGAACTTTGCAGCCGGTTAATCAGCATTACCAAAGAAAGCTCATCATTCTTCTCCACCAGTTCTCCTAAGCTGTAGGAATTTAATTCAATCAGCTTATAGAAAAATTTAGGTGTAAATGGTTCAAATGCTTTGTCGAATAATATCCTGTCCTGCAGATCACGGGCAGCGGTCCATTTGCCGGTTCCTTCATAATACACGATTGGCAGGATGGGCGGATACCTGAACCCTTTTGTCCTGCTGATTCCCTTGTGCTGTCTCTCCATTTCTCGTTCATAGTCTTCCCATATGTAGACCATGTACCTGAGCAGCTGCATACTCACATTATAATCCACTTTGGTCTTGTGTTCAATAAGAGATACAAAAAATAGTGTATCTTTTTCTGGTATTTTTATACGCTTTACCGTATCTGAATTCCGCTCTTCCGTGAACATGGGTATATACCGCTCGGTAACATCTTCGATATCTTCAGCTTTAATGTTTCTGAGTATAGGCATGTCCATGTAATTTCTAAGGAACTGGGAGCACAATTCCGCATTTCCGAAAATGAGTTTGCTGCTGCTGTCATGTAATTTGCTGTTTGACAGGTGAGACTTTTTTCTCTGTGTCTGTTTTGGTCTTGCCAGGTCGGAGTGTTTTTGTGATCTTGACTGTACTTCTTTTTCTGTCATAGGTTCTCCTTTCGATGTGGACAGGGCAGCGTATGTAGATCATAGAGGAGATAAGACTCTGACAGGGCGACTGTAGGGAGTTACCCTAGCCAAAGAAATATGTGCCGACATAACTGCTGTCTGCCCGATTCACTTGTATGTGAGTTTTTACAGCCTATATCAGAAAATATGGCTGTTATTCCTGACGGAATATTAAGATGCACAATAGAAGAGTTTTGTGCGATTTGTTTCATTATATATTGTCTGAGAGGGATTGGCAAGTTTTTTTGAGTAAATTATGTATCTAAATTGAGTATGGCGGTTGTATCATAATCAAATTTGAGATAGAATGAATTTTGAGTGGATATAGATTGTTGGGAATGGATGAAAAACGGTAGGAGCATGAACAGAAATTACCAGAAAGAACTGGATAAAATATTAGAAAAACTCACAGCATCAGAAGCGGAGACTGCATGGGGCACAGAACGGGCAGTGGCACCAAGGCTTTTCTTACATAGTTGCTGTGCGCCTTGCAGCAGTTATGTGCTGGAATATCTGCGTAAATATTTCCGGATCACTGTTTTTTACTATAATCCTAATATTACCGAGGATGAAGAATACTGCAAGCGGGTGGAGGAGCAGAAGAGGCTGATTACTGCCTATAATGCGGAATTAACGAAAGGAAAGAAAAATAGCGGACAGATAGCGGGTGAACGTTTAGGACAGGATTCGTGTGGGGGTGCGGACAATGTACAAAGCTCCGGTAAGGATATAGGAATCGGGATGATGATCAGCAGAGAGCACCCAGGGTATCATATCGAAATAGTAGAGGGTGACTACGAGCCGGAACGCTTCTATGAGATTGCCAAAGGGTTAGAACAGTGTCCCGAAGGCGGCGAACGGTGCTTCGCGTGCTATGAGCTCCGACTTCGGGAGACGGCGAAACAGGCAAAGGCAGGAAAATATGATTATTTCACCACTACGCTGTCAATCAGCCCTCTTAAAAATGCCGCAAAAATAAATGAAATCGGAGAGAGGATTGCAAAAGAGTACGGAGTTGAATGGCTTCCTTCGGATTTTAAGAAGAAAGATGGTTATAAACGTTCTATTGAATTGTCGAAAGAATATGATTTATACCGGCAGAATTATTGTGGGTGCGTGTATTCACGGCGTTAGGAGAGCAAGGTTATAATGTCTGCTATACGCCATAGAGCATGATTATATTTGATATCATAGATGGTTGTGAGTATAGTCAGTTTGCTTCATCAGTTTGAGGGGTTATATGCAAAGAATCGATATATAGCTTGTATTTTATACGCATTATTTTGATGAATTTCCGAACATTAAGATATTGACACATCATCTGGGCGGGAGGATTCCTTTTTTCAACGGAAGAATCGGACCGGGATGGTCGCAGCTTGGAAAGCGGACCAAAGATGAGGATTACAGCAATATTTTACCGAGTATGAAAAGTCTCATCTGGATTATTTCAAAATGTTTTATGCAGATACGGCATTGCAGGGGGATCAGTGTGGTGCAACAGAATGTGGGATTCGGTTTTTCGGAATAGATCATGTTTTGTTTGCTTCTGATGCACCATTTGACCCGGAGAAAGGAACGATGTTTGTTCGTTTGGGGCTGGAAACTATAAATACTATGGATCTTTCCGAAGAGGATAGATATAAAATATTTGAAGGAAACGCAAGTAAACTGCTAAAACTATAGGCAGGAATTAAAGTCAAAATCTTTGGAAGTGAAAGAGAAAGGTGATATGTAAGATGCCGCACATAGATATCAAATGTTATCCGGGACGAACTGATGCACAGAAGAAAATGCTTGCAGAGAGAATAGCAAAAGATGTTGTAGAAATATTTGAGACAGAAGAAAGCAGCGTTTCGGTTGCAATACATGATATTTCACAGGAAGAGTGGAAAGAACGGGTGTGGGATCAAGAGATAGCACCGAATCTGGGTAAGCTATACAAAGAGCCGGGCTATAACTATGACGACTGAATCTGTAGAAATACTTTGTGACATGGTTTGGCATGATGGCATGATGCGCAGGCGAAATCCTCTTGACGCGATATTTCACGGGATGATATGATAATCAGCGCGAGTATTAACTCTGCATGGTATTGCATGATGAGAGTTGCGCAGTAATTGAAAAAATTATATAAGTTTATATAATCAGAAAGGCACGAAAACAGCAATGCAGAAAATATTAGATTTGATTTCAGAGGAAATGAAGAAGGCATTCGAGGCAGCAGGCTACGACGCGGAACTCGGAAAGGTTACGTTGTCCAACCGTCCCGACCTGTGTGAATACCAGTGCAACGGTTCCATGGCGGGCGCTAAGAAGTACCATAAAGCGCCGCTTATGATCGCGCAGGAGGTTGCGGAGAAGCTTCAGGAGAGCGATGTATTGTCGGAAGTATCCGCCGCAGCACCGGGATTCCTGAACATGAAAGTGAAAGAGTCTTTCGTCAGAGATTATCTGCGCCAGATGCGTAACGATGAGAAGTTTGGATTGCAGATGCCGGAACAGTCAAAGAAGATCATCATTGACTACGGCGGTCCCAACGTTGCAAAGCCGCTTCACGTAGGGCATTTGCGTTCTGCCATCATCGGTGAGAGTATTAAGCGGATCTGCCGTTATGCGGGGCATGACATTATCGGCGACATCCATATGGGTGATTGGGGACTGCAGATGGGGCTGATCATCACGGAGCTTCAGAAGAGACAGCCCGATTTAATTTACTTTGATGCGTCCTATGAAGGAGAATATCCCGAGGAGGCGCCTTTTACCATATCGGAGTTAGAAGAAATCTATCCGACGGCGAGTGCAAAGTCCAAGGAGGATGAGGCATATAAGGCAGAGGCGATGGAGGCAACTCATAAGCTGCAAAGCGGTGTTGCCGGTTATCGCGCACTTTGGAAACATATCATGCATGTGTCGGTGACGGATTTAAAGAAAAATTATGATAATCTGAACGTGGAATTTGATCTCTGGAAAGGGGAATCGGACGTACACGACATCATCCCCGGCATGGTGGAGCAGATGAAAGCGGGAGGTTACGCCTATGAGAGTGACGGCGCTCTGGTGGTGGATGTCAAGGAAGAGACGGATACGAAGGAAGTGCCGCCGTGTATGATTCTTAAATCAGACGGAGCGGCTCTGTATAATACAACCGACCTCGCGACGATCATGGATCGCATGGAGCACTATCACCCTGATAAAATGATTTATTTGACGGATAAAAGGCAGGAACTGTATTTCGAACAGGTATTCCGCTGCGCAAGAAAGACCGGTCTGGTCAATGAAAATACCGAGTTGGTTCATATCGGTTTCGGTACGATGAACGGCAAGGACGGCAAGCCTTTTAAGACAAGAGAAGGCGGTGTCATGCGTCTGGAGAATCTGATCCGCGAGATCAACGAGGAAATGATCCGCAAGATTCAGGAGAATGCCGAGACAAAAGGTTATCAGGTAGATGAAAAGGAAGCTGAGGAGACGGCAAAGATCGTGGGAATGGCGGCAATCAAGTACGGGGATCTGTCCAATCAGGCTTCAAAGGACTATATTTTTGATATGGACAGGTTCACTTCCTTTGAGGGAGATACCGGACCGTATATCCTCTATACTATTGTACGAATTAAGTCAATCCTGAATAAGTATACCGAGCAGGGCGGAGTATTGACTGATACAGTCATAGAAGCGGCGGTAAATGATTCCGAGAAAGGCCTAATGCTGGAGGTGGCGAAATTTAATGCCATGATGGAAGCGGCATACGAAGAGATTGCGCCCCACAGAATCTGTGCATATATCTATGATCTGGCGAATGCGTTTAATCATTTCTACCATGAGACGAAGATTCTCTCGGAAGAGGATGCACAGAAGAAGGCGGGCTGGATCGCCCTGCTTGCGTTGACTAAGGATGTGCTTGAAGTATGTATTGACTTGCTTGGTTTCTCGGCACCGGAGAGAATGTAACAGAAATTCCTATATACTATTTAAGAAGCGGAACAAATCTTTTAACAGAATTGTGAAAGAGGTGTTCCGCTTTGTTGACTAAAAAAATGAACCAATTTCTCACTCGTGGACTCTTATTAACAGGTGCACCGAAAAGAACAGGGGAGAGGAAATATTGAAGGAAGAAATTCTGGTAGCGCAGTTGCGGGAGGGCAGCAGGGAGGCTTTCGACGAACTGTATGAAAAGTACAAGAATATGGCGATTCATACGGCATATCTGATCACAGGCAATTCGGCGGACAGCGAAGACATTGTACAGGAAACCTTTGTCAAAGTCTGGCTGCATATCCGTGAACTTAAGGACGACAGTGGATTTAAGCCGTGGATGATGCGGATTCTTATCAGGACCGCCTACCGGATCGGAAAGAAGAATAAGCGTGAGATTCCGGATGATGAGACGGTAGAAAGAATGGAAAACCGGACAGATCCTTCTTCTCTTGACAAAGTAATACAACTGGAAGAGGCTGAAATGATCTCTGCGGCAGTCAGAGCGCTTCCTGTAAAGCTCAGAACGGTGGTTGTTTTATATTATTATGACTCGTTTTCCGTGAAGGAGATTGCGGGATTGCTCGGACTTATGGAGGGAACGGTAAAATCCAGACTTCATAGCGCCAGACGGCGGATGAAAACAATGCTGAAAGATCGGGTTGAATTATAGGGATGGATAGCAGGTTTGATGACCTATAGGTTTGCCGGGCGGACGATCACCCGCCTGACAATGGAGTCGGGACTTTGAAGGAAAAAGGAGGATTTATATGCGTGCGGAACAGGATTTTGACAGCAGTGTCAGAACTGCTTTAGGAAAAGAGTGTGACGGCATTTCGGCTTCAGAAGAATTGAAACGCAGGATCGATGAGACGATCCGCCAAAGACAGGAGGAAAATTCTATGAAGCATATGAGTGCAAAGAAACTTTGTATCAGTATAGCGGCAGCGTGCCTGCTCGTATCCGGAATTACTGTTTTTGCCGGTGGGGCATCCTATTTCGTGGCCGGCAGCAGTATGGGAGTCGAGTACACCGATTATCAGGACATGGGAAAGGCACAGAAGAAATTGGGCTATGCGGTGGACAGCGTGGAGCAGTTTGCCAACGGTTATTCTTTTTATGGGGCAAATGTGGAATCGGTTACTGCTTACACGGAGGAAAACGGTGCGCTCTACAGCGTTCCGATGATGAATATCAGATATCGTAAGGATGAAAAGAAGATCGACCTGAACATCAGCGAGAAGACAGGAGATGGCATCCCCTCAAAGGAGCCGAATGCCACAAGGCTGTGCGGTGATATTGCGCTGCGGTACGACGAATATACGGATAAGATCGTGCCCGATTCCTATGAACTGACAGAGGAGGATAAGATCAACGAGCAGAGAGATGATTACAATATCATCTATATGTCGGTTACGGTGAATCAGGAAGAGACGGACGGAACGAAGTCAGAAGAGACGGTAACGGGCATGGATGATATAAATATGACTGATTCGGATGATGTGAAAAAAGGAAGTTATGTTGTTTCGGAGGACGGCAGCGTTACCCTCACAACCCATGGCACGCAGGATAACGACAGTTATGTTATTTCCGGCACATATGATGAAGTATGTATTCAACACCGGATGGTCGTGAGCTGGGAAAAAGACGGGAAGTCTTATAATGTGACAGGCACGGATCTGGATATGAGTGCAGAGGAAATGCTGGATATGGCGGAGGAGATTCTTACGGCTGAGTAATGCCGGCGCAGATTTAAAGGTTTTACGGCATAAACTTCGGATGCCCGATCAGAGGTTTTCAAGATTTTTGTAAGATTTTTACACTATTTTTATTAAAAACGCTTGACAAGCAGTCATAAGAAATTGTATACTAGCAAAGCGGGTTGCGTGAGTGACCCGCATATAAATGGGGTCTTAGCTCAGCTGGGAGAGCATCTGCCTTACAAGCAGAGGGTCATAGGTTCGAGCCCTATAGGCCCCACTTATAAATTTTATATTGAATATGGCGAGATAGCTCAGCTGGCTAGAGCATACGGTTCATACCCGTAGTGTCGAGGGTTCAAGTCCCCCTCTCGCTACTTAAAAGTATCGCAGGAATGCGGTACTTTTTTATTTTGTGTTGCATTTCGTGTTGCATAGTTCTTGAAAATGAGAATTTGCTATGTCCGACATTTCTTTTTTTCTATCATTCATTGCATGTCTATATACTGACTTTAGAACCTTATCAGATCGCCAGCCTCCATCAGCCATGATATATGCATCAGGTATTCCTAGAGCATGTCGTATTGAGGCGGAATAGTGCCGCAGATCATGAAAGCGGAAATGGTTAATATTGTTTCGGTCAAGTACCCTCTGAAACATGATCGTAATGGAATGAGGGTTTAGATTTGTAATATGACCTATTTCCTTTATTCTTTCAATAACAAATTCCGGCGCTTCTATGTATCTGTCAGAAGTTTCGGTCTTGGGCGCTTTCAAATGCCATTTTTTATCTGTACCTGATGACGCAGATATCAGACATGGTGAAGCAGCTGTATGAATGGTTCAGCCTGAAGGCAAGGGGGATAAAAAAGAAACAAAAAAATATATCTTCCGAACTGTTAGCAAGCTTTGGACGGCAACTAACAGGAAGGGAAGATATAAATTGGAATGATACGCACAGCGCACCAATTAACTGAAATAAGTATAGCAAAGGAAGTGATGCCTGCCAAGAGGGAAATGAAAATTTTATCCACGAAAAAGTAAGCGGCTGTAGAAATGGGATCTATGAATGTGGATAACTTCCCGATTTTTATGAAAAACTCAAAATCGGAAAATTTGAGGTTCGCAGGCAGGCTATAACGGAATTTACCTTTCAAAGCTGATAAAAATGCCCGGCACTTGTGTTTTTGCCGGGAGAATGATATAATATCACTTGTCTGAGGTGAGTTATATCGGCAATCCCGGTATGGTTCTGACCTGCTCCGGTGCTGGTAACACTGGGGCAGAATTTATGTCCAGAATTATTAGGCATGCGGTTGCACCGGTGCAACCACTGAAATAAATATTGTAAACATATTATATGTGAAATATAATATGTTTAACAAGACAGCCGATACGATAGCACAAACCTATCCGTTTCCGGCGAATAAAGAACTAAACCATAAGGAATAGCGCCTTACTTGACCAGAGCAGGGGCGCTATTCCTTATAAATCCTATTGCAAGTGTCAATCCCAGTTTATTGCTTCATGGGGAATAGTCCCATACGCAGCAATGCTTTTGTTTGCTCTTTCTATGGCGGCTGCTTCATCGGGCAGGGGGGACTCTTCAGGGACAAATTTCACTAATACTTTAAAAATTGTATCCATATCCCGATCGTCAATTAAGTCAATTAAACTTTTTACCATATCTTTACTCATGAACATCATCTCCTATAATCTTTTATATGCCTGCCCTCTTGGAAGGACATCTTTTATTATTATTGTTTCGTCTTGGACAGAAAATAAAACCCTCAAATCACCGACCCTTAAACGGTAATCATCTGTTAAGCCCTGAAGTTTAATAACATCACCAGATGGCAACTTTTCAATAGCTGCCCGAATTCGTTGTTTTGTAGGCTTATCCATCTTGCTGATATGTTTGGCAGCCTCTTTTTCATATTGTATTTGCATTATTGTTTTTATTTTCCTCTTTTCTTTTTGGTTTTTCTTCATCGGATATGCATTTCTTATTCATGACACCTCTTGGCACGAAGCCTTATATTTGAAGATAGATAGACTATTAATAGATATTATTCCATATATGAAGCCAATTTGTAAAGCAGCTAATTGATATTCCTATTTTTACCGTAAAAAATATAGAGAGAATGCTTTTCGAGGCATCCTCTCTGAATCGAAATCTGATAACATGTCTTAGGGATGATTAAAAACATCTCTTGCATGTGTCATACCCCTGCGCCTTCAGTTCATCAATGGATTGGCTTGATGTTGCATAGTTATGAGGGGCAATTTTAGCAACGGAAGAACAGGAAGGATGATGAATTTTCATGGTGTTTGTATTTAGCACATATGTAGCGGTGGTCTCTTGCTGCTCTGGGTTATCATAAGTATTAAAGTTATCACCGTTGCCGTCTCCAGAATCAGACTGAGGTACAGCGGGCGTTGCATCAGCCGATTGTGCGCTGGTATCAGCAGTAGCATCGCCAGAAGCTGTGGTATCTGACGCAGGCTCATCAACCGGATCAGGCTGTAAAGCGGACTCATCGGGAGTTTCTGCAGCAGTTTCGGAATCGGGCTGTATTTCTTCGGCATCAGTCTGAGATTCAGTATAAGTAATAGAGCCACCACTATTTAAAATATCTCCGAGGCTGACATCAATTCTTCCGGAGTCATCGAGTTGTCCATATGTGACAATTATAGAAGAACAGCCTGTAAATACTAAGCCGGTTCCATCATCACAGACCACAGTAAACCAGTTTTTATCTAAACTTTCAACGTAAGTGCAGAGCTCAGAATATTCTTCCTCACTCATATTTTTCAATTCATTTTTGGAAATTTCAACATAGGCACGCTCGCCGATCGTATCAGTTCCGAAACCGTTTGTTACATCTGCAAAATGGACAGGATAGCCGAGAATACTATTCAGATCAGCGGAATCATGCTCAGTTGATTCGGGCGTTTCTGTAGATTCTGTGGTTTCTGGAACTTCAGCCAGAGGCTCTGTTTCATCATCAATAACCGTGGCTGTCTCGGTTTCAGATAATGCCGGGGTGGTATCATCTGATGTCCCGCAGGCGGTTAAGAGTAAAGAGCAGGACAATAGTGTAAAGATTAGCTTTTTCATCATTAATAATTCTCCTTTGTAATATTAATCCTGATTTATTCATCAAATCCTGATAAATATAGTTGTAGGCCACATAGTTGCTGAATTTTAACCAAATATTGCAATTCACTTATTTAGTGCATAGAAAAAGACCTCTTTCTACGGTA
>JAAUZX010000060.1 GCA_014804365.1 Lachnospiraceae bacterium
GCTTATTATCCGGAGGCTCAGGGGATTGATATATGGCTTTATCAAAATAGTAAAAATACGAAAGTAATCAGGAAAATGCTCTCAGAAGCGCTTGCAATGGATGTAGAAGGGATTATTCATAAAGAAGATGTTGAGCGGCAGAGAAACCACTTGCTGAATATACAATATGATGTTGATAAGGTGGATATATCAAACTATCAGTATTTATCGGCAAATGATATTCATGAATTTATCGAATTTACCGTTAATGATATTGCAGAAACAATATTGGAATGGTTACTACAATCACAACTGAATAAATAACACAGCGTCAGAGCGTATAGAAACAGTCTATGCGCTTTATTTTTTTGTAAAGACGGGCAGAAAATTCAACGACTTACTATCCATGACAAGTTCATAGGGGCACTGGAAACCCTTGAATAATGGATATTTTCTAAGGCACCTATTACAACTATCCAACAGAAGAGTGCATCCTGCATAGTGTATGTGGAGAAATGGAGGCAGAATGATTATTTTGACAATATACCTTGACAGGCGAGGTATGTTAATATAGTATAGTATATCATTAGAACAGATACTATGAAATGTAATATATTAAAGCATGCGGGAAAGGGGGAATGAGCATGTCGATCACATCAGATATTCTCAGGGGACATACGGAAGCGATCATACTTTCACACCTTTTGGAACAGGACAGCTATGGTTATCAGATTAACAAGGACATTATGAAGAAAACCAACAATGCTTATGAATTAAAGGAAGCAACTCTTTACTCGGCTTTCCGGCGGCTGGAACAGGCAGGCAGCATCAAAACCTACTGGGGAGATGAGACGGTCGGAGCAAGACGCCGCTACTATGCAATAACGGACGATGGCAGGAAGGCATATCAGGGCTATAAGCAGGAGTGGCAGGAAGCCAAGAAAATTATAGACCAACTGTTAAAGTGAAACGAGAGGTAACTATTCAGCACAGGTCGGAGCATTTACTGCTGAGAACGTAAGAATATGATTCAGCGAGAGCAGCAATCCAGTCGGGACGTTGCGATTACTGCAAAGTCAGCGAGAAAGCATAGTGATTAAGTTTATAAGGAGAAGAAGACAATGAAAGAAAAAATTACATTGCATTTTAATAATTTATTTGCAGATGCGCCCAAGACAAGAAAGGCGCTTGACTTGAAAGAGGAGATGATTCAGAATGCCATGGATAAATATGATGATATGGTGGCAGACGGATATTCCGTGGAGGATGCATACCATAATGTGGTAGAGTCCATCGGTGATGTGACAGAGCTTTTCCCGGAGGTGGAGGAGCGGAATCTGCTTACTCTGTCTGAAAAGGACAGGAAGAAAAAGGCGATGTTCACAGCCACTGCGGTAGGATTGTATATTTTTGCGGGAGCAGTATTCTTTTTCTTTGGATTGATCAGTGAGATAACAAGGAGTTACAGGTATGATTTAGCAGCGCTTGGTTTTGTGCTTGCACTGCTGATATGCATTGTGCCGACAGTCATGCTTGTATATGCGGCAAACATGTATCCCGGTTACACGAAAAGGGAGAAAGATGACATGGTAGAACTGTATAAGGAGGCAAAGTACAGCAGCAACAAAGAAAAGGCAGTCAGGAAATCTATTAATTCCATCATATGGACAATGACATTGGTCCTGTATTTTATCATCAGCTTTACCACTTATAAGTGGTATATCACCTGGATTATTTTCCTGATTGCAGCCTGTGTGCAGGCAATTGTGAAACTTATTTTTGAGTTGAAAAAGCAAGATAATTATTTCGAGTGAAAGGGGATGACGGAATATGAGAAGAATAAAGATTGTGCTGCTTGTGACGCTGTGCGTTTTGACTGTTCTTTTGTGCGGGATATTTGTGTATGGTATTACAGGGCACGATATATACAGGGCCTTCCGATATGATCATGAGAGAGAATATGTCGGCATGCATTTGGTACTTGAACAGGAAGTGTCGATCGATGGGATTGACAATATTTCCGTTTCCTATAGTATGAACAGCAATGATGTTTATCTGTACGAAGGTCAAGGAGACATGCTGACCGTAAAAGAGTATAACGAAGTCGAGCTGAATGAGAATCAGATGTCTACAGTGTCAGTAAATGGCAGCAAGCTTGAAATAAAGGGAAAAAGGAGAAACAGCGGAATATTTGGGGTAGGTTTTTTCCATTTTGGATATGGAGGCGGTTACACCGAAATCTGGCTGCCGGCTTCCTACAAAGGGGAACTTGCGCTTTCAACGTCCAGCGGTGACATTGCGTCCGAAATGGATTTGGTACTGGAAAAGGATTTGAAGGCAGCATCTACAAGCGGTGAGATTACCATGCCGGATGTAACGGCGAGCAATGTATCATTGGGAAGTACCAGCGGAAATGTCAGGATTGAAAATATTGAGACAAACAGGAATGGAACTGCCGGAGATATTAATATAACGACAACCAGTGGAGACATCACGGTAAAACAGCTTGTCGGGGAGACAAACATAGGAAGTACCAGCGGTTATGTGAATGCGGAAACAATTACAGGAAATGTACAGATAGAAACCACCAGCGGAGATATCACGGTACAGTATATTGACGGAAATGCTGCCTTTAGCTCTACGAGCGGGAATGCGAAGATAATGGAAGGAGGCGGTGATCGCTCTGCATCGACAAGCTCCGGTGACGTTACGATCGATGGAGCGGACGGATCATGGCAGGTTCATACGACAAGTGGTGAAGTCCGGGTAAAAGGGCGAAATGATAACGGGTCAATTGATACAACCAGTGGTGATGTCAGCTTGGAAATTGAAGAGCTAAACGGAACATTGGACATCAATACCAGCAGCGGATCTGTAAATATGGTGCTTATGCAGGATAGCGCATTTGATTTCAGTGCGGATACCACGAGCGGGGACATCGACACTTTCTTTGATGATGACCTGAAATTCTCCAAGAGAGGGAACAGCGCACAGGGAACCCATGGACAGAATCCGCAGGGGAACAGCATACGAATTGATACAACCAGCGGAGATGTAAGAATAAAGAGCTACTAGTGTAATCCGCCTTCTGGATAAGAAAAAGGCGGCAGATAGAATCCCGGAAATGCTGATATTGAGCGTTTCCGGGATTGTTTATTGCGTTTGGCTATAAAATGGCTTTAATTGTTCTCAGGAGTGCTATTCTCTGAGTAGTACCGGAACGCTTTCACAATATAATCCGAAGCTCCCTTCTCATATTTGCTATCAGTTACGCGCTTTATATAATCGTTTGAATATGTGTCGATAAGAACGTTTATATAAGGCTTGCCGAGGGATATGCTGGGGCTGTTTTTCTGTATGAACCGTAATAGTTCATGCACAACGGATTGTATTCTGGGGGAAGCAACATCTTCTGACAAATCGGAGGTTAATTGACCATATAGTATATCAGACTGTTTGGCAATTTCTTTTGCTTCTTCTGATAATTGTTTTTCCATAATTTCAGAAAAGTGTTCCAGATTATATTTCATGGCTTCTGTATATTTTTCAACACTTCCAAATAGTTTAATAGCAAGTTTGGCTAGTTCAGCTTCATCATCTTTGATTTTTTGGATAAACAAGTCGTAATTTTCAAGGCTTCCCCAGTACTTGATAATTTCTTCTGTCTGATTGGACTTAAAATCTTCTAAGGCACTAATATAATCAGACAAATCAAATTCTTTAAAACTCATACATTGTTCTCCTTTCTCTAAGCGGCTAAGGAGCTGTATAAGTCTGTCTGTCCGGTTACGTTTTAGAAAAAGCAATTCTTTTTGTTTCTTGAAAGCGGTAATTCTGTCAAAATCGGGCTTTTCAAGAATTTCCCGAATGTCCTTTAGCTTAAAACCTAATTCTTTAAAAAACAGGATTTGCTGAAGCTTCTGCAACGATTCATCATTGTATAAGCGATAGCCAGACTGCGTTAATTCACTTGGCTTTAACAGTCCGATTTCATCATAGTATTGCAGAGTGCGTATGCTGATACCTGTTAATTCTGCTACTTGGCTTATAGTTCTCATGATTACCAGCTCCTTTGATTAGTGGAGAAGTGAGATAGAAATTGCCGGCTCATATCTATTCTGCTTCCGTAAGAATAGAATACAGTATCACGTTACGTTGGAGTCAATACTTTTCACTTAAAATTTTAGTGTATTGTATATGTTAAAGAAACGAATTGAGAAAAGTGCTTTTGGGATGTATAATAAATTTGACAAATGTATTTGACTGATGATATTGAAATTGTAGTTTAGGTTTAAAAAGAGAAAAAATGATATAGTTGTATTGAGTTGCGTATAATAAAGACGGTAGAAAGATTGACTGACTTTATGTTGACATTACAAGAACAGGTAGTTCAAAAGGTCAGTGGCTTATCAGTGCGGAACAGAAGCAAAGAAAAGAGTCTTAGAAATAAAAGCTATGAGGAGGATGTGACGTTATGGTAATGACTGAGTCTGTAACGATAAATGTGCCGGTAGGAATGTCAAAATATTTGAACCATATGAACGCCGAAACAGAGCTTACCAGAAATGCGCTTTTGTTGTATCCATATATATTAAATCAGACAATTTCACATGGTGGTGCGGCGGAAATTTTGGGAATTAGAAAATCTGAGTTGATTGATATTTACGACAAATTGGGATACTCATATTTGGATATGACAATGGGCGAATTGGACTCAGAACTGGAGACTTTCAGACAGTTGAAAAAGAAGGAGGCAGCGGAATGATTGTTGTATCAGATACAACACCGTTAATATCGCTTCTTAAAATAGATTGCATAGATTTGCTTGAAAAACTATTCGGACAGGTTCTGATACCGCAGGCGGTATTTGCGGAGTTGACTGCGGACGAACGGTTTAAGCTTGAAGCTGATCAGATTATCAGCAAGCAGTTTATCATATTCTCCATCATATCCGGGCAAGTGATTCTCAGCGCTCCACCCACAATGTCTCCTATCTGACACCCTCCTTCTTATGACAAAATACAAATTGGTAGATGGACCAAAACACATTTACCAAAACCCAGCCGATCCCGGTGGCAAAAGCAACTGCCGGAAGCTGATAGTCTTGTATGAATATCCAGAATAGTATAACACGCAGAGCAATGTGAACTGCTGCCCAAGAAGTCAATACAAAGCTATGGGCAAGAGTTTTTTTTTGGAACGGTGTATTGGGCGTGGAAAAAGTTTGAGTGATGAAATAAATGTTGCCGGTTGGGTGCAATTAGAAAATATCGGAATTGGGAGAAGGGAACAAGGTGAAATTTGATAATATATTTTTCGTAAACGGAACCGCGTATGCCGGGAAAGCTACGATGGTGAACGACTCGCCGAAAAGTATAACGGTATTGCTTGTGAAGATGAAGCCTGGGTAAGAGGTGTAGCAAAGGAATGTGAAACTTTGGAACTTCATATTCTGAATAAACTGAACTCTGAAGGAAAAATGGTATTTGTGGACACCAATATTTCCATAGAAACGCTGAAAGAAATATCAGATCATGATCATGTGCTAATCATGTTAGCCGATCCTGATATATCGGTGAATTGCTTTTTTAATAGACCGGATAATTTTCTCCATTCTGGCTTTCGCGTTGCTGTCAGAGATGAGAGTAGAAGTATTGAAGACACATTCGCTTTGGTCGAAAAGGAGCTTGGTTTGCAAAGATAGTTCTCGGGTTATCGTTTAGATGCATACCGTCCGCTCTTTGATGTTTTAGGGATAATTATATATTAGGCAGCGTAGTATTTATGTAATTGATTGCAAAAGCAGAGCTGCCAAGTTCTGTTTGACGGGTACTGTTTTCATTGATATGATAATTATCGGAGGTAATATCTATGTCAGAAAATGTTTCAAAGTCGAAAGAGTATATGAAAGAGATTTTTAGTTATGTGACGCTGGTGGTTGGTGCGATGATCGCAGCGTTTTCCATTGAAGAGTTTCTGGTTCCATGTACGATCCTGGATGGAGGGATCGTGGGAATCTCGATAATGATCAATAATCTTAGCAGGATTCCTCTGGGAGTACTGACTATGGCACTCAACATACCGTTCCTGATCGTCGGTATGCGGAAACTGGGAAAAAAATTTATTGTCAAATCTGCGATTGCCATGGCGATATTTTCGAGTTTTCTGGAGATATTTGCGCCGCTTACGGATATGAC
Source organism: Lachnospiraceae bacterium (assembly GCA_014804365.1). GTDB lineage: Bacteria > Bacillota > Clostridia > Lachnospirales > Lachnospiraceae > UBA3282. Next base: position 6,177 of record JAAUZX010000060.1, read on the forward strand.
GCAGGAATATCTTCTGGCTGTCTGTTTCGGAGGAGTGTTTCTGGGAGTAGGCGTGGGGCTTGTCATTCGCTCCGGCGGCTGCCTCGATGGAACGGAGACGGTGGCCATCTTCCTGAATCGGCGTTTTAACCTTCCGGTGGGCCAGACGGTTCTTTTCATCAATATTATGATCTATACGACCGCAGGTTTTTTGTTTGGATTTGACCGGGCCATGTACAGCCTGCTGACGTATTTTATTACATCGAAAGTGATTGATTTTGTAGAGACAGGCGTGGAGCAGGCAAAAGCCGCTATGATAATCACGAATGAGGGGCGCAGGATCGCGGATGAGATCTATAAGAAAATGGGCCGCACCGTGACGATCTTGGAGGGCGAGGGCCTGATCAGCGGAAAAAAGGCGGTTCTCTACTGCGTACTGAACCGGCTTGAAATCTATCAACTGAAGCATCTGATCAAAGAGGCAGATGCGCAGGCTTTTATCACGATCAGTGATGTGTCGGAGATTATCGGAAATCATATTAAAAAGAGGGCGGAGGAAGATATGTCATAATGCGATTGCCCTGTTCAATATAATTTGCAATCCGGCAGGGGGATTTTTATGGGGATTATTATATGTGGTTTAAATGGCGCAGGAAAGAGTACGCTTGGAAAAGTGCTTGCGGAGAAATTGCATTTTTATTTTATAGATATTGAAGACCTGTATTTTCCAAAGACAGACCCTGATTACATATATGCTTCTCCACGTACTCGTGAAGATGTTGAAAAGCTTTTGTTGCATGAGATGAAAACACATGAAAACTTCGTTCTTGCTTCTGTTAAAGGAGATTATGGAGAAGATATTTATTCTTTTTTCCAGTATGCTATATTGCTGGATGTTCCAAAGGATACTCGGCTGCAACGAGTTAAAAAACGTTCTTTTCAGAAGTTCGGTAACAGAATGTTATCAGGCGGAGATTTGTATGAGTGGGAAGAAAAATTCTTTCATTTGGTTGAATCCAGATCGGAGAACATTGTGGAAGAATGGGTAAGATCATTGAAATGCCCGGTTATACGGATTGATGGAACCAAGTCTGTTGAGGAAAATGCAAATCTTATTATAGAATATATACAGTAGAATGTATACAGCGTGGGTATTAATTTGCTAAGGAAATGGAAAATGATTTGTAAAATAAGAAAATGGGAATTGTCAGATGCAGCAGATTTGGCGGCAGCTCTTTCCAATAGAAAAATACAAGATAATCTTCGGGATGGGTTACCTTATCCTTATACAGAGCAGGACGGAATCGAGTTTATTTCTGCCATGCTCTCCGCAGATGAAAATGAAACCTTCGCATTTGCTGTTACGGCAGATAACAAAGTGGTTGGCAGCATCGGAGTTTTTCGACAGGGAAACATACATAGGCAGACAGCCGAATTGGGTTATTACGTTGCAGAGGAATACTGGGGTAAAGGAATTATGACCGAAGCCGTAAAACAAATTTGTGAGTATGTTTTTGAGAAGAGCGATATTATCCGCATTTATGCAGAGCCATTTGCGTATAACGCCGCATCTTGCAGAGTGCTTGAAAAAGCAGGATTTCAGTATGAGGGCACGTTGAGAAGCAACGCTGTTAAGAATGGGAAAATAATTGACATGAAGATGTATTCTTTGCTGAAAGCAGGGATATGACTTCACGTTTGTTGTGTAGTGGTGGCGATGAAAATTACAAATCAACTTTATGATTATCTTCACGATTGTGGTGCAGCGCTTGTCGGGTTTGCGGACATGAGTGTGGATAAAAGTCTAATCTATCCAAGAGCGGTTTCGGTTGCTATTCCTGTGCCGGCTGATATAGTGCGGTCTCTGAAAACAGCACCAAACAAAGCCTACTATGACGCATATAATGAGATGAATGACAGACTAAACAGAATTGTAACAAACGGAGCGGAGTATCTGACAGATAAAGGATACAATGCCGTTGCAATGACAACGGATGTAGTGGAAATTGATCGTGATGAATGGATTTCAAACTTTCCGCATAAGACCGTAGCAACGCGGGCAGGACTTGGGTGGATCGGGAAGAACTGTCTTCTGATAACTCGCCAATATGGTGGTGCAGTGCGCTTATCGTCGATTTTGACGGATGCACCGCTTCAGACTGCGGATGCAATTACGAGATCAGGATGTGGCAGTTGTACTCTTTGTGTTACATGCTGTCCGGCAGAGGCACTTTCAGGAAACTTATGGGAAGCAGGAATGGCACGAAGCAAGCTGTTTGACGAACAGAAATGCTATCAAAAACAGGTGCAGATTATGACAGAACAAACCGGTATAAAAGAGGATTTGTGTGGCAAATGTTTTGCTGTTTGTGCATTCACACAGAAATATATTAGTGAGTAGCGCCATATTATAAGGATAATCAAGGAGAAAATGGTGAAGTTGTCTTGGTTCTATTTCTCGATATTTTGAAGCGGCAAATTTAAAGCGAAAAAAGCTGCTTGACAAATGTTTTCTATGGTGTTATACTTCCAACCAATTCAAAACAAAAAGGCTTTGACGAGGAATAGTAGGTATTAGGGATTTCACAGAGAGAAGATGGTTGGTGCGAATCTTCAATGAACTAATATTGAAGCAGCCTCTGAGCTGTGAACCGAACAGATATATCTTAGTAGGCTTCAACGGAGTTCCCCCGTTAACGCAGGAAGCAATATCGGAGAAATCCCGTATTGACAGAGTGCAGAGAAATCTGAAATTAGGTGGTAACACGGACATGAAAGTTCGCCCTAAGTTGATATTATATCAGCTTAGGGTTTTTTGTTTTGGAGAAATGTCAGAAAGGAGAATGAAACATGACAGCAAATGAATTAAGAACAATGTATGTAAACTTTTTTAAAGAAAGGGGGCATAAGGAAATTGCGTCCGCATCACTTCTCCCGGAGAATGATCCGACGGTTTTGTTTACCACTGCAGGAATGCATCCATTGGTGCCTTATTTGCTGGGTGAGAAACATCCCAGTGGAAAAAGGCTTACAGACGTTCAGAAGTGTGTACGAACAGAAGATATAGATGAAGTAGGAGACGATACACATTGCACCTTTTTTGAAATGTTGGGAAATTGGTCGTTAGGAGACTATTTTAAACAGGAATCCGTTTCTATGAGTTTTGATTTTCTGACCAATTATCTTCATATACCGTTGGAAAGACTGGCGGTGACGGTATTTGAAGGCGATGAATTGGTGCCGGCCGATGTGGAGGCGGAAGAAATTTGGAAGAGCTTTGGGCTTAAAAATGACCAGATTTTCCGATATGGAAGAGACAATAACTGGTGGGGACCGGCTGGACAGACAGGTCCTTGCGGACCGGACACTGAAATCTTCTACGATATGGACAAACCTAAATGTGGTCCGAATTGCGGACCGTCATGTAAATGCGGAAAATATGTTGAGATTTGGAATAATGTTTTCATGCAGTTCAATAAAGAGGCTGATGGTACTTTTACAGAGTTGGAGCAGAAAAATGTGGATACGGGAATGGGCTTGGAGCGTGTTTTGACTATTTTTAATGGGAAAACGAATGTGTACGATACAGAGTTGTTTATCCCAATAATGCAAACGCTTGAAGAAATTCTTGAAAAAGAAGGAAAAGCCATCCCTGAGCGAGATAAAAGAATTATTTGTGAACATACCAGAGCAATTACTTTTATTCTTGGTGATCCGATGAAGATTAGCCCGTCTAATACAGAGCAAGGATATATTTTGAGAAGGCTGATTCGGAGAATTATCCGATTATTCAAGAAAGCTGATATTAATGCGAATTATTTGTGTGATCTATCCGGAGTGATTATTGAACAATACGGGCTTGTTTATCCGGAACTTGGAGAAAATAGAGAGTTTATTCTGGAACAGTTACAAAAGGAATATAATTTGTTTTCCAAGACCTTGGACGAGGGGCTGAAGAAGGCAAACAGATACCTTGATAGCATGGAGCAGGGCGGAATTCTCAGTGGTGAACTGGCGTTCAAGTTGTATGATACTTTCGGTTTTCCCATTGAATTCACATCAGAACTGGCTTTGGAAAGAGGATATCAGGTGGATATGGATGGATTCCGGCAGAAATTTGAGGAGCACCAGAACAAATCCCGACAGGGAGCGGCAGGTAAGTTTGCAGGAGGTTTGGCAGACAATAATGAGCAGACAGCAAGGCTTCATACGGCAACACATTTGTTAAACGGAGCATTAAGAAAGGTTCTTGGAGATGAAGTGTTCCAGCGGGGTAGTAACATTACTTCTGAACGCTTAAGATTTGATTTTTCTTTCGGACGTAAGGTCACAAAGGAAGAATTGGAAAAAGTAGAAGCAATCGTAAATGAAGCTATCCGGAAAAGGATTGATGTCATTCTGGAAGAGATGACTCCTAAGAAAGCTTATGAAGAAGGAGCTATCGGTGTTTTTTCTGGGAAGTACGGTGAAATAGTAAAAGTGTACACAATCCCCGGATACTCTAAAGAAATTTGTGGTGGTCCTCATGCTAAAAATACCGGAGAACTTGTTTCGTTTAAAATTAAAAAGGAAGAGGCATCCTCTGCCGGTGTCAGACGAATCAAGGCTGTTATTAATGAGCATTAGTTTTTGGGTGGGCGTGTTCGAACGGGTATCAGAGGGAAAGCTATCTGTATGTACGGTCACGTTTGGTGCTGAACCGAAAGATTATGAGATATACGATTTCGTCCGGCTGTGGCAGCTGATGTGAAAGAAGCCAATCGCAATCCTAAAAGGATACAGCGGGAAGCAGAGAAAGAGCATAGATAGGCGGCAAGTACCGATTCCTTTTGTTCTATCGGCACATAGCCAGCCTTTTCTATGGCCTTCCACGATGGGAGTTTATCTTCGCAAATCGCCCTTGCAACAGCCCGCCACATCACTACCTGCAGTCGTATTATATATCACAAACCTTATAGCAGAAATAGGTTCCCGGAGTAATATTATCATCGTCATAATATAGTAAACCCAGTTTATTAAACCTAAATGTCTGATGATAATAACTCTTTTTCAATTCGTCATAAGCCCTTTGATATGATTCATAGTCTGCACCGCCAATAGCAAACGTCATATGAAAAACATAGTCATTATCATGGTCTGCTGGGCACGGTCCAAACATTTTGTATAATTCTTCGTTTAACCTTTTCTGTGCATCTACAAGCTGCGGTGTTTCTTTTGCTCGCAAGCTCATACATCCGGATTCGATTCCGCCTAATACATTAGATGGGAATACATCTATATCCACAAATTCAATATCAAATGGACATAGTTCCTTTGCGAACCCATCAAAGAGTGCTTCCATATTCTCTAAATCAGGAATCGCAAATGGCTGCTTTAAGGAAACATGCTGTGGCAGTCTTGCCATTTCAAACCCCATCTTTCCATACCTATGTGCTTCCAACATCAATTTTCTGCCATAATTCTCTGCATCGTTATCTGCAATTAAAACTATTGTTGCTTTCATTTTATATCCATGCTCCTTTCTCTTTTCAGCTTTCACTATTTGGCAACAACATAAGAAAAGCACCCATAAGACCATAATCCTATAGTCTTAAGGGTGCGCTCAGCACGGTTCCACCTTAACTTTTCACTTCAGATTCTATCAAATCCTATCCTTTAACGCAGGCATACGGTAACACTTACTCATTTCGGTATTACAGCTCTGGAATGGTTTTCGTCTACTTTCCGCATAAATAGCTTCCACCAAGTGCTATTCTCTCTGGATGTTTCCAACTAGACTACTCTTTTCCGTCATCGCTTTTCTTATGTTATTGATGGCACTTTATCACAACTTCGTTATGTTGTCAATGCTCATTTTTTAAACTTTTCGTTCCGAAATGCTGCTTTTATTTTGAAAAAGTAGAAAAATCATTACTTAAGGCTAGCCGTCGCGTTATCGACTTGGTACAATAATCTTATAACGGCAAAAAGCATGCACGAAAAGCGGACAACATCGTTGTCAGAATATGATTTAAATAAAAAAACGAGGAGGAGATTAAAGTGGAAGATTTGATAAAAGTATTAGAATATGAGGGGATCGGATATCAGCCCATTTTGACATGCAGAGATTGGAGAGTCGCTATTTTAAATTATCACGAGGAGCTTCTGCCGGAAAACATTAATAATTTTCAACAGCATTCCTTAACAGATGAAGCATTTGTACTGCTTAGGGGGCATTGTATATTATTTGTGGCGGAAGATGAGTCACTTGAGAATATTCATGCCATAGAGATGGAGCCATATAAAACCTATGATGTGAAGAGAGGAACTTATCATACCCATACGCTTACAGAAGATGCCATGGTTTTAATAGTAGAAGCGGATGATACATGCGACGACAATTCCCCGATCGTGCGTCCGAGCGCGGATGTTACCCGCAGATTAATAGAGATGACAAAAGAAATAGAAAGTAAACGGAATGAGTAATAAATATATGACTAATACACATATTCATGCTATATATTGCGGAGGAAAACCACTATGAAGAAAGTAAAGATAACTGTGCTGAAAACAACTTTAGACAAAGAACTTGCAGAAGAGTATGGTGCCAAAGGACTTACCGCCTGTCCTATGTTGAAGGCCGGGCAGGTATTTTATGCAGATTATGCAAAACCTGACGGATTGTGCGATGAAGCATGGAAAGCTATCTATCAGTATGTCTTTGCTCTAGCTCACGGAGCAGATCAAGATGTTTTTTATTATGGAGATTGGATCAGGAAACCGGGAGTTGCAATTTGTAGCTGCAACGACGGATTAAGACCTGTTATTTTCAAACTGGAAGCAACGGATGAGGTGTCGGAAATAGATTATGTGCCTGTTTCATAATCTCATTGGCACCTCGCGCAGAAAGGTGAATTATAGATATGAAAGAAGAAAAGGGAAGTTTGAAAATAGGGACTGCAGCGTTATTGTGTGTCGGTGTTATTTTTTTAGCAGGGTGTGTCTCGAGGGACGATATTTCAACGAGCGGTGAAATATCGAGAGAAGAACAGGAAGAGCAGCTGCCTGAGGATGATAAGGACGCGTCCTTAGAAGCGGCGGAAGCTCCGATATTGGAGGAGAGCGTTTTGGATAGCACGGATGCAGAAAATGAGGAGGATTCTGCCGAGGAAAGCGCAGAGAAAGCACAGGCACTGCAGGAGGCGAAGATCAGGCATTACTACGGTGGTGTGTTGTCTCTGGTCATTACAACAAAGCAGCTTCCTGATAAGATAACGGAAAACTGGAATCATGATGAATCTGACAGCGAAGTCACGATTCATGATTTTGCATTGGCAGATATAGATCAGGATGGCAGGGAGGAACTGCTTATCCGGTGTACAATCCCACCTATGAACAATATGTTTGAGAGGGTATACGATTACAATCCAATCAGTGGGAAACTGAAACTGGAACTTGCTTGGTCTTCGCCGTCCATCTATTACGATAACGGTATCATCAAGAGTGAATTGCAGTACAATCATGAGGCTGGTGAACTCCGTCCTTTTATAATCTATTGTTATCAATCGGTATGCGATTCCTATATGGCGGTTGCTTCCGTGGATGATTGGAACAAAGCGCTCGTAGATAAGTGGTGGACTGATGACCGGCCTTTCCCTGACGAGTTGGATACAGACGGTGACGGTATTTTGTACAATATTTATATAATAGGTGAGGGAGAGGAGTCCTATGAATATGAGGATTACAAGTGCAATCTGACCGATTTCGACGAAGTGTTTGGCAGGTATACGGAGGGCGCGAAAGAGCTTTCCATAGAGTACCAGCCCATGGAATATGAGTCCTTTGCGGATTTTACACCGGCATATTTAAAACTTCTTGCAGACGAGGCAGGGAAGGAGCGGACAGATACTGCCTCCGATCTGGGATTGATGATTTTGAATGAGGATCATTTTCTGGATGCAGCGCAGACCCTTCTTTCTGAAAAGTATGGTGTAGAGCTTGAACGATCGGAACCAAATGTCGAGGAGCGGATGGTTGGATTGAAGGATGGCAGAGAGGTGTTTTCTTTTGATGCGTTAAACGCGGGGCATATCAGTTACAAGGGTGAGCAGGTAGAGGATGTGACCATCTTCGGCATCTATCCCGGGATCAGGGTAGGTGGTGCATGGAGAAGTTTAAGGGCCTACGGCTTTTATGCTACTTACTATGGAGAGGTGAAAAACCGTCTCATTACCGGGGAAGGTTTCGGAAATGTGAGTATCGAGTTTTCTGTGGAGGATAACGTGGTGACGGAGATCACGGTGGGGCCGTACTGCGCTTTTGCGGGTTAAGTAATAGTTTCTTCTATGAACCGCGTACACACCTGTCGGGAGTGCCCGTTGCATTTTGTCATGGACTTATTCATCACTTTTCTTGGGATAGATATTTGTTGACATCGTTTTGTTCAATAACTTTCTTCCCCAGCAAGGTAATTGCCTGTTTCGGGCATTTGCTGATACAACGGTAGCACATGGTACATCTGCTTCCGGCAACAGCAGTATTACCCACTAATTCAATATTTTTCATAGGGCATAGTTTTTCGCACAAGCCACATCCGACACATTTTTCACGACTGATTTTCAGCTTGTTTGTATAGCTCTTTGTTTTGTTGTAAAAATACAGCCTTTGTCCAAACAATCCGGCTGCGTGATATAGAATTCCCAAGCCTTCTTGCGGCGGCTTGCCGTTTTTGATTTGTATAACGGCCTTATGGATTTTAAATTCTGCATTTCTAACTAATGCAACATTTTTTTCAGGGCTCCTTTTTAAAGCCTTTTCATCACTTATGCTGTCCGGCATTTTCAGGTGTAAACCGCCGATGATTGTCGCGCCGTATTTTTTTAATAGTCGTGCGAGAATTCCGGCGCCATCACCGCTAAATAGCCCCATTGTTGCAATAATAAAGATCTTTTTTCCTTTCCAGAGCTGACTATTTGTGACAATATAATCATGGAGAATCTTTGGGATATTGCTAAACTGAACAGGGTAGCATATTACTATTTCATCATGAGTTTTAATATGGGTGATTGCTTCGGTCTGCTCTATGGAAAATGCAGGGGTGTTATCGTCGTATTCTTCCAAGAATTTTTCTATGCAATATTTTGAATTGCCTGTACCACTGAAATATATTCCTATCATTGTAATCCTCATTTCTGCGCACGATTTTTGCACATAACGAGTTTGTGCAAAGTGTGCACATGCACAAGGCTCGTGTGTGAAAATACCTTCTGAGTATTAAGAGACTTAAGCTGTTATCGGGTGATGATACAAACCTTTTCGATTCTGCAGTACATCAGCGATTGGATATATTCTATCACATCAGAACCCATATGTGTGTTGAAAATAGAATAAGATGGATGAAAATATATGAATACACGCGAATAGACCTGCTGTTGAATTGTTATACATATTTTTATGGAAGTAATAGATACCTATATGGTAATATATAGAGGCAAAGATAAAAACACAACGCAAGGCAATCTTGCAGAACCGGTAGGTAGTCCGGTCGCACCGTTTCGGTGTAAGTAACCCTCCCTCCTTGGGTCGTCCGTTCTTTGTTCATTACAAACATTTTAAGGAGGAATTGTCATGGACAAAGGATCGGGAAGATTGACAGTATTTTTTGAAGAACCATTTTGGGTGGGCGTGTTTGAACGGGTATCAGAGGGAAAGCTATCTGTATGCAAGGTCACGTTTGGCGCTGAACCGAAAGATTATGAGATATACGATTTCATCCTGAAAAAATACTATCATTTACGATTTAGTCCGGCTGTGGCAACTGATGTAAAAGAAGCCGGTCGCAATCCTAAAAGGATACAGCGGGAAGTACACAGGTATGTGGAGAAAAGCGGAATAGGTACAAAATCGCAGCAGGCTTTGAAATTACAGCAGGAGCAGATGAAAACTGAGCGCAAAACCATAGGACGGGAGCAGCGGGAAGCAGAGAAAGAGCGGCAGTTTGAACTGAAACAGCAGAAAAAGAAAGAGAAGCATAGAGGGAGATGATAATATCTCCCTCGGTGGTTCTTGATAAATGGAAGGCAACATTACGTTTATACTTTGGATAGCTTGAATATCTGATAATGGTCAGATAGTATTGTGAAATGAGGTAAAAGAGATGGCAGAGATAAAATTATTTTCTTTAAACGGCGGGGTAAAAGAGTGTA
>JAAUZX010000061.1 GCA_014804365.1 Lachnospiraceae bacterium
ATCAAAATGTCCCAAAAAAGAGAATGGAATTATCCCATTCTCCTTAACATTTTTGTAACTTTATAAGTTTATCCTGCCCATAACAAACTCTGCTATAGCTCTTTATGGCAAGCTATAGCAAGTTACTATTCCCCTTCAGGCAGCATCGATACCCAGCGCAGAGGGAAGTTAATATCTTAAGGAGCCCCTAGAACATGTTTAAATCCTTCGGATTAAAACGGCCGGCACTTAGCGAGGTTAAAAGTTGCAAGGCAACTTTCGAGCTTAGTGTCCGCTGCGCTGTGAAAGGAGCGAAAGCGCGGCTCCGTAGATATTAACTTTCCTCTGCGCGTCCGTGCGTCCGTGCGCCCATGCGTCCATACATCCGTGCCGCTACGCCTCCATCCGTCCGCCTTCGATCCCGTGCACGGATTCCCTCCACTACCGCAGATTCCCACACACCGAATCCTTCATAACCCCAAAGAACTCCCGCACCATATTATTCAGCTGAAAATACACATTAGAGCGCGCCGATATACCGCATACATCCTGAAATCCTGCCGCCTTTGCCAGATGTACTCCCCGGAATACATGGAAATTGTTCGTGACGATACCCACGCTTACATCCGTCCGCCCGATCAACGCCTTGCTGTATGCGATATTTTCCGAAGTATCCGTGGAACGGTCTTCCATCAGGATGCGCTCCGGCGCGATCCCCTTGTCCGTGAGATACCGGTACATTCCCTCCGCTTCGGTACATGGCTCATTGCTGCCCTGTCCGCCCGACACAACACAGATCGTTCTTTCATTCTCCGTCAGATAATCATAGGCCGCGTCCAGCCGGAACTTAAGCACCGCACTCGGTCCCGCCGGCTTCATCTGCGCGCCCAGCACGATAATATAGTCCAGATCCGCCTTGCCCTTATCATGAAATCTGCTTATAATACATCCCTCTACGATGATGAACAGCACAGCGCCTATAAGCACTGCTGCCAGAAATATCCGCCTGAATATAAGCGGAATCTTGTCCCATATATTAAAATGCAGCAAAAGCGCAATTCCAAGCAGACACACACCGCCAAGCGCCCATATCAGATAAAACCTGCTACCCGACCTGATCCGAAAGACGACCACACAGTACCCCAGACAAAACAACGCCGCCACAACACATGCAATACTCATGATTTTCTTACCCATCCTCTACCCCATTCCGCTTCGTATATTCCTGAACAGTTCCTTAGTCACCGCATCCCATCCTACCGAACAAATCTTAAATCCCCCAACTTTAATTCTTAAGATTTCATTATCTTTCGGATATCAAAATGCCTCTAAAACCTCACTGGCAGATTGCGCAAAATGTTCTCTTGTGTCCTGCGCAGGAGATTGAGATTTGCTTAATATTCCGTTCAACACCCAGCAATTTCGGGACACGGATGTCCCGAAAAGCCCGACATGAGCCCGGACGGCGAATAGAGGGCGGTTGCGTCCCTTACCATCACCTCATCGGAATATTTAGAAAATCCATTCAACGGAGCCCGACGCAAGAGGATATTTTGCGCAATCTGCCCTCTCAGCGTATAATATATACTTTTTACCCACCAAACCATCTTAAGAAAAAAGGAGCCCGCCCCGGCAGACCCCTCACACCACAACATTTTCTTTCTATTTTACAGCTCCTTAATCACTTCCACCGTCTTATCATACGCCTTTGTCGCATGCCTCATATGGTGCGCAATACTCTCCTCATCATACGGTCCATTCCGCAGCTCCTCCGTCAGCGGACCCACATAATCCAAGATTCCGCCCAGACCGAGATTGCCGCACAGACCCTTGACCGTGTGCGCATATGTAAACGCTTCCTTCCAGTTTTTGTCGGCAACCGCCTGCTGCAAACCGCCGTAGTTCTTATCGTCCACAAATTTCTTCAACATTCTCAGATAAAAATCTTCTTTACCCATAAAGCGCTTAAGCACCTCATCGTACTCTACCCCGACTGCCATTAATTTTTCTTTCATTATGCATTCTCCCTTATTCAGAATTCAACAAAAAAATCCTATATTTAGCTTACGTTGTTTTGAGACAAATAGCAAGTGTTTTCTCAAAAAAACAATCTCAAGACCGGCTCAAACGTTTAAATTGTTACAATTATAAATATCTATCATAAATATACACAAAATCACTTTAACTATTTTGTCACAATTAGTAAATTATGTTTTTTTACATCAAAAAAAGCTATTATTCCCGCGAATAATATGGTACTATAACTAAAACGATTAAGTAACGCGATAGGACAATCAACCAGGAGGTTATATTATGAAAAAGCTATCTTCCATCAAAGCAAAGATCTCATTCGTCATGATCCTGTTTATCACTGCAGCGGTCATCATTGCCATCATCGTCAATTACAAATCTCTGACTAATATGGCTCACGATACACTGACTGACTACATAAGCGATTCTCTTCTGGAAATCGTCAAAGCGCACGGCGCCGGTATCGATGAATCCATCGAGAAATACAACTCCACCATGAAATATCTGGACAGTTCGGAGAATTTCTTTGTCTTCAGCAACAGCGGTAACTATTCCAATGAAGTACATGCGGCGCTTAAAAAATATATGGTTGCCAATCCTACCCATGAGAGCATAAACCTCGTGAACTGCAATGACCTGATGCTCATAGGCAGCTCTATCGAATCAAAGGAAGGCGTTTCCTATGCGGATCAGGAATTTGTGAAATATATCATAGAGAACAACCTCCCGGCACAGAGCAATATCTTCTTCGATGAGGAAACGGGCGAACCGATGATCTCTATCGGTGTGCCCCAGACAAGCCACTTTGATTCCACCACCCTCGCAGGCGTTCTGTTTACCAATATCAAAGTGTCCCTCCTCGCAGATGAGCTCACCGACATCAGCGTATTTGATTCAGACACCAGTTATGCCTGCCTGTTAGACAGCAACGGTGTCTTCATCTACCATCCGAACGAGTCCCTGGTAGGTACGAAATCCGATAACCCGACCATCACTGCGGTGGTGGATCAGATCGCTGCCGGCAGCGCGCCTGCCGCCGGTCTCGTCACCAATGAAAGTACCGGACAATATCTGGCTTACAATGTGTCTGATTTAAATAACTGGATTTTCTGTCTCCTGATGGATCAGGATGTCATTCTGGATCCGCTGGTAGAAATGCGGCAAAGCGCCGTCTCTACCAGCATCGCTACCTGCCTGATCATTATCGCGGTCTTTACCGTGCTGGGCTTTATTTTCGCAAGCACCATCACCACGCCGATCAAAACCGTAACTAATGTCATCAGCAGGACTGCCGATCTGGATATCTCTCTGGACACCTCCTATCATTCTCTGCTGAAGCATAAGGATGAAACTGGTGAAATGAGCCGTGCCCTCCAGAAGATGAGGAGTTCCTTCCGCCGTATGATGACAGATATTTCCTCGGCTTCGGAATACATCAGCAACAGCGCGGATCAGCTTCACCAGATCGCAACCACGGTAAACGACAATGCCAACGACAATTCCACCACTGCCCAGCAAGTATCCGCCAGCATGGAACATACCGCCCAGAACACGGAATCCATCAGCAATGAAATGCTGGAAGTGGAGCAGAACACCTCTGACATTACCGCGAAAGCACGGGAAGGTGTAAGTCTGTCCGAAGAAATCATGAAGCGTGCCGAGAAACTCAAGGAAGACACCATACAGGCAAGCACGCGGACACGGGATATATACCAGACTGTAAAGGAGACCTCCACAGTCGCCATAGAAGATTCCAAGTCCGTATCGAAGATCAACGAACTGGCGAAGAATATCCAGGAAATTGCCAGTCAGACCTCTCTGTTGTCCTTAAATGCATCCATTGAAGCTGCAAGGGCGGGCGAGCAGGGCCGCGGCTTCGCCGTAGTGGCCGATGAGATCGGTAAACTTGCGGAGCAGTCCTCCCAGACGGTAAGCGGCATCACCCAGATCGTCACGGAGGTAAATGCCGCTGTGGAGCGTATGGCTGACAGCCTGAATGCCGCTCTGGACTTCTTAGACAGCACCGTTTTAGCCGATTACGGCAATTTCATGAAAGTCAGTGAGCAATACTCCGATGACGCGGGATTTGTCAACCGCACCATGGCTGAGATCGATACATCTATCGGTGAAATGAACCATACCATGGCAAGAATCACGGAAGCGATAAACCGGATCAACGGCTCCATCTCCGAAACGTCCTCCGGCGTAGTCAGTGTGGTGGATAACAATGCCAACATCGTCTCTCTGGCAACAGACACCTACAACATGGTGAAGGAGACCATGACCCACGCCGATACTCTGCGCGAGATCGTAAACAGTTTTACGCTGAACAGATGATATACCGCTTTCCGATTGTCTTAGTACATACACTATGGTAAAATAACAGTAAATTTGCTTCGCAAATTAACTGTGCGAAAAGACTTACGGAGGAATCTCATGGTAAAGGAAATCAAATGGAATGATCGGTTTAATATCGGCGTAGACAGTATTGACTCGGCACACAGGAAACTGTTTTCCATCGTCGGGAAACTGATCGCTCTTAACGAAGATCCTGCCAGACAGCAGCATGCATGCAGAGAAGGGATTAAATATTTCAAGAGCTATACCATAAAGCACTTCGCGGACGAGGAAGCCTATATGCAGTCCATTGACTACCCTGGCTACTCCATACATAAGAGTCTGCATGACAATATGCGGGATAAGACGCTCCTGGTTCTGGAGGCCGAACTGGAAGATCAGGAGTATTCCCCCGAATCCGTACAGCACTTCCTCGGCATCTGCACGGGCTGGCTAAACGGCCATATCATGATCGAAGATCGTGCCATCACCGGCAAGAATGCTCATAAATGGGTTCATCAGCCATCGGACGATGAAGTCAAAGATTTGGAGAAGGCAACCCTGCAGGGACTGCAGGCTCTGTGCCAGTCCAAGGCACAGGTCATAAGCTGTCATTACGGCGGCGAACAGTTTTCCACGGGAAAGACTCTCTGCTACCGCCTGACCTATTGTTCCAAGAAAGATACTCCCATCCGGCTCTATCTCGTCTATGAAGAAAATCTGGCTCTTAAGACGCTCAGCGACATCCTGGACAAAGAGATCAAGAAAGTCGATCTGACCGTGGTATCTGCCATGAAGATCCTGTCGGAGCAGTTTGTCGCTCACCTCAAGTCACATTTTATATTTGACAAAGGCTACCAACTGGAGCGAAATGATATGATGTCCTTCGAACAGTTTGTACGGACATTCGACAAGCAGTTTCCGCCTTTCAGTCTACTATTCAGCGCGGATGGCATGGGATATTTCGCATTTTGCGCGCAGTTATGATCATGTGCGGAACACAAGACAGAACTTCATTCACTTGTTTCCCTTCATCAGCCTTGTACTCAAAGAAATCAAAATCCGCATAATGCCTATGCATCGCACGATCCGCACAGGTTATTCCTACAAAGGTTCCCGTAAATTCACCATATTTACAATACTCATCTGAGAATTTGGATGTCTCGAAATCACCGCCAATCGGAGTATAGGCTTCTCCATCATAGCTCCATTCAAAATGAAACTTTCGTCCTTCTACTTTCAAGCAGAAATAAATCGGTTCATCATTCACTGCCACCCTGGTGTCAAGCATTTCTGTCTTCTCCCCATTTTCCAGATGAATGATGGATAAAGCGCTGCCTCCTAATGTCTGACTATAATATTTTCTCAAATTTACATAATTCATATTGTCATAATATATAATCAGTCCGGCACTGTGCTGATAAACCTCCGGCTTGTATTCCATTTTGGTAGTAACTGTCGCATAAACACTGGTCAGCTTACGTGCCAAAATGCTGACACGGTTTAAAGATGTTCGGGACTCCTGCCCACGGATTCTCACATAACCCGGACGCACTTTCACATCGGCAAAGCTTTCCGGCATGATTCGCGGTGCATAATACTGCAATCCCAATTCCCCACTATCGAAATCATCAAAATCTGGTATCTGTGGCATCGGCACTTCCGGAAGAGACGGCTCCTGTACTTCCATTTTAGCAAGATTGCCTCCATCTGCCATACGCAGCCATCCATCTTCGTTCCACGTCATCTTTTGTATACCCGTCTCACGGCCAAGTGTACAGTGCAGCTCCGGCACAAAGGGTCTGGAGCAGAGATGCACCAGATAAGTCTCTCCGTTTGGCAAGTCCACATAGCTTGCATGACCGGATTTCTGCAGAACAGAGTCCGGATTAAAATATTTCGGTTTCAAGTGATCCGGATCATGTCTTTCATAAGACTCTCCCGGCTGGCTTGTCACAATAGGGTTCATCGGATCTTTCTCATATGGACCCCATACGTTTTTGGAGCGCCCCATTGTCACACAATGATTATATCCTGTTCCGCCCTCCGCACACATTATGTAATAATATTCTCCCCGTTTCGTCAGATGCGGTGCCTCAATACATCCACGGTCTGTGCCGCCCCGCCAGATCCGCTTCGGATAGCCGATAACACATTTCGTTTCAGCCGAATACTCTACCATGCAGATTTCACCCGGTTTCTCATAGCCCTCTCTCGTCTCCCACTCTAATGATACGAGATATTTCTTTCCGTCATCATCATGGAACATAGAAGCATCAAACCCTGCCGAATTCAAATACACCGGCTCACTCCACGGTCCTTTGATATCCTTTGCTGTTATCACAAAATTATCAACGTCAAAGTATCTGGCATTCATGGAATTCATTACACCATAAACAACATAGAACAAATCTTCCGGCTCACAGTATGTCAAACATGGCGCCCAGATACCTTTTGCGCTCGGAAGCTTCCGAAGTTCCACTTTGCTGTCATCTGTCAGTACATGTGTATATAATTCCCAGTTTTTCAAATCCTTAGAATGATAAATTGGGATGCCCGGGAACCATTCAAAAGAAGATACCGCCACATAATAATCATCATTTTTCCTGCAAATACAAGGGTCAGGATTAAAGCCTTTGAAAATCGGATTTTGTATCATAAGATTTCTCCCTTTCAATATGTCTTGGTTATCTATCCCATTAAGCACTGAGTGGCTACCTTTAGTATCCATACTTACGGCAAGGGAATAAAACAGACACCATTCGCATACACCACAAATACCACCATTGTCAAAACCATGCTAGCCTAACGGTGCCGTATGCAGATCAATCAAAACAAGCTTTCGTTCCAATTATATCATTTATCCTGCCTTCTGTCTCCGTCCCTATCCCAATCCTTCATGGTAAAATCCAATCCACGCGGTTTCTTCCATTCTCTCCCTGTTATATTTCATGAAATTCTATCTATTCATCTACCGACACCAGTTCATAAGTACGGTTTCCCAGCCCAATCTCTTCTGCATGCTCCAAGGTATGCAGGCCATTGCGCGATTCAATTCGATTTACCAGTGAAGCGCCGTCACCGTCCTGCTGTGCATAGATCAGATCAATACAGGCCTGATCTAATGCCACCGGATCAGCGGATGCAAGAATACCAATATCGTGCATATCCGGCTCAGCCGGATTGCCGTCACAATCACAGTCTACGGAAAGACGGTTCATCACATTGATATAAACGATGTATTCACCATTACCAAGATAATCCGATACAGATTTCCCAGCTTCTGCCATGGACTCCAAAAATGCATCCTGCTCACCGCCCCATGGACTGGTAAGACTGGTGCCGCCGCTGTGTATCCAGCTCTTCCCTTCGCTGGAGCCAAGACCGATAGAGATATTCTTAATCGCTCCTCCAAACCCGGCCATTGAATGACCCTTAAAATGAGAAAGAATCAGGTAAGAATCATAGTCTGCAAATGCTGCTCCCACATAGTTTTCTGTCAGATGATTTCCCCCTTCTACAGAAAGCGTCATGGAGCCGTCTTCATCCTGAATCTTAAAATCAGCAATAGCGGTAAACCCATGATCCTCCGCCACCTGATAATGCATAGCTGTCTCAGCGCGGGAACCACCATAAGCAGTGTTACACTCTACAATTGTACCATCAACAGACTGTACCAAATCTGCAATCAGTTCCGGTCTCAAATAATTGCTTGCAGGCGGCTCACCGGTACTTAATTTTACTGCCACATTACCAAAGGGCACCCAGCCCAGCGCCTCATAAACCGACAGCAGCCCTTCCGACGAAATGTCAGAAGTCATATAGACAACAGAACCTGCCGTATCGGAAACCAGCACACCTTCACTTGCTTCATCGCTTCCGTTCTCTGAAGCTTCTACCAGTTCACTATCCTCTCTCTCTTGGATTTCCGTCTGTTCACCGCCCACATTTTCCTGTACTGTCGATTCGCTGTTTTGAACTGTCCCATCTCCAGTGTTATCTGAGGCTGCGCTGCCACACGCAGCCAACATAAAAATCATAGTAAATATGAGTAAAATGTTTAATAATTTTTTCATAAATATCCTCCAAAGGTCTTTTTATTACTTCCCAAATGTCATTGCGCAATCCTTTAGCCTGTCAATAACCGGAATCTGCTGGGGACAAGCCCTTTCGCACTGCCCGCAGGCAATACAGTCGGATGCTGTACCGACATTCGCAACAGCCCTGGCATATTCAGTTCTCCCTTGTTCCAACTGTCCCCACACAAGCTGTTTGTTGCGTGCCTCAAAAATCTCCGGAATCGGGATCTGTTTCGGACATCCCGCCGTACAATAATGGCACCCTGTACATGGGATGGATTTTATCCCATTGATCACTTCCTGGGCCTGCCGGATCGCATCCTGCTCCTCGGCATCTAATGCTTTAAACTGCTTCATGTAGGAGAGATTATCTTCCATCTGCGCTACATCAGACATACCGGACAACACTGTAATGATGCCTTCCAGGGAAGCCACATACCGGATCGCCCACGAGGCAAAGGATGCCTCCGGGTTTGCTTTGCGGAAAATGTCCTGTACTACCTTCGGCGGATTTGCCAGTGCGCCGCCCTTAATCGGCTCCATAACTACGATAGACTTTCCATGCTTTCTGGCAACCTCATAGTTTGCCCTCGCGGTCACATCCGGGTTCTCCCAATCCACATAATTCAGCTGTAGCTGGACAAACTCTGCATCAGGATGTTTCGTCAGGATTTCATCCAGAATATCGGGGCCGGCATGGAAAGAAAAGCCCCAGTGCTTGATCAGACCTTTTTCCTTCTGTTCTTTTACAAAATCCCAGATATGATATTCATCATACTTCTTATAATTCCCTGCCTGCAGCGCGTGGAGCAGGTAATAGTCAAAGTATCCTGCCCCTGTTCGTTCCAGGCTGGTATAGAACTGCTGCTTGGCAGTTTTTTCACTGTTCGCACCCATCCATGCACAGAGTTTTGTGGCCAGTGTGAAACTTTCACGGGGATACCGATCCACCAGTGCTTCCTTCGCGGCACGCTCTGAATCTCCGCCGTCATATACATACGCCGTGTCGAAATAATTTAACCCGGCCTCCATGAACAGATCCACCATTTTCTTTGTCTGCTCAATATCGATTTTCCCCATGCCTTTCTTCGGCAGCCTCATCAGGCCAAATCCCAGTTTCGGTGTTGATTCTCCAAAATACTTGTCCATTTCATTCCTCCTAGTTTTATTTACAAAATCCTATGATATACTCTACAATCTCCGGATCGTAATGTGAAAAAAATGCACTCTCCTTCTCATCCACTCCGGCCAGTTTCTGCATATCCCCATCATCCAGCACAAAATCAAAAACATCAAAATTCTCCTGCATCTGTTCTTTCCTTGCCGATTTAGGAATCACGATGCTGCCCCTCTGAATCAGGAAACGCAGGGCAACCTGCGCGACAGTCTTTTTATGCCTGCCGGCAATCTCTGCCATAACAGGATTATCAAAAAAGCCTTTCTTCCCTTCCGCAAATAAACTCCAAGCGGAACACCGCACTCCAAGACAGCTTCTCCCACCTGCTCCTCAGAGAAGTATTGTCAAATGTGTTTGTAATCTTTTAGGACAAAATGACTCTCCCTAAATGTCTGTTGCCCTGCATCCCCCGGCGCTTCTTTCTGCTCACGAATTTTTTGTGCCTA
>JAAUZX010000062.1 GCA_014804365.1 Lachnospiraceae bacterium
ACATTCAACAGTATAGAGAAAGTACGCCGTTTGTGCGAAATAAATACGCCGTCAATCCGAAATCATCACGCCGCATTTAGCGAAATGGCTGCGCCGTTCGTCCGAAATTTGCAATTTTGTACAACTACGGGATAATAATTACTGGTATCAATTAAGAAAAAAACTTAATCAAGATGATATTATCGTAGATTTATATGGAAATGTTATGAACTTCTCTGAGCTAATACAAAGTTTCTGGCCAGGTTCCAAAATCAGATGAGGGTCTAACACCCTCATCTGTAAATTAATCCATTATAAAAATACAAAATCCGTTGATGTAGATATAGATTGGTATTTGCCGACATTCTTTTAGTGGGAAAATCGGCTGAAAACAGGTAGCTTCTTTTTTAATCATAGTTATTATTTGAAACGGTAACTGATATAGAGCATTTATACTTTCTCTATAAAGGGGGTTTTTCTGAATAGTTTGTTGCAACATATGTTCTGCCTCTGCTACGAAAAAAGCTGCCTGTGACTTATAGTATTTCTGGTACTGATCTCTTTTTTCCAAACTACCAAGCACACTATAAACTTGTGCAATATTTAAATAATTTTTCCACAATAGCACTTTCATATTTGACATTTTACTACAGTCAATAGATGTAAAAAAACAAATCAGAGCTTTTTCTAGATTATTTTTAGCTAAAAATCGTATGCCATTCAATATATGGCATAATGCCGCTTCGTAATTTGAGATCCCAACTCCTAATTTTGCACAAATTGTTTCAATTTTTCGCTCTATGTCTGTAGGAAATTCTTCTGAATCTGCGTGTTTCGACCAGATTATCAGTTGGCCTATCATATATTCTACACAAATCAATTCATATTCATACCATGTGGTATACTGTGCCCTACCGGGAAATAAATCAAGACCTTTTTTGACTAACGCAGTCCCTCGAATAGCGTCTGTGTGTATAAGGAACATTCCTTGTTCATACAGAACGTGAGATATCGCGTATATATCCTTTTGGCTCTGAGCTATTTCCAGTGCTTTATCATACAGAATCGAGGCTTTTTCTAACTGTCCAGAAAACCAGTAAGATACAGCGAGTCTGCTCAAAATCAAAGATTTTTGTCTTAAAAGTTCTGCAGTTTGTCTTTCGGTGAATTTTAGTTCTGTGGTTCTTTCAATATAATAGTTTACACTTTCAAGAGCTTTTTTACTATTTTTTACAGCCAAATCTAATTGCAAACTTATACCACATACATTTGCCGATTGTTTATCGGCCAAAATTTTATATAAAATAGTTTCTGGATCTGAGGCTACATTTTTACTGATTTCCTCAAAGCTATTTTTTGCCTCGGTCAAACTACCGATTTTTATCAAAAGTAATCCTATGTTGTAATAGATGTCGCACATGGAGAGCCTCAATCTTTTCAACAAACTGGCAGGAAACTGCAAAGCACTGTAATATGCTTCTAGTTTATCAGATTCATTTCCAGTATTTGATATAATGGAATTCATACATTCCACAATTGTGGCATAATTAGGTTTAGCCAATAGCATATTAAGTGCAATCAGATCAAGTGGATTATTCGTTGAAGCATATCTGGTATATTCCTTTATTGCAATGATAATGTTCTCATCGTTATCAATTCGCGATTCCTTTATTTCATGATAATAATATTCATGTTGAAACTTTATTTTTCCCCTTTCGATCCGGACAAATCCCATTTCGTTTAAGATATTATATATATTGTCTGGTATACTCGAAATGGATTTTATTGCTTGGCGAAAAAACGGATACCGATTTATTTCACACATGTTGGCTAGAATTATTAGTATGTCCATAATAGTACTGTACTGTTTTTTATAGACACAAATTCTGTCCCGTATAATATTCACAATTTTCCCTTCATAATTGACTTTTGGCATCAAAGTTGTTAGATGTAGATATCCATTTTCATCAATTTCCAATTCTTTGTTCTCATATAAATATTTTACCGTTTCATTCATATGAAACGGATTTCCACCAGTGCAATTCAGCAAATTATTTATCAGAATTTCTTTTCGTTCTTCATATTCACCGACGCCCTCCTGTGCATTAATTAACATATTTAAATATGCTTTACTATCTTCCGAAGACCAATTTTGAACTTGCAACCGGATGGCATTAACATCTGTTACAAAGGCATTCCAATCGTCAGGATAGTATATCTGATCATGAACTTTTACTGTTTCATGATTCCGCCCCTCAAAAACAAGTATAATTCTATTGCTAAAATATGTTCGAAACATCTGCATTCTATTCAGTAACATTTGCAATATATGTATAGATTCTTTCTGACACCAGTGTAAGTCACTTATCCAAACAAAAATTGAGGTGCTAGAAGATTTTATGATAAAAAGAAAAACCAATATTTCCAACAAGGAGTTTAAATCAACACCATCTTTCGCAGTGAAAAAATCCATAAGAGGTTTCTCCCAATGAGGTTGAAAATTACATCCAAGATATCTTTGTATGATTTCATATGCTTCTTCGTATAATGGCATATTCTCAGTGTTTTGATTTACCAAAAACATAAATAGTTCATATATGATCCCACGCTCGTTTTCATGATTCTGCTCATGAATTATATGAGCGGAGTCATATTTGTGATTTTGGGCATCTAGCATTGCTTCATGTATTAGCGTACTTTTCCCAAGACCACCAGCACCTGTAATCACATAAAATGCCAGACCATTAAGTGTTTTTCGCAAAACTTCAGCATTTAGAGTATTTAGAATATTTTTGTTAGGTCCTGGATAAAAAAAAGGAGTAAATATATTATTTATGCGAATGCTTCCAAGTTCCATCTCTTGGATAACAGTTCCTGATTCTGTATAAAAGCTCAATTTTCCAAGTGGGCATTCGACGGGACACGAAGGAATTAAATGAATTCTTAATGTATATTCATGGAAAAGTATAAATTGAAAATGCCCCGGAGATTCTTTTAATATATTATAAGGATATGTTACATGAATCTTTCCAACAATGTCATCGTTTAGAGTTAATTCTGCATACAAAACAAGTGATAAATCAATACTAGACTTAATGTTGATTTCCCAAATAGTCTCCCGTCCAATATAGGCTTCGTCAATTGCCGCCTGATTTACAATTATACTCTTTTCCCAATTAAATTCTGTTAATGAGAATTCCATTAATAGGTGTCGAATTTCGTCTTCAGACAAAACATTTTGAAGTAAAGAATAAATCATACGAAAATGTAATGCCCAATATTTAAAAAAATCCACTGCATTTATAGGTGCAACGTGAAATGAACTATAATTATAGCTTAATCCACTCATCAATGTATCAAAATTAATTGGCTCATCTGAACTTATAACATGAATAATTTCCGCCAACGTGTAAATTGATGATTCTTTTTCATTAAAATGATCAACAATTTTTACAATATCATATTTAAAGTCATCTTTTCTATAACTGTTGGTGCGTCTTTTAATTTGACCTAGAATTAATTGAGGAGCATAGTTTATGTATGGATTGGGAATAGCTTTTCGAGTACCACGAAAATCAATACCATCATCCGCTCCAATGGGCAGTGTAATCCATGATACCGTCGGATCCATAATTGCAAGTGTTTCTGTTATAAGAACCTCAAAGACCTGGAATTTTTTTTCTTTATGCTCCGGCATAATTGTTTTTGCATTTGAAAAATATTTTCCTTTAACAGTTTTTAGCAATGTTTTTTTCCAATTAATCATATCTCTGTTTCCTCAAATAAGGGATAACTGCAAATCAAACACTTCATATTTATACGGATAATATTTGATTATCCTTCAAAAAGCATACCACATTCTACTATAAAAATCATCTGTTTTCTACAAAATTATACAAATAATTTAATTCTTGCCTTGCAACATTAAAAACTACCGCGAATCCCTTCCCGATAGCCTTTGCTTCACTACTCTCTTTTTTCTCTCTCCGTCTTACATCAGACAATGCACCAATAAAATATTGTCCGCTCACCGCCTCATCTCAACCCCCGACTCCACACCCACGACAAATAATTCCGCTCATCATCCAATTCATACTCGTACCCCATTTCCGGACAAAACCCATCTATTATACAGACAGCCTCCTCCAAAACTTCCGCCTTACTCTTACCCGCAACATCAATCTGCACCTCGTTCGGCAGCAATCTCCTACCCATTATCACCTGATTCGCTCTCTCAACATTGCTCAGATCATACAACCCGCCCTCATTATGATACCGCTGAATCATCTGCTTCTTTATCTGTTCCGCATCGCTTGACACCAATCTAAATATAATAAAGTTATAACCGGCAAATATTTTCGGCAGTTCCCTTGCTCTTACATCATCAAAATCCAACGCAACAATATTTTTATATCCCTTGCTATGAAAAAAATCTAACTGCAGCAATACATTATCCCAGCACAACTGCTCTTCATACAGCCCTTCATCATCAACATTCTCCGGTATACAAAATTTAGGAACCATATTTTGTTCAAAATATACACCCTTGTAATGCTCATATAATCCCTTTGCAAGTGTCGTCTTTCCAACTCCGCTTGGTCCAATAATAAATATAAAATCCACAATCTTCCTCCAAAGTCATTTTAAATCCAGCCGCCCGCAAATGATCAAAAATACCGCCCGTTTCCCATACCTTCACCGCCTACTTCACAGCCACAACCCGATCCAAATTCGATATTCCAAAACTCCTAATAATCTTCTCTCTCCTAATCCTATACCCACATCTTCTCAGTTCACTAATAAGCACCCTCATATAAAACCCATGCGTGACAAGATAGCAGTCCTCCTGACGTTTCTCCAACAACCTGATCATTTCCCTTACACGAATCCTTGTCTGCTCCCGGCTCTCCGGCTGCCTGCTTTTCCCCAGAAACCATTGAAATCTCCCGATAAAATTCCACACCCACACAGGATACGATCGCTCTGTATCTTTGAATGACCTAAGCGGAACCTCATTCAACATGGTCGTCTTCACAAAATCTGTTCCGTCAAATAATCTGCAGGCAGTTTCATAAGTTCTGGATAATCCACTGACATAGACTTTCTTGGCACCGGTGATTTTCGCATATTTCTTATCCGGAAAAGCAATCGGACACCGATCATAGTGTTCACACGCCAGATCATATGCAACAGAATTATATTTCCTGTCCCATGTCATATCAACTTTCTCATGCCTTACCACAATGATTCTCACAACACTTCCACCTTATGCCCCTTAATCCCACTGGCAAGGAAACTTCCTCTTAACCGGCGCGTCAAATCCTTTCGTAAACTCCTCATTCTCCGCCTCCGGCAAATCCTCAAAAACCTCCGACTCATAAAACTTCCCGCCGAAATCCGCAAGCCCGCCTTCCACGAGTTCTATTCCCATAAACGCGTCAAAATTCTTCCCATCAGCCGTAGTAATTCCGAAATGATCGCAAGTCTGAAAACCATGTCTCGGATAGTAATCCGGTTCGCCGAAGATCACAACGCCTTCATATCCCGCTTCTTTTGCCAGTGCAAGGGTCTCTTTCAACAGCAATCCACCCACGCCGCACCCCTGCCATTCAGGAGCCACACACAGCGGCCCGAAAGTCAGTATTTCCTTAATTTGCTCTTTTCCCGTATCACAGCATTCTCTATGATTCAGCGCACTGCCTTCACTCACTCCTATACGGTTTCCAACATGAGCATCCATACACACCGCTGTGCTATCTCCTGCACGCTTCAGCCAGGCCTTACTATAGATGATTGCTCCCACGATCTCATCGCCAACCACCGCCACTCTGGACAGCTCCGGCAAATACACATCGCTCTTCCTCAGCTTATACACCAGAAGATGTTCATTACACCCCATATGATGTTTATTCCAAAAAGCCTTCAGCGTCATCTCTTCCGTCTTATGATATTCACACGGCTCTTCCTTGCGGATCACAACTTCATCTCTCGTCATTTTCTGTTTCCGGCGCGGGAAATATCCCATATTGATCCGCACTTCTTTTCTCTCCACGTCCCGATTACTATAGCAGCATGTATCGAAACCGATGGGCTCAAAGCCTTCCTTCTGATAAAAAGCAATCGCTCCCACATTGCAGGACTGCGTCTCCAAAATAATTGCCCGGCGATTCTCCAAGACTGCCTGTTCTTTCGCAACCGTCATCAGCGCATGTGCAACGCCCTGCCTTCTTATTTTCTCATGAACCCACAATTCCGTAACCATCAGGCGGTTACTCCACTCCTCCGGGCATGTCTCAATACAGGCAAGCAGTTCCTGTTTGCCGTCTTTTTCTTCAACGATACCCCATGCATACGCTTTTTCCCAATGATCCTGATACAGTTTGTCAGGGAAATCATACTCTTCCGGGAAATGCGTCACAGGCGTGTCAAATTTTTTCCTATGAATTGCTACATCATATCCGTCCGCAGCTTTTTGCATATCCACATCATAATATTCTTCCGTAGTATAGCGCATCGGAATGATCGTGCCCTTCCACTGTTCTTTGGGAAGGGGAATAATGTTATCTGTTATCATGTTGAATTTCCTCCATCCACGCCGCAATTTGTGCAAATAATTTTTCCATATCTATTTTGGCAAAATCCGTTGTGTCAACTTTAATCTGTCTGCCTTCAACAGAAAAAGTATCAAAGCCTCTTTGTTCTATCCCATATACATAATCTTCATAAGAAATGGATTTAACTTTTCTTTTCTCCGCGCCACACTCTTTTTCCGGATAACACTCATTCACCACATGTCCTCTGTGCCTGTCGGGACTGGTCTCCCGTTCCAGAAAACGCTGGTAGATCGCTTTGTAATCACCTGTCAGAGTAATTGTCAGTGCGGAATATTGATACTTTTCCAAAAGAGCCTTTAGTCCAGGTTCCGACGAATATTCAAAATTATTCTCTAAGATAAAAGGTTGTCCTGCCCTCATGAGCTGTCCCGCCGCATAGTACATAATTTCCATGCCGGCAATTCCAAGCTTTATTTTTTCCTCTCTCGACTGAAACCCGACATGATCAAACAGCAACTCCTTAATTGTATCCTTTGAAATAACAGGCAGCTTCAATTTTTCTGCTATAGCTTCCGCCATAGTACTTTTTCCCGCTGCCGGAATTCCCGTCACTAATATGCAATACATCACTCATGCCCCTTTCACATCAATCACTTCGCTATATCATATATCCCAATTATATTATTAAAACAGTTATGAAACCCTAAACGCCTATATAAATAAGCAGACTCTCCACAGGCACCAAGCGAAACTGATTGTACCCCCGCTTCAAAAAGGTCTTCCAACGCTTTTGAGCAAACTGTGGATGCTATTTTTCGGCGACGATAATTTTCCAGCGTAGAAACAAATTCCAAGGACGCTACATTTCCATTTTGGATAGTAGCAGCCGTAGAAACCAGTAATCCGTCTATTTCGCCTAAATATATACTCATTCTCTCGTTGTTAACCCAATTATAATAGTGCTCTGCATCGATCATATCCCAGCCATGCAATGCAGTATTAACCACATCTATCCATACCTTAAACTCTTCCTTTGACTTAACTTTATGGCACACTATATTATCAGATATCGGCATATATGGCTGAAAGTCACCCTTATTTAGCAGCATTGTAGGCTCTTCTCCCGAAGCTTCCGCTGATAAATTCTGAAAACCATTATTCTCCAGGATTTCAATAATATTTTCCGGTGTAGAATCCGGTGTAATATGCCATAATTGCGGAACCTTTCCCTTGCGAATCTCTTCTATGAGAGCCTGCACTTCCTTTTCAGCCGTTTCTTTGTTCAAATGAATACCGAAAGCTAAAGAAGGACCTTTTTCTCCTTCTTTTGGCATCATCCAGCAAACCGGACCCTCATGGATATTAACGATTCCGGACTGCCCAAACATCCTGTAATATTGATAATAGTTCTGTATAACGATCTTCTCTTCTATCTCTGTTACATCTTCTTTCATACCATCATCACGTTCGCTCATTCTAACATTTTCGTTCTCCATAAGTACCCTTTATCCTCTCGCTATGTAACTTTCATAATCTGATTGATTGCAGATGTCTGACATAAAACAACAAGCTGCAATGAACATATTCTATCATTGATTCTATTCCGGGTAAATAGACATAACCCATTTCATTTGACAACAGAAAGCATTTCGATACATCACGCCATAACTCATCATTTGTTTCGCTGTTTCACAACAAGATAAAACGTCTCTACCACATGCCGTTCTGGTGCAAGATAAAAACTGTATGCAATTTTATCCAAAAGCATTGACAAATAGAATACTTTAAAATATAATTCACGTTATATAACATAAATAATAAAACAAGAGAGGAGCAAGAAATGCCGCCGAAAGCCAAAATTACAAAAGATATGGTTATTGACGCTGCGTTTGAGATTGCCCGTACAACAGGTGCGGAAAATATCAATGCAAGAACGGTATCAGAAAAGCTGAACTGTTCCACGCAACCCGTTATGTACCATTTTTCAACAATTGAGGAATTGAAAAAAGCTGCTTATGAAAAATCGGATCACTATCATTCGGAGTATCTGATGAACATCAAGAATCCGCAGGAAAATGTTATGCTCGGAATTGGTTTGAATTATATCCGCTTTGCGATTGAAGAACCGTATTTGTTCCGTTTCATTTTCCAATCGGGCTTTGCCGTTGAAAACAGTCTGCTTGAAATGATCGATTCCGAAGAACTTACACCTATTATTTCTGTAATGCAGAAAGGTATGGATATGAGTATAGAGCAAACAAAAGAAGTCTTTATAACACTTGCCCTATTCGTTCATGGGTATGCGAGTATCATCTCCAACAATTCATTGGAATATAATGAAGAACTCATAAAGGTGCATTTGAAACGAGTGTACAAAGGCGCAATATTAGCCGCACAGGAGGAAATCCCTCCGAGGAAGGATTGAGATGAACAGATTATATGAGAAAAGCGAATTGAATTTTACGATTACCTGTATTGTGATTTATTGCGTCCTGCAATCCTTAGCATATCCGTTAAATGAATTGATCGGAATTGAATACTCCGCAAGCGCCGTTTTCTGTATCTTACAGACTGTTATCGTTTTTTGCTTTATTCAGAAAAAAGGATTATTTGAACGATACGGGCTTTGTAAATCTTCTGTACCCGCCAGCCGGTTTCTTTACTATATTCCGTTGGTTATCTTAGTCTCTGGGAATCTTTGGTTTGGCGTTTCGGTCAATCATTCATTGTCCGGTACCGTCTGCCGCATAGCCTGTATGCTCTGCGTCGGATTTTTAGAGGAAGTGATTTTTAGAGGCTTTCTTTTCAAGGCGCTTGCAAAGGACAATATTAAAACAGCAATCATTATTTCTAGCGTCACATTTGGCGTGGGACATCTGGTGAATCTGGTAAACGGAAGCGGCATGGAACTTGCAGACAATCTATGCCAGGTTATCTTTGCGATTGCGGTAGGCTTCCTGTTCGTAATTCTGTTTTATCGTGGCGGAAGCCTGCTTCCCTGTATTATTACTCACTCTGCGATTAACACTGCCAGTACCTTTGCCAATGGAACAGCAGTAACGTTAGAAATGCAAATGGTACATATTCTGATTATGATTGTGATTACTGTCTCTTACACCTTAATCCTCACTAGGACACTTCCGAAAAGCCAGCATACAAATACGAATGGCGGGGATAAATGATTCTTGCATTCTACTCTCAATATGCTATAATAAGACATGAAGTTATACTAAGGTGTCAAAAAACGCCACCTAAGTATAACTAGGTCATGTCTGGGAGAATACGAAGAGCATGCATTCTCCGTAGGTTGTGAGAGTAATTCCGGGTGATAGATGCATAAAACTTAACACCCAATAATTGCCTTAGCAGATTTTGCTAAGGCAACAATCGTGTGTAATGCTTAAATCAATATAAATCTCATGGGGATATAGCTCAGTTGGGAGAGCGATACGTTCGCAACGTATAGGTCACGAGTTCGAGTCTCGCTATCTCCATTTTGACAGTGTCGGAAAGCCTTTTATTGGGTTTTCGGCACTTCTTTTTCGTCTCGTTCTTCTCGAACGTCATTCTGAAAAGATAAATATTTCCTCAATTGGCACCTCCACGACTCTGGATATGTCTATTGCCAATTTCAATGAGGGATTGTACTGTGCCTTTTCCAGCCGCATAATCGTTTCTCTACGGACACCTACTAAATTAGCCAACTGCTCCTGCGTCAAGTCTTTTAACAGACGATACCTTTTCAATCTACACTCAAACTCTGCCATATCCATTATTCCTTCATATCATCTTCACTGTAGTATTCGCTTTTATCATATTCGTCATCGAAGCACTTCTTGTTAATATGTTCATCATTACTGTATTCATCGTGGTCATAACGATATAACAGATACTCGCTGAGAAAAATGGCAAGCGCAATTGATAATGCAATCAAAATGTATACTGCATTAAACAAATATTCTATGCTCATAAAACTCTCACCTACAAGGATTAAGGATAAAGCAAATATGATAACGGCAAATGCGGCTTTTAATGCCATAAGCTGTGCTCTATTTTTATTTTCCCGAAACCTCTCATCCATTAAGGTATTAGACATTTTACCCTCATAGAAAAATCCAAAAAAACCGAAAAAAACAAAGCGGAACCAGACACCACCTATAAATCCAAGAAAACCCAAAAGTCCAAGGAATCCCAATTTAGGGTTAAGTTTACGGGTTCTGTTTGTTTTGAGAATATTCTTCTTTTGCTGAATACTTGTCTTTCCCAGACAAGCTATCAAATAGTATCCATACGCTATTATCAGCACAATCGAACAGACCATAGGAATATCTTTTGGGCTGAACTGATATGACTCTAAATCTGTCGGCACTATAAGACCTGATTCATTGTACCTCACAGAGTACCAAATTGACACAGCCAAAATGATTATACATATGATTCCCGGCATAACTATTTTCTTTATCTTATTCCTTTTCATATTGTTCATAATAATATATATCCCCTACAAAGTGATGTATTTGTCTTTCGATGATACAAATATATCTCTTTCTTATTTGAATGTCAATACAATAAAATGTCAACACAAATACTGCCAGACATGCTAAATATGATCAAAGAATCTTATTATTCCTCCATCAATTGTTGTATCTTACTATTTTTTGCCTGCTTCATCTGACAAAAATTATTCTTCGATAGTTTCTGTTTCTCCGATAGTTCCTAGTCTTGCTAAGTTATCGAACAGCACAACACAAGAAAAGCACCTCCGGACGATTCATCCGTCAGTGCTTTATTCTTATCTCACATACCATGACTGTTCTGTTTTTTCTTCGTCTTTCCTGTCGACTCTTCCTACTTCACGATTCTCTTTACAGGAATCTCTTTCAGCAGCGCGGCCTTTCCAACATTACCTTCCACCTTAATCTTTCCTGTCAAAAATGCCTTGACTACATCCAGTTTCCCTGCTGCAATCTCCTCAAGAACAGCCGCCTTCGTGATCACAAGAGCGTCACGGTCATAATATTCGTAAGGCTGCACGCTAACCTTTCCTTCTGCTACCTCCAGATAAAATGCTCCGGCCGCCTCACCTTCCACATTAAACTGAATCGCCAGATGCTCCTTCACCTTGGATGCATCCGCATCCTTATATGCTTCCTGCACCTTTTTTACTAACTCTTCATAGGTCATTTCAAATTCCTCCCTTACTTAATCTGGTATACCTGCCCTTTATAGTATAACACAATACAGGTATTTCTAAAACATTCTCCTGTGCTTCAAATAACCTTTTTCAGGCAAATGTTACGCGGACAACTGCTGCCTCCATTTATTATACTCACTCTGACAGCCTCAGCATTTCCTTCGCTTCTTTACACCACGCCAGATAAGCCTCATACGTTTTGATTCCGAACTCCACAGTGAGCAGATAATATTTATGAGTTTCATCCATATCCAAAACATTTTTCAGAGTCTTCTCCGCTCCCAGAAGATACGGCAGATCCTTTTCAATTTTCTCCTGAAAAGCCTTGACATGGTCTATTGCCTGCCCTTCTCCGCCATCTTTTCCGAAAAATAATTTCAGCAGCGTCTCATAGCGAAGTTCATCTTTTTCCACCGGAAGCGCGAGCCACGCCTGTAGGTATGCTCTCCCCTCTTCCGTAATGGAATAGATCAGCTTGTTTCGCCCATTCTCCGCACCGTCGCGTTTGGTGGCCAGCCCGCGCTCCACCAAGTCGCCCAGCGCCGGATAAATACTTCCGTAGCTTGCTCCCCAGAAATACTTCAGAGCTGTATCCATTCTTTTTTTGATTTCGTAGCCGGTCAAATCCTCGTGGCTGAGCAGCCCCAAAATTACACAGTCGATTTTCTTTTCCGTTGCCATGATATTTTTCCCCTTTATCCATGATCTGATAACCGCTCAGTCTTGCAAAATTCGGTATACAATGTGTATGCGGAGCCCATTCATTAAGACCAAATACTATGATCACTTCGTCTGTGTTGGTTTGTTTTCCTTCGCTAAGGAATAACCAAGCACCCCTTTCAAACAGCCGTCTACGCATGCCCCGCACTGTATACATTCCATACTTCTAACATGGCCTTCCGCTACAGCGGCGGTCACTTTAACTCCCATCGGACATTCCCGGTCGCACTTCCCGCAGGAAATACATGCACTTTGATTTTTTACTTTTATATGTAATCCCGGCAAATGAAGCACTCTTCGCAGCTTCGTGCCGAGTACCATGAAAGGCGCCATCCAGCAAAAATAATGGCAGAATACTCTTTTCCCAAACAAAACCGCCGGTACAAAAACTAACAGGATGATACTGTAGTATATAATATAACTCTGCACATTCGTAACCGAGATTCCACCTTCTGTCTCAAAGAAAAAATCAACGGCGGTAATTTCATCCCCTAAAATATAGCAAACGATCACAATCACGATCCATACTGTCCATATGACATATTTGATCCGGTTCTTCCATCCCTGTTTCGGATAGTTATCATTCACTGCAAATGTGCATTCCTGCAATCCTCCCGCCGGACACAGATAGCCGCAGAACAATCGTCCGAAAGGAATCGCCAGCAAAAACATCAGCATAAATACGATAAAGCTCCCGTTGATGATTCCGTTCAACGCTCCATTGATGATCAGTGCCGGGCTGAAATAATACAGAGTTACCGGAAACAGTAACAAAGATATAATCAGCAGTAGTTTTCTTAATTTTTGTCTTTTCATTAATTTATCCGCCTTTCAATATATCAGATTGATACATATACTATATATCAGTCTGATATATTATGCAAGCGGATTTTACTACTTCCCCTTGGATGGATTCGTCGTTCCGATCAATACTTTCATCTTTCGTTGCCCTCCGGTATTTCTAACGTTTTTATGCATTTAATTAAGCAATCCTTCAATGGCTGCAACTCATCCTGCAAATACCAATTATTCAAAGCAATATTAAATTCCTCTGCATTATCTTTTCCGATCGTCAGGATTCCGTGCCCCGATTCAATCAAAATTTTGCTTGCAACGATTGTAGACGTCCTTTTATTCCCATCCCAGAAAAGTTGTTGTTTACATGCATATGCAAAATAATCAAGCGCTCTTTCTACAGGATCAGCTATCGATATAATGCGATCAATTTCCTTCATTACCGCTTCTTTTACCGGCACTGACGGAATAAAATCACCTACGCCGACTTTTCCGGTGCGCAGCACTCCCCATTGTAAACTCTCATTTCTGGAAACAAGCTCATTTATTTTACAAATATATTCTAAACTCAATAAATCATCTATATTTCCTATACAATATTTCCATGCATCACGCAGATTGAGAACAGTCTGGATGTCATCTACCGTCACGCCGCTTATCTTAGCGCCTTCTATAATCGTTTGCGTTTGCGGAAACGTAACATTACATCCCTCAATATATGCCGTATTATAAACTAATTCTACAAAAGCTTTCTTTGCCAAAAAAATGTTCTGTTCTCTTGTAAGCACTAATATCCCCTCTTCCTTTCACTCAAAAATCTGCAATCGTATATGACTGATTGTACTGTAAAGCATTAGAATTTGCAATCTTTGAACGCAAAGGAACCGGCTCCCCAAAGAACCGGCTCTGTATAATAACGGGATTTATCTCCCCGACACCTGATACCGCCTGTAAATCCTAAGTCCGCCAATTGCCACTGCGGCGCCGCAGAGCATATAAAGAATCGGAACAACCTGCCACACCGTGAAACAATGTCCGCCTACCACAACAAGCCGTTGACTGAACACCCCGCTGCAGGATAGGAAACTCATGGGCAGACTCTGCCAAATCTGTGCAGCGAGTCTGTATTGGTTCGGAATCCTGATCATCTGCCCGGCTATAATCACTCCCGTGGAGAGCGCCAATGTTGCAATGCTGCCTCGCAACAACTCCCATCACCACCGCACAAATGAATGACACACTGATTCCAGCCAATAATTTAGCCCAATATACCATATATTTTCCTTTTGCGCTGGACAGAATCATCTGATCCGTTCTTCGCACATGCTCGTCGGGAAACACCCCCGCCAGACAAACCGCCGTAAGCAAAAGCATCAATATGCCAACTACCTCAAAATCTTTTAATATCACACTATATCCCTCATGATAAAAGTAAGTGAACGGCTTATCAATCTGCGTCTCCTTTTCCCGCCAGAACTTCTTTTCCGTTTCTGACAAAAACAATGATGTCCAAATCTCCTCCTGCCAACTTTCCCGTGCGTCATAAAGATCCTGTTCATCCACATTCCAACCGTCATACAACGGATTGCTCCGCTTCCAATCCCACACTAAATTAAAAATCTCACTATACGGGCGTGCATATTGCTGATATTCCTCTGTTACGCTATATCTTCCCTCCGTAATCGGTATTTTACTGTACACCTCCATCACTTCCTCCAGTAGTTCCTGCCCTACTACTCTGCCGGACAAAGCTCTGCTATATGCACTGTCCACCTGAATCATGTTATAATGGGTATCAACAACTTCGCCGTCCACATAGTAATTTCCGGATAACTCGCCTGCTGCCATAATAACAATACAACCAATGCAAATAATTAAGGTAATCCATATCAGCTTGCGCTTAACGATTTTCTTCAGTTCATATTGATATAACGTCATAAATATTTTCATATTCTGATGCTCCTCTCTGCATACTCCCCCTAACCTTTTCACACTCATCAGGCATTCTGCCGCAAATAAAATTCTTCCAAATCGCCCTTCCTGCCATCCCACTTTCCGTGATAAATCAACTGTCCCTCTCTCATCATAAGTATTTCATCTGCAATATGCTCGATATCCGAAACGATATATGTATAACGAATCAAGCGTGGGAAATGTGCGGCAAAATCATAAAAATTTGAGCTTCGTGGGATTGCGAGATTCGCTTCACAAACTCGAAAGAACGGAGTTATTTTCTATATAAAAAGGCTGCCCACTTGGACAGCCTTCTTACAATATTACGCTATTAGAAAAAATCAATCCTCAACCAACACTACATCTTTTCCTGTCGTAAGGTCATATGGTAATTTCTATGAATCCACTAAAATATTCTGTAAAGTTTCCATCAACTTCGGAATGTCAATCGGCTTTGCCACATGGTCATTCATTCCTGCGTCAAAGGCGCGCTGCCGGTCTTCCTCAAAAGCGTTGGCAGTCATTGCCACAATCGGGATATTCGCCTTGGCAGGGTCATCAAGCGCACGGATCGTCCGGGAAGCCTCATAGCCGTCCATCACCGGCATTTGAATATCCATCAGAATCAAATCATAGGTGCCTGCCTGCGCCGTCTTCATCTTCTCGACAGCCTCTGTTCCGTCATCCGCCGTATCAATAATCAGACCGACTTCCTCCAGAACCGTTTTGGCAATTTCCTGGTTCAGCTCATTGTCTTCTACCAAGAGGATCTTTTTACCGGAAAGAAACTGTCCGGACATATCCTCTTCCTCAATTTCCTCCGTCTCCCTGTACTGTGCCGTCAGAATCTCCTTAAGCTCTGACAGGAACAGCGGCTTGGAGCAGAACTCCGTAACACCTGCCTCTTTTGCTTCCGCCTCAATATCGGCCCAGTCATACGCCGTAAGGATAATAATGATTGCTTCATCCCCAATGATTCTGCGCAGCCGTCTGGCCGTCTCGACACCGTTAAGGTCTGGAATCAGCCAGTCAATCAGAATTACGCTGAAAGGGTCATTTTGCTCCAAAGCAAATTCCGCCCGGATGACAGCCTCCTCTCCCCGCGTTGTCCAATCAGCCCGCATACCAATGGATGAAAGCATCTTGCTCACGCTGGTACAGGTAAGCGTATCGTCATCCACGACCAGCGCACGAAGATCTTTAAGCTGTTCCAAATATTCCATATCATCGCTGTCACCTTTGACACGGAACCGGAAGGAAACCACAAACTCTGAGCCCTTCCCTTCCTCACTGGTTACATTAATCGTTCCATCCATCAAGTCAACAATATTTTTAGTAATGGCAAGTCCCAATCCCGTCCCTTGAATACCGCTGACAGTAGAAGTCTGTTCCCGCTCGAAGGGTTCAAACAGGTGTGCCAGAAATTCTTTGCTCATACCGATACCGGTATCTTTAATCCGAAACTGATACGCTGCGTATCCTTCCGGCGCGTCATCTGTCTGAATAATGCGGACGCTGACGCTTCCGCCGGGTTTCGTGTATTTCATGGAGTTGCCGAGGATATTCAGCAACACCTGATTCAAGCGAAGTCTGTCACAGATAATCGTCTCGTTTGTAACATCCAGCGTATCCATATAGAATGAGAGCTGCTTTGCTTTGACATCCGATTGCACGATGGTTTTCAGGTCATGCAGGATCTCCGGGAGGCTCGTCTCATTCTCTTCAATCTTGACCTTTCCGCTCTCAATGCGGCTCATATCCAGTATATCATTAATCAGGCTCAACAGATGTTTGCCGGATGTAAGAATTTTTCCTAGATAACTTTTTACCTGCTCCTGATTTTCAATGTGGGTGACCGCCAATGATGTAAAACCGATAATCGCATTCATTGGTGTCCGAATATCATGTGACATATTGTTCAGGAACGTAGTCTTTGCGATATTCGCATGCTGCGCTTCCGCAAGAGCCTCCTCTAAAATTGCATTCTGTTCCTGCTCCTTGCGGACAATCTCGTCAATATTCCTGAATCCGGCAAGGAAAAAATCATCTCTGTTGCCTCCATTTCCATCCTCCGTCAGGTATGGCAAACAGGTAAACTGGTAAATATGTATTGCGTCGCCGCTAAGCACCCGGTAGGTTCCGGAATATTCCGCGTCGGAATTCAATTTTTCCACAATTCGCTCCAACGCAAGAGCCTCTGTCATATACTGCCTGTCTTCGGAAAAAACACAGTTTTCGATATAGCGGTGAAGAATCTCGTCATGGGATAATTCTTTATAGTTATCCTGTTCCAATCCGGCAGCGTCAGAGCCGGTCATTTTTATAATCCTGGCAGCCCCGCTCCGGGCATTAACCGCATAGACATCCAGATAGTCACGGCTCAGGGTGTTGACAATAGCAAGCTGCGCTTCCAGTTCCCGATTCGCGCGTTCGGTGGTATCAAGGATTTTTTGTTTCCACCGCGCACGCAGCCAAAGAGTTATCATTATAGCTGTACCCGCAGCGAACAGCAGCACCACCAGCGCCATTATCTCCGGATGCGCCCGCATATACTGACTTAGTGTCACATTCCCGGGCGCGTTCGCGGTATACTTTGTGATGATGTTGTTCATGGAATCATTCGGCATCTCGTGGATGCATTTGTTCAGTATGGTAATCAGCTCATGATCGCAGCTGTTTCTGACATACATTTTGAAGTCAAAGCTCATGGAATCAACTATACTGAATTGCAGCGAATCCGTAGGATCGCTGTTTACAAATGACTGCGCCGTATAGGTATAAACATACGTGGCATCTGCATCTCCGGCAAGAACAGCTTCCAAAGCGCTTTCCCTGTCTGGATAGCTCAGAACCTTAGCATCTCCTATCAAGTCTTTCTCAATGGGCATGTCACCCTGCACATCTGCCACGGCCAACGTGGAAATCTTACCGCTGAAATCCTTTCTGGTCACCTGTGCCATACCTGTACTCATATAGGCATTGGTATAAAATCCATTACTTTGATGGTTCTCCGCTTTCCCTTGGAACTGCCGCCAGTCAATGACTACATCCACACTATTGTTACGCGCAAGATTGTAGTAATCCGCCCGGTCCTCCGGAACCACAATTTCATAAGGCAACCCGGCCAGATCCATGAGTCCTGCAAAATATTCCGGCAAAATTCCCTTTAATTCACCGTCCTCCACATAGGAATAGGGCTTTCTGTCACCCATGGAAGTAACGGTAATCTTTTTCTTTCCGGAAACAACATCCTGAATATAGGCAAGCTCCCTGTCGTTAAACGAAAAACCGGAGGCAATAGTATTTCCATAATATTCATAAAACAGGATATTCGACCAATCCCCTTCATTGATATTCATCTGGTCAATGGCATAATTGATCTCAGCAAGCAGATCCCTATCGTCTTTTCTGACAATAGCGTAGAAATAATCCGTTTCAATCACGTCCAGCGTTTTTTCATGTTCCGCCCTTCGCAGATTACTGGAGAGAATAGCGTCAATCTCGCCGCTTTGCAGAGCCTCCGTAAGCTGACCGGCATCCGCATACTCCACTGCCTCATAAGAGAAGCCGTTCCCCTCTGCGAATTCAGCAAGGCTCTGATTCTGGCTACTTCCAGGCACAACGCCCACTTTCATACCGTCATAGGTGGCATAATTGCCGGAGAGCAGACTGGTGTTATAAGCCCGAATGGACAGAATCGTGCTGTTTCTTCCGATTGGAAGTGAGAAAGCGTATTTTTCCTGCCGCTCCGGCGTTTTTCTCGCAGACGTCACCACATCAATCTCACCGTTATCCAGCATATCGAGCATATCTTCCCAAGACTTGTCATATCCGCTGAATACAAAGTTCAGGTGTGAATATTGGGAAACAAGGTTCAAAAATTCCACCCCGTATCCCGTAAGATCGCCATCCTCATCTTCCATGTGATAGCCGTCAAAATAGAAAACGCCCGCTCTCACCGTCCTGTTATTCGCCTGCTCCGTCGCATTTGTCACAAAGCTCGGTAATAGGAGCAAAAAGCATACCAATAAGGTAATTATTCGTTTTCTGTTCCGTGCATTTATCTTCAACATTATTAGTCTTTCTTTCCTTCCGCTTCTATCTTTTTGTTCACTATCCTTTTATCAATAAAATATCCAATTTCACAGACTGCCGCCGTTCCAAACAATAAGCTGTTTTTGCAATAAACCAAGTAACAATAGAAAAAATATCTTTCGAAAAACAGTATATACCAAACACACAAAATATACAAGGAATTGATTGTCCCCTGAATTATATAAAAAATAAAGTCTCGGAAATTCAACGTTTCCGAGACCTTTCTTTATCACCTATTTTTTGTAAAAAATCTTATACGATACCCTGTGCCTTCATAGCCGCTTCTGAGGGTTCTGCGAATTTACTGAGGTTTTGAGGTTAGTTGTATACCGTGTGTATATAGCGATTGTCTGACAATTTCGGTTTACTTCAATTATCTCAATATAACAAATCCTTATCGTTGCAACATATTTTATGACGCAATGATATTAATCCCAGTTTATTGCCTCATGAGGGATGGTTCCGTTTTCTTCCCTATCTCTTCGTCCCTCCTCTAGAGCTTGTATCT
This sequence comes from Lachnospiraceae bacterium, assembly GCA_014804365.1. Lineage (GTDB taxonomy): Bacteria > Bacillota > Clostridia > Lachnospirales > Lachnospiraceae > UBA3282. The sequence goes on from JAAUZX010000062.1 coordinate 19,799, forward strand.
CATCTGGCTCCGTCGGTACTTCCGGAACAAATTTTACAAGAACCCTATATAATACTTCAATATCATCATCAGGTATCATTTCTATTAATCCGTGTAACATCTCTTTGCTCATGTCCATATGCCTCCTATAATTTTTTATATGCCTGACCTCTTGGAATAATATTATCTATAAAAATAGTATCATTTTCCGGTGTAAATAGAACTCTTAAATCACCAACTCGCAAACGATATCCATTTTCTGCACCTTGTAATTTCTTAATATCTCCAAAAGGTATTTTTTCAATTGCATCCTTTAAACGCTTTTTAGTTGGCTTATCAACTGAATTTATATATTTAACTGCTTTTCTACTATATTCAATTTGCATTTTAGTATTCATTTTCCTCCCTGTCGTTTTTTATCTTATGCAAACACATATCTCAAACCATTATCACTACTAGCATCAATGTATGTTTATATAAACTTTGTTTGAAATATATGTCGCAAAGTTGAATTATTTAAATTGAAAGGAAGTATTTCTTTTATGTAAAAACCATTCATTATCAACATCTTTTTTCACAAATTCTAATAATATTTTTCCGTATATATATATCCTGTAATATTTTTCAATTTTAAATTTATTTCTATATCCAATCTTTGTTTTTCAAAGTCAGATTTTTTCAATGGAATTAATGTTCCAAAAGAAAGATCTTGTTCGTGAATCGAAAAAAATGTTTCTAATGGTTCTTTGTTCTCTACAATAATACCATTAATTATAATCTGTTTTTTTAAAGAAAAACATCGCCATTTCCATACAAGTGAAAATGTAATGCTCCTCTTAGATCAAATAGTCCAATGCACCTTTCGTAGTCTGTATCTTCCTTATTTCTGATATTAGTTTCCTCGACAATAAAATATCCTCTTTCCTTAGATATATTTTGTGTATTTATCTGTTTTTGACAATTTAAGCTGCAAACATGCAATTATAACACTCAATCCTGCAATTACTATTTCACAAATTCCATTTATCATTTGCTTTATCTGTCTATCTTGAATCCAGCTTTTATTTAATTCAGTCTTCCCCCTCTTGGCAATACACCCTATGCAATGGTTATATCATCATACCCAGAACATCTATCCTTTAAATTACTCACACGCAATCTATAATCATTTTTATAAACTTGCACCCAAGCTATTATTTGTAATCATACTAAAGTTTCAAATATTTTTCAATAGAAGTCAATAAGATATAAATGCAGATGAATCAACATACTCACATAACTATAACAAAAAAATAATAAATCATGAACAAAAATTCGCTAAAAATGTGATTGCTGAATACACTCATAATAGCAAAAATCACATAGCTGTTACACATATGTTCAGCGTAAATCATATTTCAAAAACCTTTTAAAGCTATGTGTATCACTTGTATACCACGTGTATATAACGACCTCAAAACAATGGAAATTCTCTCAAATTTATGAATATCCTGATAATTCTTTTATACTATAAGCGTATAAAGAAAAGTCCCACAAACACAATGTTTATAGGACTTATCCACATCTTTTATTATCTTAGGAATTTATGATTACACAATCCCCTGTGCCTTCATAGCCTCAGCCACCTTCAGGAAGCCCGCAATGTTTGCACCGGCTACATAATTTCCTTCCATACCGTACTTCTTGGAAGCCTCATCCAGACTATGGAAGATATTCACCATAATTCCCTGCAGCTTGGAATCAACTTCCTCAAATGTCCAGGACAGTCTCTCGGAGTTCTGGCTCATCTCCAGTGCGGAAGTAGCTACACCGCCCGCATTGGATGCCTTACCGGGACAGAACAGCACCTTATTCTCTAAGAAGTACTCGGTAGCTTCCAGCGTAGTAGGCATGTTAGCGCCCTCTGCTACTGCGAAGCATCCGTTCGCTACGAGTGCTTTTGCATCATCCAGATCCAGTTCATTCTGTGTTGCACAAGGAAGTGCGATATCACATTTCACTGTCCATACACCATGCTCTCCGGCTTTCTTCTCATGATACTCCGCGCTCGGTCTTGCTGCCGCATACTCTGTCAGACGTGCACGTTTTACTTCTTTTACCTCTTTCAGAAGCGCTACATCGATTCCTTCGGGATCATAGATCCAGCCTGTGGAATCGGAACATGTAACCGGCTTAGCGCCAAGCTGCTGTGCCTTCTGGATCGCGTAGATTGCTACGTTACCTGCACCGGATACAGCGATGGTCTTGCCTGCGATATCCTTGCCGTTACATTTGAGCATTTCCTCTGTTAAGTATAACAGACCATAGCCTGTTGCCTCGGTTCTTGCAAGAGAACCTCCGTATGTTAAGCCTTTACCTGTCAAAACGCCTTCATAGAGGTTACGGATTCTCTTATACTGACCGAACATGAAGCCGATCTCACGTCCGCCGACACCGATATCGCCTGCCGGTACATCCGTATCAGCGCCGATATGCTTACAAAGCTCTGTCATAAAGCTCTGGCAGAATGCCATTACTTCTCTGTCTGATTTACCCTTAGGATCAAAGTCGGAACCGCCCTTGCCGCCGCCGATGGGAAGACCTGTCAGTGAATTCTTGAAGATCTGCTCAAAACCAAGAAATTTGATAATACCTAAGTTTACGGACGGGTGGAATCTGAGACCTCCCTTATACGGTCCGATGGCACTGTTGAACTGTACACGGAAACCGTTGTTCACCTGAACCTGTCCCTTATCATCTACCCACGGAACACGGAACTGTACGATTCTCTCCGGAACTGTCAGTCTCTCTAACAAAGCATCTTTTCTGTATGCTTCCTCATCTGCTTCGATCACTACACGAAGAGACTCTAAAACCTCTTTTACTGCCTGATGGAATTCCGGCTGCGCGGGATTCTTCGCCACTACTAACTCATAAACCTCATCAACGTATGACATTGTGCATGTCCTCCTTATTAGTTTGTATATAAACAATTTCCACGTATCATTATAGTATGCGGCGGTCAAATCTACAACCCCGATTTAGCATATTAACGCGTAAAAATTTCATGAAAATACTGTACCGTTTTTTGACATATTGTACAATGATACTTATATGCATAAATACATGTATACAAAATTTGATACAAGGTTTACAAAAATTCCTTCAATTTCTCTATATTTTTCTGCTCGAAATCCACCAGCTCCTGAGCCAATTCCACTGTCTCATCCGCCGCCAGACCGTTATGTTTCATTGCCTTCCACATGCTGGTGATTCCTCTGCTGCTCCCCTGTATCATCATTTCGGCCAAATGTTCCCTGCTGACATTAAACGCCGTATTGGCATGAATACTTCCCTTTAACATCATGTCCGCAATCTGGTTGCCACGATATACTTCTCCCTCATCTCTCAGAATCTGATCCAGCGCCTTATTATGGATCTCGGAATAATGCAGCGACTGTCTGGCTAACTGCAAAGAGAAATCATCATTTCCGATCTTATCAAGAATCGTATCAATCGCAGTCATTCCCATCTCCGTATTTCTCTGCACTTCCCATAATATTTTCGCATCATCATGTTTCAAAATATTCTCCTCCTTCTTTGCTGCGCATATATCCTATAGAATAAAAAAGAGTATGAGACTTCTCCCATACTCTTTATCTTTACCAATATTTACTTCTTTAATCGTTACTCCACATAATCTGACTTCACGTATGCGGTTCTGCCATTGTACTTGATCTTCGTCCAGCCGTCTGCCTGCTTCATGATCACTTCCAGTTTCTCACCCACATATGCAGTTCCCAGCTTCTCACCGCTCTCACTGGCCGATGCACGAATACGAACATTCTCTGTCACGGTCACCGTTCCGGTCGTCTCTACGTCGTCATTATTCGTCTGCGCCTGCTGCTCCGGCTCTTCCTGTGTCTCCTCGGGTTCGGGTGCTTCTGCCTGCTTGGTCTCGGAAGGCTCTAAGTATTCGCTCTTGATGTAAGCTTCTCTGCCTTCATAGCTGATCTTACTCCAGCCGTTTCCTTTTTCTTCCAACAGGGTAAACTCATCCCCCACTGCAGCCTTTCCCAGCTTATCGGCAGTCTCGCTGTCCGATGTCCTGATATTTACGACATCCGTCGCTTTGACCTTTGTCACGATAATAGAAGGTTCCTCAGACTCTGTTTCGGTCTCCGGTGTCTCTTCGGAAGGCTCATCCCCTTCTGCGGAAGGTTCTTCCTCGTCTGCCGGCGTACTGCTGCCTTCGGCACGTGCCAGCGCCTCGCCGACGTTCTTATCGATTTCCGTATTCAAATCCAGAATGAAATCCGCCAGCGTCTCATCTTCGGCAACCATGTCATTAAATGCCGCAGCAACCTTATTGTTCAGATCAATCACATCGTCCTGCAGATTTACCTCCCGAATGTAATTGAGCACATTCTCGTCTTCTTCACCGTCCTCATTGAGATAATACTTTCCGTTCTCATCGGTACAGACATAATATGTGCGCAAGCCCGGGATCGGCTTGTCATAATCAGCGAATTTTACTTCATTATAGACATATGCGATATACGTGCCATCTTTAGGACCGGTCTTCGTGTAGACTTCCACAGTCGGATATGATTCGATATACTTGCTCGTCTCCTGCGCTTTAAGTATCTCCATAGCGTCCAGATGGTCTATCAGCCCGTCCATGGTATCGGTATCACCCTCCACCATTGCCTCGTAATACGTGTTGAACAGTTCATTAATCTCCGGTACAGCATCCTGTACAAGCGGCACCTCCGGTATGTCGGCCATCGTATCCGACATATCGACATCTTCTGTTGCTTCCGTACTTTCTTCTTCTGCGTTTTTTCTCTTATTTGCATTGATCGCTATGGTAACAGTGACCGCTACACAGATCACTAACATAACAGGCATAATAATCTTGGAATATCTGAACAGCCAATTCTTAAAAGCTTCCAGCTTGGCTTTGATAAAATCCGGTATATTATTATTGGATGTATTCATATACAACAACCTTTCCTAATCTCTGGCCTGCGGCTGTATAAAATGCCGCAGACAAGTACAATGCACCCGACAGGACTCGAACCTGCATCAAAGGCGTCGGAGGCCTACGTTTTATCCATTAGACTACGGGTGCCCGCTATCAGAACAAAATTGTTACGATTTTGTTACATCTTGATTATCATACCATAAGCCGGCACCATTGTCCAGTAAACTAATTAATTAAACAATAATTTCCTCTATTTCCGCTTTTTTTCTGCTGTAACGGTACAGGTGATATGACAGGATCTCCTCCGGCTCCACCTGTGTCATATTGACTTCCTCCACCATCCGGCGATAGTAACCGTACTGCTGGTTTTTATCATCCGGCAGAAGTAGCACCTCGTGAACAGAGCTGGGCAGAATCAGCAGATCCGACTGTATTTTCTCCGCCAGCTCCCTTATTTTATCCGAATAAAGCATCGCAGATGCCCCGTACATCTTATCGCGATTGGTCAGTACATACAGCTGCACCTCCTCCGTCTCCTCAATCCTGATCCCGGTCGTCTCCTCGATCAGCTTCTGCATTGGAACCAGAATCTCCGGCTTATTCCGCCTCATATTATGCTGTGCAGTCTGAAACAGTACGTCAGCCGTCTGCTTCCACATATCCATATGACTGTTGTGGATCAGAATAGACGCTTTGCCTAATACTTTCTCGTCCATTCCGTAGTAGAACACCACCGCCAGATCATTCCATCTGAAATGGGGAACGTCATTTAACAGTGTCCTGTTCTTCTCATAGTTGACGATCTTATGAAATATTCTGTCTTTCACACGTGCATATTCTTTAAAGAAGTCCACATCCAGATCAATATCACGCACCTGCTCCTCATAAAGTGCCACGATCCCATCCACGACCTTAGGCAACGCACATCCTCCGCAATACTGCCGGTAAGGCTCTTCTAAATATATGGTGGGCGATACCCTGTCCGACTCTCTCATCATAATCACTCCCGTCAGACGGATATCATTGTTTTTTACTACATTGATTACTCTGATCTCATAGTCCGCTCCCATTCTGTCCTTAAGCAGACTCACCGTATTTTCTACAAATTCTTTATAATCCATTTCTCCTCTTTTCCCATTCTCTCCGGACCTAAAAAATTTGTACATTACACATATCTCACGGGAAATGCTTTCCCTGAAATCGAGTAGGGAAGATTTTCTCCCTACTTGCCGCGCGACCCGTGCGCCACTTTAATGGCATACTTCCTTTGCATGGGTCTGCGCATCAAAAAGACAATGGTCACTTTTGTTCCCATTGTCTTATAGGCTCTAAAAACACATTACATTTCGATTTATACTCTGGAAAGATACTCGCCAGTTCTGGTATCGATCTTGATGACCTCGCCCTGCTCTACAAACAGCGGAACCATAACCTTAGCGCCTGTCTCCACGATGGCGGGTTTGGTAGCTCCCGTTGCCGTATCTCCCTTAAATCCCGGCTCTGTATCCGTAATCTCCAGCTCTACGAATAACGGCGGCTCAATCGCAAACACGTTGCCGTTATAAGAACAGATCTTTACCATCTCATTCTCTTTCACGAACTTCAGCGCATCACCGACTGCTTCCGCATTCAATGCGATCTGGTCGTAAGTCTCTGTATCCATGAAATTGAACAGGTCGCCGTCCGAATATAAATACTGCATGTCTTTTCTGTCAATACGTGCCTGAGGGCATTTTTCAGTGGGTCTGAAAGTCTTCTCAACCACGCCTCCGTTGATGATGTTCTTCAGTTTCGTTCTCACAAATGCAGCGCCTTTACCGGGCTTTACATGCTGAAACTCGATTATCTGATAAACATTGCCTTCAAACTCAATGGTAATACCGTTTCTGAAATCGCCTGCCGATATCATATAATAATCCTCCTAAATTTTCACAAGTATAATTCTTACTTAGTTTATACTATAAAGTTTGTTTTTTCAACCTCTTTCCCAAAAAAAAACCAAAAATCCAAAAATCAAAAGTTTTATTCCGCCTGATGTAAGGAAAGGATATGATCAATCGCCATAAGATATCCGTTCAGCCCTTCACCGTAGATCTGCTTATCGCAGGCAGGCGCCGTCACGGAAACCTTGCGGAAATCCTCCCTCTCCATAATATTTGAAATATGGATCTCCACTTTCGGGATCGTAATACTCGCCAGGGCATCATGAATCGCATAGCTGTAATGAGTGAACGCACCGGGATTGATCACGATTCCTTCCGTCCCGTCAAAATAAGCATCCTGAATTCTGTCGATGATCGCCCCCTCGTGGTTACTCTGGAACACCTCGATCGTACATCCTTCCTTCTGTCCTTTTTCCGCAATCATATTGAGCAGCGCGTCATAATCCTGCGTGCCGTAGATATTTTTCTCCCGAATCCCGAGAAAATTTAAGTTCGGTCCGTTAATCACAAGTAATTTCATACTAATCCCCCTCCGCTCTGAAACCGTTTACATTTTCCTCTATCTCACATAAGATCTGCCCGAAGTCCTTATCGTCCACATCAATGATTACGTCCGCGGCCTCCGTATAGGCCCCGTCTCTCTTCGTAAGCAGCGTCCGAATCTTCTCCTGTGGATCCGGCCCCTGTAAAAGCGGTCTGGTCGTATCATGTTTCAATCTCTCATAAATCGTCTCCGGCCGCGCCCGCAGATAGAAAACCTGTCCCAGCCTGCGCAAAAGCGCCCTGTTCTCCTCCCTGAGCGGCAGTCCGCCGCCCACAGATATGATCTGATTACTCATACTGCTTAACATTTTCCGCAGACAGGCAGTCTCCCTGTCTCTGAAATACTCTTCACCGTCCGTGGCAAAGATATCCGATATGGCTCTTTTCTCTTCCCTCTCGATCTCCTTATCCGTATCCACCACGGTACGCCGCAGACGATAAGATAACTTCACTCCCACTGTCGTCTTGCCGCATCCCATAAACCCGATCAAAATAATATTATCCATTGTAAGCTGTATGCTCCCTCATCTGTTGTGTCTTAATCCTATGAGATAAACTGCTCCTTCAGCTTCTCATACACCACCTGCGCATCCTCCTCGGACACCTGTACATTATTCCACAGTTCATAGGCGATGATTCCCTGATATAACAGCATTTTTAACCCGTTATACGCGTGACCGCCGTGCTCTTTCACCAAACGCATAAATTTCGTCTCCCACGGGCTGTAGATCAGATCGAATCCCGTGTGGATCTTCTCATAGAATGCATCGTCCGCGATTACAACATCCTCCGTATGAGGCGCGAGCCCCACGGAAGTCCCCTGGATTGCAAGATATTTACCCTCCGGCAGCCCGGTATAGTCCTCCATCGCCATCGGCAGAATCGCTTTCCGGCCCATCGCTCGGTTGACCTCCTCTGCCACTGTCTGCGCCTTATCAAACGTACGATTCAGCATATATACCCTCTCTGCACCCTTCACCGCACACAAATAGGCCACCGCTCTGGCTGCGCCGCCCGCGCCCAGCAGTACGATCTGCTCCCCCTCGATCCTGATGCCCTCGCTTGTCATTGCGCGGTAGAGTCCTTCCATATCCGTATTATACCCCTTGTAGCCGCCTTCTGTTCTCACCAGCGTATTAACCGCACCGATATTTCGCGCCAGCTCATCTATTTCCTTAAGAGTCTCTATCACATCACTCTTATAGGGTACCGTCACATTTAGTCCAAGCAGATGCAGTGCGTCCGCGCCGCGGACTGCCTCACCCACCCTGCCCGGCTCTACGGGAAAAGGCACATACACCAGATTATGCCCCAGTCTCTCCGCCAGCGTATTATGTATCATCGGAGACAGTGTGTGCTCCACCGGATTACCGATCAATCCGCATACATTTGTTTTACCGTCTATCTTCATCTCAATCCTCGTTTTCGCTCTTCTTTATCGATACCGCCTGTCCAACTTCACATACCGTCCTCTGTCCCGCTTATAGAAAAACAGTACGATCCATTCCAGCCTGCGCTTTAAGATAATCTGTATCTCCTCTTTCGGGTGGATCGGCTTCACCAGCCACGTCCTGATTCCCGCCTTCTTCGCGCCCCACACATCCGTAAAAAGCTGATCGCCCACAAACATCGTAGTTGCGGGCGTGGTACCCATAAGCTCCATCGCCTTGATATAACTTCTCGGAGACGGTTTTCCTGCCTTATAAATGTAACGGGAGAGCACCTTATCATTAAACATTTTCACCCGGGGCTCTTTATTATTGGACAGAAGAATGCTCTCGAACCCGATCTCCCTGAGCCGGCCAAACAGCGCCATGCTCCTTGCATCCGCCGGTGCGCCGTGAGGTACCAGCGTATTATCTATGTCGAAGATCACGCCGCGGTAACCTTCCTGATATAATTTTTCATAGTTGATCTCATATGCAGAATCCAGATATTCATCTGGATAAAAACGCTCAAGTAAAGCCATTCGTCCTCCCTTCCGGAGCCCCTGACCGACCGGCTCCTGCCCGATAAATCTTCTCCTATCATAACAAATCCCCTTGCAGGTTTGCAAGGGGTTTCTAATACTCCGAATTTCCGACAAAATATTGATAACTCTGTAAGATCTGGTCTTTCTTCATATCTGAGATCGCTTTCTGTATATCCGGATTATCCGGACAGCAATCCATTCCGATATACTCAAAGGTCATAGCTCACACCGCCTTCCTCAATCATTTGTCCTTTCCTAACTGTTCAGAACCCTGTTTTTCACAGTTACTTCCTTTCCTATTATTTATATCGACACACCATCTCCGACGCTTAACCTCGTCCGGATAACTGTCACAGATTCTTCACGATTCTGTTATATCTTGCCGTGAAGATGATGCGCACGATATTACTCAAAAGCATAAGCAGAATGTCCCAAAGCAGGAAGGAATACGCTCTGCCTGTAAAGGCCGTATACCACTCCGCTCCTTCCCATATCTTATTGCCTAAGAAAAGGAATAAAACAATAAGCAACGCAATCGCCAGAAATATCCATCGAACAATATTGGCAACAGTCATGGGAACACTGGCCTTTGCCACAATCTCTTTTTCCTGTTCTGTCATATCTTCTCCCTGCTTCTTACACTTCTTTATCCAGTACCTTCTTTAATTCGTCCATAAAGGTATTGATATCCTTAAACTCCCGATACACAGAAGCGAACCTTACATAAGCTACCGCCTCTAAGTCTTTCAGCTTGTTCATAACGATCTCGCCGATTACCTGACTCGGGATCTCCTTCTCTTCCATATTGAAGACTTCCGTCTCCACCTCATCCACTAACTGGTTGATCTGCGCCGCGCTGATCGGTCTCTTATGGCATGCACGCAAAACGCCCGCTTCGATCTTCGATCTGTCATAAGTCTCCCTGTTATTGTCCTTCTTAATAATGATGAGCGGAATCGTCTCCACTTTCTCATAAGTCGTAAAACGTTTGTCACATTCGTCGCAGACACGTCTTCTGCGAATGGAATTGTTATCTTCGGCAGGTCTGCTGTCGATTACTCGGGTATTTTCATGACCGCAAAAAGGGCATTTCATCAGGGATATCCTCCTCAGTATCATTATTTTATTTTGAATAACGTGCAGTTCTACTACAACAGTTCATATTAATTATATGTGAAACTTACAATTATGTCAACTATTTTATGGAAACCTATAGAACCTATATACATATATCCACAATAATGATGTCCGGTCCGATCTGTTTGATATCTTTGTAGCATATGACATAATTCGTATCACTTCCGCCGAACAGACCGCACCACTTATTCTCCCCCGGAATGATCAGCTTAAAGATCTGCCCGGTGCATTCATCAAACTCAAAGTCGCACACCTTACCCAGTTTCTGACAGTTCTTCAGGTTGATCACTTCTTTTTTCTTTAATTCAGAAAATAACATAGGAACCCCTCCGGGCTTTTTATTATTAAATGCATCTGCCCGCAAAAAGGTTCCTATGACAACACTGATTCTTATTCCACAGATATATACTGTTCCTCGCCGCCAGATATATTCACGTGAGCTCCCTATTCCACGGAGACATATTCGTGGAACACATAACCCGGTGTACCATCCTCCAGACGAATCTCATACCACTGCCCGTTCTCTACCGTACCGTAACAGGCATACACTTCACCTTCCCGTACTTTCCCCAGAATCTTCGTGCCGCTGGTGCTCGGCTGATCGCGCACATTTACTTCTTTCCCCGTCACTATGATCTGATATGTGCCGTCTCCGTCTTCCGCAGGCTCCTCGTCCGGCTCATACACTTCATCCGGTTCCATCTGTTCTTCCGCCTCTTCGTCCGCAGCATTCTCATCCTCCGATATTTCCGTCTCTTTCCCGTAATTCTTAGGAGCATACTGCTTATACAGATTATATCCGAGAACAGCTACTACAATGAGCAGTACACAGCCCATGACCACTGTCATGATCGTGATGACATCAACACCTTCCTCATCGTCCTCATCCCAGTCGTCTTCATCTTCCCAATCCTCTTCTTCCCAGTCGTCCTCACGGTAATCCATCCGCTTCTTATTCTTACGCGGCGGTTCGGGAATGTATGAATGCCTTCCCGACACTGAGCCGTGCTCTGACGCACTCTTTGCTGACGTCCCACGTCCCGATGCACTCTTCGATGCAGAGGTGTGTTCCGACGAGCTTCTCGCAGATGTACTCTTGGCTGCGTGTGCATGTTCTGATGTACTTCTCCCGGAGGTACTCTTACCGGAAGCTGACCGTTTCTCTGTGTCTCTTGATGACGTATTCCTCACAGAAGATGCGTGCTCCGAACCACTTCGCGATGACGTATTTCTCGTTGCGGAACTTCCCGCCGAAGACATCCGGCGTGGTTCTCGCTCCGCGTTTCGACCGGCCTTAATCTCTGCCGCCGTCTCCGAAAGAATATTCTGTTCCATCGCGTCGATAGAAATATCTTCCGCTTCATCCATCTTCTTTCGCCCGCTGCCGCCCCCTACGAGCCGTCCGCACTTATGGCAGAATTTTGTTCCTTCACGCAGCACCGCACCGCAGTCGGGACATCTCATTTCCTTTATCACCCTGGTGCCGCACTCAGGACAAAACTGGTCAGTCTCCATCAAGCCGGCGCCACATTCCTTACATATCATGCCTGTCTCACCTCGCTATATTTCATGCTGCCTGTTACTTTGGCAATCATAATCATTCATCTTCTAATGTACCAAAAAACTCTCTTTTTGTAAAACAATATACAAAGTTTTTTCCTAAAAATTTCATGAATAATTCCGCCCGATTCGCACATCCTTTATAAAAAGCAATGTAACTGTTCAGAACCCTGTTCTTCACAGTTACGAAGATGCACAGAAATTATGCATTCTGCATAATTTCGCGTTCAAAAATGCCGGTGGCTTACAGGAAAGGGTGGGTATTCATATGATACAGGGTAAAGTAGAAATCTGCGGCGTCAATACATCCAAACTGCCGCTCCTTAAGAATGCTGAAAAAGAAGAATTGTTTAAGCGGATCGGAGCCGGTGATGAGGCCGCCCGCAAAGAGTATATTAACGGTAATCTCCGCCTTGTCTTAAGTGTGATCAAACGATTTCACTCGAGCAATGAAAATGTGGACGATCTGTTCCAAATCGGCTGTATCGGGCTGATCAAAGCAATCGATAATTTTGATTGTTCCCTCAATGTAAAGTTTTCCACTTACGCAGTGCCGATGATTGTGGGAGAGATCCGCCGATATCTGCGCGACGCCAACAGCATACGGGTTTCCCGCTCCCTCAAAGATACCGCCTATAAAGCAATCTACGCCAAGGAACATCTGACACGCGTTAATTCCAAGGAACCCACTGTCACGGAAATCGCCGATGAGATCGGCGTACCCAAAGAAGATATCGTCTATGCACTGGATGCCATCCAGGCTCCCATGAGTCTGTACGAACCCGTCTACACCGATGGCGGTGATACGCTCTATGTAATGGATCAGATCAGTGACAAAAAGAACCGGGAAGAAAACTGGGTTGAACACATCTCCTTAAGTGAAGCCATGAAGCGACTGAGTGATCGGGAATATGAGATCATCACGCTCCGCTTCTTCGAGGGCAAGACGCAGATGGAGGTCGCCACCAAGATCGGTATCTCTCAGGCGCAGGTTTCCCGTCTGGAAAAAAACGCCCTGAAAACCATGCGGATGTATCTGACTGCCTGAGAGCCCGCTTATTCCTTTATCCTATGATTAATAATCCGCCACGTCGAAGGTCACTGTGATATCCTTGCCCCCATACAGCTTGAAGTAATTCTGTATGATACGGTCCGTGACCACACGGATGTTTTCTTTCTCCGTTCCCATCAGTACCACCAGGAACTGTGAACTGCTGTATCTGGTGCCTACGTCCACACCCCGCAGCGATTTACAGATTGCCTGCTCCATACACTGCATGGCGATCTCCATACGCTCCAGCTTGAGCTCGCTGCCGTCCGACGAAAAGAGCGTAAACAGAAGAAGCTGCGTCTCCTGCCTGCTTCTCTCCGAAAAACGGGTGACAAACTCATAAATATGTGCAAACTCGGCATACTCAACCTGAAATGCCCCGGTACGGCTGTCGCGCGTTTTAATCATATTGATTACCGTCTCCAAGTCGTTCTTGGACTGTTCAGGCGTGCGCACCATACCCGTGCTCTGGAAGAAACCGTAACGGACATTCTCGTTCTGCTTCACGTGATACAGCGCCTTATCGGCACGCTGGTACAACTCCTCATACTCATAACCGTCGGAACCCGACACACTGATACCGATCGATAACTGTGTCTCCTTAAGAATGTCCACTTCTTCCTGCTTCTTGGCAAAAGCGTCCAGTATCTCATTCACCATGACGATCGCCGCATCCCTGCTGCGCATTCCTTCCGCAAAATAAAGGAATTCGTCTCCGCCGGTTCTGCATACAACGCCCTTACTGCACACCTCGCGCAGTACATCCGCCGTCATCTTCAAGGCATAGTCTCCTGCCAGATGACCGTGTGTCTGGTTGATCCGTTTGAAATGATCCAGATCAATAATCATAAGGCACCCGCCCGCAACGCGCAGTCCTGCCTCAATCTCATTCACGCCCTTGCGTTTGCTTAAGACACCTGTCAGATAATCCGTAGGCGCATCCAGCACACTCTCGCTGCCCATGGCAACGCCATAGATCTTCTCACTGTCAAAAATCGGCGACGCCATCTCGTCTTCGTGCATCCACTTCTGCTCCAGTGCGCCTTCCTTAATCAGCTCAATGAATATATCTACCAGTTCGGGGTCCCACTGCGTTCCCTTACCTTTCCTCAATTCCTCCATCACGATATCATCGCTCAGTCTTCTCCGGTAAACGCGGTTGCTGGTCATGGCATCATAAGAATCCACCAGACCGATGATCCTTGCCACAAGCGGTATGGACTCCGCCTTAAGCCCCTCCGGATATCCCTTGCCGTCATAACGCTCATGATGATATTGCGCTCCCACGTTGACATTCGGAAACATCTTAAAATCCTTCAGGATCTCTGCACCCATGATGGTATGCCCTTTGATCAATCTAAACTCCAAATCCGTTAATCGAAAAGGCTTGTTGAGCACCGCATCTGGCACACCGATCTTGCCGACATCATGTAACATCGCCACATAATATATATTCTGAATCTCCTCCTCCGACCATCCAAGCCGCTGCGCCATCAGCTCGGAATAAGCCGCCACGCGCATGGAGTGTCCTTTCGTGTAATCATCTTTAGCATCCACCGTATTGGCAACCGTCATAATCGCCTGAATGGTGATGCGTTCCATCTCTCTTGTTTTCTCATCCAATCTCCGCTGCAGATCCTTTCGATAGCCGTCCAGCTCCAGCGTGCTCTTGATACGGCTCAGCATGATCTGCGGCTCAAAAGGCTTAGTAATAAAATCATTAGCGCCTACGCGGAAACATTCCACCTCCGTCTCGGCGCTGCGATCCGCCGTCAGAAAGATAACCGGAATCTTACTCCACCGCCTGTCTGCCTGCAGCGCACGCATAACCTCATACCCGCCGATCTCCGGCATATTGATATCCAAAAGAATCAGATCCGGATTATGTCTGTCCAGATACTTATATGCCTGTTTCCCCGAGTTTACCGCAACTACCTTATACATCTCTCCCAGCAGATTCTGTGCTGTTGATAATGTCAGTCTGTCATCATCGACAATTAAAATTATCTTCTTCATTCGCCCTCACACATATGTTTGCCCGTACCGCTTCTGATCAAACATCTTCACATTTCAGAATAGTTATTAACCACAAAATGGAACACCTTAAACATATGATATCATTATGGACTCTAAAAATCAATTATCTTTACTCATCTCCTTTTTCAGTCTGCGCATAATTTTCTTTTCCAGCCGCGAAATATAGGATTGTGAAATTCCTAACAATTCGGCAACTTCCTTCTGTGTCAGCTCTTTACCGTCCACACTTCCCAGTCCAAACCGCAGTCTGATGATTGTCTGTTCCCTCTCTGTCAGCTTCGCGATTGCCTTGACTAACAGCTTTCGCTCCACCTCATTCTCCAGGTCCTTATAGATCACATCCTCGTCCGTTCCCAGAATATCTGACAGCAGAAGCTCATTTCCGTCCCAATCCACATTGAGCGGTTCGTCAATCGACACTTCCATCTTATGCTTGCTGTTCCTTCTCAGGTACATTAATATTTCATTCTCAATACAGCGCGATGCATAGGTCGCCAGCTTAATATTTTTCTCGGGGTTAAACGTATTGATCGATTTGATCAGCCCGATGGTTCCGATGGATATCAGATCCTCCACGCCCACACCCGTATTGTCAAATTTCTTGGCGATGTACACCACCAGTCTCAGATTATGTTCTATCAGAATCGCCTTGGCCTCATCCTCATATTCCGTACCAAGATCGTTTATGATCGCGTTCTCCCTGTCGCTCTCAAGGGGCGGCGGCAGCACTTCTGTTCCGCCTATGTAATGAATGTCTCCCTGCTTCGTCATAAGGAACCTCGAATCCTTATGTATCATCTTAAATTGAACTTTGCCGGGAATTGCCACTTTAAAAACCATTTTCCTTCCTCCTAGTCTTCTAATAGACGGGGGTGAAGTATCATCTGGTAGATACTTTCTTCCGGTATTCCCGTATTACAAACCGCTACAATAACATGTTCTTTTCTGATATGGCGTTCCTCATCTTCTATCAGGATCTCCGACAGTTCATAAGCATTCAGAACTCCTCTTTCTCTGCCAATACTCATAAACAGAACCGCATGATACTTCTCCGGCCTGAAACAGGATGCAATCTGCCCTGCCAGTTTCTCACTGATCACACATACCGGTTCTCCGGACACCGGGTCCGTCAGATGATTGCCCGTGTCAAGAAGTGCGCTGACCGTGATATCCCGGCCTGATTCCGGCACGCGGATCACTACCCTTTTCAGACTGTTCTCCTTTTTTCGCCTTAAGAATGCGACTACTTTTAACAGGATAAGATATGACAGATAGCCTGTAATAAGTGTAACCGCAAGGCTCATATTTCCTTTTAGAACCGTTCTCAAACGATTCAGAATCCATATCATGGTACTGCCTAAAAAAAAACCACAGCCCGCCATCACAAAGCTAGCGTGAATTAACTTTCTCTTATGACAGATTTTAAAAGTGACACATAGCATACATATACTGACAGGGACCGCACTCATAAGTATCCGGATTCCCACCGTACCAAGCGGCACCGATATCGCCCCGCAGACCATCAATGCTCCGAGCGCCGCTCCCATCAGGATTCGTCCGTGCGTGGCAGTACACTTAAGAATCCGTCCGGCAAGAGATAACAAATACAGATTGCTCGTCATCTGCAGGATAAACACACTGTCAATATATAATTTGTAATACACATCCCACCTCCGTATTTCTGCTTTATTATAAAAAATGTCACGAGAATATTCTGTCATAATCGGGGAGCATTTCCACTATTTTTGCAGACAGATAGCAACAAAAAACCACAGGATATTCTATCTATCCTGTGGTCATTAAATCAACTTTAGATCTGTTATACTATTTACTTCTTAAGAAATCCGGAATCTTTAAGGACTTCTCCTCGACAGAACTCTTGATATCTGCGGTCTTACCTATGCCGCCGATGGTCTTAAGCTGCGCCGCTCCGGCTTGTCCTGCCACGCCGCCTGCCTGTTTCGCGCCGCCGGCAGCGAAGTTACCCAGTCCTGCGCCGGGCATCGTCCCAACAGTCTGCTTGCCCTGCAGCGATGTAGGCGTTATGTAGCCGGACTTGAATCCGAGTCCGCTCATCTGCCTTGCCTTCTCTTCGATTCCCGTAGCAATAATCGTGATATTGCATGTATCGTTCATATTGGCATCGTACATGGCACCGAAAATAATATTGACATCGTCACCCGTAAGCTCCTGCACATAACTTGCCGCATCATTGGCATCCGCCAGCGAAATATCTCCGGACACATTAATAATTACATGCGTTGCACCGGAAATAGTAGTCTCCAGAAGCGGACTCTCCACTGCCATTTTAACTGCTTCGCTCGCCTTGTCATCGCCCTTGCCCGTACCGATTCCGATATGCGCAATACCCTTGTCCTTCATAACCGTCTGCACATCTGCAAAGTCAAGGTTGATTACGGAAGGTACGTTAATCAGATCCGTGATGCCCTGTACCGCTTGCTGCAACACTTCGTCCGCCTTCTTCAGTGCATCCGGCATGGTTGTCCTTCTGTCAACGATTTCTAATAATTTATCATTCGGTATCACGATTAATGTGTCTACATTATCCTTAATCTTATCAATGCCCGCCAAGGCATTGGTCATACGCGCCTTCGCCTCAAAACGGAAGGGTTTGGTCACTACGCCTACCGTCAGGATGCCCATGTCCTTGGCAAGCTTGGCCACCACAGGTGCCGCACCTGTACCGGTTCCGCCGCCCATACCGCAGGTAACGAACACCATATCCGCACCCTTAAGCGCCGCCGCCACCTCGTCAGAGCTCTCCTCCGCCGCTTTCTCACCGATCTCCGGCTTGGCTCCCGCTCCTAAACCTTTCGTCAGTTTCTCGCCGATCTGTAACAGTGTAGGCGCCTTGCACAACTGTAATGCCTGTTTATCCGTATTGATTCCGATAAACTCTACACCGTCTATTTCTTCGTCTATCATTCTATTTACAGCATTATTGCCTGCGCCCCCGACACCGACTACGATGATCTTAGCAGCAGACTCAGCATCATTCGACTTAATCTCAAGCAAGGTGATTCCTCCTTCTGTTTCCCCATAAACTCTCATAGATTATCATATAATTATTTTCCGAAATTCGCAACCCATTTTTTTTGCTTTTTTATGAAAACCCCTGCTTAATCCTGCTCGAAAGTATACGATTTCGTATCTTCACTGTATTCACGCATGTTCAACGTGCCCTCTTTTCCGAGCAAATCAGGAAGAATATATTGCAGTTTCATGATCTTCTCATCAATATACCGATCGTCTCCCAGCGCGACCTTCGCCTCGCCGAACATCAGCGTGACCTGATACGACGGGTCAAAATAAATTCTGTCTGCGGACATAGAATATCTTTCCAACTGCTGTGTGATATTCAGTATTTCATCAAACACATCCGTTTTCTCCACCGGCAGCGGTTCATGCAGGATCACATGATCAAATGACAGACCTGTCACCTGAGGAATACCCTCCGTCTCCTCCGTAGAAGTCTCCACCACGATTCCGTCTTTATCAAAGTACACATAGCGTCCCAGATAGGATACATATCCCGCCAGCGCTTTCTCATATACAATAATGCGGATTGTGTCTTTGGCTTCGATCTCCACATCCATCGTCTGGATAAAAGGGATATCCTCCATACCCTTATCCTTATATTTCATGGAAAGAAACAGCGAATTATTGCCGAGCCCGCCGCCCATCACCATCTCTATAATCTCTTCGTTGGTATAATGGACGTTCCCTTCCACATACACTGTAGTGACCGTATAATTTTGAATAATATATACATATCCCCCGACCAGCACAAATAGCAGAAGAAGCAGCGTAACGGACAGAATCACCATCCTTTTACTCTTGCTAAAGCGCAGTTTTTCTTTCCGTCCGCCTTTCCTCTTCTCCGTCTCTAAATCGTTGTTTTTGACAAGCCGCAGATTGGGATTGCTCTTCTTTACTTTTCTAACCGTTTTCTTATTCGCCATCCGCAAACCTCATGTCATTTATACACCGCGCTAAGCCAGTTCTATATCCGCCCCTAAATCCCGCAGGCTGAGTACGATATCCTCGTATCCTCTGTCGATATAATGTCGGTTTGTCACGATACAGGTACCTTCCGCCGCCAAAGCCGCCACCACAAGCGCCGCACCGCCTCGCAGTTCCTCCGCCTGTACAATGGCTCCGTGGAGCCTGCTGTTTCCGTCGATATAAGCCGTGCTGCCCTGTACGGTAATGCCGGCTCCCATTTTACGCAGCTCCGGCACTATACGAAAGCGATTCTCAAACACGGTCTCCTCTATGCGCCCATCATGCCCTGACATGGCCATGACCACCATAAAAGGAGACTGCATATCCGTGGGAAATGCCGGATAACATCCCGTTGTTATACTGTGGCATGTACTCTCATGCTCCCTTCCGGTCACCATAATCCCCTCCGGATCATATTCAATTGCCGCTCCCATCAAGGCAGCCGTCTCCAGCACACTTTCCATATGATGCACCGGTGCATCTCTTAAGAAAACACGTCCTCCGGTACACATGCACGCACATAGATACGTTCCCGCCACGATGCGGTCCGCCGGAATACGGTATCTGACCGGATTAAGTTTCTCCACCCCGTGAATAACCAGCCGATCCGTTCCGCTTCCTTCAATCCGTGCACCGGCGCCGGTCAGGAATTCACAAAGCGCCTGTATCTCCGGTTCTCTCGCTGCCGGCTCGATGACTGTCTCTCCTTGTGCCAATACTGCCGCCAGAATCAAATTCTCCGTCACGCCGACACTGACAAAAGGCATCTGCAGCACGGTGCCCTTAAGCCTTGCCGCCTCCGCACAAAACCCTGTCCCGGTCTCCTCTATCACAACCCCCATCTTACGAAGCATTCGAAGGTGCAGATCGATAGGTCTTGCGCCGATCACGCAGCCACCGGGATTTTCCATACAGACATATCCCGTTCTGGCAAGCAGCGCACCTAACAGCATGATGGAAGAACGCATCACACCCACGGAATCCGAAGGCATGTCACACTCTGACAGGCTCTCGGTATTCACCCGCACAAGCGCCCCTTCCCGCTCCACCTTACACCCCAGACTCGTAAGCAGCCGCTGCATATGATAGACATCGGAGATGTCCGGACAATTCTCTATCTCACAAGTTCCGCTTATCAGAAGTGTCGCCGCAAGAATCGGCAGCGACGCATTTTTTGACCCTTGTATCGTGGTCTGACCACTCAGACGTTTACCCCCATAGATACGAATAGCGTCCATATTCCTTTACCTCGAATCTAAAATATGACCTATTCTATCTATATGGTTTTAAAGATAAAAGTTATCTTGTCCCTACAAATCTTTAAGCCTTATGCCCCTTGCCACGCTTAGGACAAGTCCGATCTCTATGAGTAAGAACATCACAGACGAACCACCGTAACTGATAAAGGGAAGTGATATTCCGGTGTTGGGAATGGTATTGGTCACAACCGCGATATTTAAGATCACCTGAATAGCGATATGTCCCAATACACCCACCACAAGCAGCGCTCCAAACAGATCCGGCGCATTGTTTGCGATCACCATAAACCGCCAGATTAACATGACAAACATGATAATCACGGCAAACCCACCAAACAGACCCAGCTCCTCGCAGATAATGGAGAAGATCATATCGTTCTGTGCCTCCGGCAGGAAACCTAATTTCTGCATACTAGCACCCAGCCCTTTGCCCAACACGCCGCCAGAACCGATAGCGTATAACGCCTGTATGGTCTGAAACCCCTTTCCGCTGGCATAAGCCTCCGGATCAAGCCATGCCAGAATACGCGCACCGCGGAAATCCAGACTGTCGGCCTGAGATGCCGCCATTTGTACAATAGCAAAAACGACTGCCGCCGCACCCGCTGCCGCCGCGAGCCCCAGAAGTATGAACCGTTTGTAATCCGGACAGGAAACAAACAGCATAAGCACTGCAATCCCCACGACGATAATCGCCGAACTCATATTCTGCGTAATTTTCCACAACATGAGCGCAATCGGCATAGGAACAAGCAAAACCATCCAGAACCCCTTACGATATCGTATCTGTTTTCCCATGGTACAGATCATACTGGCAAGAAACAATATCATGCACAGCTTCGCGACCTCCGCAGGCTGTAGGGAGATCGGTCCTATGTACAGCCATCTCTTGGCTCCGTGGGATTCATGCCCGAACGGAATAATTAACAGAATCAGCACCACCGATACAAGATAACCGATCACCGCAAAACGCTCCCAGAAATGATACGGGATATTCGCCACCACCAGCATAGCGATCAGCCCCAGTATTGTAGCAAACATCTGCTTCTTCAAATAGTATGCCGCGTCATTGTAATCCAGATTGGCCTCATAGGAACTGGTAGAATATACCATGACCAGCCCGAATCCCAGTAGGAACAGTACGATGAACAACAGACTGTAATCCATAAAATTTTCACTATTCGATTGTCTTCTTCTGGAAGAGTTTCTCTGTGCCACCTATTCCGTATCCTCCAATCGATTTACAAGTTCCTTAAATAATTTCCCTCTGACTTCATAATTCGGAAACATTCCCCAGCTTGCACACGCAGGTGACAATAACACTGCGTCCCCGCTCTGCGCCTGCCTGACACAGATCTTGAATGCATCCTCAAAGGTGTCCGCCAGAATAATATTCTCTACGCCGTGCTTTCTCGCACACTCCGCAATCTTATCCCGCGTCTGCCCGATCAGCACCAGACACTTGACCTTGTGATCAAAAGCCTCGATCCACTCATCATAGTCGCTTTGTTTATCATAACCGCCGCCGATCAGCACCGTCGGCCTGCTCATTGCCCGAATTCCCTGAATTGCCGCATCCGGATTCGTGCCCTTGGAATCATTATAATATTCCACACCCCTTTTCGTTGCCACAAACTCTATCCGGTGTTCTACCGCCCGAAACTGTCTGACCACGGCCAGAATCTTTTCCATGGGCACACCCATCGCCTGGGTAATGGCGATCGCCGCCATCACATTCTCCACGTTGCATATGCCTACCAGATTCATCTCGTGGATATCCATGAGACGCTCTACCTCACCGTCCTTCGCCCTGCATATGTCGTCCCCGTCCAGATAGTATCCTTCTTCCAGCTTTCTTGCCGAGGAGAACCATACCACACGCGCGGGACATCTGTCCCCGAAGTCTTTCGTGTATGAATTCTCATAGTTGAGAACACAGGTTTCCTCTTTCGTCTGGTTCACGGCAACGGCTTCCTTCGCCGCCGCATAATTCTCCATCGTATGGTGTCTGTTCAGATGATCCGGCGTGATGTTGAGAATCGCTGAAACTTCCGGCCGGAACTTCTCGATCGTCTCAAGCTGAAAACTGCTGATCTCTGCCACCGTCACGGTATCCTCAGCAGAATCAAGAGCCGTCTGTGTATAAGGGTTGCCGATATTACCCACCACATCCACATCGTTACAGTACGCCGCCATGATCTCACCCACCAGCGTAGTCGTAGTCGTCTTGCCGTTCGTGCCCGTGATTCCGATGACCCGCCCATGCCCTATCCTGTAGGCCAGTTCTATCTCGCCCCAGACAGGCGTCCCCCTTGTACGAAATGCTTCCACAAATGCTGTATCCGTAGGCACTCCCGGACTTAACACTACCAGACAAACCGCCTCGGCAATCTCTTCCGGAAGTTCACCAAGCACGATCTGCGCCTGCACTCCCTGCGGAAACTTTGCCCTGATCTCCTCCTGTTGCAGCTTATCATTGGCATCAAAGAGAACCGTTTTCGCTCCCACATGACATAAAGCTTCTACCGCGCCGATTCCGCTGATCCCCGAACCGACCACCAACACCTCTTTCCCCTGCAATTCGCCAATACTCTGTATTTCTTTCATTTTACACATATCCTCTATATCTTCCATACTCTCTATCATCTATATATTTTTCGTAACTGTTCAGAGCCCCATTCTTCACAATTACGAAACACCTTTTGAACAGTTACTGTTGTTCTTTATATATGCCTTATAATCACTCCGGCTGTCACACTGCTGTACCGGTATGCAAATTATCCGGAATATATCAGATTCCCATAAGTGCCACCAGACATAACAGCGCCGTCACAATGGAAAACACAGCCACCACCCTGGTCTCCGCCCAGCCGCAGAGTTCGAAGTGATGATGGATCGGCGCCATCTTGAAGATACGCTTGCCGCCGCTCATCTTGAAGTAAGTGACCTGTATGATCACGGACAACACTTCGATCATATAGATAAATCCAACAATCACAATAAAAAGAGGCATCTGCATCATATAAGCCGCAGCCGCCACAAAACCGCCCAGCGCAAGAGAGCCCGTGTCTCCCATAAAAACGCTGGCAGGGTATACATTAAATAGCAGAAAGCCGAGAAGCGCTCCAACCACCGCACAGGTAACCGGTTCGATCCCGCTTTCGGTACCGATCGCCACCACACTGAAAAACGTCGCCACAAGCACTGTCACGGAACTTGCCAGACCATCCAGTCCGTCAGTAAAGTTCGTACCGTTAACCGTGCCGATTACGATAAAAAACAAAATCGGAATATTTGCCCACCCGAAATCCAAATATACACCGTCAAGAAAAGGCACCTTCATTTCGAGGGACACATCCGTATAATGCAGCAGATAGAAAGTAAAGACCCCCGTCACCACGATCTGCAGGCAGAATTTCTGCCATGCTCTAAGCCCCATGGAGCGCTTCAATACGACTTTAATGTAATCGTCCAGAAATCCGATCAGACCGAATCCCAGCGTAAGGAACAAAACCGGAATAATCTTCGGATAATCTTTCACAAAGAAAATCGATGTAACCACCACACTGATCAGAATAAGAATCCCGCCCATAGTCGGTGTACCGTTCTTCTTCAAATGGCTCTCCGGTCCTTCTTCCCTGACCGTCTGCCCGACCTTAAGCCGACGCAGAAAAGGAATCACCACCGGCCCCATCACCACACTGATTGCAAAAGATATCATCACAGCCATCAAAATCGTCGAATTCATAGTTCCTCCGTTATTACATTAATGCCGAGAACAGCTCGCTGTTCTCGCAGACATGACTTAGTTGCTCTTAGACTGCGTTCTTTGCAGTCTTAGTGCAACTTCATGCAGACATAACTTAGTTATACTTAGGCATTGTCTTTTAATGCCATAGTATAACTTTATGTCTTATTATAGTCCATCTTCTCCAAATATGGAAGAATGTTTTCAAAAAGCTGTCGCACCACCGGCGCAGCGATCTGTCCACCGTAGTATGTCCCCTGCGGATTATTAATAATCGCAACTGCCAGCACCTGGGGATCGTCCGCCGGAGCAAATCCTAAGAAAGAAGCGATATATCTGCCGCTTCCTCGTGGCAGAGTCTGACTGGTCGCTGTCTTACCGCCCACGCGATAGCCCTCCACGGCGCCGTTTTTGCCGCTTCCCTCCGCTACCACCTGCTCCAGTATGTAGCGCATCGTCTCGGATGTCTCTTCTGAAACCACATGATCCCTAACAGGATAGCTGAATACCTGAGAATTGCTTCCGTCGTTGTCCGCCACCCGCACACCGAAATGGGGCGTGATCCGCCTGCCGCCGTTGATGATGGAAGATGCCGTCACCGCAAGCTGGATCGGCGTGATCTGAAAAGACTGCCCGAAGGAGATCGTGGCCAGCTCTACAGGACCGATATTATCTACATTATGCATGATGGTTCCCGCTTCTCCCGGCAGATCGATCCCCGTCCTATCCAGCAGACCGAACTGCTTAAAATACGAATAGTAGCGCTCCACGCCAATCCGCATTCCGACGGTTATGAAGACGGGGTTGCAGGAATTCATCGTCCCCTGCACGAAATCTTCCGCGCCGTGGCCTCCCACTTTATGACATCTGATCTTACGGTCTTCCACCATGATAAATCCCGGACAGTTGAAAGTATCCGTGGGCTTAACCGCTCCCGATTCCAGCCCGGCAGCGGCCGTTATGATCTTAAAGGTCGATCCCGGCTCGTAAGTATCATTGATACAGCCGTTACGCCACATACCATTCAGCAGCTCCTGCTTCTTCTCCTCGCTTATATTGTCTCCGTCCGCCGTATCCGGCAATGTATAAGGATCGTTTAAATTGAATTCCGGCACATTGACCATGGCGTAGATCTCGCCGTTTTGCGGATTCATGACGAGAATGGATACGCTGTCGGCCTCCTTCGTCTCCATGGTCTGCAGTGCAAGCTGTGTCGCGTAGCTCTGGATATTCACATCCATGCTGATATAGAGATCCTGACCGCCCACCGGTTCCACTCTCTCTTCTCCTGCCTCGGCAACCTCCACCCCCTTGGCATCGGTCACCGTTAAGATCGTTCCCGCTTCTCCCTGCAAATATTCCTCATAGATTACTTCCAGCCCGATAATGCCCTGATTATCCCCGCCGGTAAACCCTAGGACTTTTGATCCCAGTGAGTCATATGGATAGTACCGTTTATAGTCTTCATCCACCTTGACTCCCGCGAGGCCGTAAGCTCTTATGGCATCGCCTACGCTCTTATCCACGTTGCTCTTGATCTTCTCGATCGAGGAATACTTTTCTACCCTTTTGCGGACATACTCCTCAGAGAGTCCCAGTTCCTTGCACAGCGCGGCAATTACTGCCTCCGCGTCGGTGATCTGGCTATGTATTACTGATATGGTGCACACTGTCTTATTATCCGCCAACACCTTGCCGCCTGCGTCTATGATCCTTCCTCTGGCCGCTTTGATGCTTCGCTCGCGTTCGTGCAGCTCCTTTGCCTTCATCGTATAATATTCCGACCGAAAGACCATCAGATATACCAGCCTTCCCATCAATATCCCAAACACGATCAGGCAGAGAAACATCACCACCACCGTTTTGCTTCTGTGATATGTCTTATGCTGGTACGGCATCTCACCCATCATACGAAAAAACCTCACAAAAAGGTATTAATATAATTTATTACCGTTTTTATGAGGTTATTCTTAATTTGCTCTATTCTGTTGTCTCCGGCTCTTCCTGTGGGGTTTCTTCCCCTTCCGGTCCGCTCTCCGGATCTTCTTGTGTCTCATCATCTACGAAACTGCCGCCATACACCTGCGCGCCTGTCTCCGGATCATACAGAAAACCTGTATCGGGATCTTTCAGATAGCCCGTCTCCGGGTCCTTCGGGAAGCTTTTCCATCTCTCCCGCGCCGCGGCGGCCTCCGGTGTTTCTCCTTCTTCGCCGCTTTCTCCCTCTTCCCCGGTCTGCTCGCCGTCCGGATCGATGGGGTTGCCTTCCTCATCCAGCTGCACTTCTTCACCTATCGGTTCCGGTGTTCTGATCTGGACCTGCAGAGCCTCCAGCTCCTCCCGCTCCGTATCGCTGAGTTCCTCCGTCATGAAAATATTCAGATAAGGAAGCACTTCCGTCAGTATTTTCTTGACGATCCTCGTAGCATACTTCGCATCATCCTGTGCAAACACATTAGGCCTGTCCACCACCACATAGATTGCGATCTCCGGATTATCCGCCGGCGCATAACCCATAAAGGACACTACGTACTCTTTATTCTTACGAGGCAGCGTCTCCGCCGTCCCTGTCTTACCGCCGATCATATATCCTGCCGGCCTTGCAGTCTTACCCGTGCCCTTCTCACCGGTCACGACGGTATTGCAGAATTCTTTGATCGTCTCGCTGGTCGACTGAGAAACCGTCTGTTTCAGCACCCTCGGCTGCACATTCTCCCGAGTGGCGCCGTCCGCTGTCGTAATCTTATCCACAACATGAGGCTCATAATAGTAGCCGCCGTTGATGAGAGAGCAGAATCCCGTGATCATCTGTATCATGGTCGCATTAAAACTCTGTCCGAAAGAATTGGTGGCAAGATCCGTAGGCCCGATCGTCTTCTTATTGAACACCATCGTCACTGTCCGCGCCTCACCCGCCAGATCAATATTCGTCTTCAGACCAAAGCCAAACAGATGCTGATAGTCAACAAAACGATCTTTCCCCAGTGCAAACGCCACATTCATCAGCACCACGTTACAGGACCGCTCAATCCCCTGCTGCACGGTAAGGTATCCGTCTCCAAACGTCTGATGGCAGCTGATATCATGATCTCCCACATGCAGAGAGCCCTCACAGTTATAAGACTCCGTACCGGTAATTGCGCCGCTCTCAAGCGCTGCCGCTACCGTAAAAGGCTTCGCCACAGAACCCGGTTCATAAGTATCTACAATACAGAAATTCTTCCACAGGGCATTTAACTGTAGGTACATGGCCTGATCATTCATGCCGTCTATAGTCTCCTGCGTCACATACTCTCCCGTGCGCATTCCCTTGTCATCCACGAGCGGCATTCCGATCAGATTCTCCGTGTTTCTCGTATCATTCAGATCAAAATCCGGATATCCTGCCATCGACAGCACTCTGCCCGTATTCACCTCCATAATGATACATCCGACGTTCTCCGCTCCGTTGCCCGGCCGATAATTGTCCTTATACTCCTCGTTAAACTCCTTTAAATATTTTTCCACAATGCTCTGGACATTGGCATCGATGGATAACTGTATATTACAGCCGTCCTGTGCCGCTATGGTAGTCCGCTCCAGATTGGAATCATCATTCAGGTAACCGTACTCTCTGCCGTTGATTCCGCTCAATATATCATTATAATACTCTTCCAGCCCATACGTTCCCCGATTGTCGCTGGTAGTAAATCCGATCACATCACAGGCCAGTGATCCGTTCGGATATTCCCTCTTATACTCGCTCTCAAACCACACGCCCGCAATGTTCGCACCGGCCTCCGGATCATTCGCCAGCTCCTGAAAAGCGTTCATTTTCTCATATTCCACGCGCCTCGCCATCACATAGTAAGAAGACTCCGGATGACTCGCAATATAGCTTCTCACCTCGTTGGTGTCAATATTGAAACAACGCTTCAGCGCATTCAATGTCGGTTCCAGATTTTCTTCCTTGCGCATCAGGATCTTCGTATCCAGTATGACATTGTACACTTTGTTGCTGACCGCCAGAATCGTACCATTGGAGTCCGTGATATCACCACGTTTAAAAGGTATTGTCGTCGAGTCATACTCTTGCTGCGACAATACCTGTCTCTTATACTCCTCGCCGTTGTCCCTGGTAATCAGATACAACTGTGCGCTGAGTCCTGCAAAAGCCACCAGTATTATAAGAAACAACACCAGTAGCTTCTTCTGCATTTTAATTGTAAATCTGTTGACGGAACTTCTTCTGCTTACCTGACTGTCCAAATACTCACCTACTTAGGAACGCTGACCGGTACTACTGTGGAATATCTGCCATCTGCTTGACATAATCATTGTTCTCGCTTTGGAAAGAAATGATCTGTCCCTCTTTTGCATACTGCATACCAAGCTCCTGAAGCGCAATCCTCTTGACCTCTTCTAAGTTTACACTACTTGTTATTCTACTATATTCCTCATCATTTGCAAGCTTTAAATCGTTAAGCTGCTTTTCCAGCGCGGAGATATGCTTCACACTGCTGGTAATATCCGACTGCAGCCCGATGTAATTAACCAGAATAAATCCTGTCACTACAAGCGCTGCGCATAAGAATAACACATATCCCGCGCTCATATGCTTCGCTTTTTCCCTGTTTTTGCGTGCCGTGTTACTGATCTTCTTCTGCGGCCTACTCTCGATTTCTTTCGTGACATCAAACTTTCTGACTGCGCTGCCCTGCACATAATAGCGATTTCTTCCGTCAGTCATACGGTTTCGGTTTACTGCTCTTTGCGTTGACGCCATGATCTTTCTTTCCCCTCTATTACTATCTTTTACTTGCTTTCTGCTTCTCTTCCCCGCAGCCTTGCGATATTATTTCTTCTCAAAAACCCTAAGCTTTGCACTTTTGGCTCTCTTATTATTCTCCAGTTCTTCCTGTGACGGCAGAATCGGTTTTCTGGTGATGACTCTGCCTCTCGACACCTGCCCGCATACACACACCGGAAAATCCGGCGGACACGTACACGGATTTTCATTTTTCTTAAAAGCCGTCTTCACGATCCTGTCTTCAAGCGAATGAAATGTGATGATACAGATTCTTCCACCCGGATTTAACATATCGATAAGCTCGTCCAGTGAATCCCTGAGCACTTCCAGCTCCCGATTGCACTCGATCCGGATCGCCTGAAAAGTTCTCTTGGAGGGATGTCCCCCCGTCGCCCTCATCTTCGCCGGTATCGCCGCCTTGATGATCTCATTGAGCTGTCCCGTAGTCTCGATGGGCCTGTCCGCTCTGGCGTTTACAATATGCTTTGCGATATTCTTGGCAAACTGCTCTTCTCCGTAATCCCTGATCACGTGATAAAGCTGCATTTCCGTATACTGATTCACGATATCCGCCGCGGTCAGTGACTGCCGCAGATCCATCCGCATGTCCAGTGCCGTATCATATTTATAGGAAAATCCTCTCTCCACATTGTCCAGCTGGAAAGATGATACTCCCAGATCCAGCACGATTCCGTCTGCTTTCTCAATCCCGATCTGCCTAAGCGCTGTCCGTGCGTTACGGTAATTATCGCGAATTAATGTCACCTTATGTTCAAAAGGCTTAAGCCTTAAACCTGCCGCCTCGATAGCGGCTTCATCCTGATCAATACCGATGAGCCTTCCGTTTTCTCCAAGTGCCTCAGCTATGCGGCTGGCATGCCCGCCACCGCCCAGCGTACCATCCACATAGACCCCGTCCGGTCTGATCCGCAGATTATCTATCGTTTCCTCTAAAAGAACTGATGTATGTTTAAATTCCATCTCTAACCTCTGCAGCAAAGCACGCTGTTTCCTGCTGTCCTTATATTCCCAGCCCGAGCTGCGCCATATGCTCTGCGATCTCATCCATATCCTCGTATGCCGCCATGCCGTCGAACCGTTCTTTGCTCCAGATCTCTATCCGGCTTGCCACGCCGATCAGTACCACATCTTTACTGATCTGCGCGAATTCTCTCAAAATGTTCGGAACAAGGATTCTTCCCTGTTTATCCACTTCTACTTCCGCTGCGCCCGCCAGAAAGAATCTCACGAACTGTCTGGCCTCTTTATTCGTAATGGGCAGGGCTTTCAGCTTCTCTTCGAATGCGCTCCATTCTTCATTGTCATACACAAACAGGCAGCCATCCAGCCCTTTCGTTACCACGAAGGTATCTCCCAGCGCTTCCCTGAATTTCGAAGGGATGATCAGCCTGCCTTTGGTGTCGATTGTGTGATTGTATTCGCCCATAAACATCATCGATCACCTTTGCCCTGCGCATCCATGTATCTTCACGATAGTCATATTGTGTTCCATATGCCCGCATGCGCGTCTGTAACATGTAAGTGGCCTGCCACGGAAATTCAGGTCCATTTGGGGAAATTTGTGGTCTGATTTCTCCACTTTATTCCACTTTGTACCACTTTCCACCACTTTTAATCTAATTTTATACTATATGAGAGGATAATGCAAGGAAAAGTTACGTATAATCGGGATTTTTTAATACTGCGGACAAATAAGAAAAAGGACCTTTTGTCGACTCAACTCGAGCCGACAAAAGGTCCTGTCTGTATACGATATTATAATAATTTGTACAAAAAAGCGGCAGAACTTTTCCCGCCGCAATTTTTCACCTTATTTGTGTTCTCCTCTATCATCCTCTTGCTTCTTCTTAACCCCTGCCTGCACCGTCGCAACCGGCGTACTCACACCCCTTGCCAATCGTCTGCGGATCAGAAGATCCGCCGCAAGCGATACCACGAAAAGTGTCACTGCCAACACTTGGGATACAGCCAGCGTCGTGTGGGGAATAAAGAGCGTGTCCGTGCGTATCCCCTCGATCCATGCCCTGCCCAGACCATAGCCGCCCAGATACAGCAGCCACATCTCGCCCTGAAATTTCTTATGCTGTCTGTATGCCAGCATAATCAGAAGAAGCGCCAGATTCCATAAACTCTCATAGAGAAATGTAGGGTGTACCTGTATATAATTCGTTCCCTCGGCAATATGCCTCGCTATGTTCTCGGAGATATCGACGCTCCTGACGGCTTCCGCAGGCAGCCGCATGGCCAGCAGATTCTCCGTGTACTCGCCGAATACTTCCCGGTTTGTAAAATTACCCCAGCGGCCGATCACCTGTCCGAGCACCAGCCCAGGAACACAAATATCCGCGAGCTGCAGGAAACTGCATTTCTTCACTTTGCAGTATACCCACATCGTAGTAAACGCCGCAATCACCGCGCCGTAGATCGCCAGCCCGCCGTTTCGCAGATTCAATATGCCGATCAGATTGTTCTTATACATATCCCACTGGAAGACCACATAATAGATCCTTGCCCCAATGATGGAAAAAATAATCGCATAAATGGCAAAATCCCAAATCAGATCCGGATCCAGATTCTCCTTCTTCGCCACATGGGCGGCCATCAGTACACCGCATAAAACGCCGATTCCGATGATCACGCCGTATAGAGCGACCTGAAATCCGAAGATGCTGAAACTCTTCGGCACATGATTCAAATAGATTCCAAGGTTCGGGAACGCAATGTCCGTCACATTCATAATGTCCTGCATAATAACTCCTTTTGCAAATACGATAATCCGCAGCTGCCATTCATAGACTGCTGCGCAGTCTATTTCATGTCGGGCATTCGCCCTATGCCTACAGATATGTAATATGCTTTGCCTGCGAGCAGTCACGCATATTACATATCCGTAGGCGCAGCTGCTCATTGCTATTACACGTTGAACCTGAACAAGATCACATCACCGTCCTGCACGATATAATCTTTGCCCTCCATACCGACCAGCCCCTTCTCTCTGGCGGCCGCAAGAGAGCCCTGTTCCAGCAGATCCTTATAATTAACCACTTCCGCCTTAATAAATCCTCTCTCGAAATCGGTATGTATCTTACCGGCTGCCTGGGGCGCTTTGGTGCCGATTTTGATCGTCCATGCCCTAGTTTCATCTTCCCCCGCAGTAAGAAAACTCATTAAGCCCAGAATTCGATAGCTTGCCTTAATCAGCTTCTGCAGCCCGGACTCGGACAGCCCCAGATCTTCTAAGAACATCGCCGTCTCTTCCTCATCCAGCTCTGCAATTTCCTGTTCGATCTGCGCACAGATCACGAATACCTCACTGTCATTTGCTGCAGCAAACTCTTTCACTTTCGCCACACCCGCATTGGAAGCGCCGTCGTCCGACAGATCGTCCTCCGCCACGTTCGCCGCGAAGATCACAGGCTTATAGGTCAACAGATTATAGGACGCAAGAAGCGCCGCCTCGTCTTCATCTTCCGGCTCAAATCCTTTCGCCAGTTTGCCTTCTTCCAGATGAGCCTTGATTCTCTCAAGAAGTGCATACTCTTTGGCAACTGTCTTGTCCATTTTCGCCACCTTGGCAGTCTTGGCAATTCTTCTGTCCAGAATCTCTATATCCGAAAAGATCAATTCCAGATTAATGGTCTCGATATCCCGCAACGGGTCGATGGTACCGTCCACGTGTACAATATTGCTGTCCTCGAAACATCTCACTACATGCACGACCGCGTCCACCTCACGGATATTGCTTAAAAACTGGTTGCCCAGTCCTTCTCCCTTAGACGCGCCCTTCACCAGACCGGCGATATCCACAAATTCAATCGTAGCCGGCGTTACTTTTTTCGAATGATACATATCACCCAGAAGTTTCAATCTCTCGTCCGGCACCGACACGATACCGATATTCGGATCGATGGTACAGAACGGATAATTCGCGGATTCCGCGCCTGCTTTGGTCAGTGAATTAAAAAGGGTGCTCTTGCCCACGTTGGGGAGCCCTACGATTCCTAGTTTCATTTTATCTTATTCCTCCATGTTTACTCATTTTCATTCATTTTGTTATATTCGTCCATGTTATTTCAAAATCAGAAAAGCCTCAACAGCTATGATAGTATAGCATAGTAAGGCTTAAAAGTAAATTGCAGGATTTTTATATTTCCAATGTATGACTTACACAAAGCTCAAATTCTTCCCAAAGCCACCACAAGATATAAGGCTCTAAAATATGACTGCCGGGCGATGGCTTTTTTCTTTTGTCATCGTACGGCAGATTATTTTATTCCATATTCATTTCTAAATGCCCTGTAAAGTTATTTCCCATAATACCAATATAATTTCCGCCTTCCGGCAATGTTATTGTTTCTGAATATCTGAAAGAAAGAAACCGAAAATATAAATAGCAACTAAAACAACCACACCAATTCCAAACAATATTCTTTTTTCATGTGCAAAACTCCTTCTCTACCAACCTTTTTTTGTAATGATTTTTTTCTGCTTCTTAACTGTTCCTGCCGGTGAAACATTTTTTGTTGTTATCACAATAACCACAGAAACCAGTAAAACCGCAATCATGCTCAACCCACATAGTCCAACATTCCAGTGAACAGCTTCATCATAGCTTCGGTACTGTATAAGTCCCATGCTCGCTGTAATTGGATAGATATTGGCAAGTGTCATATTCCCTGCAGCAAACATTCCCCCATATCCATAAGCAAATGCAATGATTGTACCTATCATATGTCCGTTAGAAATGCGAGTAGTTACTGCTATTACCGGCATTACAGCAATATATAGAAACAGGCAGTTCAAAATAATCTGAATAAATGTCTGTAATACTGATGTTAAAGAAAGTCCCGGAAATCCCATGATCAAATTGGCTATGATTGTAAATACAGCACTTACAAATCCTAAAAACAAGGACAACAAAGCACAGACAAATAATTTCCCCCATAA
>JAAUZX010000063.1 GCA_014804365.1 Lachnospiraceae bacterium
ACCCTCGCGCCGCTATTAACGACCTGCACCCTTTCCAGGGGTGTCCCTTCAGCCATCTTGGGTACTTCTCCAGACACAGCTAAATATATCATATATCAATATTATCACCTTTATAATGCCACTGCTTCTATATAAAGGCTCGGTTGGAGAGGTATCTCCAGCGGAGAGGGTGGGATTCGAACCCACGCGCCCTTGCGGACAAACGGTTTTCAAGACCGCCTCGTTATGACCACTTCGATACCTCTCCGTGTTCGAATTACGCTTCCCTCACGGTCAGCGCAAGGATTATTTTAGCAAAAATGAATTTCAGTGTCAACCTATTTTTACCTTTTATTTTATTTATTTTTTATCCACCATTATTTATGATATTCAGCGCTTTATGCACAATAACTAATAATACGCCCACTGCCAATACGCACCACTGAAATATTCTCTCACATGTTCCTGAAACGACCTCTGCAGGAACATTATTCTTTCGCACCCATAGGCAAACAGTGCTCCTTCAGGCTACTCCAAATCTTCTTCATTCCGACAGTTCATTACGCTGTAGCAGAGCCTCTGCGATAACCAGATCTTCCGGTGTAGTGATCTTAATATTTTCATAGGATCCCTGCACCAGTCTGACTTTATGTCCGGTAAATCTTTCCACCACCATGGCATCGTCCGTGATCCCTTGTCCGTCCGCCGTCTGACTGCCCCTACTCTGCATAAGAGATTCATACGCCGCTGTAATAAGCGGAATTTCAAACACCTGCGGCGTCTGGATCTGCCAGACAAGACTCCGCTCCGGCGTCTGTACCGCATAACCTTCCGAATCTGCAATTTTAATCGTATCTTTGACCGGCATTCCGGCTACGCATGCGCCCGTTTTCTCTACCTCCGCAAGACACCGCTCCAGAATCCCTTCTGTCAGGAAAGGCCGGGCACCGTCATGAATGAAAACATAACCGTTATGCTCCGGATTTGTCATGTCTCCATCCGCAATCTCCTTCAAGGCATTGTATACGGAATCATACCGTTCTTTTCCGCCTGCTATGACAGCGGTCACCTTATGCAGTCCATATCGCGCCACGATTTCTTCTTTTACATAAGAAATATCCTCCGCACCGGTGACGAGAATACAGTCATCAATCACAGAGGACTCTTCCACCGCCTGCAAGGCATACCAGATCAGCGGTCTGTCCCGCAGGCGCATATACTGTTTTGCCACATCGCTTTTCATGCGGCTGCCGCTTCCCGCCGCCAGCACGATGGCGGTACATCTCTTTTTCTCCATTTTCTTACCCTTTTCTCATTTCCGCAAAGATAACATAGATATTCTTACAGCCTTTGCAGACATAGTACATCTTTATCTCTTGTCCCCCAATTTCAGATTCGGCACCGCATTCAGATCATATCCGTGCCGCACCCCTTTGCAGTATTCATAGTACGCCGCCGCACCGATCATCGCCGCATTATCGGTACACAGAATGGGTGAGGGATGATAGAATGTAATATTCCGCCGTGCACACTCCTCCTCAAGCGCGCTCCGCAGCGCAGAGTTGGATGCCACGCCGCCCGCAATGGCAAATTTCTTCATGCCGCACTCCTGCAGGGCATTCATGGAATGTTCGACCAGTACATCCACCACCGCCTTTTGAAACGAGGCCGCTACATCCGCCTGGCATACCGCAATTCCTTTCATCTCGCAGGAATTCAGATAATTGAGCACCGCGGACTTCAATCCGCTAAAACTAAAATCATAGACTGCGTCCGCCACCTTAGCTCGTGGAAACTTGATTGCATCGGGATTGCCTTCCTTCGACACTTTATCGATCTTCGGCCCGCCGGGATATCCCAGCCCGATGGCTCTCGCCACTTTATCGAAAGCCTCTCCGGCGGCATCGTCCCGCGTTCTGCCCATGATCTCATACTCGCCGTAGTCCCTGACCTGTACCAGATGCGAATGTCCGCCCGATACGACCAGACAGACATAGGGTGGCTCCAATTCTTTATTTTCAATATAATTAGCGCTGATATGTCCCTCAATGTGATGGACTCCGATCAGCGGAATCCCCGACGCGAAACTGATGGCTTTGGCTGCCGACACGCCCACTAACAGCGCCCCCACCAGACCGGGGCCGTATGTCACTGCAATGGCATCCATGTCACGAAGCGTCATATCCGCCGTCTGCAGCGCCTCTGCTATGACCTGATTGATCCTTTCGGTATGTTTGCGGGATGCGATCTCCGGAACCACACCGCCGTACAGTGTATGCAGATCGATCTGTGAAGAGATAATATTTGACAGCACCTCTCTGCCGTTTCTGACTACCGCCGCCGCGGTCTCATCACAGGAACTCTCTATCGCCAATATTGTAATATCTTTATCCTTGCACGTCGCTTCTGTATCCATCTGCGTGCCTTTCTAACAGCTCAGCCGCGGCCTCACTGCTGCCTTTCTTGCTACCTGTTCTTCTTCATATTGCTGCCTGCTGCTCCCACCGGAATCTAATCCTCGACTAATTCCCAGCCCAATATCTTCCAGTGTCCGTCATCATCCTTGCGCAGCACGAACTGTTCCATGGAACGCACCGTACCGCTCGTTCCCTGTTTTATGCTGAACGTACAGTACAGCCTTGCGCAGGAATAACCGTTTTCCACAAATTCCTCCACATCGACGCTGGCGGAAAGGACGTAACCGGATATTGTATTCTTGTTGCTCTTCATATCGGCGATCTCTGTACGCAGGTCATTCATATAGTCTTCCTGCGACTTATTTTCAACCAGCTCCGTATCATACAACTCCTGAATCTTTAACGCCAACTGCTCTAACTCTTCGTCCGTATATTCTTCATTGTAGAAACATTTCGTGATCTCAGCGTAATATTTTACCACTTCCTTCGGCGTAGGCGGATAATTCCGCTCTAAGTCTTTTTGCAGAACCTTCTGCACCGCTGTTGATTCCACTACAGTTTCTTCGTTCGCATTGGACTTACGATTTAAATTTATCACATACCCCGCAACTACCGCTACAAGGATCAGGCCTATGATGATAATAGTGATTACTCCGGAACGTTTCATAACTTATCGACTCCTTTCTCAATCGTCCTGAAACATAAGATCGACACTCCTGCCGTCTTTCGCCGCCACTGCATTTGGAAAAATTTTCCTTACCTCACGCATATACTCCTCCGGACGAACCAGTGACGGGCTGTAATGCGTCAGCCATAACTCCCCCACTTCCGCCCGTTTTGCCAGTTTGGCCGCCTCGTAGAAAGTCATGTGTTTATATTCCTTCGCCTTCGCGAGCTTCTCCGGTTCTCCGTACATACCCTCGCAAATGAAAAGGTCTGCGCCCGTAGCGCCCTGTACAATACTTTCCGTAGGTCTGGTATCCGTACAATACGTCACCTTAAGCCCTTTACGCTGCTCCCCCAGCACCATATCCGGCGTAAACGTACCGTTTTCCGTCTCTATTATCTCACCTTTTTGCAAACGATTCCAGTAATTTCTCGGAATATTGAGTTTTTCTGCTCTCGACACATCAAATTTGCCGATTCGGTCTATCACGATGCTGTACCCGTAACAGATGACATTGTGATTGACCCTGTAAGCTTCTATGCGGAACCCGTCAAAAGTGACAGCCTGCGCAGCCTCCGTCAGTTCCAGACAGTTGATCTCAAAAGGAAGCTCCGGCGCAATCACGCGCAGGGAATTCACCACTTTAGCAAGCCCCTTAGGTCCGATGAGCAAAAGCGGCTCGGTCCGTTCCGCATTGCCCATGGTGAGCAGCATACCGGGCAGTCCGCTGATATGATCGGCATGATAGTGGGTAAAGCAGATCACATCGATGGGTTTCGGACTCCAGCCCTTCTCCTTCATCGCGACCTGCGTACCCTCCCCGCAGTCAATCAATATACTTGTCCCGTTATAACGCGCCATCATTGACGTAAGCCACCGGCCGGGCAGCGGCATCATGCCTCCTGTGCCCAATAAGCAGATATCTAACATGTGTACTCCCATTCTGTTACCGTCCGCGCCTGACCTTCGACATACATAATATCGCTGTGTCAGTCTGAACCATAACCTGTTACCGCAACAGTCCGGGGCAGTTTAGTGTATCAAAGCAATTCCTTGCGTTCCCATTCTTCTACGGGAACGGAAAATGCTTCCACAATTTTCCGGTAGCATTCCTCACAGAGATCAAACCTGTGGCTTATGCCGTCCTTCGACCCGAAAAAGCCGAATTCATGCTCCACGTGGATACATTCCTCTTTGAGAAATCCATTTTCTACCAATAAATTTTTGCCGCAGCAATTGCAAACTGCCTGAACCATTTCAGTTTCTTTATTTTCTGAATAAACACGCATGACAAACCTCCCATATGTTACTTACTTATTCCTCTATGTCTCATTTTATCAGACAAAATGTGTAACAACAGTGGTAATTGTTCCATGCCGTTCCTATCTCTTCCAAAAGATCAGGGCATCTTCCGTCGGCTTCTCATAGAAGCCGGGCCGAATCCCCGCTGACACGAATCCCAGCTTCTCATATACATGAATGGCGGCGGCATTGCTCACTCTGACCTCCAGCGTGTATGCCGTAAGCCCTTCCCGGTCGCCTTCTTTCATCAAATGCTGCAGCATTGCCGTACCGATTCCCTGGTTTCTCGCTTCCGGCGCGATCACCACATTCGTGATATTACCCTCGCCGGCAATCATCAGGACGCCGCATCCTCCCAGAAGCTGCCCGTCCCGCTCCGCCACATAATATCTGGCCTCCTCTTTGCTGATCATCTCCAGAAAAGAGTCCGCCGACCATGGCATAGAGAAGGTCTGCTCTTCCAGCTTGCTGATATAAGGTACGTCCTCGGGGGTCATTCTTCTATATGTAACCATACAGCTTCGTCCTGCCTTTCCTGCTGTACGCGCAGATCGATTATTCCTGCGCCGCACTGCCTTCCGCGCGTTCCCGCTCCGCCTGAGACAGTCTCAGATATTCGGGAACATGCTCCGCACCGCTCACGACCTTACCCTGTGCGTAGTATACACTCCCAAGCGCCGCAATACAAGCCGCAGACTGCCTGTTCCTGTGCGCCGGCGCCAGTGTGTAGGGCACCCGCATCACTTCCGTCATCCGCTCCCTGAACACCGGAATCCCGTCACCCACAAAAACCACGTGTCGGCCAAGCCGGTTCAATTCTTCTGCAATCTCATCGAAGGAAACCGCGCACTGCTCCTTAATGACACGCATGTCATATCCATTTTCTCCGCCGACAAACTCATAGATACCGGTATATACCTGACTTCTTCTGGCATCCATGATCGGGCATACCGCCGCATCCGTCCCGTACATCTGATAGGCAAGCCCTTCCAGCGTGGGAACCGGCACAATAGGTTTCTCCATGGCAAAAGCAAGTCCCTTCGCCGTAGCCGACCCGATCCGCAGTCCGGTAAAAGATCCCGGCCCTGCCGCCACCGCAATCGCGTCCACATCGGACAAATCAAGTTCCACCATATTCCGGATCTCCTCAAGCATGGGAAGCAGTGTCTGGGAATGGGTCTTTTTATATTGTATGGTATACTCCGCGATTAAATTATCATCTTCCGCCAGTGCCACGGACGCCACCAGTCCGGAACTGTCCAGTGCCAATATTTTCATGATAACTCCTCAATCGAAATCCTGCGATAGTCGAACCCTTTGCTCAAATCTTTCTCTATCGTGATCTGCCGGTACGCGGGCGGCAGTATCTCTTCGATCAGATTCGCCCACTCGATCAGGCAGATGCCGTCGCCATAGAAATAATCTTCATAGCCGATCTCGTCCATCTCCTCCACATCGCCGATGCGGTATACATCGAAGTGGTAGAACGGCAGCCTGCCCTCCTCGTAAATCTGTACGATCGTAAAAGTAGGACTGTTTACCGGCTCTTCTATATCAAGCCCTGCTGCAACGCCCTGCGTCAGAACGGTTTTGCCGACACCCAGATCACCGGTCAAGGTGTAGACTTCTCCGGCTTTCGCCTGCTGCCCGATCTGTCTGCCGAGTTCAAAAGTTTCTTCGGCGCTGTATGTCTCGATAATCTTCATTGTTATTCTCCCGTGCAAGATTCAGTACTTCTCAGCGAAGCGTCTCATAGTGCAGGCTATAGAATTACTTCTCACACATATTCAACTAACCTCTGATCTTAACTTTCTTAGGCGGCATGTGGGTGGAAATGATCTCGATCACCTTATACTTGCTGTCGCCTAAATTTTTTTTCGGAAAAATGCATGCACTTGTGCGGGTCGTATACACCACGATGCTGTTAATGGTAGACACCGCTTTCACCATCCCGTCCCATCCCATCTGCTCTGTGGTATCGTCCTGAGACACCTCGATTCCGTCATCAGACAGACGGTAATGCAGCGGCTTCTTGAATGCCGGTGTGTTAAGCGCCTGCTGCCTGGATTTGAGAAAAAGAGTCCACGGCAGATACAGCAGGATCACCACCCCGATGATGAGACAGATCGGCTGCCTGTTGGATGCAAAAAGCACCAGCATCAACGCGCCCACAATAGAGCCCATGATTCCCGACATGCTGCTGTAGGTGTGGTGCAGCATGTAATCATACAAAATATTTGGAGTGATTTTTACGTCAAATTCGATTTCCATCCGTATCTTACATCCTTCCGATCTTACTCTTGGCAAATATGTGAATAGAACCTGTTTTCTGCGTTTCGTATTTTTCTGGTTATATAACAGCTTTTTATTCTTCCGTGAAAAAGCACCTACGATGTAGGCGCTTTCTCTACTTATCTCTTATTATACTAAAATTTGATGGAAGTGCAAGGGAAAAGAATTCGGTTTACATAATTTTCTTGTTTTAGGGTGCGCCTGCATTCCACACATGCACATCCAGAATCCATACTTCGTTATTGACGGCATTTGGTGGTTCCGCCGGATTTTCATCCGCCGTTTGGTCCACGCTGCTCGTCCGGGCGTCAAAATTCGCATCGATCATCGGAATCAGAACACTGCTGCCATCCGCAAATGTGTACTCCACGATCGACGTACCGTTAGAGGCTGTCTGCGCGGTGCTCGTACCTCCGGTCAGATTCATAATGTACGCCGCTGCAGACTCCGGATCTCTGTAAACGGCGTTGCGGTCGCTCTCACCGTTCTCCGAATCATACTCTGTCTGGTAATTGATCGCATCCACGAATCCGTTTTCCATATAATCTACGAAATGATATGCCCCATTGCCCCAATAAGCGTCCATATACTCTGTTTCGGACGCAATGCTGTCCAGATAAGTAAGCGTACTGTCTGTCACCCGATAGTAACTGAATGTCACCGGATCTACCGTTTCCGTCTTGACAAAAGAAATCTCTTCTTTCCAGACAGCCACATGTGGATCGGATGTCCACGCATAATATCGGATTTCCGACGTTCCCTCATCCGTGCCCTCTCCTGTCGGTATCGTCCGCCAGAACTCATCAGGCCACGGACTTGAGAAACCGAAGGTATACTCTCCGCCAGCTTTCTCCAGCATAGGCAGATTTGCAAAGGCGGTATCCTCATCCACATAAAGCTTTACCAGTGTTTCTCCGTCCCGATTGCACCACGCATTTGCATAATCCATAACAAGCGTGTCTTTCTCACCGAGGCGAAGGTGTTCCTCGGCTTCATCATTCTTCCGGGGATTGAGAGAAAGCCCCGCCACAACGAACAGTAATAAGGCCGCAAGCAAGGCAACCGTCATAAGCGCCCTCTTTCGATAAGATAAAATGTTGCGGACACGGTCTTTTACCCTGCCTTCCCCAAATGCCGGCGGATAACTGCCGATCTTCGTTGTCTCAGAGGACAAGGTCAACAGGGTACGGGAATAATCCTGTTTCACCTCCATGCCCATCCTGCGCACAACAGCCTCGTCACAGGACATTTCCATATCATTCTCCATCAGCGCAAAAGCAAGCCACGCAAGCGGATTGAACCAGTGAATACACCTTGCCAGCCAAGCCATGATCTTCACCAGATAATCCTTTCTGGCTGCATGCACCCGCTCATGTGCCAGCACAAACTCTCGTTCCTCCCCGAACAGCCCCGCCGGAAGATAGATGCGCGGGCGGATGATTCCAAGCACAAACGATGAAGAAATCCCTTCCGTCTCGTAGAGATCATCTTCCACACAGACAGATTTTTTCAGAAAGCGGCACAAGCGATATGCCGACCAAACTCCGTAAACGATCCAGAGAACCATACCCGTAAGCCACACCCATGCACCGACCGTAAGTACGGTCTGTATACGGGATGCGCCCTGCTGCTCCGCCCGCGCCGTTTGGGGTAGCACATCAGTACCCTCATTCTGATCTTCCATCATCTGCTCCGGATGTTCATCGGCCTCCTGCACTGCAGTATGTTCTGTCGTTTGCCGGGCTGTAAGGTTTTCCCGGGATACCACGTTCGTATCCATTCGTAGCAGACTGAAACTGCTGGAAAACGCAACAGGGCACAGCAGGCGAAACAGCACCACGCTCCACAGCAGATAGGAGAATATTTTCGGCTGCTTTTTCAGGAACAAGCGCAGTACAAGGACTGCCGCAATGCAGTAGCTCGCCGTGAGGCTCATATTCAGGATTGTCATAAAAGCTTCTGTCAAACTCATTGTGTTCTCTCCTTAGGCTATTCATAATGTTTCTGAAGATGTTCAGATATTGCTCAAAGTGTGTTATTTAAGGATGTTTCTCATATGATTCATGCACTGAAATGAACATTTCTCATAGCATTCGCGGCATGTTATTTATAGGAACTTATTGTTTCGTAAAATCATCAATTAACTGTTTGATTTCTTCCGCCTGTTCTTCCGTCAGCTTCTTTCCGCCCATAAAAGCCGTCAAAAATCTGGGTATGGAACCGCCAAAGGAATCTTCTACGAACTTTCTGCTCTTATAGCTATAGAATTCTTCCTTAGAGATCAGCGATGTCACTTCTGCTTTCTCGTTCTGAAAAATTCCCCTGTCGCACAGCTTTTTCAAGACAGTGTAGGTGGTGGACTTTTTCCAGTTAAATTCTTTTTCACATAATTTAACGAGTTCCGGTGAGGAAATCGGTTCTTTCTGCCAGATCAGCTCGGCAAACCTTGCTTCCGTCTCCGCGAGCCGGTATTCTTGTTTGTTATCTTTCATAGATATAGCGTTCCTTCCCTGTGATTGATGTTTTGTAAGCGATGGTACGGTATGTAACATATCTGCCACGTCTTTCCAGTCTA
Source organism: Lachnospiraceae bacterium (assembly GCA_014804365.1). GTDB lineage: Bacteria > Bacillota > Clostridia > Lachnospirales > Lachnospiraceae > UBA3282. Next base: position 9,233 of record JAAUZX010000063.1, read on the forward strand.
TTCTCAGTAGACCGTACATTCAGTCTATCGTAAATAGACTGAACTGTCAATATATTGCACCCACTTTTTCTGTTTTTTTATACCGCTCTGTTTAATTCCGCTTATATACTTTATGGCCCATCATATTTTTTACTGTGACACAACACAAACGGCGCCATGTTCATCAACACAGCGCCGCTCTCTTTATCGTTCATTCTTAAGCAGTTTTCTCAGATATTCCCTGCTTTAATACACCTTCTTATCTAAACCCATTCGCTCTATGATCTCCTGAATTTTCCGGTACACTAACTGCTCGTCGATAGTCAGAAGTTTTCTGTTCTCCATGGTGATCTGACCATCAATGATCACTGTATCCACCTCTGAACCGTTGGCAGAGTAGGACAATCCTGCAATCAGGTTATTTCTGGGTGTCAGGGACGGCGTATTCAAGTTGAGAATCGCCAGATCAGCTTTCTTGCCTACTTCAATGCTTCCGATCTCTTTCTCCATTCCCAGCGCTTTCGCACCGTTGATCGTTGCGATGCGGAATCCCTCTTTCGCGCTGACACACTGTGGCGTGCGGCCTGTTCCCTTGTGAATCAGTGTGAGCAGACTCAATTCGTGGAACATGTTCAGACAGTTGTTGCTGGCGGCACCGTCTGTACCGAGACATACGTTGATTCCTTTTTCCAGCATTCCGGCTACCGGTGCAAAACCGTTGCCCAGCTTCATGTTGCTCGCCGGGTTAGTCACTACGCTGACATTTTTCTTAGCAAGAATATCCATATCCGCGTCGTCGATCTGTACGCAGTGTGCCGCAACGGCAGGCACGTCAAACAATCCGCAGCGTTCAGCCAATGCGATCGGACTACAGCCGTATTTCTCCTTGATCTGGGATATCTCACTCTCGCTTTCCGACAGATGAATATGAATCCCCATACCGTTCTTCTTCGCCTCTCCCGCAACGATCTTCAAGAAATCTTCGTCACAGGTATAAGGCGCGTGGGGTCCTAACACAAACGACAATCTGTCACAGTCTTTCGCCGCATCCCTCTCTTCATATGCCTGACGAAGCCTCATCTGCCCTGCCTCGTCATTGCCGCTGCCTACCAGTCCGCGGCTGATCACGGCACGCATACCTGTTTCTTTGACCGCACGAGTAGTCTGGTGGATATTCATCTGCATATCGTTAAAGCAGGTCGTGCCGCTCTTCATCATCTCGATGATCGCCAGATTGGCTCCCCAATAAGTATCCTCGTCCGTCATCTGCTGCTCGATGGGATCGATCGATCCAAACAGCCAGTCCATAAATGACAGATCGTCCGCCACATTTCGCATAAAGGACATGTACGAGTGCGTGTGACAGTTGATCAGCCCCGGAATCACCAATTTGTCCTTTCCGTCGATCACCTTGTCCTCGCTAAATCCGGCAGGAGCCTGTCCGATTCCCGTAATCTTGTCCTGCTCGATATAGATGCTGGTTCCCTGTACCACATCCGCTGCGCCCTGCGGCAAAATTGCCAATGCATTTTTAATTACAATTCCCATTTTCTTATTCCTCCGTTCTTGATACCCTAATTATAAATCATTCTGCCAGACTTTTCATCTAAAAACTATTCTCATGTTTTTTCCATCCATAACTAATCAACAGACCCCGGTAATGTAGATATTGTAAATCATCCTGGTTTGCCGTCACAAAAGCCTGAATCTTGCGCTGTCTGCGGCAATAGCTTTCAGCTTCCTTCCTGTTCATCCCATGATTGATAAACCCGCGTACGACTTCTTCCTCCGCCTCCGGCGAAATGCTGTGCCGCCAGTTCTTTTCTTCCATAAAGCACTCTACTAATTCTGCGTAATCCTCCCGCTCCGAATGAGCAAATGTGACCCGGTCATTCATACGGACCTCCACCTGTATGAGTCCTTCCTTTCGCATCATAAGAGGCATTCTCATGCCGATAGCGTAGTCCCTGCCCTGACATTCTTTTTCCTTCGCCCACATCTTGCGAAACCCCATGCGGGAACACAGTTCGGAATACTCTAATCCGTCTATATAAATCCCGTCACTTTCCAGTTCACGATTTACATCTATCGCTATGACCAGACCGCCGGGCTTAGTCTGTGCGATCATTTTCCGTAAAAAATCTCGCGGTTCATTCACATGCCTCATGGCACACTGACTGAGCGTGATATCATAATGTTTCTGAAAGGTATGCTGTAGAAAATCATCGCAGATAAATTCTGCCTGATACCCCTCTTCTGCAAAAAGTTTTTCTCCCTCCCGCAGCATATTCGTGCTGAAGTCGATTCCTGTATAGGTGCTCCCATCAGGCAGAAGCGGCAACAGCATAAATCCCATGTAACCGAATCCGCACCCACAATCCAGCACATCAATCGGCTTATCGATCTTCCACACCTGTTTAACAAGAAAACGAAGATAATCGTCGTTCCACATCGTTCTTCTGCTTGCTTTCAGATAATCCAAACGGGACTCCCAGTAGTCCTTTTCCCCACTTCTGACAGGAATGTACCCCTCATCCGCTAATGGAGAAAGTCCCAGAAGTTCATCCACTGTCACCTGAAAAAAACCGGCAATTTCCGGCAGCATCGTGATATCCGGCATGCATACATTATTTTCCCATTTACTGACGGTCTGGACGGAAACGCCGACTCCATCCGCCAATTCTTTCTGGCTCATCCGATTAGCTTTTCTGAGGTCATATATTCTCAAATGTATCGTTGACATCTATACATCCTCCTTCTGTCACACCTTGTTCCATTCGTCCTTTAACAGACGATATTCCAGCCGGGTCTTCATTCGGCCGTCATGCCATTCCCAATCCACATGCTCCGCTTCCTTGATCAAACCGCATTTGATCATAACCTTCTCGGAGCCGACATTCTCAGCAAGACAGCCCGTTGTCACACGATACACGCCATCTTCGGTGAAAGCAAACTCTAAAACTTTACGAAACGCTTCCGTCACATATCCGTTGTTCCAGAATTTCGGATAGGTAAAATATCCGGCATGAACGATCTTACCTACCGGTGTCTTCGCTTCCACAGTATACCCGATACTCCCGATCTGCTCATGGGAATCTTTTAATTCCATATGGAGGAAATAAAAAGTTCTGTCCGCTTTCTTAGCATCCTCCAGCACCTGTTCAAATTCCTCGTCCGCCTGCTGTCTCGATGATAATTTGATATCCTGCAGATAGTACATCGTCCCGGAATCATTTTTAAGTCTGTAATAGTCTTCTCTGTCACTTTCGATGTAGTCCCGCAAAATGAGACGTTCTGTTTCTAATCGCATGGTTTTCTCCCTTCCTGCGTTGTAGGATTCAGCCATAAGATAATGCCTGTATGTCTAAATCGCTTGTTAAGTATATTGTAATCGGAGAATGTCTGCTTTCCAATCACGCATTCGGGGATTTCAGTTGCATGATGGGCAATGTTCACTGTTACGCGTATAGGTATATGAAGTATAAATCTTTTTACATTTTATCATCTTACGCACGAAATAAAAAGAATGGAAAAGAGTTTCGGTATTCGCCAGTCAAATATCAACCGCCTCATCACCTTTGTGGAAAATTTTTAATACATTATATTGTAATCTTTTTACAAATACAGTATAGTAATCCTATATCTAAAATCATATTTCTGAACTGCCTTGAATCAGTCACCTTTAGGCGGTTATCAGATTTCAAATGCCGCGGTATCTTCCGCGACTGGCTTCCATACAGGAAGTTCCGGTGTTTCACCACAATTCACAATTTACTATCTACACAATATGAACACAGTGAGGAGAAAAACTATGTCCAATGTCAAACAAATTTCACACGAATATGCAAAAAGGAAATTAGAGGATTTAAACCTGATTGATGATTTTCTGTTTCAGGAATTAATCTCTCAAAAAGAAGACGGAGAAGAATTTGCCCGTATATTACTCAGTACGATTTTGGGGAAAACGGTACGTAAGGTCAAAGTCATCCCACAGAAAAACATTCTCGGAATAGACACTGACAGGCACGGAATACGCATGGATGCCTACATAGAAGATATTTCTGCCGAATATGATACGGCGCTTGTCGATGCTCAGATCGTTTCTGATATATATGATATAGAACCAAATAATAAGTACGAGAAGGAAAGCCTTCCGAAACGAATGCGGTATTACCACGGTTTGATCGATACACAGCTCTTAGCAAGCGGCCTAGGATATAATAAATTGCAAAATGTCATAATTATTATCATACTGCCCTACGATCCTTTTGGCATAAACCGCATGGTTTACACCATTCAAAACCAGTGTGTCGAAGCCACCGCACTTCCCTATGATGACGGTGCCAAAAAAATATTTCTTTACACCAAAGGAACAGAAGGAAACCCTAGTCAGGAATTAAAGGATATGCTAAAATATATAGAAAATACCACACAGAATAATATCGCTAATCAGAATATAGAATCTATCCACAGAATGGTGGAAAGACTGAAGAAAAATAAGGAGGTCGGCATCAGTTACATGAAATCTTGGGAACGAGAACAACTCATTCGTGATGAAGGACGTAATGAAGGTCAGTTCCGAATCAATCAACTGAATATCAAGCTAATCGAATCCGGACGAATGGACGATGTTGTCAGATCTGCTAAAGACCGCGACTATCAGCAAAAACTCCTCGAAGAATTAAATCTGTAACAAAGCCGTAAAAGGCATTCGCCCTTTGCGGGAAGCCTCACAGCTTCCCGCAAAGATAGGCATAAGCGTTCATAATCGTATTCTGCCGCTTTCCGGTTATGAAATAGAAATCCATCTGTTCCTCACTCTCAGCATGAAGGTAGGACCCATAGGTCGGTATATCACAGCACATAACAGGACTGTCTGCCGCCAGAACCATCCCGTACCCTTGATCCGACAGGATAAACGGCAGTTCACCAATATTATTTCCATGGGAAATATAACGGGCAGTCTTTCGCAGATTCATGCCTGCGTTATCTCCGGCACCCATGCCGTATATTGTCTCCTTCTTCTGCCAATCAAGATAAAGCCACGTTTTGAATTTTCCGTCTGTAGTGCTTTCCAATTGGCGGCATTCTTTACTGCGTTCTGTCAGCAATAATTTCTTATCCCGCGTCATATAGCGTATCGCGCCTGTTCCCTTATCCACTTGCACAAATAGCTCATCCGTCATAAGATCTACCGTGCTGCTGGATTCCTTGTACATCCATCTTTTGTCTACGGAATGCACCGCAATCTTGTCATTGATCCGGTCAACGATCTGTCCGCCTTTTGCAAAAGTCACCCTGACAATGGCGCTTCCGATCGGACTTAACCGCAAAACTCCATACCGACTATGCAGATACAGCCCGTCCTGCTGCTTCATAACCCACTTCACTGCCAGATCAATTTTGCCATGTCCCGGCGGACTCAGTTTTTCAGTCGGCGGCATGTCACCGAAGGCATATCGGGATTCTGTCTCTTGTTGTTTCATTGCGATCCGATTACCATGATCTGCACCGGTTTTAAGGTTGGTTGTAGTGCCTTCCTGTGCGGCTCTGCCTGTACTTGATTTTGGCATTGTATTCGGTTTTGGTGTTGCACTCGGTTTTGACGCTGCTTTCGATTTTAAATCTATATCACCAGATTCGACGCTGCTTTCATCCTGTAACTGATTACGCACAATTGATATTGTTTTTTTCATCCGTTTATCCGGTTTTATAGGTTCCCCGCCGCTCTGCGCTACAGCCTGTTTTCCGACGTTTCCGCTAACAAGACCAGCGTTTTTCTCCCTCATACTTTCTGACACCTCTGTCATATATGTCGAATTCACAACGTTTTTTCCGTCATCGCCGCGATCCGGCACCGGATCTGCAATCAAGCCCGTCAAGTTCCCGGTATGGAGCACGCACAGTTCATGGAGTGCACGGGTTGCCGCCACATAGAGCAGCTTCGCATGTCCGTCATCCGTGGGATACTTTTCCCGTGAGGGATTTAAGATCAATACCGCATCAAATTCCAGTCCTTTGGTATACTCCACCGGAAGCACCATAATGCCGCTTCCGAACTCCGTCTTCTCCGGATCGCTTTCTATCACGTCTATATACTGCGATAATTCCTGCGCCACAATCGCAGCCTCCTCCTGATCCCTGCAGACAATTGCAATCGTTTCCAGCGCGTTGTTACCCGTCTGCCATCTCCTGCAAATCTCCGCCGCTTCACGGATCATGGACTGTCCGTCCGAGGTCTGCCGAACTTGTACCGTACTGCCATGCCTTATGATCGGTTCCACGGGATAGATTGAAAACCGTCCGTGATGCAGTATGTTCGTTGCAAAGTCGGATATCTCTACCGTATTGCGGTAGCTTTTCTTTAAGATACCGAAGCTGTCCATGGAATCCGTAAGGAACAGATTTTTCAATTCTTCCCAGTCATTTAATCCATAGCCGAAATGAATATTCTGTGACACATCACCCATAATGGTGTAAGTACACCGGTAAATACAGAATTCCAGCACGAGATACGCCATCATTCCGAAATCCTGCGCTTCATCAATGACGATATGGTGTGCCTCACTGATTACTTCGGTTTCTTTCACTCTCTTATACAGATAGGCAAGCGCCGCCAAGTCATAGACATTGAATTCCGTATCCGGTATATTGACATCATAGCCTCTTTCTTTCTGTTTCAGTAAGAAATCCTGATACAGCTCATAAATAGATTGCTTCCAAACTCTGCCGCCATAGTGTCCGTGATATGCTTTTAAGATTGCTTTGCGCTCGGCCTCTGTATACTTAATGCCTTTTCCGAGAAACTCTTCTTTGATTTTTCCCCGCAGGCGGGTGTTTAGCATATTGATCTTACTCTGCACGGACACAGTAGGATTTTGACGAATATATCGCTCCACCGCATCACCCTCGATCAGGCAGACCAGATTCCGGGGATCAGCCGGTTGTCCGCCACTCTCATCGAACACACCGATCTTTCCGTCTCTGATTCCTTCCACGAACTGTTTCGGATTCAGATAAACAGATTTACAGGAAATGGTATCATACTCCAACTTACGGCAATATTCTTCCAGGTCTTTAAACCACACGGAACTGCCTTTTATACTGTCACCATTTTCTCCTGTCTCTGCATCCTTCGCTTCGCCGTTCTTCCCATTCGCACCTGTGCCTTTATTACTTTCACTTTTTACGCCTGCATTCGTACTTTTGATGCGATACTTTTTATCATCCCAATCCTCATACAAAAGCCTGACAAAAAGCTGTTCCATCGTCATCTGCCGTATGCCGTACACATCCAAATCCGGCAGAACGCCCGTAATATAGTTAAGCAATATCCGGTTGCTCCCCACAATATAGAAATCATCCGGCTTAAAACGTTCCTCATAGTTATACAGTATATAGGAAATCCGGTGCATCGCCACGGTAGTTTTGCCCGATCCCGCCACACCCTGCACAATCATGTTGTGATATGGAGACTTTCGAATGATCTCGTTCTGCTCCTTCTGGATCGTAGCAACAATCTCACTTAAGACCGCCTGTTTATTCTTGGCAAGATATTTCGTCAACAGGTCATCATTGGCGATCACTTCGCTGTCAAAGTAATCCAACAGCCTGCCCGACTCAATCTCATAGGTGCGCTTCACTTCCAAATCGATCTGTATCCTTGTACCGCCCGGTGCTTCATAACTGCACTTGCCAAGACCGTTTTCATAGTATGCATTCGCCACAGGCGCACGCCAGTCCGTTACCATCCAGTGAGTCGTATCCTTGGAGATCCCGCCTCTGCCGATATAGATGGACTCTTCCTTATCAAGCGCCTCATCGTGAAAAATGATCCTGCCAAAGTATGGCTTATTCAGTGCCTTTTCATTCCGTAAAAGTGCCCGCTTCATATGGTCATGCATAGTCACGGTATTGTTCAGAATCGTTAATACTTCCACGTCATTATCATGATAATGTGCCAGCATCTCATCGATATCTTCCTGCATACGCAACACTTCCCGCCCGTAATTCGTAAGATTGTCTTTCACTACATCAAGTGTCTGTTCCAGATAATTCTCCTCTGCCTGCCTCGACAGATCCCTGTTCTTCTGTTTGTGCTGTGTGCCCATGTACAACCTCCTTCTGCAAATGATAACCGGTTATATCGACAAGTTATATTGTAAAGGGAATACAAAAAATTACTAGACTTTTATTTTGTGATGTGGTAGACTATATACTACAGTAGTGCTTAAAAATAGTGTGCTTTACTAAGACAATATTTAATCGTTTATTCGTATGTTGGGTATGTTGCACCATTGCCCAATAAGTAATGTAGCATAGTATAAAATGAGAACAGGACATCGTTCCTGTTCTTTTTAAATAGATGATCGTACCCCCGAAACATTACTTCGTTACACACCCACACGGAGGTAACCATGGACACATACAGATCCACAATGTTCCCAATATATTTAGCAATACTTCTTCTCTTCTGGATAGGTTTCTCGGATTTTATCCGTATATCCTGTATTACCAATAACCCTGATGCGATTTCGAAAGAAAAAAAGCGTAAAATCCCCCGCATAACACTTACCTGCATCGCCTGTATGTATCTGTATCTGTCTGCTGTTGCGCTACGGCTGTTCTTTTTTTCTGACAGTCTTTGGAATGGCACTCATATATTTGCCTTTACATTTTGGTTAATTGTGCCTTGTGTTTTGTCCTTTCTCAACCTGATAACGGTTCAAACGTTATGCGACCTCGGAATGACGCAACAGGTAAAAAGGAGCTGGATCGGGCTCAAACTGTCGTTCCTTCCCTTTCTGCTACTCAACGCATGGCTAGTTTTGCATTCCACGGACTACATAAACCCTAAAATCATTGGCTTTGCGTGCGTTGTAGTTATTTTACTGCCCGTATTTCTATTGTTACTCTCTTTGCCTATGTTCATACTTCCATTGGCTATAAATGCCATGTATGGTGGCGTTGGCGCAAAATATCTCCGCAATCTCAGCCAACAGACCGGAAACAAATGCAATCCATTTGAAGAGCACAATATCCCGCAAATGTTTCCAGGTCTTGATTTGATTAGCATGCTGCTTATTTTAACTAAATACAAAGAAAGCAGTCTGGACACTAAAGTATCTGAGACTGATTCTGTCACAGTTCAATCCCCATACACAGCTCAATCTCCGTACACAGCCAAAGTTGCTCCCGCCACAAAACCAACGATATATAAGAAAATAGAAAAGTATAGAAAGATTCTTTTCCTGCCCTATCTGCTCTGTGGTATTCTGTTCTATTTCAGTAACGAGCTTGTGGAATCCACCGATGAAGAATATGAAGAAATAACCGCGGAGGAGACAAACTTCTATGAGATGACTGACGAAGAGATCGCTCTCATGAAAAAACTTTTGATTACCCAAAATTCGGATAAAATCGAAGCAGGACAGTTGACTGCCTCTCAGGCAGACGACCTCGAAAGAATACGTTTCGTCTGCCAATATCTTGAAACCATGTACCCTGAGGAAGGTTTTCATATTACATGGTTACATCACTGTTACCAAAATCTCTACACTGACCTTCCAGAAGAACTCTTTTATGTGTTTTATGTGGCACCCGCACAATCAGATGAAGAAACCTATCGGCTAGAACTGCATATTGAACCGACTTTAATTATCACGGACGAACTTTATACTTATTTTCAAAATGATCTGTACGTCCAATATATAGAAGAACAAATTGCAGAAGAAATCCCAGGATTTGCTAAATGCAACATCTACGACTGGCATCTCGCAGAATATGAGAATCCCGCCGACCTGACGGTAGAAGCTATTTCGAGCGGAACATATCATGCCGGACCGGAGGAGGTATATATCTATATCGCTGCCAATGGAAAAACAGCCAATGAGTGCAAGCAGCAAAAGGAAGCCCTTAGGGAAATTCTGTGTCGCATAGAACTCCCCGTCGAATGTTACGGTGTGTATTACTATGATATGACCGTACAGGAGCTATCAGCGATCAGCTCTGCCTCGAAAGACGCCATAGCCATTGTCTGGATCTACCCCGAGGATTCCCCGTAACGGTCTATACCACGGGAAATCCTCCCTGCGCCTTATTATTCCGACAACCTCACAACCTCCCCATTCTTCACTTCCTTTGTGGAAGAAGAAATAATGATGCTGTCATCGTCAAGTGCACCTTCCACCGCAACCCAGCTTTCATTTTCATCCAGAACTCTCACATTGATCTGCTCTGCATAATATTCTTTGCCGAGAATACCATCCCGCTCTTTGACCACATAGACATAATTTCTGACACCCTCTTTATACACTGCCGCAGGTGTGACACAGCAGGAATGCTTCTCTCCTGACTCCGCACGGCTCATCGTGCCCGACATTCCCGGTATTCCGGTTCCTTCAGGGAGATTAACATAGACCTCATAACTTCCGGGCATGGTGCTGCTCTCAGACAGATAATCTATGGTTGCCTCCTTATCCCTGCTGCTTCCGTCCAGTTTAAGGGACACCTCATCATTCAGTGACACATACTTCTTCTGATCCTGTGTGATAATCGTCTTAAACTGGCAGGGAACAGAATCATCCGAAAGCAACATGGCAGCCGAATCAGACGTCCTGCCGCCTGCACTGATAAAGATGTCCGTCACCAATCCGCCACGCTCCGCCTTGATCTGACCCTCTGCATCCATAACCGCCTGAAAGCGTGCCAGATCCTCTTTCATGTCCTCAAGTTCAAGACGGCTTACCGTCAACGTGGAATCTGCATTCTCCGGTGCGGTGATATCCTCCACCCTGCGGCTTGCCTCTTTCATGCTGGTATCTCTCTGCCATCTTGCATCGGCTTCCGCATAGGCCGCCGCCTGCAAAGCATCTTTCAACGCCTCATCATCTCCGCCTTCATGATTCTCTAAATTTTTTTCGGCCTTATTAAGTTCTTCCAATTCCCTTCCTACCAGCGTATTTTCACGCCGCGCCGTAGCGTCATAGTCCTCTCTGGCGCGCTGCTCTTCCAACTCTCTTTTCTGCCTTGCCAGCTCCTCATTCTGCGCCAGTGTGTTGATCTGTGTCTGCAATTTGGAAACTGCCGTCTGCTTTTCATCTATGATATCCGTCAGGTCGTCCATATCTATGGTAAAAAGCACGTCACCCTCTTCCACCTGATCGCCCACCTGCACCGCCAGCTTATCAATCCGCAGTCCACTCAGTGCAGTCACGGAATTTTTATCCCCGGCCACTACAATACCATCTGCCTGCACCGTGTGCTCCACATATTTCTTCTCAATCGATTCCGTAGAAACGATCGGAAGCTCCGACGCGTATATACTCTTTGATACGACCGTACAGAGCCACATAAGCCCAAGAAATACAAAGAAACCTACTATGATCTTCTTTTTCCTGTTACTTTCCAACGTTCTCTCCTCCTATTCCTTTAGTCCCGAAAAAATAATTCCCTGCTCTAAATAATCCTGTCCCCATACGAAGACGAATACCGCAGGAATCAATGTGATGATCGAAGTCGTAAACGCATATCCCGCCTGTGCCCATGTAATTTCCGGCAGATACAGCGACAGCGGCCACAGCGACTTATCTTCCAAAAATGCCATAGGCTGTTCCATCATATTCCAGTATTCCAAAAACCCTAACACTATGGCAGACAATAATCCACTTTTCCCAAGTGGAAGCCCGATTGTACAGAAGATTCTTATCTCCCCCGCCCCGTCGATCCGCGCCGCTTCCATAAGCTGCATAGGGATACACCGGAATCCTCCGTAGGTTAGGAATACCGGAAACGTGGAGAACACCGCAGGCAAGATCACCGCAGGCTGCGTATTGAGCATTCCCAATTTATTAAGCACCAGATAACTGGAAAGCATCGTAACCTGGAACGGCAGAAGCATCAACACTATATAAAGCGCAAAAAGTGCTCTGCTCCCCTTCACCTGATACACCGCAAAAGCCCACGCCGCGGGAACGCCTACTAAAAGCTGCCCTAACAGGATACATCCCACCAGCTTAATGGAATTCCAAAAAAGAACGAAGAACTGCGGTGTCATGAAAAGCAATTTACTATAATTCTCAAAGGTCGGATAATCCGGCACAATCTTCCAACTGATATATTCCAACGCATCCGAAAAAACCGGTGACAAATGCTGTCGCAGTTCTCCGTTACTCATCACTGATCCCGTCACCAGCAAAATAATCGGCAGACACACTAAAAGCGTCGGAATCATAATCAATAAAACCGTGATCCCTTTCTTAATATCTTTTCCTTGTACACGAAAGTTATGTAAACCCATTCAATTCATTATCCTTTCTGTTATATCTATCTCTCACCCCCAGAAGAATGCACGCGCCAGCGGCATTCTTCCAGACATGACTTAGTTATACTTAGACACCGTCCTTTGGTGTCTTAGTATAACTTCATGTCTTCTTCATCTCGAGTCCCACATCCTCTGCAACAGCATAATAACCACAAACAGAAATCCGCCCACACATACCGCTGCGGCCGCCATCTTATCAAAATCCAGATTCACAAACCAGTTATTGAACAAATGCTGCAACAGATACATATCCTGTTCCGGGTATGCTCCGGCCACGAGATAAGCTTCTCTGTATATCTTAAATGAATTGAGGAATGAGAGGATAACGATCGTGTACAGACTCCCTTTCAGATTCGGAAGCACGATCCTAAAAAAGCATTGCCTCTCGGAAGCGCCGTCCACTCTCGCCGCCTCCAGCATCTCATTCGGAATCCCCAGAATCCCCGCCAGCCACAATACAATTGTATAGCCCGTATTTTTCCATATGTAGCTGAATACCAATACCCAGAAAGAAGCGCTGCTGCCCAGATAATCCGTATGAATCTCACCCCATAAGCCTGTCAGTTCTCCCATCTTCGTCAACGCCAGATTCAGGAATCCCTGCCTATAGAAGGCCATCTTCCACACAATGACGATCGTCGCCGTAGGCATTGCCAGCGGGAACAGATACAGGGATTTGATTGTCCCGGCGCTTTTGAGCCTGCTGACCGGCAACGCAATCATAAGGCCGATCACCACCAGCAGCGGAATACATACAAGCGTAAAACGGAATGTATTTTTTACCGCCAGCCGAAATGCCTGATTAGCAAAAATGGTCCTATAATTCTGAAATCCCACAAACTGACTCGTTACCACCGTCGTAAAAGACCGCCCGAACACATCCAAAAAGGGAAGCAGCACAAACATAAGCACCCCCAATAGGCTCGGTGCCAGAAACAGAAAGAATGCCCTCGTATCCTTATGACTTTTTGCACTGCTTTTTTGCTTTTTCACATCTCTCTTCAGTCTAACCAATCTCTCCACCTACTTCATCTTTTCTTACTCTGCAAAATAGAGCGCCATCCTCTTCTCTATTGTGTCCAAAGCCTCATCCAGACTGATGTTCCCCCACATATACTCAGTACCGGCTTCATATACGGTTTCCTCCAGCATAGAATCCTGAATGTACGGTGTATCCGCCTTTTCAATGCAATTCTTTAATCTGGCAATCTGCTCCTCATCCGGCCAATAAATATCCAGCTTGACACGTAATCCATTTTCATCGATCAATTCAATCATTCCGCATGTTCCCTCCGTGTAGCCCTGGCGTCCATCAAATATAAAGCCTTCATCAAACGCTGCCTGATTCACTGCAAATCCATTAATCAGATAAGACTGGTTTTCTTTACCAAAACATAACCTTATAAAATCCTCCGCCTTATCCGCAGACACCGACATTGCGTTAATCCCCACCATTGTTTTGGCAAGAAACACATTGCTGCTTTGACCATTCATAGGAATCCATTCATCATTTTCATATTTTTCAACTTTATTTACGGAATTCAAGTGTGCAAATCCATAATCAGTGTACACCGTGCCGCCTGTAATATGAGTCTCCCCTACAAAAAGTCTCATAACATCCGTGGTTCTCCCTCCCATGTATTCTTGTCCCCGCAAAGCATAAGCTCCATGAGACCAAGTTGTTTCCTTCGTAAGTCCGTCCATCTGCGCATCATATATTCTTTTCACCTGTGTCAGAAATTCTGCAATCGCTCCCATGTCAATTGTACCGTTTTCTGCCGTCCATGCCGGCGTTGAAACCATAGAGAACAGATACATGA
>JAAUZX010000064.1 GCA_014804365.1 Lachnospiraceae bacterium
CGTAGAAAGAGGTCTTTTTCTATGCACTAAATAAGTGAATTGCAATATTTGGTTAAAATTCAGCAACTATGTGGCCTACAACTATATTTATCAGGATTTGATGAATAAATCAGGTTTAATGAATGAAAGATTAGATAGTATAGTGCAGAACAACGAGAAATATAGACAAGCGGAACTGGAAACCGATAAAGCGATATGTGTTTTGGAAGGGATGCTTAGTCAAGAACAGCAAAAGGCTCTTGATGACTATTTGTCCGCAGAGAATCATCGTGCGGCTGTTTATGCGGAAATAAGTTATAGGCAAGGGATGAAAGATATATTAACTTTGCTGGTTTCGTTGATTGATAAGTAGATAATTATCATAAAAATCTGGATTTCTAAATATAGTACTTTTAAAGTTGAATTAAGACTATGTATATAGTAATATGTTTCTGGCAAAAAATTTTTTTAATTTGGATGATGACAATATGATAAAAAGAAAAAAAGCTGAAAAAACAATCGAGGAAATCGGCAAAAGATGGTATGATTTTGATTATAAGATCGAGAGGACTATTTATTGCTATTTATGCTGTTATCGTATAAGGGGATGGAGAACTGCAAGAAATTTGAGGCAGCTGAATGAGCAGTTAAAATTTGAGACATATCGACAATGGAGACAATATATTGGTAGCAAATATAAAGATTATAGCAGGGATAAATTAAATGAATTTAGTAGATACCTTAATCAAATGATTAGAAACAAAAGACCATTTAATGAGGTTTTAAATATATTGAGCACGGTAGCAATAACTTTGATATGTACAGAATTATTCCATCTAATTTTAAGTACATATGAAGAAATGAAAGAAAAGCTTGATTGGCTAATATTATGTATGCTATTAAATTTTTTTTATAGCCTGTTATATTGTCAAATTTATCAATCCTATATTTGATAATCATTTTGAAAGAAATTTCCTGGCAGATTATAAAGAAATAATAGATGGTATCATAAGTGAAATGGGTGAAGAAAAAGATCATCCTATAGAAAATTAATTTGATATATTTTTTGCTTCAGAAACTATAATTATGATTTTAATCCGGAAGGTCTACAAATAAATCAGAGATATGTACACTTAAAGCTTGCGCGATCAAAGCGCACCTATCAAGGGTAATACTGTGTTCACCGCGCTCAATTCTTCCGTAGTAAGCTCTGCTTATATTGCACAAAGCAGCAAAATCATGTAGATTGTAGCATTTGCTTAAATGGTAGTGCTGTCTTTATTGATCGGCAAAAAAAACCCAATTATACTGATGGTTACCTAAAGTGCATTAGCAATTTGAATATCGAATTCAACTATAAGATTACCGAAGTTTTTTATGAAATATTGATATTGAACAGGATGGGTTTTGGCCAGTTTCTGATAGCGATTTAATCCTTTCTCTAGGTGAACACCGAATCCACAATACATGCAACCATTTCTTGAATAGCCCATTTCATATAGTTTGGAAATTCTGACATGAAATCGGGTGATATATTCTTGAATGTCTGCTTCAGTCCAAAATGACATTGGGCGACTTTGATTGTCTTTTCTTTTGTGAAAAACATTACAACCATTTTCAATCCAATCTTTCTCACGTTGGTAACTTTCGGATGTGAGAATACCTAATATGGCGCATTCAAGACCTAATTCTTTAGCTTTGCGCCGAATAGGTTCTTTTTTTAATCGATCACAGCATTTGTCAGAAATTGGAAGCTCTTTATATTTGCTGTACTTTTTGAAGTTACGTTCTATATAGTCAATAGAGTTTTGGCGTGTTTGTTCAGTAAGAGCATGCTGATATGTACGTATTGCATTTGATATTCGTTTTGAGAAGATGGGATATCCGTAATATTCAACAACTTTTTTAAAAGTCCAAACATTGCCCTTAGAGTCTTTGGGAATCACCGTAAGAAGATTGGTTTTATTTTCTTCTTTTTCCCATTTGATATGTTGAAGCGTTTCTGGAAATTCATTTGTTGTGTTGGCAAATATGTGCAAAATATTTGGATATAAACTTTTTGCTATATGGGATAAAACAGTTGAATCCTTTCCACCAGAATAGGAAATATAAACTTTTTCTAAGCCAAATTCTCGGACTGTTTCTTTGATTAAATATTTGGTCTGTATTATTTTGGAATCAAGATTCATCTCTTGAAGAGATTTCAAAGTATTTTTACGATAGGAAATGTAGTTGGTATGCTCTTTTCCACATGAAATGCAGTATCGATGGTCGGATGTATAAGTGTTTTTGTCTGTTAAAGGTTCATTGCAGTTTTTACAAAGCATTTTTGTTTTCTCCTATCTGTGCAATATAAAACTAACAAAATATTTGTATTTAGTATATAATACAAGTATTGCGTTAGTCAACTATGAAAATACAAAAGTTTATTGTAAAATAAAAATCAAGTTTGTATATGTTAATTCTTTGGCACACCAATTATGAGGTAGATTAAGATATGGAATTAGGTGGAAGACTAGCGAAAATTAGGAAAGAGAAAGGTTATAAGCAAAAAGATCTGGCAGATAAGCTTAATGTATCCCAGCAAGTAATTAGTAATATTGAGAGAAATGCAACAACTCCTGATATCGATTTCTTAATGGGAGCTGCAGATTTGTATTGCATGTCACTTGATGAATTAATTGGGAGGTATGTAGTGCCAAAAGAAGAAAATGGCGTCGAACATATGATAATGGGTATCATAGAAAAATTAGATGATACGGGAAAGGAATTGAGTTTAAGCTTAGTAAATCAGGTTGCTCAACATCAGGGAAACAATAATGGCAAATAGTTACTTTAATGAGAATACACTCGAGGAGTTGATTGAAGAAATTCAATATGTTTATCAATCAGATAAGCGTCCGTGGGTTATAGGATATAGTGGAGGTAAAGATTCAACAACCGTGGTTGAATTAGTTTATAAAATGCTTTTGAATTTATCTCCAAAAAAACGAACTAAGAATGTATATATTGTTTCGTCTGATACTTTGATTGAGAATCCATTAATAAAAATATATTTAAGTAAAATGAATGAAGCATTAGGAGAAGCAGCTAAGAGAGATAATTTACCAATTAAATCTGTAATGGTTACACCTCCTGTGAACAATTCATTTTGGGCAAATGTAATTGGAAGAGGATATCCTACACCGAGAATGAACGGAACATTTAGATGGTGTACCGACAAGCTGAAAATAAACCCTAGCGCAGAGTATATCCGAAAAGTTATTAAAGAGGAGTCGGAAGAAGTAGTAGTGCTCTTAGGCGTGCGAAAGGCGGAAAGTATAGCTAGAAAAAGGCGTATTGAAGGACGTGAATTAGAAACTAGAATGCTTAATCGGCATGAAACAATCCAAGAGGCGTATGTATATAACCCGATAGTTGAATTAACAACGGAAGATGTATGGGACATTCTTTTAGGACATGATGGAGGAAAGACACCGTGGGGAACAGATAACTCGGAACTTGTAAGTTTGTATGCGGATGCAGATAGTGGAGAATGTCCTTTTGCAGGAATTCATGCTGGTGGGCAAACACAAAGTTGTGGAAATTCGCGATTTGGTTGCTGGGTGTGCACTGTTGTCAAGGAGGATAAATCCTTGAATGGATTTATTAAGAGTGGACATCGGGAATTGATACCATTAGCTGAGTTTAGGAAATGGTTAATGAGCATAAGGGATGACCCTGAATATAGAGAAAAGAGAAAAAGAAATGGATCAATTTATGAAGATAAGGAGGGAAATATTGGATATGGTCCGTTTACATGGAAAGCTAGACAGATGATTCTATCAGAATTAATTGATACCCAGAAAAAAATGGGATATGAGTTAATCACTGTTGACGAGTTAAAGGCAATTGATGAAATCTGGGATGACGAACTAGATTTGTCAAGAAGAACTTTAGTAGAGTTGTATGAAAAGCTTACGGGGAAAAGATTGCCTTGGCATGAATATAAAGAATCGCTGGTTGATGAAGATACAGTTTATGAATTGGAAAAATTAGCAAAGGAGTATGAGGTTCCTTTTGATTTGGTGCGAAACGTAATTCTATCTGTATATCAAACCAAAAATTATTCAAATCAAAAAATAATGAGAGAGGGAATAGATCGCCTTCTTAATCAACAGTGGCTACATCATGAAATCTTGAAGGAGATTGAAAATGAAGATAAATAAAATAAGGTTATATAATTTCAGCTCCTATGAAGGTGAAAATGTATTTGATTTTAATTGCTCGGATGATAACAAAAATATTGTTTTGATTGGTGGAAAAAATGGAGCAGGAAAAACATCATTATTTACTGCAATAAAAGTGGCGTTATATGGTCCTCTTTCATATGGATATGTTGGTGTTAATCCACACTATATTTCAAGAATTAAAAATTTAATAAATACAAAAGCTTTTCAACAGGATGTAGTTGAAGCTGAGGTGCAGATAACAATTTCTTTGAGAATTGAAAGAGAAATAAAAAAGTATGTAATTGCAAGAAAATGGGATTATACAAAACAGAAATTAAATGAGGATCATTCTGTCGAAAAGGATGGAATAAAACTTGCGGAACAAGAACTCTCTTATTTTCAAAATTATCTTCAGAGCATTGTTCCACCAGATCTTTTTGAATTCTTTTTATTTGACGGGGAAGAGGTTGGAAACATTTTTTCTAGTAGTAGCTACAATTCATATGTAAAAAATGCTGTATTTACACTTTGTGGTATGGATGTTTTTGAGATAATTAGGAAGTACACAAGTGGGTATGTATCAAAGAGATCAAATGAAGATAACCAAAACTTGTATGATGAATATGATGCTGCTAAGAAAGAAGTAGAAAAGCTGACTGTTAGACAACAGGAACTGGAAGCTGAGATTAATGAAGATCAGGTTTCATTGGATAATCTTGAGGTTCAGTTAATCGAGCTGGAAACTGCATTCAAGAGTGCTGGTGGAATAACTGATAAGGAAAGAAAAAAGCTAGAAGAAAAGTACAAGGATGCCGAGGCAAAGAAAACAGAAGCAGCAACCAAAATAAAAATGTTTGTAGAAGGGATGATGCCGTTCATTATTCTGAAAGATTTAGCACCAACAGTAATGAGTCAGCTTGAGTATGAGGAAAAAGGTGAAATATATAATTACATACAAGATAAGCTAAATAAAAGTGATATAGAAAAGTTATTGAAGAGTAGTGGTATAAATGATCCAAGAGTAGCAGAGGATTTGTTACAACTATTTTTGAGCAAGTTTAGAATAAGCGAATCACATAATGAGGCGGTTCTTTTTGATTTATCTAAGAATGAGATGTCTTATGTTAATGGGATGATTTCTGGAATAAACAATTTTGATGTAAATGGAATGGTGGAAATTGTAAATAGACGATTAGAAGCGGCGGATATTGTAGCATACATTAATAAGACATTAAAAAGTGCGATGAGCGATGAGGATTCTGTTAGATATGCAGAGAAAGAAAACAGGTTACTTAAACAAAAGGAACAAATTACATTGAAGTTGTATGAAGTACAAAAGAAGTTGGAGGATACGTCTCATGAATTGGTGTTTCAGACCCAACTAAAAGAGCGTATTTTCCAAAGCATCAAGGACAGAGCTCAAAATAAGCATGTATATGAGCTGAGTGAAGGATTATCTAATATGATGTCCGAGTTTCTAGAACAAAAAGCAATGACTATGCGTAGTCGGTTGCAGGAGCTTATAGTTCAAAACTTAAAGCACATATATAGAAAAAATAATTTAATTACGCACATAGAGATAACAGCAGATTTTCAGTTTAATCTTTATCAGGACGAGAAATATACAGAAGATGAATTGCTGTATTTGATTAAGAATGTAGGAACATCCGAATTTAGTGAGTTAATAGGTAATCAAGGAGAACAGCAATTATTTGAAATGTATAATGCGAAGAATATTGCCGCTATTCGTCAGCGATTAGAGCAGAAACAGAGTAACAAAGAAATAGGCTTATTTAAAAAGATTGAATTGAATCGATTGTCAAAAGGAGAACGACAAATTTTTATTTTATCTCTTTATTGGGCAATCATTATGCTGTCGGGGCAGGATATTCCTTTTATTATCGATACTCCATATGCACGCATCGATGCCGATCATAGGAAGGAAATATCAGAGAAGTTTTTCCCGAATATAAGCAGGCAGGTAATAATTCTCTCTACAGACGAGGAAATTAATGAAGAATATTATGGGATTTTAAAGCCTTATATTTCAAAAGAATATATACTTATAAATGATGAGAATCAAAATAAGACATCTGTAGAAAATCATTATTTTTTCGAGGTGTAACTAATGATATTTAGATTAAAGACATCAAAACGGACTCAAGAAATATTTGAGGAACTTGAAGCGCGAACAAACTACAAGCCATATACACTCGTAAAGCATGCTATTGCTTGGTCACTTAAAGAAAATACATCTGTTGCTGATTATAAATCTGATTCTGATGGATTAGATCTTAATAGACAGACGATAACAGGAGATAATGAGGTTCTATTTAAGGTACTGATTGAGCAAGTTGAAGGGCGTTACTTGTTGGATGAAGAATTCTTTCCTAAATATGTGAAGGCGCACATTGACCGAGGAAGTGAATTGCTTCTGGATATGTATAATCACGCGGGAACAGTAGACAGATATGTACTACAGACCTTAGGAGTAGGAGACACAGTGTAATGGCTGACAAAAGAGAAGAAAATCAAGAAAAAGTAAGAAAAAAATCGTTCATTTATTTAGGAATTACATTATTTTTTATTATGCTACCGTACATAATAAAGGTTGTAGCTGTGTTCCTAACAAATTTAGAGTTTGATTTAACAGAGGATTTTTCAAATGGCTCATTTGTTATGTATTCGATATCTTTGTTAGCACCCATTTGGTACACTGTTGAAACTATATTTGATTCGGGTATAAATCAAAATGGCGAAAAAGTTCCAGTTACAGAAACAATTGTTACATTAATAGGAGCAACTGCATTATATGTACTTCTATATATATGTAGTAGTCCAAATATTATAGTATCAAAGGAACCTGTTATAGTATTTAAGGTGCCCGTTATAGTGCTATCTTTATTGCTAATGGTATGGTCGACTCGTTTGGCATATAAAATACATGTTAATGATATGTCGGTGCAAGAACCAAATAAAAAAAGAATTATTGATGAAAATGGAATAAAAAAGAGTATGGATGCCGTTGAGGAAGGTGGCGCTATAGGAAAGAAAACGCTTGGAATAAGAGGAGATTTGGAAAGCTTTTCGGAAAAAGATTTTGAAGAGGAGGAAGAGGAGGAAGACGAGTAATGGCTACTGTTGAAAAAGAAAAGAATATTTATACATTTACAGGAATAAAAGTTGAGCAGCCGCTAGGTGCTTTCTTCATAGGAAAGATACCGGGAGGTAAACTTTCGGAAATGTCTCAAACAGAGGTGAGAGACATGAAAAACAACGATATAAACCAACGTATTGGAATTCAACGGGAATTGAATGCAAATAGAGTAAAAGAGATTTGCGAATATGTTAAAACAGCGGATGCATGTTTCCCCAATAGTGTGATTCTTTCAGTGAAAGAAAAGTACATTAAAGACGTAAAGGATTTAGGAAATGAAGTGTTTGAAATATGTTTGATGACGGAAGAAGACACTTTTCAAATTATAGATGGACAACATAGAATAGCTGGACTTGAAGGATATACAGAGAAGAAACCATTTGATGTTAATGTTAGTTTGTTTTTGGACATGGATATAGAGCAACAAGCAATTCTTTTTGCAACAATTAATTCGAAGCAAAAAGGAGTGAATAAAAGCCTAATGATGGATTTGCATACGATGCAATCTGCCAGAAATCCCATAAAGTCAGCACATTATATAGGGAGGATACTAAACGAAAGACAAGATGGGGCTTTGCTTGGAAGAATATCACCTTTTTATACATCTCCGAAAAATGGTGGGTATAAGTATACTCAAGCTAACTTTATTGCTAGGACAATCAAATATATTTCCGGGAATGATATTCAATTAATAAAGGATCGTGATGCTCTTAAGAAGGGGCAGCCGTTAGTATATGCAAATGAACAGGTAGCAAAAAAATTAATTTTTAGAAATTTATTTATAGATGAGCAAGAAGGAACGATTGCGTTGTTAATCAATAATTATTTTTGTGCGGTGAGAAATTGCTGGTTCAACCCATGGGAAAAAGAGGGATATGTATTAGCACGAACAATAGGATTTAATGCACTGATGGCTGTAATGCCTGTAGTAGTTGGAAAAATAGGAATATATGATGATGTCATTCCAACTCAAAATTTTGAAGAAGTTTTTAAAAATCTGGGATTGGTCGATGAAGACTTTGAAGAAAAAAAATTTAATTTAAGTGGGTATGGACAGTCTGATATTGTTCATATGTTTAAAGAAAGGTTATAAAAATGCTTTATTTTGATAATAGCGCGACGTCTCCAATTGATGAGGAAGTATTAGATGCAATGCTTCCATATCTTAAGGAGGAATTTGGAAATCCTTCAAGTAAATATTATTGTAAAGCAGTCAATGCAAAAAATGCTGTAGAAGATGCAAGGGAGAAGGTTGCGGCTTTATTAGGAGCAAAGCCTGAAGAGATTGTATTTACTGCTGGTGCAACTGAAAGTAGCAACTTTATTATTAAAGGATATATGGATTATAGAAGGTATTATGGTGATGGAAAAAATCACATAATTACTTCGGTAGTTGAGCATAAAGCCACATTAAATACCTGTAAATATTTGAATGGTGAATTGTACTCCAATAATGATCCGACTATTAGTTTGTTGGGAAATAAACAACAAGTAGATAGAGGATATGAAGCAAGTTTTATTGAAGTAACTTCTTGCGGAGAGGTAGAAAAAAAATTAGTTGAGAATGCGTTTCGAGCGAACACCGGTATGGTTTCAATCATCTATGTAAACAATGAAGTAGGAACAATAAATGATATTGGTGCAATTGCGAAATTGTGTCATAAAAGAGATATTGCATTCCATTCTGATCTTACACAGGCTGTAGGAAAATTAGAAATAGACGTAAAGAAGTTGGGAATTGACTATGCGTCATGCTCTGCTCATAAAATATATGGTCCGAAAGGAATTGGAGCTGCTTACCTAAAATCAGATGATTATGGCATAATACCTATTACATCATTTACGCATGGTGGAGAGCAGGAGTTTGGATTCAGGGCAGGTACATTGGCGGTACACAATATAGTTGGTTTTGGAAAGGCCGCAGAAATTGCTCATAGAGATTATGAAGTAACTGAAAAGAAAATTAAGCAGTTAGATAGTTATGCAATTGAAAGATTGTTGGAAATAGAAGGTATTAAGCTAACAAATCCCTCTGAAACACGATTGCCCGGTTTATTAAGTGTTATTGTAGATCTTCCAGATTTCCATAATGAGCGTTTCATAAGGAAGGTAAGCGGTGATCTTGCTATTTCTACTGGATCAGCATGCAGTGCGGGAGAGCCCTCATATGTGATTAAGGCGATGGGAATTTCAGACAAAGTATCAAAGGTATTGAGAATAACTTTAAACAAATATACAACAAAAGAAGATGTAGATAGTTTAGTTTCCATTATAAGAGAGAATATATAGGAACGATATAGATAAAGGCGGAATAAAAATGGACGCACAGATTTTTTCAAACAATCAAAGCTGTTTTATTAGTACATTGGCAAGATTAAGAGAATCGTCTAAAGATGCAGTCGTATCTGCAAATGCAGGCCTTACTGATCCATATACCATGTATATGCATGTAGATAGACCTGTACAAGATAAGTTTGTGTCTATTTTGGAAGAAACTTATGAGACAGATCATGCTGAACTTATCTTGTTATGTGGAAGCGTAGGTGATGGAAAATCTCATATGCTTTCATATTGCAAAGCAAAATATCCACAAATGATGGAAAAATTCTATGTACATAATGATTCGACAGCAAGTTTGTATATAGATAAACCAGCATCTTATACTTTGATGAAAATAATGGAAGATTTTATGGATGAAAAATTGGCTACATCTAAAAGCAAGGTAATTTTGGCTATAAATCTTGGAACATTAAGTAATTTTTTAGAGGACGATATAGATAATAAGTTCGGAAAGTTAAAGGAATATGTTGAAAAAGCTGGAATCCTTGATGAGACGATAGGTGATGATGCAGACAATCCTTTTTTCCATAGTGTTAATTTTGCAGATTATCATATGTACGAATTAGCATCAAGTGGAATAACTTCTACATATATTAGAGGAATTTTTCAAAAAATAACGGCAAAAGAAGAAGCGAATGAGTTTTATAAAGAGTACTGTAAGAATTGTAGTGAATGTCAAGCGAAAAATCATTGTCCAATAAAAGTAAATTATGAATTACTGGCTGATGATAAGATTCAGCAAGGATTAGTGAGTGTATTAGTGGAGAGCATAGTAAAAAACAAACTGATTGTGTCAACAAGAACTTTGCTTAATATGATATATGAGATTGTTGTTGATGAACGATATTGGGACAGAGGGTCTTTGGAGCCTAGGAAAGAACCGAGGAAATTAACTAGTCTGCAATATAGTGAAGCTTTACTACCCAATGTATTGTTTAGCAAAAAAAATTCTTCGGAAGTGTTAGATTCTATGAAAAATGTAGATCCGATGCAGATACGAAATGAGAATATAGATGATTTCTTTGTATACTTTGAAAATTCAGATGATGTGATTGGTATTTTTAATGAAAATCTTCAGGAATATGCCGCAATCCTTGAACGATTGAAAAAAATAGATTTTGCTGATAAGTCAACACATCCTGTGAAGGAGGCTGTTTTAAGATTATTTGTTAGAATGTGCTGGCTTACCGAGAAGAGAGAGGATTTACTTCCAAGGGATGAGGCTTATGAAGAATATATGAAAGCACTTTATGCATGGAATACTGGAAGTCATTTAGAATTAAAAAATGTATATGGCATTGTGGAAAAAGGCGTTTTGTCGTGGAATGGCCAAGCAGAAAAAGATGAGATGCAGTTGCCAATAGGAAATAAAAAGTCAGAATATCATTTAATTCAGAAAATTCAAATAAAGCAAAGGGTTGACAATCTGCCCAAATTGGAACAAGGATGCTTAAGTACATTTAGGGATGAATTGAGATTGAAATATAGATATTCTGAAAATAAAGAGGCGGAGTTGGATGTTGATTTTGCTCTGTATAAGTTGTTAAAGCGAGTGCTAAATGGATATATACCTAATATTAATGATAAGAGGGTGAATGTAAAATGTGTTGAATTTATCAATAAAATATCACAAGGCGGATCGAAGCAGGAACAGTTATACATACGTGATTTGTCGCAGAAAGAATCAAAGGAATATAGAATATCGTTTGATGAGGATTTTGGATATTCATTTGAGGTGAACTAATGAATAATACATGGATCGTTTTTGAAGGTGAAGATGGTATAAATGACATCTTTGATGAGGTAAAGAATAAAAGCAAAAAACATAAAAGAGATGATGCGCTTGTGCCATTTAAAACAAAGACAGATAAAAATCAGTACGAAGATTTTTCAGGTGTTGTTGGCGCGTTCTCAAGAATTATGTCTGATACTCCAGCGAAGAAAAGTCTTGATATTGCAGTTTTTAAAAAAAATATGCGTGAGAAAATGGGAGATTGTACAGATGAAGATTTTGAAGTGCTGTTTCAGATAGTTGAAAATTTGTATTTTGAAAACGGAAAACTTCTTCCAATTAACGCGAAAACACTTAGCTATATAGATTGTAATATTTCACAACAACAGGTGGCTGAATATTTATATAGCCTGTTTGTAGATTCAACTCCTCTAAAGGACTTATATAAATTGATGACAGCTGCAGAAGACACAAATATACTGGAAAGATTAGTATTTGATTCGTTAGAAAGCGAATCAAATGACGTTGGAATATCAATTACAAATGCAGATTGTTTTTTGCCATATGTTAAAGATGTATTTGGAAAGGACTTTGAAATATTAACAAAGGATACAGTTGTATATCAGAATAATATAAATCGATTCTTGGCATATTATTATATGTTTTATGTGTCTCAGTTGGCTGTGAAGCTGAGTAAATTTGAGAAAGGCAATAGAAACGAGATTGAAAAGATATATTTAACTTTATATGAGGAAGTAGTCACCAAGGTTCGTCCGGGCTACGAATATGGATGGAAATATGTTAAAGACAAGCTTAGTCATATGTTTTCGCATTCTGTTGTGATGGAGATGCTTTCACATAATGTGGAAGGAAAGCATATGGACTATATAGCATTTTATGATCGTTTTAATGGTTCTGGTGATGATGAAAAAGTCTCAAGCGAAATCTATGATATAAAAGAAAAATATATGGAATGGATTACCATGGATTATAGTGGGTGTAAACATGACGAAGAAAAAGATAGCCTATGTAAGACATCAAATGAGGTGCGAAGATTATTTGATGTGATTGATTTTCAGTTTATCAATGGCGGAAGAAGATCTCATTATAATGGTTATAACAAAAAGTATATAGAATTTGTTCAAAAGAATTTTGGCAAGTTTCGAGGAATATATGGATATACGTTAAGCATACATGAAAGTGATATAGTAATGTTTACGCGTATCATCCTTCAAGAACATGATGGAAGAATAAGGTTGGCAAAATTGTTTGACGAATTTGAAAAGAGAGGGTTGCTCTTTGATAGGGAGTCAAAAAAGAGAATTGTAGATTTGTATGAAAAAATGAATTTACTCGAAAAGCGTTCAGATAGTGGAGATGCACAATATGTCAAATACATTTTATAGTTACATTTCAGAGAAAATAATAAAATATTTTCAGTCTAATGAACCAGTAGCAGGAGATAAATACTATATTCAGTTTGAAACCGAAGAACAGGTTAATAAATTATATTTAGAATTGGGAAATAATGTTATAGCAAAAAAGTTTGTATACCAAGACGTTGATAGAAATCAGAAATATGATACTTATGAGCTGAACTTTGGTCAGATTCAGCTTATAATTGCTGCGTCAATGGATGGTGGTCCACACCCAGATTTTTTGGCAACATTGAGAAACCTAGTTGGTGTCGAAAGAGGATATGAAAAAAAGGCAATTCTGTTTATTCATTGCTCTTCTCTGGATAGTATTTTGGGTGGTGCCGGAAGTTTAGGAAAAGAGGGAATGCCACTTAATATTTCTGATATAAAAAAGGATATTGACAGAAGAATTAATGAAACTGGATACAGCGAATTAGATAAGACTATTCTTAGACAATACCTTGAAAATAAAAGTAAGGAATTAGATGGAACTGTAGCAACTATTTTTGAATATGAAGATATTATACAGTGCTTATCTGATTCACAAATCACTGCGGATGAGTATAAAAAATTTGAATTATTTCCAGATGAAATATTGCCAATACTTTCTGGTAAAGAGTTAAGGAATCGCCTTGAGGAGAATCATCAAAACTATGTGAAAATATCAGAAATCCATAGTTTTGGCACTGATTTTTCGAAACTAGAAAATTTATATGGTGAGGATGGAGCAAAGGCACTTTCAAAGTTAGGTTGGGAACAGATAAGCTTTTCGGATGTTAAAAATTTTGCTGCAAGTAAAAAGAATAAGTCAACAATAGAATATTTACCGATTATTTCTAATCCAACAATTTGGGATAAGGAAGAAGGTGCTTCGAAAGCAAAAAGTAGAACAAGAAATATTCTGCTTTTCATAGATAATACACAGAATGAAGTAGAAATCGAGTTGGTCTTTTCTGATTTTACTAAAAGTGCAGGTATAAATGTGTTAAAAGCTTATCAAGCATTCTTGTCAGTTACGAATAGTGGCAAAAAGCTAACAGCAAAAATATCAGAAATAGACGACAAAACGGTATTTGGACGTTTTATATATGAGGCGGATGGAACAAAATTTGAATTTAAAATAGCGGTTCTCCGATGCAAACCTAATTTATTAGAGAATATAAAGACGCAGTACATTGTTGAGACAAGGGGAACAGAACAAGATGCTATTAGAATAATTTCAGAAGATGACAAGGTTATTATTAATTCATATGGACAGGCAGAAAAAGAAGTTTATATAACTGAAAATGGTCAGGTAGTGTCTTTGAATGAAAATGATCTTCTTTCAATTACTATAAGTGAGGATTATCCATATGCGGAAGAGAATGAGGATGTTCATTTTTCTTTGTCAACAACAAATTTTGTTATACCAATAATTAAGGCCTTTGCTGTTGAGAAGCCTACGGTTATAGAAGGGATGAAACTCTGGTATTTAAAGAGGACGAAACAATGCAATTTTGAGATTCAAGGTGATAATAGTCTTGTTTTTGGAACGAAGAAATACTTTGCCAGAGATGAGTTTAGAAAGAGCCTTGAACTTGAGAAAAGATATATTAATCTGGGAAGTCCATTTGTTGTTGAAAATAGTGGTGTAGATGCAGGATTTGATGCAGTGGATATAAGTTTGCCATTAGGGGTGAAGCAGGCTTTTGATGATATAATCATCTATTTCAAAAGCAACAAAGAAATTCCAAGTTTGGTATATGTGGATAGTAATCTTGAAATGTTATATAAGCATTATCTTAATGAAATAATTTTGGAAATTGAAGCTATTGGCGAAGGAACATATTTGAGTGAAGAACAGAAAGGGCTGTTTTATTTAGGAATTGTAAAGAGAAATTATGGTGATAAAGAAATTTTATTAAGCCCTCTTCACCCGATTAATGTTGCTTATCAATTATTTATAAACGGTCAACAGATTGGCGGATTAGAAGAGGATGAGATAGATCTCTTGCGTAAATTTCAACAGACAGCGATGTTACCATATATAAATATGGATTTATCTTCAAAGATCCCAAAGGTGTACTTGCCAGTGGAACAAATACATTCACCAGAATGGAAGATATATGTTGAAGAGGATCTTCCAAGATATAAAGGGTCTAAGGATTTTGTTTCGAAACTTGTGTCTGAAAAGATACGAGAGTTCATTGAACATTTTAGCTATTTATTTTCTGCTGAAACAAATACGCCAATTCGAATTAACTTAATAAATACTGGGGATTGTAGAGAAATTGTCCAGGGAATTATGAAGTACTATGTACATGAACTGAATAGTGCAAAAATCAAGAAGGTAATACCAATTCAAGTGACAATGTATGCTGAATCAAAAATAGATAATGCATTTGAAGTGATGTCAAAGGTTGATGATCCAGATATCTTGGTTAAGTCTTTGGGAATCGAAGCTAAAGTGTCAGATATGAGCATTGAAGAAATAGTGGATGTTTATAGAAGCAATGTTTGTTTCTATTTCAAAGATATTAATGATCAATTTGGGTATTCGCATATTACCTTTATAGAGCTTGATGATGAACATCAGGCAATAACAACAGTAATGGATGATATACCTTCAGGAGTTGTTATGAACGGAATCGCATCAGGAGTACCATCGGTAATGTTAGGAGACTCATATCGAACCGGATTTGGAACGAAGTTTGCAAATTTAAACACAACACTTCTTAATGTTGCAGCTAAGTATAATGCAATAAATGCTGCTATGAATGGAGATGCTTATAGGGGTGGTTCTTGTTATGCTTTAAAAATGGGTGTAAACAAACAGAAAATTTTAGATCGTATCTATGATGCTAGCAATTGGGTCACATTTATTAATCCAAAAGTTGATTTAAATTATTTTAAGAGTGATCCAAGCGCAAAAGATCTTTTGATTATTCATTATAGCGATCAATACAACATGACTTCAAGCGGTTATGATGCCATTACGGTAACCAAAAAGTCAAAACAATATCAAAACGCAATCTCACGATATTTAGAGATGAACGGTGTGGAGAATGTGCAGGAGCACTCCAAAAGAATAATCAATATGTTTAATGCACTAAATGGTGATTGGTTGTTAAGAATGCTTTCTTACAAATCACATTTTCCGGTGGAGAAACTGAGCATATTATCGGCAATGAAGTTGGCTGTTAAGAGATATTCAATAGAAGATGTCAATTGGATTCCGGTATCGCTTGAAGAAATATTGAGAGTTTCAGGATCGGTAGGTCTTTCACAAAATGAAGCTATTTTTTCTGCAAAGAATTTGGGATTTGATGGACAAACCAGTGATGATCTCCTCCTAGTTGGCATTTTAAATGGAGAAAATGTAAAGATAACATTTTATCCCATCGAGGTAAAAATTGGAAAAGTTGAGCCGGACTATCTTAAAAAAGGTGTAGAGCAAGCATTGGAAACAAGAAAAATTTTCGATAGTATCCTTCAACTCGGAAGCTGTGATGGCAAAGATATAAAGACTCGATTATATAGGAATTTTTTTATGCAGCAAGTGGTGGTTAATGCAGAGAAAATGATGTTATATGGAGTTGGAAAAGATAATTCTGCCTGGGAAGTTGTTACGAAAACTGAATTGAGAAAAAAACTTCTTAATGAGGAATATGAAATTGTTGAGACTTTGATTCCTAAAA
The DNA here is from genome assembly GCA_014804365.1 of Lachnospiraceae bacterium. GTDB lineage: Bacteria > Bacillota > Clostridia > Lachnospirales > Lachnospiraceae > UBA3282. The sequence goes on from JAAUZX010000064.1 coordinate 16,515, forward strand.
TGGGTAGAGCGGGAGTAATTTCTTTTAGAGAAGAATGTACAAAAGAAAGAGAACTTAGAAGTCAAGATGTATTGATTGTGGAGAAAACGAAAAGAGAAGGGGTGAATCTTTTAGCTACTACTTTTGACGATATTTCACCAGTCGAGTGGTCGTTGGTACAGGAAACCGCAGATTTGTCAACAATTGGTAGCGACACAATTAGTGATGAAGATGAGGAAAGTTCTGTTGAGAATATTCCTACTAATGTAAATGATGACGAAATAGAAAATGAAAGGGCAAATGATGATACATTGGAAGTGGCTGATACTGACGATGAAATACGGGTTTTAATAGGAGAGGATAGATTTAATCATAAGGTGTTTTGGGAATTTGGAAATAAAGCTTTGGCAAATAGACATATGTTGATTACAGGGACATCAGGTCAAGGAAAGACATACAGCATACAGGCTATGCTTTATGAATTGGCTAAAAAGAATATATCTGCTGTAATCTTTGATTATACTGAAGGATTCATGCTACAACAGCTTGAGCAACCGTTTAAAGATTTTATGGGAGATAAGATTAATCAACATATTGTATATAGTACAGGTGTTCCGATTAACCCATTCCAAAGACAACAGGTTGAACTTGTTCCAGGACAGATAATACTTGAAAAAGAGTCGGATGTTGCAGCTAGATTAGCGGATATTTTTGCACATGTATATAGTTTTGGCGATCAGCAATATTCAGCTATTTTTGATGCTGTATATAATGGATTAGTTAAATACAGTGACAAAATGAATATGCAACGGTTTAGAGATGAGCTGGAAGAGATTGTTGAACAGAATAAGACAGCAAAGTCTGTTTTGTCAAAAATGTCGCCGTTTTTCCATACTGTAGAGTTTTCTTCAGATCCTGACTTTAATTGGGGAGACATTCTTTATGCAGATGATGCAAAGGTTAATATCATTCAGTTAACTATGTTTACTCAGGAAATGAAAGTAATAATAACTGAGATGATGTTGTGGGATGCTTGGTATTACACAAAGAAATTTGGAACTAAAGAAAAACCATTTGTGGTAGTTTTGGACGAAGCACAAAACTTGTCTCATGCAATGAAATCTCCAAGTGCAACCATTTTGACAGAGGGTAGAAAATTTGGGTGGTCAGCATGGTTTGCAACTCAGTCATTAGGAGTTTTGAAGAGTGATGAGGTAGTAAGACTTCTACAGGCATCATTTAAGTTGTATTTTAAGCCAACAGACAATGAAATTGTCAAAACAGCAAAACAGCTAGATGTAACAGGAGAGGTAGATTGGCTTTCAGAAGTTCAGAGGTTGAGGAAGGGGCAATGCATTGCAGTTGGAGACAAGATGAAGGCTAATGGGACAGTTGGTCCTGCTGAGCCGGTGGTGACCTCAATTACCTCATTTGATGAAAGAGGCTGAGTGTTAAAAAACGGAATGAATTAAATGACGAGCAAAACGTATACGAGATTTATTGATAAGCCTTAGATGGTTACGATTGAAAAGATTGCATTATCTCAGGTTCTGGTGCTGGTATTGTGCTTTTTTAACCTGTTTATGGTATAACGATGAATAGAGGGACATTTTGACGAAAAGGAATTGAACGAGACATACATCGGAAATGTCAGAAGATATGATCTGATCTACAAATATTATCGAAAGTATCCCTCCAAAAGAGCGCTGGGATTTTGCTGTTCCAGACAGCACGCGGAGGAGATGGCGAAAGAATTCTGTAAAAGAGGCGTTGAAGCCGTAGCGGTGTACAGCAATGCAGACGGAGAGTTTTCCGAAGACAGGGAGAAAGCGGTCGAGAAACTGAAGAAACAGGAAATTAAGGTAATTTTTTCAGTGGACATGTTTAATGAAGGGGTAGATATTGCGTCTCTCGACATGGTCATGTTCCTGCGTCCGACGGAGTCTCCCGTTGTGTTGTTGCAGCAGTTGGGACGCGGACTGCGCACCAGCCGGGGCAAAGAATATCTGAATGTACTTGATTTCATCGGCAATTACGAGAAAGCCGGACGGGCGCCTTTTCTGCTAAGCGGAGGCAAAAGTTTCGTAGAGCGGTCGGCGGGTGATTATTACAGGCTCGAATATCCCGATGATTGTATCGTGGATTTTGACATGCGGCTTGTTGACCTTTTCAAAGAATTGGATAAAAAGTCTTTATCGATCAGGGATCGGATCAGACAGGAATACTACAGAATCAAGGAATTACTGGATGATAAGGTTCCGACGCGCATGGAACTTTTTACTTATATGGAAGATGACATATATCAGCATTGTATGAAGAATGCGAAAGAAAACCCTTTCCGGCGATACATGGATTTCTTATATGAACTGCATGAATTGTCCGCTGATGAAGAAATTGTTTACAACAGTATTGGCCGAGAGTTCCTGTCGCTGATTGAGACAACAGATATGCAGAAGGTCTATAAGATGCCGATTTTATACAGCTTCTATAACCACGGAGATGTACGTCTGGCAGTGACGGATGATGAGGTACTGGAAAGTTGGAAGGAGTTTTTCAACACCGGAACAAACTGGAAAGATTTAGTGACAGACATGTCATATTCGGATTATAAGAAGATGACTGACAGACAGCACCTGAGCAAGGCAAAAAGTATGCCTATTAAGTTTTTGAAAGCTTCCGGTAAAGGATTTTTTGTTGAGAAGGAGAATTATGCGCTGGCGATCAGGGAAGAACTGGCAGAAATTGCGGAGCATGAAGCCTTTAAACTGCAGATGAAGGACATATTGGATTATCGAACGATGGAATACTATCGGAGGAGATACGATTTATCCGCACATATTTTTTCGGTGTACTGAGTTTTGACTCGGTACACCGACGGTAATATATTAATTCCGGTTCTTTTGTTTACCATATTTTGTTCCTTATTTAAACAAAAAGGTTCGTTATTTGTTCGCTATTTCAAAAATAAGGAACAAATTCCTTCCTTCGACTTCCCATTATTGACAGTATCAAAATCACCACATTATAATCTATTACAACAGCAGAAAACACACCATCACCACGAGGTACCCTGCAATGCCCACACGTAAACCTAAATACAGCATGAACGGTCTGCTTCTGGCAGGTATCATTTTAGTGTTCTTGGGACTATTTTTCTTTATTGAGGGATTGGTCCATTTTGCATCAACAGATAAGCCGCAGTTTTATAATATTGAAGATGCTTACAGTTCTTGTGGAGTAGGAGTGCAAATTTCGGACGAACGGCGCAGCCATTTCGCTAAATGCGGCGTGATGATTTCGGATTGACGGCGTATTTATTTCGCACAAACGGCGTACTTTCTCTATACTGTTGAATGTTACTATTCAACATGTTACAGAGAAAGGAGTTGCACATGCAGAAATACTCTACAATTATTGGTGTTATTACCCTCCGGCTGGATTCCGAGAGTTACAGCACCGTCCAAAAGCGTTATTCTATCGGTTCCAGTACGGTAACGCTTATCATGAACCGCTTTAAGGAATCAGGCCTTTCGCTTGATGACTTGAAACGGATGGAACCAAAGAAAGTTGAGTCCCTGTTTTATCCCGAACAAAATCTTCGACGTAAAGATGTCCCCCTTCCTGATTTCGATGCTATACATCAGAAACTGGTTCAGATGAAACATCCTGATCTGAGTTATTTATGGCTCGAATATAAAGAGAAGAATCCTGACGGCTATCAGTTGACACAGTTTTATAAGCACTATAATGACTTTGTCAAAGAGCGTTATGGTAGTTGTAAACTCTCCATGCCTGTGGAACGTGTTCCTGGCGAGAAGCTGTACATCGACTGGGTTGGCGACCAGCCTGAACTTATGACAGATCCTGAGACTGGGGAGATCAGAAGGGTGCATATTTTCACCACAACACTTGGTTTTTCAAGCCTTGTCTATGTGGAAATATTTCCTGATGAGAAGCTGCAGAGTTTCATCACCGGCGTAGTACATGCGTTACAGTTTTATGGGGCGATACCGAAATACCTCGTGCCAGACAACCTCAAAACAGCAGTAACATCCCATACAAAGGATGGACTCGTACTGAATACCGTTTTTTCCGATCTTGAAGATTTTTATGGTACGGTAGTCCTTCCGCCGCCACCGAGAAAGCCGAAAGGGAAAGCTACGGTCGAAAATCACGTTAAGTACCTCGAAACCCATCTTGTAGAAAAACTCAGGGAGGATATCTATACCAGCTATGAATCCCTCAATGATGCCGCAAAAAGAATAATAGCGGCAATCAACCAGAGACAGTTTCGGAAACCCGGTGATATCCGCGGTTCACGCCAAAAAGCTTTCGAGCAGTATGACAAGCCCCGGATGCGCCCGCTTCCAGATGGTGTCTATACGCTGTGTGATTATAAATACGTGCTCCGTGTTCCAGACAACTATCATCTTGAGTATGATGGCCACTATTATTCCGTATTGTACACTTATCATGGAAAGCCTGCAATACTCAAGGCGACAATGTCCGAGATCCGTATCTGTGATGAAAACAACCGGCTTATCTGTAAACATACCCGTTCATACAGAGATTTTCCAAGGTACATCACAGATGAAACACATATGCCCGCAGAGCATCGGTATTATAAGGAGGTCAATGCCCATGATGGAGCCTATTACCGCCGCTGGGCGTCTGTATTCGGTGAGGCAATGTCCATACTGATCGACCGCATGCTGCGTTCTGTAAAGCATGAAGAACAGGCTTATAACAGCTGTTCCGGTGTCCTTCATATGTGCAAAGAGGCACCAAGGCATATCGTAAATGAAGCCGCGCAGAAGTGTATTGATGCGAACGCCTGCAAGTACACTTATTTCAAGCGGGCATTCCATTCCTTAATGAATGACCGTATGCATGCGGCAGATGGCGGGAGCCAGCTTCCCACCCACGAGAATATCAGAGGGAGGGACTGCTATCAATGAATACAATAATCAATCCTGATCTGAAACCGGAGGAACAGGTCATCAGCACCCGTCTGCGTGAGATGAAGATGTCCGGTATGGCAGAGGCATTTGAGCGGCAGATACTTGATCCTAACGCCGACCTTTCCTCCTTCATGGAGCGCATTAGCGAACTGGTCAATACCGAATGGCAGATGCGTTATGACAAAAAGCTGAACCGTTTGCTTCGGCAGGCAAAACTGCGCTATCCACAGGCGGATCTTGACGAATCTATCTACGAAGCGGACCGGAAGCTTGATCATACATCCATAGAGAAACTGGCAGCCTGCAAGTGGATCGATGAAGGGCGCAATCTCATCATCACCGGGATGACGAGCAGCGGCAAAACATACCTGAGCAATGCACTCTGTGTATCGGCGCTGCGAAAGCTAAAGACAGTCCGCTACATCAAGGCCAGCCATCTCATGCTTGAACTGGAACAGGCCCGTATCAGAGATACCTACATGGACCAGCTGACTTCATTGTCAAAGGTTGACCTGCTGGCAATCGACGACTTTGGATTAATGGAACTTGACATCGATAAATGCAGAGACCTTTTTGAAGTTATTGACGGACGGGATGGAAGGCGGTCAACTATTATCATTTCCCAGTTCCCGGTCAAGGCATGGTTCGATATGTTCAAAGATGGCACCTATGCAGATGCTTGTCTGTCACGCATTACTGACCGGCGGCACAGTTACCGAATTGAAATGAACGGACGCAGTATGAGGGAGCCTGTATAAAGCCTTTGTCAATTTTGCAGAAGCACGCCGTTTAAAACGAAATGGCCGCTCCGCCGGAGCGGAACGGTCGTTCCGTTTTTGCGAAATTTGCACATAAACTTCAAAACCTCTTCGTAGAAGTTCGATACAGACAATATTTTCATATATTCGTCCATAGTCCATATTTCTGCTGCCCAGTACTGCATAGCGGATTCCCGTATCACATAAATAAAACTTATCCAAAGATTCCAGATACTTCTTTCCCCGAATATCGTACCGCTTAACATCATAAAAGACGAAAGCATTGCACAGATACCTGATATACTTTCCAATCGTCATATGATTGGTGGCAATCAGGTTTGCGGACAAGATATTACTCACCTTATTGGGAGAGGTTAAATTGCTGACATTGTCCATTAGAAATTCACTGAGTCGCTGCAGTACCATAATATCCGAAAGATGATATTTCTGTACAAGATCCCTGGTTACAATTGTTTCATAAACTTCTTTAATATAATTTGTCCGATCTGTCTCTGTTCGATATACATAAGAACCTGCCAGTCCACCGTTCACAGAATAATCCTCAAAAAGCCGTTCTCTATCCTTTATGTCGCTATAATATTCACAATACTCCTCAAAACTAAAAGGGAACACAGGAACTGCAATATATCTTCCGGTAAAAAGCGTTGCCAAATCCGCACTTAATAAAAAGGCATTTGACCCTGTAAGATAAATGTCATATTTTCCTTTTGCATACAGGCTGTTAATGGCCAGTTCAAACCCAGGACACATTTGCACCTCATCCACAAAAACATAATTCGCTTTTCCTGCCTGATGCCGCTCCTCTATATAATTATGGAGCGCATGATACTCTTTGATTTCCTCAAATGCCAAATCCATATAGTTTCAAAACTTAAATTATTTTCATTTTTTGAAAATCATCTTTATCCTATGACAAAGGAATTCCGTTTGAAGTGAAATATCCCGAGTTTAAACCAGAAGTGATTGAAGCTATGGAAGAAGCAAAACAAATTAGTAGAGATCCGAATACAAAACGGTATAGCAGTTTTTCTGAAGACTTAGAGGACATGGATTTATGAAGTATGAATTAGTCCTGACCGGAAGATTTAAGAAAGGTTAAAAATCTTCCTTAAATCCTCTGCCCTCCGGGAATCGCCGTCTGCCACATAAATATCAATCCTCTCCATATCACTGCTCCTGTCCTTGAACGCCGGGAAGAGGAACCCACATTCAGGCGCACCCGGTTCATAATCGCCGTTTACAGGACAGACTGCACAGATCAGGAACTGATAGACTTCTTCCGATTCCCACAGGCTCTCCTTGTCGTTCGCTTTCAACGGCACATCATAGCTTCCATGGAGAAAGTAAACCGCATAGCTCCCATCGGCATGGTATCTGCTGCCGAATTCCTCATAAAACACATCCAGCATTGCGTCATTTTTCAACCCGCATTCCTTCAGTGCCATAAGGAGCTGCCAAATACTCCCCAGCTTCCTGTCCGCTTCCCCGAAAGCATATTCCTTCAGCTGCACGTTTGTCTCTGAAAAGGGGATTGTTTTTGCAATATCCAGATTGATCTGCTGGTCTTTTGCCGACAGTTTCTGGAAATGTTTATTAAATGTCCCGTCCACAAATCCCTCTTCGTCCATGTATGCCCCTGCGATCCTGTCAAAACAGTTCCGCTTCAAGGTCATTCTCCTTGTCAGTTCCAGCATATCCTCCCGGTTGATCTTTCCCATATCTTCTGCGCTCCCTATATTTTCTGCAAAGACCACTGTACATCCAATTAATGCACAGCAGACTACTACTATTTTTCTATGCAAAATTATAGCGTATTTTTCCAGAACAGACAATGCCATTCCTTACTGCTGGAAAAGGGAAACCTCAATTATGATAACCCATTGATTACCCTTCATCGTGTCCTAACTCCCACCCCAATCTTGTCAGCAACAGACCCGTATGATAGGATAAATGAAAAGAATCGGAATTGTGAGGCGCATAGAAGTGAAAAACGAGGAGCTTGTGAATAGAATTGTAAACCGAATAATCGTGTACGTTATGGCTGCGGAAAGTGTCAGTCCGGAGTTCCATGTGAAAGCGGTATCCCCAAAAGGATAAATGAATCAGCCGGATAATATCCTGTAAAGAAAAGCTCTCCTTTCCCCCACTTCCGTCTACCATATTCCAATTGTCCGTTCCGACGTCCGCTTTACAAAAGCGATTTTATTTTTCCGAAAACTATACAAACAGCGGGATTTTGGGTATAAATGTGAAAAAGCATAAAAAGGAAAGGATGTGACAGCATGAGTTCCAAAGAACTTGCAAAAAAACTTATCGACCAAATACCGGAAAGCAAAATGTACTATATTATCGCTTATCTGCAAGGAGCCGCAATCCCTGAAGAAGCTCCAAATTCGGAAACTCTGGAAGCGCTATATGAACTGGAAAGCGGTGGAGGAACAATATTTACAGGCAGTACCGAGGATTTATTTGCTGAACTGATGGAGGGTTAACCATGCAGGATGTACGTTACTCCACCAAATTTAAAAAAGATTTTAATATCTGCGTCAAGCGTGGCTACAAAATGCAGTTATTACAACAGACAATCGATACTCTCCGTATCCCCGCGCCGCTACCTGAAAAAAATAAAGATCATAACTGGCTCGCACGCAGATTTATTTAGGATATGATAATATGACATTGCCTCTTCTGTTTACTGACAGAAGAGGCATTTCCTCTTTTTCCCATTAGGATTTATTCTTCTTCATCCGGCGCCTGTCCATCGTGTGGAAGCCATTTGCACTCTGTAATCTCCATATCTGTAAATACTGCCTTAAAAGAAGAATTTTCCGCACTGCACGCATAGATCCCGAATTGAATCGTATCTTCTACATTAAACATATGGCAGACACGCATTTGCTTAAAATTCTGCCCGTCCGCAGAGTTCTCAATGCAGAAGTCATTGTCCCTGCGGCTGAAACGGAACCACGTGGATTTAACAGAAGCATCCACATCCACAGAAGCCCAGTCGGAATATCCGTTGTTCGTCACAACACTGCCTAAACGCTGTATCTGTTCATTTTCATATTCCATGGATGCCTTAAGCCAGTTGTCGCTGTTCAGGTACATTATAACTCCGCTCTGGTCATAACGCACTTTCGTATCGAATTCAGTCTTTACCACAAAGGAAAAATACTTTTCGTCTGTGCTCATCTGTAACACAGGTGCATTATCATTGCGGAAATGATAGTATGTTCTCTGCCATAAGTCGGTAAATGGTTCCGTAACCATTTCTACCCGTTCCTCTGTGACAGTATACTGCTTGGGTGCTCTTGTCCACTCCATTTGTTTTGCGTTTACTTTCATGATATTCCCCCCATTAATTCATATTTATCAACCCCTCAACGGGGAAAATTTATTATTTCCTGTTATCCGCTAAATCTCTTTCCTGTCTGCCGCAAGCTGGTACATGCCTTCATAATAGTATTCATTAAAATCATCTACGACACGAAACTGCGGCATATATTCCGGAGGTATATCGACCGCACATATTTCTTTGACATTTTCTAGTGTTTCTTCATTGATCAAGTCTCCCGTTAATACATTAAATGGTATTTAATTTTTCTTCCTGATACATCGGGAAAATAGCTGTTCCATCTTCCTATAATCACATAAAAAGGAAGCCTCGCTTGCCTTTAACATTTCTTCCCTGCCCACGTTTGCAAAATTTATCACATAATCTGCATGAAGCGCTAATGTCCTGATAAATTCCCGCTGGCAACGTCCGTTGCCCTCACGGAAAGGGTGCAGGGCATTTATCTCCGAAAAATAATATGCCAGTCGAACGGAAATCTCTTTTTCATCTAAGCCCTGTAGATAATTTTCCTCTTTCAGCTTACCGAAAATCTCTTCCGCCTGACTTTCTATGAACTTTACATTGCAAAACATATTCCCCTTTGCAATATCAACCTTTCTAATCTTACCCGCCCACTCGTATACATCCTGAAAAATATATTTATGGATGGACTGTAGGTGTTTTAAGTCAAACTTGCCCTGAATAGGCTTATCCACTAGTTCCAGAATACGAAGCATTGTCAGCCGCTTTTCCAGTTGTCTGAGCCGATCTATATCCCTTATTCCCATCCTGTTCTTTAGGACATCAGAATCCGGATAGCAATATATCTTATCTGACATTATCTAACCTCTTCTATAATCCGATGGCGCAATTCATCTCCCGCTGTTTCCCCATTTTTATAAGCATACAGCATTTGTAAATCATCTTCTGTCAGTTCCATCCCTTCAAAAGCCATTGTGGCTTCCACTTCTTTTACTGCTTCCGTTTTGGTGTATGCCAGATGGCTCATTTTTATTTCAAAGGGAATTCCTTCCGTAAGGATAATCTGCTTTATCATCATATTGACCACCGCCGACAAGTTGGTTCCCAGTTTTTCTAAAATCTCCGACGCTTTTTCTTTATCTTCTGCGGAAGTCCTCACTTGTAACAATGATGTATTAGACATAGTATCTGCCCTCCTTCTGTCTTTATTATACAACATAGTAATTACACTGTAAATGAAGACTTATTCAATCAGAACATCCCCTCCCAATTTACATTTGTCTCACGATAACCCCAATCTATAAATTAGCAGATGGTAACTTCTAATTTTTTTCTAAACATTTTCCGGATAATAACAAGCAAGCTGATACGCCATTATTTCAAGTTCTTTTCAAAGAACTGCTCCAGTTTGTCAAACGGGATTGCATTTTTTCCGCCTCCGTCATAGAGATCCGTATGAACAGCCTCCGGAATGATCAGCAGTTCCTTATTATCCGCATAAGGATTATTTTTCACCATAGCCGCATATGCGTCACGGCTGAAATAGCAGGAATGCGCCTTTTCACCATGCATCACCAGAACGGCGCTACGGATCTCATTGCTGTATTTCAGGATCGGCTGGTTCATAAAGGACATACAGCCAATCGCATTCCAGCCTCCATTGGAATTCAATGAACGTTTATGGTAGCCACGGTCAGTTTTATAATAATCATAATAATCTGCCACATAGAAAGGGGCATCTGCCGGAAGCGGATCGACAACGCCGCCGCCAAGTGCATAGCTGCCATTTTTATAATCCGTGATCCGTTGTGCGTTCATTGCCTTTTTCTTTTCATATCTCGCATCGGCAGAATCCTCAGAATCAAAATATCCGTTTGCATTGACACGGGTCATATCATACATGGTAGAAGCCACGGTCGCTTTGATCCGGGTATCCAGCGCCGCAACATTCAGAGCCAGACCGCCCCAGCCGCAGATTCCGATAATTCCGATCTTCTCCGGGTCAACATTGTCCTGCACGGAAAGAAAATCTACTGCTGCCTGAAAATCTTCGGTGTTGATATCAGGAGATGCCATATACCGGGGTTCTCCGCTGCTCTCGCCCGTGAAAGACGGATCGAATGCAATCGTAAGAAAACCGCGCTCCGCCATTGTCTGGGCATACAGACCCGCTGCCTGCTCCTTTACTGCACCAAAGGGACCGCATACCGCAATAGCCGCCAGCCTGCCCTCAGCCTCCTTGGGCTCGTAAAGGTCTGCCGCCAATGTAAAGCCATAGCGGTTATGGAACGTCACCTTACGGTGATCCACCTTTTCACTTTTCGGAAAAGTCTTATCCCACTCATCTGTTAATTCCAGTTTTACTGTATCTGCCATTTTACATATACCTCTCTTTCTTTATACATTGATTTTTTATTTACTGCTTTTCCATTCTCCAAACTAAAAAGTCAAGACAGTCAACCCGTTCCTGGCTTTCATGCAGTCTGTCCATCAGGGTACAGCGGTGTTTCCGAAGTGTTTTCACAGCATCCTGAACCCGTCCATTATCATACAGTCTGCAAACCTCCATGATTGTTTCTGAAGTACATCCTGCATCCTCTAAATTCTGAATCAGATCATCCGTATGACCGCCTCCCTTCCTGCTATGTCTGTATTATATCCTCTTGATTTTCATTTCGCTAATGTCTATAATTTATATCGTGATATAAATTTTAGGAATATCATAGGAGGGATCTTCTTGGAATTAAGAACGATGAGATATTTTCTTGCGGTGGCAAGAGAGGAAAATATGACCCGCGCGGCTGAACTTCTTCACGTTACCCAGCCCACGCTTTCAAAACAGTTAAAAGCTCTGGAAGATGAGCTTGGTAAGAAGCTGTTCCTGCGGCACAGTTTCAGCATCCAACTTACAGAGGAAGGTATTCTGTTACGAAAACGGGCGGAAGATCTGGTAAAAATGGCGGACAAGATTACTGCTGAATTTCTCACATTAGATGATGTTTTAGGCGGCGACGTCTACTTTGGTCTTGCAGAATCATATCAAGTCAGACATCTTGCCGCCGCAATCAGAACATTCAAGGACACCTGCCCTGACCTGCATTACCATATAACCAGTGGCGACACTGAACAGGTTACGGAAAAGCTGGATAAAGGTATCATAGATTTTGCAGTGCTGGCACAGGAACCAAATACAGTAAAGTACCATTACCTTGCTTTTCCCGAAGCCGATGTATGGGGTCTTATCATGCCACAGGACTGTCCGCTGGCACAAAAGCAGGCTGTCTGCGCAGATGATTTGATCGGAATTCCGCTATTCTGTTCAGAACAGGGCTGGAATCATGATATTTCCAAATGGTGCGGAAACAAAATGGACGAGCTGCATCTTGAAGGCTCGTTCCGTCTGTCCTATAACGGTTCCATTTTTGTCAAAGAGGGACTGGGTTATCTTTTAACTTTTGAACATCTGATTGATACAAGCCGGGACAGCGGACTTACCTTCCGTCCGCTTACCCCAAGACTTGAAACGAAAATATATCTGATCTGGAAAAAATATCAGGTGTTTACCCCTATTGCAGAGCGATTACTGAAAAACCTGAAAAGATGTTTTGAAAACACGTGAGCTGAACACTTATCCATCTGACCGCTTTCTTTATCACGGCGTATCACTTTAATCATGTATCATCATCTTTATGATTTCTTCATTAGTCTCGCGCATACCTTCTTTTCCCAGATGGCCGATATTGCTGATGGTTTTCTCCACCCCTTTAGTTACAATCCCGTCCCCGGCATAGAACTGCTGGCCGCGCAGGAACATATTATAACCGAGGATTCCTGCGTCTACCGATGCCGCGATCTTAGCAGCGCAGGATGCTTTTGCTCCGTCACATATCATCCCGGATACGATTGCCAGCGCATTTACCACTGTATGTACTACTTCCTCATATCCGCCGCCGCAAAGATAAGCAATTCCAGCTCCTGCTGCTGCTCCGGCACTGACAGCGCCGCAGTATGCAGAAAGCCTTCCGATACCTGTCTTCTGATGGATTGCTGTCAGGTTTGAAAGAGCCAGCGCACGGTACATTTTATCTTCTCCGCACCCTAATTCCTTCGCATACTCTAATACCGGCAGTGAGCAGGTCATACCCTGATTACCACTGCCTGCATTGATGATAACTGGAAGCTCACAGCCGTTCATTCTGGCATCGGATCCCGCAGCCGCTCTTGCTTTGGCTCTGGTACGGACATCATTACCGTAGGTGTCTAACAGCACACTTCCAATATTTGCTCCGTAATCGCCTTTAAGCCCTTCATCTGCAATTGCCGTATTATACTCAATCTGCCGTCCGATAACCTCTTTGATATCTGCAACATCAACAGTATTAATGAAATCCCAGATGTCCTCCATGTTAAGAAGCGACCGGTCAGTTAATCCTTCTTCTGTCTCACCCTCCACAGGAATGTCAAGAAGCTTCTCACCATCTTTCTCAATAAGAACGATATTCGTGTGATAATTGGCAATTCTTACTTTCGCATAGGAGCCTCCCTTTTTCACTTCAATAATGATATCAAATGTAACCCCATTGTCCACATGCTCAACACTTATTGGAACTGTCTTTAAGTATTCCGCCATCCGCACTTTTTCTTCCTCGGAAACGTCTGCGATAACTTCCAGCTCCTTTTCCGCTTTTCCTGCAATAATCCCAGCCGTTGCCGCCGCAGGGATTCCTTTTAAGTGATTCGTGTTCGGCACGATAACACTCTTTACATTCTTAATGATGCTTCCGCTGGCACCAATTTCAACCCTGTCCGGAACCTCTCCTAATAGTTCTCTCGCTTTTGCTGCTGCATACGCAAGAGCAATCGGCTCCGTGCATCCCATCGCAGGCACAAGCTCTTCTTTAAGTATCTGAATATATGCCTTGTATTTTTCATTCGTTCTTTCCATCTGAACATCTCCTTTATCATTATAGAGTTATAATGCGCTCCCTATTTTTTCTCAACAAGATGACTACATCGCAAATTATAGATATGGGAAACTGATTCTTTTTATAAATGGCATTTTTTCCCCGCAACATCGCTACTCTTATATAATGTATCAGGCTGGACATCTACCGAATTTGACCGCTCAGAGTGCCATAACATTAGCATACGGGGCTGGCTATTCTTGAATATCTAATCCTTCAAAGAAATCATCATAGGTGCAGTCATATATTTTGCGTAATTCTATAAGAACGCTAATCTTGATATTCAATTCACCGTTTTCATATTTAGCATAAGTAGATCGACCAATATCACAACCATTGCGTTGTAATAAAGCGCAGAGTTTTTCTTGTGAAATATTATGCTTTTCTCGGAGGACTTTTAGATTGTTGCCCATATTTCTATCTCTCCGTAATTTCTGTTCCATTTCTTTCATCCTTTCTTAGACCAATATTGAGGTCAATACCATTGTAAAAATTTATTAGTGGGAATATTGTCCGCTATACTGGTCGAATCAAAAAAGGGATGATAGAATAACATTTTGGAAACAATTCTAAAAATGTAGTGGATGATTGACAGAAAATATGGAACCAGTCAGAACAGGGGCAAGAGAGGTCAAATTGTATTTAGATATAGCTTTCATTTCTTAATATGAACTTGATTTTGAAACATTTGAAAAGAGGATTGACAAGGAGGTAAGAGAATGGACTTTATTACAAATTTTTTCGGATGGCTTATAATAGCTTATTTTGTATCAATTCCGTTTATATGGTTATGGGTGTTCTATCATAAAATTAAATGCCAGAAAATAGAAGAATTTAGCAATAGAAAATGTAAGTATTGGCATCTTTGCGAGCATAACTATAAGGAACGTAAGAAACACGAGTTAGAGTTAATAAAGCAGATGTTGTCACATAGTTTAGGATTAACGGAAGAAGAAATAAACAAGGAATTTTCATAAAAAAAAATGACTTCAGAGCATACCTGTCATACAAAGAACACTATGAGTCTTTTTCGCTCATAGTGTTCCGTGTAAAACATTTTCTTTCACAAACAGTCTTGCATTACGTTGCTTCTATCACATTCAGTCTATCGGGATGTTCCAGTGAGTTGCTCCTGATATCGATCACCGGACCGCCCGTTCCCTCGATATACTCTCGTGTAATGGTCACCCTGCCGATGTTATCATCTTTCGGCACCTCATACATGATATCCAGCATAAACTCCTCGATAATAGCACGAAGCGCCCTGGCACCGGTATCTTTCTCCATTGCCTTCTCGGCAATCGCTTCCAGCGCACCCTGTTCGAATTCCAGCTTTACTTCATCTAACTCAAGCAGCTTCTGATACTGTTTAAGTATCGCATTTCTGGGCTCCGCAAGAATCTTCACCATCATATCTTTGCTTAAGCCTTCCAGCGTGAAGATCACGGGAAGCCGGCCGATAAACTCGGGGATCATGCCGAATTTCTTAATATCCTCCACCGTAACCCTTTTCAGGATATTCTTTTCCTTATCATATTTATCCCGCAATTCGGCATTGTATCCTATTGAGGTACGTTTATTTAATCTCTGTTTAATTATTTCCTCTAAATCTGGAAAAGCGCCGCCGCAGATAAACAGAATATTCCTTGTATTCACTGTCGCAAGCGGCACCATGGCATTCTTGGAATTGGCGCCCACGGGCACTTCCACCTCCGCACCCTCCAGCAGCTTTAGCATTCCCTGCTGAACGGACTCGCCACTGACATCTCTGGAGTTGGTATTCTTTTTCTTGGCAATCTTATCGATCTCATCTATGAATATGATACCCTGCTCCGCCCGCTCCACGTCGTTATCCGCCGCAGCCAGCAGTTTCGATACCACGCTCTCGATATCGTCACCGATATACCCCGCTTCCGTCAACGATGTGGCATCCGTGATCGCCAGCGGCACATCCAGAAGTCTTGCCAGGGTCTTCACAAGATACGTCTTGCCACAGCCGGTAGGTCCGATCATGAGCATATTGGACTTCTCGATCTCAATCTCGTCCATGGTACCGGTCGCCACTCTCTTATAATGGTTATAAACCGCTACGGACACCACTTTTTTTGCATATTCCTGTCCTACCACATACTCATCCAGCTTCTCTTTGATCTTATGGGGCGGCATGATATTCTTGATGTCAATTTCCGCCTTCTCGCCGTCCTTCTTCTTTTTCTTCGGCTTCTGCTTATTCGGAATGCCGCCGTCTCCCTGCAGATCGGCTAAATTGACGAAGCTGATGTTCGGAAATCCCTTGCCGCTGTTGAGATCGGACATTGTGGGGTAATTCAGCATCCCCTGATAGTCGAACTGACTGACCGTATCCATGGTCTTATGCATACAGTCTTCGCAGACACATATGTGATTGGGCAGATGGAACATCTTACCCGCCTTGCTTTCCGGTCTGCGGCAGATAAAGCAGACATCCTCATAATCATTGTGCGGTTCGTCTTCTACATTTCCCACTTCCCGCTTCCCGTCATCCGCTCTCTCTTCTTTCCGGTCGTCTGCTTCGCCGCTCTGCCCCTTTTTCATGCTTCTGAGCGTCTCTCTTTGTTCCTCGCCGTCCTCCAGTTCCCTGAAATCATAGGTTCTGCCTTCATCTTCCGCAATCGTCTCATTTATATCATCATATCTGTCGTTGTTCATACCCGACCTCCGCTTATTCATTTCTTGTAACTGTTCAGTACCTTCACAGTTACGATGCAAAATCCATCCTAAATTGTCTTCGACAATGGGATCTTGCTCGCTGAATCATATTCTTACGGTCTCAGCAGTAAATGCTTCGACCTAAACTGAATAGTTATCATTTCCTACAACTGATCCCACTCCTACTTTATTATCATAGTATAAAAAAGAGCATCTCACAAGTAGACAATTTCACGGAAAACGCATGAACCCCTATCCTATGACTATAATTGCCCTTCACCTTTTTAAATTTATC
>JAAUZX010000065.1 GCA_014804365.1 Lachnospiraceae bacterium
CATCGGTAGATTTTGAAAATGCACCCTTGGGGAGCTTTATTAAAGTTACCCTTTTTTACCACCGATACGAAAAATAAATTTTTTGCTAATTTAGAATTGACTTTTCATAGCTGGTCTCCATTATGAAATGCCATAATGACTTTAGGTTCCTTCTCTGCATTTGTAGAAAAATAATCCAAATATGCTATATTTCCGTCATCGAAATTGTATATAGGTAGCTATTCCTTCGGCAAATTATACTCTTTTCTATCATTCAGCGCATATGCAACTGAATTTCCTTCTAAAATTCCAGAATCATCATTTGGATTAATTCCAAAGATTTCATTACCATAAAATGATAAATAGCCACACTTTGCATAAAATTCTCTGCATTGATTTGAGAAAATTATATCCAACATTTTTTCTGACATTCTAATATCTTCTTCTGTTTTTCCACCTACAGTAGTATAAAATTTGCATTTTGGTGCTAATTCCATTGCTTTTATAAAATTTTGATAACTCATAATATACCTCCGCTAATCTAAATTATTACTTCGTCTAACCTTTCAGGCAGTAAAGACGCTATATCCTCAAGTTCACATCCTTTCGCTATAAGATCTATGATTTTTTCATTACATTTCTTTACTATATAATTGGCTGATCATATATGGCGAAAACATAAATTTCTCTGCTTCATCAATTGTAATTCCACCGTTCTTGACAGTTTCCAAAGTTCCCACTATAGCAAGCAACAGAATTTTTTCATCATTTCTCTTCAAAACTCAATCTCCATTTCCCCGAAACTCAAATATATCTAATTGTCCAACCCCTTCCATTAATTTAATGGCTTTTACATACTTAATATCTTTAATTAGCATGCAAGGCAGCTCTTTAGATAATGCTACTAATTGTGATAAAGGAATATCCATATTAAAAACTTGCTTTATTTTTATCAAATCCTTCATTCCGTTATTTGGAGTTTTAACTAAAAAAACATCTCCCTCTTGACCCAGTTTATTATCATCCTCCTGTTTTTTTATACAAATATTGCAACCATTTTTATACCATTCACTAAAACTTTCTATTTTGCAAAAAGGCGACTCAATATCATAATCCGACATATCAACACAAATCACTTCCTCAGCATTAAGTGCCTGTTTCATCAAAAACACAATCCCTCCCCCATCATCGCCAATTGCAAGATAATCATGCTTATACTTTTGAACCTGTAAATCATCATTCATTTGTTTTAATTCATCTAATGAATATAAAATGGTCCCTCCTGCAAAGCTAACTCCATTCTTATTTTTAAGAAAATCTTTATACTGAGTAGGTATAACTAATTTATGCCTATTCTCAAAATCATCAATTTGTTCAATTTTTTTCATTATTGAAAGGCTCCTAGTCCATCAAAATTCTTAATATTTTAAAACATGTATTAGTCGATAAAGATCGTGGTAATTGTTCTATACGTTTGCTATTAATCTCTTTTTTCTGATCCTATGATTTACTCCATCCATCCCTTCACCACTTAATGTTTGTCTTAAATAATTCTCGTACGGCTCATATGTTTGGCTCAACGATATCTCTCCTGTAGTAGTTATATTGAACTCACACAATCTTTCAGCTGTTTCATTTTTCATAATTCATTTATCCGCCTACTCTTTCACTAATATATAAACTTAAATGCCTGCAAAACACCATAATCCAAATAAATACGGGTTTGCTGTTAAAAAAACTCCTCGTCGAATATGGTATAATATAGTTGCCGGAAAATATAAACCATTCACCCAAGTTTACATTTTCAATTCATACAGTTTATAAATAATGAAATCACCCTCTTCTATATACTCTCTTTCATTGCATTCAATTTTTTTAATTGCTTCTCTTTGATTTATAAAATCAATAACTTGGTTATATGTCTCAAAAAGTCCAAAATCGTTTATTGGAATATCCGCAAATTGTGATATCCTTTTCGAAACAATATCATTTAATACTGCCGAATAATAACTGCCACCCGAATATGCATAATCATATCCTAAAAAACTAATATGCATTTTATCCGGCAACACCATCTGAGGAAATTTTTTCTCTGTCACGCATGCCAAAACTCTAAAATTAATATTTTTACTTTGAGATATACAAATATATTTTTGAATATATTTTATATCATTACATACATCGACATAATCACTATTTTCCCATGCCTTCTCAATATTTTTTTCAAAATAATCGTCTAAGTCATTAAAACAATCATAATTCAAATACCAATTATCTCCCTCAATGCCTTGATATAATCCTTCGTTTCGCTTTTGTATTACTAATCCATTTAAATTCACTCTATCTGATTACCCCTTACTTAACCAACATATTCCTTCATGAAACAATACCCAGATTAATTTCTCTTCAAAATTTATGATTATTATATCTGTTGTATAAAAAGCCTGATTATAGACTAACTTAAAATCTTTTACAAAATCATAATCCACTTCATCCCAACAATAAATTATATTTTTAAATTGAATTTTTATGTAGCACCACATAGAATTTTCCGCTTCTCTAATCCGCCCTATAAATAGCCCGCCTAACTCAGAATAATATTCTTCAACGATTTCGTACTCCCATTTTTCTTGAAATATTCTTCATAAATACATAGGGCTCAACATCTTTAATAATGTCAATTATTCTTCCATTCCACCATCTCTATTTAACAGTATAATATCAGAAAAAACAACGTGAAGCGGCAGCTTCACGTATATTCCTTTGCTAAAACGGCAGTCCCATAACCTACGAACGATAATGGGTCCTGAAAAGACGAACCTACACATTCCCCAAAAGTTTCATCCCCATTTTATCAATTAACCATATCCCCAGGATATAAAGATAACATCCGGCTTTTCAGCGTTTCTACAAGCTGCAGCGTTTCTTCCGATGTAACAAAAAACTCATTATCCATTACATCCGCATAAGCAACATATGTTGTATCATCCGAAGTCGGCACTATCACATTCTGACGCTCTTCATAGCAGAACACCGGTGCAATAATAAAATCATCGCACAATTCAACTAATAGATCGCCGGTTTCCATCTCCTCACTTACAGCTTCCGCAAACACCAAATATTCCGTTCCAACCTCCATGATATTCACAAATCTTCTTCCAATCGAGTCATGATTTCCATCTGAAACTAATTGCCAATGATTAGAAAAAATATATATCTCTTCACCTTTTTCCAATTCATTGCCCGCATATACTTCCCGAATTACTGCCTTCTGCCTGCCCACCTGAAACAAATGCTCAATCTCTCCAGTCACTTCTACCCTTAATATAATAGCTGAATTTGGCAGACTTTGGGACATGACAGCACATGCATTCTCTGCAATTCTTTCCGGTAATTCTGCAACCTGAATCTGCGCCAGATAATTTTCTTGTTTCGTCAGATCTGTATATGTCTGTTTTTTCACAATACCCAGCGCCATTACTGCTAGAAATACGCATACGGTAAAGAACAATAATAGCTTTTGCCTCATAAACCCGCCTCCTGCTTTATTACCTGACCATTTTCTACTCTGTACCATTCATCTGCCAAAACCTGAATATCCGCTTTATTATGACTTGCCAGCAGGATCAATGCCCCTCTTGCTTTTTCCTCTAAAATGATCTTTCGGATCTCCTCTACCCCCGTTTCATCAAGAGCATTTGTAGGCTCATCCAACATAATTACATCTGGTTTTTCCATAATAGCCTGAGCAATCGCAAGACGTTGTTTCATTCCAAGTGAATATTTTCCGTATAATCTTTTATCATATGGATCCAATCCAACACGGGTAATCGCATGGATTATCTCTTCCTGCCCGACTCTCTTTGTCAAGTTGGCAAGATATGTAAGATTTTGTATACCTGTAAAATTAGGATACAAACCTGCATTTTCTATGATAATTCCCAAACTCGGCAATACCGAAAAATCTTTGTGCAGCGTTTTTTCTTCCCATACGATACTGCCGGAATCTATTCTCATCAGTCCCGACAGTGCCCGAAACAGCATTGTTTTCCCTGATCCGTTTTTACCGACGAATCCATATACATTTCCGCTTTGTAAGCAAAGACTGACATTAGAAATTATCACTCTTCCCCGTATCGTTTTGTTTATGTTATTTGCAACCAATTCCACTTATGGTACCTCCGCTTCCAAATCTGAAACCAATAAATCGTACTCTTTTACAATAAACGCTCCTATAGATGTCATAATTATTCCAAACAGCAAAAGCATTATGAGAGAACATTTCAAATCCACCTGCATATATGGTGATGTAAGAACTTGACTGACACTTTCTATACTACTGCTATGCCAGGCCAATACCAGATGGGCAACAGGATTCCATTTTATAACTTTTTCATAAGACAGCTTACCACCATCATAATACCTTACAAGCCAATCCATAAGATTTAACAGCGCTATACAAACCAGCTGCACAGAAATCACTAACCCATATGCTGTATTGCTCCCAAAATATATAGCAAGCAAATTTACTGCCAGTGCCATTGCATAGATCCACAACGAATGGATCAAAAAATGATATGCCATCAACACTATTCCTGCACTGTCTATCTGTAATTCATAGCGGCCGGCAGATGTAAGTATTGTCACTGCCAGTAAAATCAAATTAAATATACATACTGCCCCTCCCAGATGACCGGCTTCCCTAATATACCATTTCACACGATACGGATAACGTGAAAAAATATAAATGCTTGCTGTGCAAAAATGACGATATAACATAATTCCTGCATACAATTCAAAAATAAATTCCGGAAACAAACGCATTCCAAAATCTACAAGATCAGAATATGAAAAACCCAATACAAACCTGCCTCGTGAACCACTGAGCTGTAAAATCATTTCTGAAAGCGCAGCTACGCCACTATATGGATTTATATACATCACAGAAAGATACACACCGCCCAATACCGCTATCAAAAACAATAGCCGATACCTATTCTTCATTACAGACAATCCTTTCTTCCGCTAACACAGATAGCGCCTATCAAAAATAAGACGAGCACCAATATACCTGTTAACCCAAAACTTATACTCTTTAATTCATCATTAAAAAGCAAAACATAATCATACCACTTGACGCTGGGTGCATCTTTCGGAAAACCTCTCGCTAATATCGTTGACATATTCAGAGTAACAAAGACCGGCAGAAAAAGAAAAACATTATATTTAACTCTTATAACTGAAGATACCGCCACGGTAAAAGCACCGAGCAATCCTGATACAACTCCAAAAAGAAGCGTTCCAATCACAGCATACAGATATGGGGAATACAGGTATATGCTTTTCATAAAGTAACGATTTACACCAATTCTGTAAGCACTGTCATATATTGACAGCATTGACAAATCACCCGTGGCGGACAGAGGAAATGACAGACAATTCAAAATAATCTCCAACAAGAAAGGTACTGTAAAAATAATCATCGTTGTCAAAAATGCAGACAAGTATTTACTTACCTGATATGTAAAATTTCCTAATCTGGAAACCAAAAATACCCTTGTACCAAGCTGATACTCCCTTGCCAATGAAAACCCCGCCGGGCATACCACCAAAAGAGGATATAGCTGAAGCAACAGCAGCGTATTTGATGCGTTCCAATTGACACGGTTATAACTTAGCAAAAGCAATTTCATTGGTTGATACATCTCCACAACATCTTTGCCTTGAAAATATAGTACATTACCAATAAAATTTATAATCACCATAAAAAAAAGAACATAAAATACACAAACGGATTCCTTTTTTTTCAACATAAAGGCAGTTTGTGATATTGTAGCTTTGAATGTCATATAAAAGTTCTCCTATAAATATATAATATGTAGATAAAATATAGCAAATGGCAAGCAATGTCAATAATATCATGTAATGTTATGATTGCTCGCCATTTGTCATAAATATATCTTTCAAACTATATTCCGCAATTAAAGACCTTCATAATTCACGACTGCCTCAGCCCCCTTATATATATTCCCTCTGAACTGGATATATACTGTTTCTAGGCCTAAATATCCTTCCATAATGTAAATCTCCTGATATCCGTCGCCTTCTTTCAGAATCACGAAATCATCTTCCATTATCAGCGTTTCTTCAGAGTTCACAAGCCGAGTCTGAATCCTTGAAAAATTATCAGTACCGTATAATGGATATACAGCATCACAGCTTACCCATACATAAGAATATGCTCCCGATCTTGGAACAGGCATGCTGCTAGTCCATACCTGATTTTCAGGCAAAGTAACAACCACATTAGTATCTGCCAAGGCAGACATTGCCATCATGCAGAGCATTGCCATTGTTACGATTATTGTTGTAATTCTTTTTTTCTTATTCAAATCGTTTTCCTCCATTTCACAAATAAGTTTAAAGTTGCCATCACACTAGATTTCATCCATCTCTAATCATATAAATCCCCCTTTCATCAATTAGTTACTTGCAAACACGGAATCAGCAGTCCACCTGTCAGAATAACACCTACTGCCAGGTTTACCGCCGTATTTTCCCAATTGCACTTATAGCAGATAAAGCTCATCAGTACACTAAACGCCACTAAACCAATCGCTACTTTCTTATATATACACCGCTCCTGCGCGTCCAATCTCCTGTTCTCAGATTCAATCGGACTA
This sequence comes from Lachnospiraceae bacterium, assembly GCA_014804365.1. GTDB lineage: Bacteria > Bacillota > Clostridia > Lachnospirales > Lachnospiraceae > UBA3282. Next base: position 6,663 of record JAAUZX010000065.1, read on the forward strand.
TTGAGCATCAACAGCACTGCCGCTATCAGCATGACACTGATCAGCCCATAGCTATATGTAATATACTCAGCTGCACAAATGCACCCGCCCAATATAAGCGATGAACTAATCAGACATACCCACGCCTTTTTCGCATGATATCCCCCGCTGAATTTTCTGATTACCATAAATGGAAGAATAATTGTCACTGCTGTGGCTGTATGTCCGAGCACCACACCGATTAGCAATGCCAGACCGAGCGGCGCCAAAGTCATGATCAGGCTGTGAGCCGCATACACATATAAATCATATTCTTCTCTTTGGATCGCTTCATGGCTGACAAGCCATTTTGCTATAAATCTTGCACATTTCGTACTCATTTCTTTTTCCTATACCTTGACAATTCCTCGGGCGCCTTAGGCTGGTAGATTCCCATGCAGGATGTAGAGTTGGCGTCAACCCGAAGCGTAACACCCAATGTGGCGGCAACTCCTCTCGCTATTCTTTTTTTGATTTTTGTCTTTTGCATTTTCGTTTCCCCTTCAACATTTTTAATTGTTATAATATTTATTCATGCAATTTTAATCAATTAGTTTTCCCTGAAACGACATTTTTCTTCCTATTTTGGTCAATTTCGATATGATTGACATATCATTTGATGTCCACTTATAGGAAAAATATTATTCTGTATATTTTCTATTTTCTGTTTTTTCGTTTTTTTCTTTACAAAATCTGCCTTTTTATACTATAATTATTTTGCAATTTACTATTAATTTTCCTGAGCGCATTGCAACCTAAACCAGATGTCGCTTAATTCAATATAAAATATCCACTTTTCAACCATATTAGGAGATCCGCTTTGAGAATCTGTATCTGTGATGATAATCCGATTACTGTAGAGTACTTATCAGACTCTATACATGCTTTTTTAAGAAAAAGTCATCTAAAGGCTTTTGAAATATCGGTATTTCAAGATGGGAATTCTTTGCTGAAGGATCAAGGACCCAAAGATCTTGTTTTGCTGGATATAGAAATGCCTGAATTAAGCGGTCTCCACGTTGGACAACAACTGGTAAAGCTCAATAAAGACGTGATCATCATCATTGTGACATCTTATGCTGAATATCTGGACGACGCGATGAAACTGCGCGTTTTCCGCTATCTGTCTAAACCGATTGACGAGCAGCGGCTTTTCCGCTGTTTAAAAGATGCTCTGGAATTGTACTCTAATACGACGGCCACACTTCCTCTTGAAACGAAGGACGGCGTATACACGGTCCGTACTTCACATATTGTATCGGTAGAAGCCGTAGACCATAAGGTTATCGTTCATACGATCGATAAAGATTATCACACCGTACAGAATATGCAGTATTGGCTCGACAAGCTTCCGTCCGGCATGTTTTTTCAATCCCACCGGAGCTTTATTGTCAATTACGCTCATGTGACCGATTTTGACCATAGTGTGATTCATCTGTATCATAATCAACTTACCGCATATCTCACACGCAGGAAATATACGGCTTTCAAGGATGCTTTTCTTTTATACATGGAAACGCACTGACTACAGCCATATCTGATAAAATGCTTTTCCCGCCCATTTATCAAGAAAGGACACATTTTGAAATCTTTTATTTACTATTTGCTCATATACTTAGTGGAAGCGCTTGCATGGGGACAATATGCCGCAAATGTTTTTCAACCTAAACGAGACAGAAAGACATGCCTTGTTTCTCTGTTTGCCATATATACCGTTCTTTTGCTGATTTTCCGAATGCATATGACATGGTTGAATATTTCAGGTTTCTTATTGGGTAATCTGGCTTTTATACTTCTTTGCTATGACTCCAAACTGCCCGCTGCCTTATTCCATGCCGGTGTTTCTACCGCGCTCATGAGTACATGTGAGCTCATCGCATACCCTTTTACGCTTCAAGACACAAATGATATACATTATTTTTTCAAAATGATTCTCTGGGCAGTTCTCAGTAAAACCCTATATGCAGTTTCGCTTATTTTTTTATCTCGCGCAATCCATGAAGAGAAAACCCGCGCTGAGAATAGCGACAGCATTATCTTGTCGTTGATCTGCTTTCCTATGGTTTCCAGCGTTATCATGTTTATTTTGTATATGATCAGCACCTCCTACCCGATCAGTAAGGAGCATGGCCGGTTAATTTCAACCGGTGCCATATTGCTGCTGTTTATGAATCTTCTGGTTATTTACATTTATATCCACAGCAAAAAAAGAAACCGGAGCTTCACGGAAATGCAACTCTCTCTGCAAAAGGAGCACGATCTGTCCGAATACTATCAAAATATGTTAAAGCAAAATGAAAACCAGCGTATCCTGACCCATGATATCAAAAATCATCTGCATACAATCGCGCTGCTCAACATGCAGAATGCACGGGAACAAGTAGATGACTATATTCTTCAACTTACGCAGTCGCCCGCCCTTGCTTCCAGTGCCCGTATCTGCGACAATAAACTGCTGAATTTGATCCTCTACCAATATCAGCAGTTGTGCAATGAAAAAGCTATTAATTTCCACTTGGATATTCGGAGTTGTGTTATTGATTTTATGGAAGACAATGATATTACATCGCTTGTCTGCAATCTTCTGGACAATGCCACAGAATCCGCCGGAAATATGATCGGCGGATATATAGAATTAGATATTAAGAAAGAAACTTCCTCCCCGTTTACAGTCATTGCACTGGTCAATTCCTGCCGCATATCGCCTTTCTCCAAAGACGGCAGGAGATTGGTCAGCCATAAGAAGAACCCTTCGCGCCACGGGTATGGCATGAAAAGTGTCGAAAGAATTGTCAGCAAATATAACGGTGAAATGAACACATATTTTGACTCTGAAAGTGCTGCCTTTCACACGGTTATTATGTTGAGAAATCCATGAAATTGTTATCAATATAGCCGCAAACTATTACATCATTTTCACAAAAAGGCACTTTCAAATCCCCATATTTCCCACAAAAAGGCACTTTCTACCTAGTACTTATTTCCTACGAAAGAACTCATAAATCTGCCGCCCGATATGCTCCGGGATCTCCGGCACTTCGCACAGCTTCTCCACGGACGCCTCCTTGATTTCGTTGATCGAACCGAAATGCTTCATAAGCGCCTTCCGCCTTGCCGGTCCCACGCCCGGTATATCGTCCAGCACAGATTTCACCTGTGCTTTAGAGCGCAGGGATCGATGATATTCTATGGCAAACCGGTGGGCTTCGTCCTGAATCCGTGTAATCAGTTTAAACCCTTCCGAGTGCGTGTCGATCGGAATCTCCACATTCTGATAATACAATCCTCTGGTGCGGTGGTTATCGTCTTTGACCATGCCGCAGACCGGAATATCAAGGTGCAGCTCCTCCAATACCTGCAGGGCAATATTCACCTGCCCCCTGCCGCCGTCCATCAACAGCAGATCGGGGAACTTCGTGAAGCTGCCGAACTCGTGATCCACCTCTTTGCGGTTCAGCTCTTCCTTTTCCTCCATACCGTGTACAAACCGCCTCGTGAGCACTTCTTTCATGCACGCATAATCGTCGGGACCGGATACCGACTGAATGCGGAACTTACGGTAATCGCTGCGCTTCGCCTTACCTTTCTCGAAGACCACCATGGAACCCACATTGGCAAATCCGCTGATATTGGAAATATCATAGGCCTCCATACGGCTCACCTGTTCCAAATCAAGCAGCGCGGCGATCTCTTTCACCGCCCCGATGGTTCTGCCTTCTTCCCGCTTAATGCGCTCCTTATCCTGACTTAAGACGAGGTGGGCGTTCTGCGCTGCCAGCTCCACCAGCTTCTCCTTGGTACCCTTCTTCGGTACGCGGATATAGACTCTGGCGCCTTTACGGCTGCTGAGCCATTTCTCCAGAATCTCAATGTCGGCGATCTCTTCCTGCAGCATCAACTCCCGCGGTATGTAGGGTGTGCCTGCATAGAACTGTTTCACGAAGTCCAGCAGAATCTGTGCCGTATCATAGCCCTCCACGCGAGTCATATAGAAATGTTCTCTGCCGATCAGTTTGCCGTCCCGCACGAAGAACACCTGCACGACCGCATCAGTTTCATCCTTCGCCAGCGCAAGAATATCTTTATCCTCACCGTCAGAATCCGTGATCTTCTGTTTCTGCGCCACACTTTTCACGCTGTTATACAGATCGCGATAGCGTATCGCCTCCTCAAAATCAAGATTTTCAGACGCAAGCGTCATTTTCTCTTCCAGTTCTTTCAGAAGGGGCTTGTAGTTGCCGTTCAGGAAATCCAGCGCCTGTTCTACCCGCGCCCGATACGCTTCCTTGTCGATATATCCCTGACAGGGTGCCAGACACTGTTTAATATGATAATTCAGGCAGGGGCGTTCCAGCCCGATGTCTCTCGGCAGCTTCCGGTTGCAGGTCTTAAGCTGATAGAGTTTATTCATCAGGTCGATGGTATCTTTGACCGCCGCCGCACTGGTATAGGGTCCGAAATATTTGGATCGGTCCTTCTTCATCTCTCTGGAAAAGAGAATCCGCGGATATTCCTCTCCCATGGTCACCTTAATATAAGGATATGTCTTGTCATCCTTAAGCATGGTGTTATATTTCGGACTGTATTCTTTGATCAGATTATTCTCCAACACCAGCGCTTCCAGTTCGGAATCGGTCACAATATACTCAAACCGTGCGATCTGCTGCACCATCTTATCGATCTGCGGTCCTCTGCCTACGATCTTACGGAAGTAGGAGCGGACGCGGTTATGCAGGTTTACTGCCTTGCCTACATAGATGATGGTATCGGCGGCATCATGCATGAGATAGACGCCGGGGGAGTTGGGAAGTTTTTTTAATTCTTCATCGAAATCAAACATTATTGTTTCCTTTTGTTTTGCTATTAGTTTACTGTAATATTAATAGAACAGATAGGGCAAAGTCAATTATCTGCATTGACTTTGCCCTGTTAAAATATCTCACTTACTTATGATCATCCTTGCCGTCACGCGGTTCCGGTGCCTGTGAGAATCGTCCGCGGTTCTCCGGCTGCGGCTGGTTGGGCGGCATCCAGCGCGGCTCCTGTGCCGGCTGCTGTCCTGCCTGTTGTCCGGGTGCGGGCTGCGGCTGTTCCCATGCGGGCTGTTGTGGCTGTTGCCCGTACACAGGCTGTTGCGGCTGCCCCCATGCGGATTGCTGTGGTGGTTGCCCATACACAGGTTGTTGCGGCTGCCCACCGGGCATTGGCTGACCCGATTGCGGCTGTTGTCCATACGCCGGCGGAATCTGTGGCTGTCCCGGAACAGGTTGAGTCCCCGGCGCGGGAACTGCCGGCTGTTCAGTCATAGGCGCATCTGCCTTCGGTGCTTCTGCAGATTTCTCTTGCTGCTTCTCTCCGTCCTTCTTATCTCCCGTCTCATCCTCTGTCGGTTCCGGAAGACCTTTTTCCTTACGGAAGATCTTCATAAATTCTTTGCCTGTGATCGTCTCTTTCTCGATCAGATGAGCCGCCAGTTTATCCATAATCTCCCGATTTTCTTTCAATAACTTCTTCGCCTGCTTGTAGCTGTCGCGAAGCAGCTTCATCACTTCATTATCAATCTCTGCCGCCGTCACCTCGGAGCAGGTCAGAGACGCCCGGCCGTCCAGATACTGGCTCTCCACCGTGGCCAGACCCATGAGCCCGAACTTCTTACTCATACCGAAACGGGTAACCATGTTACGGGCGATACTGGTCGCCTGCTCGATATCATTGGCAGCACCCGTGGTAACGGTATCGAACACGATCTCCTCCGCCGCACGACCGCCCAGCAGACCTACCAGTCTGTCACGAAGCTCCGCCTCGGTATCCAGATATTTCTCTTCTTCCGGCACATGCATAACGTATCCCAGTGCACCCATGGTTCTGGGCACGATGGTGATCTTCTGCACCGGCTCGGAATTTTTCTGCAGAGCGCTGACCAGCGCATGCCCTACCTCGTGGTAAGAGACAATCTTGCGCTCCTCTTTGCTCATGATACGGTCTTTCTTCTCTTTACCCACAAGCACCTGCTCCACAGCGTCGAACAGGTCCTTCTGGCTCACATACTCTCTGCCTGTCTTTACGGCATTGATGGCCGCTTCGTTGATCATATTGGCAAGGTCGGAACCCACCGCACCGGAAGTAGCCAGCGCGATCTCGTTCAGATCTACCGTCTCGTCCATCCGCACATCCTTGGCATGCACTTTCAGGATTTCCACACGCCCTTTCAGATCGGGCTTATCTACGATAATTCTCCGGTCGAACCGTCCCGGGCGAAGCAGCGCCTTATCCAGAATCTCCGGCCTGTTGGTGGCCGCCAGAATAATGATTCCCTTCTTGCCGTCGAAACCGTCCATCTCGGACAGAAGCTGATTCAACGTCTGCTCCCGTTCCTCGTTGCCGCCGCCGTATTTGGAGTCCCTGCTCCTGCCGATGGCATCGATCTCGTCTATGAATACGATACAAGGCGCGTTCTTCTCCGCTTCCTTGAACAGATCACGCACACGGGAAGCGCCCACACCTACATATAATTCTATAAAATCAGAACCGGACAGCGAGAAGAACGGCACATGTGCCTCTCCGGCAACCGCCTTGGCAAGCAGTGTCTTACCGGTACCGGGAGGACCCACCAGAAGCGCTCCCTTAGGAAGCCTCGCACCGATCTTGGCATACTTGCCGGGATTATGCAGGAAGTCTACGACCTCTACCAACGACTCTTTCGCCTCATCCTCGCCTGCCACGTCTTTAAAAGTGATGCCCGTTTCCTTCTGCACGTAGGCTTTCGCAGTACTCTTGCCGACACCCATCGGCCCGCCTTTGCCGCCCATCCGGCGGAACAACAGGCTGAGAAGCCCCCACATCAGGAGAATCGGCAGAATATAATAAAGCAGCACTGTCATAATCACACTGGAACTGTCGGACACCTGTTTGTTCACGGCAATATTATGTTCCAGCAGACGTTTCGTCAGCGTATCATCATCTTCCATCCTGCCCGTATAGTAAGTGACGGTTCCCATACCGTATACATACATAAACGGAGATTCCGATTTTTCGCCTTTCGGATAGATCGTAATTCTGTCCGACTCGACCGTTACGCTTTCAACCTGCCCGCTTTCTATCATCTGGATAAAAGCGTTGTAGGTGATCTCCTGATTGCTGGCGCCGGTCAGCATTTTCATAAATACACTGATACATAACAGTGTGACCAAAGCCGCGATCACCAGCATGATCAGGCTCTGTTTACGGGGATCGTTACCGCTCCCGTTCGGACCGCCCGGACCGCCGCCGTTATTGTTACCGCCCGGGCCACCTGACCCGTTCGGTCCGTGGCCCGGACCGCCGTCATAAGAGTTTAAATTATCATCCATGAGGAATCCTCACTTTCATTCAAGTATTTTTCTGTTATAGAAAATTCCTTGGCACATTTTCAAATCCGCATAAGCAGACCCTGCCAAATTGCTTCTGTGAAAAGTAAATCATAAATCCAAGAACTATATTTAGTATATAGAAGGAAAAATCATAAATCAATATGAGAATTATGAATTTCTGAACACATGTATTAAAGAATTATAAATTTTTTTACAAAATTTGACCTTAAGAGTAGATTTTTCCTGCTCTTCCATTGTATAATAGGCTATATATTGTGTTTGGCTGTAACTATTCACACAGCTTCTACTGTTTCGTGCTGAATAGTTACTTTTTGTTATTAAATCGCAGCGCTTCAAGTATGGAGGAAATCATGGCAGTAAAATACGTATTCGTAACAGGTGGTGTTGTATCCGGTCTCGGCAAAGGTATTACCGCCGCCTCACTGGGAAGATTGTTGAAGGCTCGCGGCTACAAGGTCACGATGCAGAAGTTTGATCCCTATATCAACATCGATCCCGGAACAATGAATCCGATCCAGCACGGTGAAGTATTCGTCACGGAGGACGGCACGGAAACAGATCTGGATTTGGGGCACTACGAGCGGTTCATTGATGAAAATCTGGATAAAAATTCCAATGTCACTACCGGCAAAGTATACTGGTCGGTGTTACAGAAAGAGCGGCGCGGTGATTACGGCGGCGGTACCGTACAGGTCATCCCGCATATCACCAATGAGATCAAGAGTCGTTTCTACCGCAATTTCACCGATGAGGATACCCGCATTGCCATTATCGAAGTGGGCGGTACGGTAGGCGATATCGAGAGTCAGCCGTTCTTAGAGTCCATCCGTCAGTTCCAGCACGAAGTAGGACGGGAGAATGCGATTCTCATCCACGTGACGCTGATTCCCTACCTGAGCGCTTCTCAGGAGATGAAGACCAAGCCCACGCAGGCAAGCGTTAAGGAACTGCAGGGTATGGGACTGCAACCCGATATTATCGTGTGCCGCAGCGAACGTCCATTAGATCAGACCTTAAAAGATAAAATTGCGCTGTTCTGTAATGTACCCAGCAATCGTGTACTGCAGAACCTTGATGTGGAACACTTATATGAGGCTCCCCTTGCCATGGAAAAAGAACATCTGGCGCAGGTGGCATGTGACTGTCTGAAGCTGAGCTGCCCGGAACCCGATCTGGCGGATTGGAGGGCGGTGGTAGAATCCCTGCGGACTCCTGCCAGTGAAGTTACAGTTGCTCTTGTAGGTAAGTATACCCAGCTTCACGACGCTTATATCAGTGTTGTGGAAGCTTTAAAACACGGCGGTATTTCCAACCACTGCGTCGTCAATATTAAGTGGGTGGATTCCGAAACCGTCACCGCAGATAATGTAAGTGAACTGCTTGGCGGCGTCAACGGCGTACTCGTGCCCGGCGGATTCGGCGACAGAGGCATCGAAGGCAAGATCCATGCCATCACTTACGCGAGAACCAACAGCATTCCTTTTCTGGGGCTCTGCCTCGGTATGCAGCTTGCAATCGTGGAATTTGCCAGAAACGTGCTTGCCTATAACGATGCGCACAGCATAGAACTGGACCCTTCCACGACCCATCCGGTAATCGCGCTTATGCCCGACCAGAACGGTGTGGAAGACATCGGCGGCACTCTGCGCCTCGGTTCCTATCCCTGTGTACTGGACAAGTCTTCCAAGGCATATGCCCTGTACGGTGAAGAGACGATCCATGAAAGACACAGGCACCGTTACGAGGTGAACAACGATTACCGCGCCGTACTGACAGAGAACGGCATGAAGCTGTCCGGCTTATCACCCGATGGCCGTATCGTAGAGATGTGTGAGCTTCCAAATCACCCGTTCTTCGTGGCGACACAGGCGCATCCGGAATTGAAGTCAAGACCGAACCGCCCGCATCCTTTATTCAAGGGATTCGTGGAAGCGGCGCTTGCAAATAAATCGAATTAGATTGTACAATACCGACTGACTCCAAATCACGGTTTATAACTTATAATACAATCAGCACATGAAAAGGCAGAGCCCCCAAAAGGATTCTGCCTTTTCTGATTACTATATTTTTACTTACTTCGGATTATTCCTCCAGCGCGTTCAGCTTATCTACTAATGCCTGCACATCCGCCATCGTCACCTGTCCGCCGAAGCTGATCGGCCCACGCAGAGGCATATACTCTACCATGGCATCATTCATCTCCTGCGTCATGGCTTCCGCAGCGCTCTCTCCCTCGGAGTTGCCCTGCTCTTCACTAAAGAGTCCTTTCGACATAATCCCCTTCACGATCTCCCATGCTCTGGGATCTTTCTTAACATCTCCCATCGTCGTATCCGTGGTATATACGAAGGGCAGTTTCTCTGTAGATTCCACAGTCACTGTCTTAGTAAGCATAATTTCTCTGGAAGACTTACCGATCATGATATCAAATTCACCCGTCTCCACATGCCAGTCATGAACCCTGACACTATAGTACGCAAATGCTCTCTTATCCAGCGTAAAGGTCACCGTCTTCGTCTCTCCGGGCGCCAGCTCAACCTTCACAAAATCCCGCAGCTCTTTGACAGGACGTATAACCGTACTTTCCCGGTCGGCCACATACAACTGTACTACTTCTTTACCTGCCACAGAACCGGTATTTGTCACATCGACCGTCACACGAAGCGTATCGGTATCCTTCATCTGCTCTTTGTCCACAGTCAGGTTGGAATAGTCAAAAGTGGTATAGGACAGTCCGTAACCGAAGGGGAACAGCACATCCATTTTTTTCTTATCATAATAGCGATAACCTACGAAAATACCCTCGCGGTATTCTACCATGTCACCCTCACCGATATAAGACAGATAGGAGGGATTATCCTCCAGTCTGATCGGGAATGTTTCAGGCAGCTTCGCGCTGGGATTCACCTTGCCAAACAGAATATCGCAGACTGCTCCGCCTACCGCCTGACCACCCAGATATGCTTCCACAACGCCTTTAACCTGATCCACCCAAGGCATTTCCACGGGGGAACCGTTGTGCAGGACTACTACGGTATTGGGCTGCACCGCGGCCACTTTCTCTATTAATTCATTCTGGCAGTTAGGCATAGCCATATGCTTTCTGTCAAATCCTTCCGATTCAAACTTCTCCGGAAGTCCGGCGAAAATAACCGCCACATCTGCATTTCGCGCCGCCTCTACGGCCTCCGCAAGCAGCTTCTCGTCGGTCTTGTCTTCCGCGTCATCGAAGCCCTGCGCATAGGTAATGTTCTTCATCCCTTCCGCCGCATCGAGTGCAGACGTAATCTTATGGCTGTTGATATGAGAACTGCCGCCGCCCTGATAACGGGGTTTCTCGGCATACTTACCGATAAAGGCAACCTTCTGCTGGTCAGACAGCGGAAGCACTCCCTCATTTTTCAAAAGAACGATCGTCTCCTCGGCCACTTTACGCGCCATCTCATGATCTTTATCCTTATCAAAGACAGCATTCTTATCGCGGTTCTCCTCGTAGCGGAACACAATATTCAGTATACGCTCCACCGCTTCGTTTACTACACCCTCGTCCAGCTCACCGCTTAAGACTGCGCCCATGATCATCTTGTCATTGGCTCCGTTAGAGCCCGGCATCTCCAGATCCAATCCTGCTTTCAAGTCTTCCACACGGTTATTGACCGCTCCCCAGTCACTCACAACGTAACCTTCAAATCCCCACTGATCACGCAGCGTCTCTGTCAGATGCTGATGATTCTGCGCCGCATAGGTTCCGTTGATCTTATTGTAAGAGCACATAACGGTCCACGGCTTCTCCTTCTTCACCGCTCCCTCGAAAGCTGCCAGATAGATTTCATGCAGCGTCCGTTCATCCACACGGGAGTCGCAGGACATTCTACGCGTCTCCTGGTTATTCGCGAGAAAATGTTTGATACTGGTACCCACATTCTTGCTCTGTATTCCATGAATCAGTGCACCTGCCATCTCGCTTGCGACAAACGGATCCTCCGAATAATACTCAAAGTTACGTCCGCAAAGCGGGGAACGCTTAATATTGACTGCCGGTCCCAAGATCACACTGACGCCTTCCGCCTGACACTCATTGCCCAGTGTCTCGCCCATTTCCATTAGAAGCTCTCTGTTAAAGGAAGCCGCGGTTCCGCAGCCCGCCGGGAAACATACCGCCTTGATGCTGTCATTGATTCCCAAATGATCTCCCTCTTGGTTCTGTTTACGAAGCCCGTGAGGCCCGTCGGATAACATACTTGCCGGAATCCCCAGACGCTCTATCGCCTCCGTATGCCAGAAATCCGCACCGGAACACATAGCTGCCTTTTCCTCCAAAGTCATCTGTGCCACCAGTTCTTTGATCTTCTCTGCTGTCATTTTGCAATAGCCCTCCTACCTTCTCTATGATACTTCGTGCAGATAATTCCCAAGTATCAAATAGCTGTGATGCTTACAGTGTAGCACAGTGGCAACGGCTTTGCTATATCTTTTTTATCAGTTTCTTGTACAATATGCGCGAAACCGCATCTCGCAGTAACTTCCTCCCTCCGCGTTATTCCGAAACAGAATCCTGCCGCCGTGTGCCAGCACGATTTTCTGTACAATACCGAGCCCTCTGATCTTCTGTTCCGCCCGTTTCTTCCTGCCACTGCGCAGTCCGCACAGCACTTCATCGGAATAGCCGATCCCGTTATCCGCGAAGCTGATACAGCACCACTTTCTCTCCTGCCATACATGCAGCCGGATCAGCATAATCTTCCCTTTCCTGCCATGCTGTAAGCTGTTATGGAACAGATTCCGCAAGGCTCTGACCAGCAGCTTCTGATCAGCCTTGATCCACGCTTCCTCCGCATGCCCGGATATATCCACATCGATCTCCAGTTCGTCATCTCTCGCATCGCTTAGAAACGCCGCCGCAACTTCGCGAACCACCGCCGTAGGGCGTACTTTCTCCATACGCAGCGGCTGCATGGAGTATTCCAGTCTGGAAGTCAGGTTCAGGTCTTCAATCAGTTCCTTCATAACCATGCTCTGATGTCTGATTACAGCCGCTTCCCGCCGCTCTTCCTCTGTAAGCGTTCCATCACTCTCCAGCATATCCGCATAGCCCATCACCATCGACAGCGGTGTGCGTATATCATGGGATATTCCGGCGATCCACTCGATTCGCGCCTGTTCCCTGTTCTTTGCTCCTCTCCTGAGCAGAAATGCCGCAAGAACCAGAATCCCCAGAAAATCCGACACAATAATCCAGCCTCCGATTCTCAGAATATAGTTTATCCATGCAACCGGAAGCTCTACATTATATTTCCACATGGAATCCCTCGGACGTGCCACCACCATGATCTTATCTTCCCATACACGCAGGTAAACCGGATAATCGTTTAAATACCATCTGCACATGGCAGCAATCTCGGAACGGCTGAAGGAGTCTTTGATCTCCGGCGGTTTCCTGAAGCTCCAGATAACAGCCCCGTTTTCATCTAACAACATAGCCCACTGATCCAGCTCGGTCAGTCTTTCCTGCATAAGATCACTCAGCTCATAGCCTTCTTCCGTCAATGTCAGTTCCCCCATAACCATGCCACCGTACATATAATCCGGGCTGAATTGATGGTATCGAAGCAGCAAAATAAACAGCAAGATAAAATTAATAATCAAAGTCAACACAATAATCCATATAAAAGCTTTTGCGTAATACATGACCGTGCGGACTCCCGACCGTCTGTTTCTGATCCTCATATTGTTTCTCATATTCCTTTCAAAATTCTCAAAACATCCTGCTGTATTCATCAATCTGTAACGACGGCATCGAGCATGCCGCCACCGCTATACCAGCTTATACCCAAGTCCGCGCACCGTCAGCAGATATCGCGGATGGGAAGGATCTTCTTCAATCTTCTCCCGCAGCCGCCTGATATGCACGATCAGCGTGTTTTCATAACCGTAATTCCCTTCCGGCCACACGGATTCGCACAGTGCGTCTATAGTCACGATCCGGCCTCTGTTCGCCGCCAGCTTCTCTATGATGGCGTACTCCTTCGCCGTGAGGGTGGCGGTCTCCGTTTCTCCCGGTTCCGATGATTCCGATGCGCTTTGCCGACTCACCACACCGCTTCCCAGATCAACACAGTAATCTCCTAACCGAATCATCTCATGCTCTTTCCCCGTCTCTTTCACACGATACACCCTTTTCAGCACCGCCGTCACGCGCAGGATCAATTCTTTGGGCAGGAAAGGTTTCGTAATATAATCATCCGCTCCCAGTCCCAGGCCATGCAGTCTGTTCTCGTCTTCATCCCGTGCCGACAGGAAGATCACCGGCACTTCCGACTCTCTTCGCAATTCGCCAAACAGGCCGAAGCCATCCCCATCCGGGAGCATCACGTCCAACAGAATAAGCGCAGGGTACTCCCTGTGATATACCGCCATCGCCTCCAGGCAGCTTCCTGCACACACCACATTCTTAAACCCTTCCTTCGCTAAGAACTCTGCGACCATCTTGCGCAGCGCCGGTTCGTCATCCACCAGCATGATTTTATATTCGTGTATATTCATATCAGAGTTTTCTCTCCTTTTTCCAATCCGAATCCGCCTGTTTCATAAAGTCTGTTCTGCCAATCGATATCAAGCTGTTTCCGATCATAATATCATCTGCTTTTTATCCCGGCATCTTACACATAGCAGTATACTATTTTTTATCCTTGCCCGAAACATCTTATCCTGAATCTTAATGTAAATGTAATGTAGGCTTCATCTGCCTTTAATGTGCCCCTCTTATTCTTATCGTGAAAATCAGGCAATTGCCGCAAAATAATTTACAGTAAAAGAGGAGGGCCTATGGCTACACAAAATTTAATCGAAACCACTAATCTCACAAAACAGTACGGTAAAGTCCGTTGCGTCAGTTCTCTGCATATGCAGGTGCCGCAGGGCGCCGTTTACGGATTCTTAGGTCCCAACGGCGCAGGCAAATCGACAACACTCAAGATGATCCTCGGACTTGCCAAGCCTACCGACGGTTCCATCACACTCTTCGGTATGCCCGTAAATGAAAAAAACCGCATAAAGCTTCTTGCCGACACCGGTTCTCTGATCGAATCACCCAGTTACTACGGTCATTTGACCGGGGAAGAGAATCTGACCATTCTCCAGACGCTCAAAGGCTGCCCCAAAGAAGACATAGATAAAGTCTTAAAAATCGTGCGCCTGAGCGAAGCGCGTAAAAAGAAAGTAGGACACTACTCTCTCGGCATGAAACAGCGTCTCGGATTGGCCGCCGCGCTGCTCGGTTTTCCCAAGCTGCTCATACTCGATGAACCCACTAACGGCCTTGATCCGGCAGGCATACAGGAAATGCGCGACCTGATCTGCACCCTTCCCCGGGAATACGGCATCACGGTAGTCGTCTCTTCCCACCTGCTCAGCGAGATCGACCAGATGGCCGACCATGTAGGCATTATTCGCAAAGGTGAATTGGTTTATCAGGACACACTGGACTCTCTGCACTCCCATGCCAAGCAGCAAATTGCCCTGCGCACCGACCGGCCGGACACGGTTATTTCTCTGCTTCATCAGGATGGCATTGAGATACAGAAAGAAGATGATTATCTGCTGATCCCTATGATAGAGGATGCGTATATCGCCGGGCTGTGCCGAAGACTGATCGAACAGAATATTGCTTTATACCGGGTTGAGAAGAGGGAGAAGAGTCTGGAAGATATTTTCCTGTCCCTGACCGGAAAGGAGTCAAGTCTATGAAAACATTACGATTGGAATTCTATAAGACCAAAAGAAGAAAAGTCTGGCTGACCATGTTTGCCCTGCTATCCGTACAGCTCCTGTGGGGACTCTGGTCCATGAAAGATCCGAAGGAATGGGAACTGCAAAGCGGCTGGATGTCGTTATTGTATTTCCTGTCACTTCTGGACGGCATCATGGTTCCTACGATGATGTCCGTGCTCGCTTCGCGCCTTGCCGATATCGAGCATAAGGGCAATACCTATAAACAGCTTGAAACACTCCGCAGCGCCGGAAGTCTCTACCATGCCAAAGCAGTATGCGGATGTATCATAATCGCCGCTATGTTTGCCGTCCAGTTCGCCTTTTTTATTCTGCTCGGCTATCATCTGGGTTATGAGGGCAATCCGGAGGTGAAATACTATTTGCTTTCCTATGTGCTGAAGGTTGCTGCCAACATCTCTCTGTTCCTGTTGCAGCTTGCCCTGTCCATGCTCTTTGCCAACCAGATGATCCCTCTCGTGGCCGGACTTGGCGGTTCCATGGCGGCGCTACTTCTGATGTTTGTAACAACTTACTCATTTCTGCCTTGGGGCGGCAACTTAAGCGCTTGTCTGGTCTGGTCAGAATGGGATGAAGCCACCAGAATCAGCATATTCTACTACCGTACTTTCTCACCGGCCGAAACGGCTGCCGTAATCTGTATATTCGTCTGGATCGTAGTTTTCTATGCTGCAGGCAGAATCTTATTTACACGTAGGGAGGTGTGACACTTATGACACTATCATTTATGAAATCTATTAGAGCAGAACGGCTGAAACTGAAAAGGAGCCCTGTCTGGCTCGCCTTCTTCATTCTGCCGATTATATCCGCCTTTTTTAGCACTGTCAATTACAGGATAAATCTGGAACTACTGAAAAGCGAGTGGTACAGTCTATGGTCCCAGCACACCCTTTTCCTGTGTTATATCTTTATGCCCGCTTTGATCGGTACCTACTGCTCCTATCTGTGGCGGCTGGAACATATGAGAAACAACTGGAACAGTTTTTTGACTGTGCCTGTCTCCCGCCTTTCTCTATATGTGGGTAAATTGGTGCAGGCGATCATAATGGTTATCGCCGGTAACGCATGGGTTTTCTTTCTATACTGTCTGTGCGGTAAGCTCTGCGGCCTGCCCGGTCTCCCTCCGAAAGCTTCCATCGGATGGCTCGCCGCCGGCATCCTCGGCGGCATCGTGGTCGGCTGCATACAACTTACCATATCCATGATCATCCGCTCCTTCGCGGTCCCGATCGGCATCGGACTCATCGGCGGCATCGGCGGTCTTATGGTGACCAACAAAGGATGGGGCTTATACTACCCATACTCGCTCTATTGCATGGGAATGCGCGCCAACAATCCGTATATGGAACTCGAAACGGGTACTTTTGTGATTGGATGCATTGTTTATATACTGCTTTTCTCTCTGTTGTCGGTGTGGGGGCTGCGCAGACGGGAACAATAACAAATCGAGCTACGCTCGATTGCGAGCCTCGCTTCGCGAACTCGAAGTTTGCCGTGGAGTTTTCTACAGCATAAATGAACAGCCGAGGAGTCTGTCCCCGGCTGTTACATACCTTATAGAATGCAGGCAAGTCTGTTTTTAACTATTATACCTCTGCTGATCCAGCAACTCCTTAAGCGCCTCGTCACCAATGCTGACCCACGCATCCTCTTCCTCTGCGTTCAGTCCAAGATACTCCCGCAACGTGACCGGTTCGTCACTGAATCCCCAATCCTGACTATAGTCATCAATTTCCTCAAACTCGATTTCTCCTGCCAAATATTTCTCTTTAAATTTCTTTTCTGTAGTTTCCATATATCGTTTGTCCTTTCCCGATCCCAAGGAATATACTTTGGCTATGCTTTCATAAATCAAATGTTTGTATCCAACATTATTCGCATTTATATTGCTCTCCTCTTTCCGCGCGAATCTCTTTTACAAGGTTTACAACATCCTGCTCATTCTTAATTCCTAATTCCTCTGCCACGCCCTCAAAAGCTCCTTGTGCTCTTGCCTTGTCCGCCACCATCTCATAGGTGGGTGTGGGCACACCGTAACGCTGCCCCATCCGCACAACCTCATAGATCAGTCCGTCAATCTCGGACGCCTTGCCCGCATAGACATCACGCTGCATAGAGGTGCTCGCCTCAGGATTCAGGGTGTCAAGAATCTGCAGATTGGTGGTCACGATATCCACAAGAAAAGGCACTCCCATCGCCGTCGCCAGCGCATCGATCTCCCGCATTAATTTCACAAAAGTATCTCTCGCGTCCCCGGTTTTCTGCACTTCACCCGCTGACACATGATAGTACAATCCGCATGCCGCCATCGGTGATACATAAGCAAACTTCTGCAGCGCATCCCGCCTGATATTATCCGACAGCACACCCTCGATTCCGCTGTCCTTTAAATCTTTCGCCACCTCGAAAAGCTCCGGTCGGAGTTCCTGCGGATCACGCACGCCATAGACGATTCTGAAAATATCTCCGCGAAGTAGGATCACGCCGGGTTCCTTGATCTCCCCCGCAATATAAATACACCCGTCCGTCACCAGCAGTCCCGGCAGCTTCTCCTGCATTCTGCTGCCTGTTCCGTATATATTCAGTATCGGAATGACAATCGTGTCATCTTTTGCCACACGCCTAATGAAAGGTATCGTGTCCTCCAGCGAGTATCCTTTTACACAGACAAAAATAACATCCGGCTGTTCATCGTAGTGCTCCATATCCGTGGCCTTAACAGGCTGCACGGTATAATTCCCCTTCTTCGTCGTCTCCATACGCAGACCATGCTCCTGCATCTGCCGCAGGTGTTCTCCCCGCGCAATGAGCGTCACATCTTTACCCGCCTCCGTCATATAAGCGCCTATACTGCCTCCCGTGCCTCCCGCACCGATCACCAAGTATTTCATTCCGCATACCTCCTTAAATCGTTTAGTTTCTCTTCATACCTATGCATACAAAACCGGGCACCCACTCGCCCGATGATCATTTTCTCGACTGTCGGCAGGCTGCTCCTAAGTATCTCCAGTCTCCTGCCGTGTATTCGCTTTCCATTCTATCATACGCTGATACTTTTTTCCACTTCCACAGACAGCAAAAGCGGCATCAGCTTTCTGCTAACGCCGCCCACATAATCATTATATCAGTTTCTCCACCGCTCCCCGCAGCCTCTCAAGAGCCTCCTTCAGCACCGCCCGCGGACATGCAATATTGATCCGTTCAAACCCTTCACCCGCTTTGCCGAAGATCGCTCCGGCATCCAGCCACAGCTTCGCTTCGTGGACGATCAGATGCTCCAGCTTCTCCTCCGTAAGCCCTAATTCACTGCAGTCCAGCCAGATCAGATAAGTTCCCTCCGGTTCAATCAACTTGATCTGCGGCAGATTTTTCTCCAAGAAATCTCTGGCAAAATCCAGATTACCCCGTAAGTAAACCTTTAATTCTTCCAGCCACTCTCTGCCCGTCTCATACGCCGCCTGACAGGCATGCAGTCCAATCATATTGACCTGACTGTAACCTACTGCGGACATCTGCTTTAGGAATGCCTTTCGAATCTGAACGTTCGGAATAAAAATATTGGAAATCTGCAGTCCTGCCAGATTAAAAGTCTTACTCGGTGCCGTACAAATGATGCTGATCTGTTCAAACGCAGGATCTACCGTCGTAAACACATGATGCTTTGCGCCTTCATAGACAAAATCGCTGTGGATCTCATCACTCACGACCTTCACGCCGTGCCGCAGACATATTTCTCCCACTCTGCGCAGCTCCTCTGCCGTCCAGACTCTGCCCACCGGATTATGCGGACTGCACAGAATAAACAGCTTCACATGATTCTGAATAATCTTCTCCTCGAAGTCGTCATAATCTATCTCATAGTGTCCGTTTCGCAGGATCAGTTCACTATTGACTAACGTTCTGTCGTTATCCCGGATCACCGCGCTGAAAGGATAATAGACGGGCTGCTGGATCATTACGGCATCACCTGCTTCCGTCAGAGCTTGTATCGCAATGCCGATGGCAAACACGATCCCCGGCGTCTTCACCAGCCACTTCTTCTCCACATTCCAATCGAAATAATTCCGATACCACGTAGCCACCGCTTGGAAATAATCGTCTCTGCCCTCCGTATATCCGTAGATTCCGAGCGTTGCATCCGCCATCGCCCTCTCAATAATTCCCGGTGCCGTCCGAAAATCCATATCCGCCACCCAAAGCGGCAGCACATCCGCCGGCATCCCTCTCTCCGCCGCGAAATCATACTTTAAACAGTCTGTATTTCTCCTGTCAATTATCTCGTCAAAATTGTACTTCATCCTCTTCTCCCTTATAACGCTTATCTAAATCCGCAATACCATGTCGCACCTTCGATTACACCAGAAAATATCCTCTGCATTCACCCAAGCGCCTGCTCCAAGTCGGCGATCAAGTCCCTCACATTCTCGATCCCCACCGACATCCGCAGCGTTCTCTCGTCGATCCCGTTAGCCCGCCTCTTCTCATCCGGCACATCCGCATGCGTCTGTGTAAAAGGATATGTCATCAGGCTTTCCGTACCGCCCAGACTCTCCGCAAACTGAATCAGCTTCACCCGCTCCAATACGCTGTGTGCAGTTTCCTGCGAGTCTACATGAAACGTCAGCATACCGCCATAACCCCAGCACTGCCTCTGCACTATGTCATGCCCTGTGTGATCTTCCAGCCCTACATAGAACACTTCCTCCACCTTCGGATGGCCCTTAAGCCATTCTGCAATCGCCAGCGCATTCTCCTGATGTTTCTCCATCCGCACAGACAGGGTCTTGATCCCCCGCAGAATCAGCCATGCGTCAAAGGGTGCAAGACAAGCTCCCGTGGTCTTTACCATCTCTCTTATTTTATCGGCAATCTCCGCATGATTCGTCACCAGGAATCCGCCCAGTGTATCGTTATGTCCCTCTAAATATTTCGTCGCACTGTGAATGACCACATCCGCCCCCAGATCCAAAGGATTCTGGAAATAAGGTGTCAGGAAAGTATTGTCCACCGCAACCAGACAGTTATGCCGCGCGGCAATCTCACTGACAGCGCCAAGGTCCGTC
The DNA here is from genome assembly GCA_014804365.1 of Lachnospiraceae bacterium. Taxonomy (GTDB): domain Bacteria; phylum Bacillota; class Clostridia; order Lachnospirales; family Lachnospiraceae; genus UBA3282. The sequence continues at coordinate 26,902 of JAAUZX010000065.1, forward strand.
ACCAGCATCATCGGATTCGTAGGTGTCTCTATGTAGATCAGCTTCGTGTTCTCCCGGATCGCCGCCTCCACCGCATCAAGGTCTGACGTATCTACGTAGGTGAACTCCATTCCGTTCTTCTCATTCACTTTTCTGAACTGCCGAATCACACCGCCATACAGATCATCTGTCGCTACCACATGATCACCCGGGGCAAACAGTTCCATAAAAGCGTTGACCGCCGCCATACCGGTGGCAAAAGCAATGGTATCCAAGCCATGCTCCAAGTCCGTCACAATCCGTTCCAGCTCTTTTCTGGTAGGATTCTGCACTCTGTTATAATCATATCCCGTGCTTTGTCCTACTGCCGGGTGTGCATATGCCGCCGTCTGATATATCGGGAAGCTGATCGCTCCCGTGCTCTCAATCGCCTCTCTGCTGCCCTGCCCGTGAATACACACGGTATCTGTCTGATAGCTCATCCGAATCCTCCTCCAAAGGGCCGACTCCTCTGCAATGCCTGCCCGCTTTGCTTTTCATACTAATCATATAGGAATTATAAATATGATAACATTTTCTATGCGATTGTCAACCCCTTTTACCGGAATCTTTTTTAAAAAATTTTTCTCAATAAATATCGGGATTCTTTACATTTTCTTATCACTTCGTGGACTTGACATTTTAAATGAAAGGTATATAATTTCAACCGTTAATAAATTTTACTTTTTAATAAGTAGAAACTATACGGAGGACAACCTCACATGTTTGTCATATTTTTTCTCATATGGATTATCTTTAATGGCCAATTTACTTTGGAAATCGCCCTGTTCGGACTGGTGATCTCCGGCGCGGTCTATTGGTTTATATGTAAATTTCTGGATTATAAACCTGTCAATGACATCATCCTGTGTAAAAGGTTCTTTCTGTTGCTCCACTATGTATTCGTGCTGTTGGTCGAGATCCTCAAGGCAAACGGCGCGGTTTTTAAAATGATCTATTCCGAAAAATACTGCCTCGAACCGGCGGTGGTTCATTTCAAAACGACGCTCCAGACCACCTTCGCGAGAGTGCTTCTGGCTAATTCCATCACGCTGACTCCCGGCACCATCACGGTCAGCCTGAAGGACGATGAATATGTAGTCCACTGTCTGGATAAGGAACTTGCGCAGGGTATTGACTCCTCCATATTCGTCAAACTGTTGGAACGAATTGAAAACGTAAAATAAAGAGGTATTGACAATGATCTATCACTACATTTACATCGCAGTTCTTATTATTCTGGCACTGATGCTGTTTCCCTGCCTGCTTCGCGCAATCAAAGGACCCCGCATCGCAGACCGTCTTGTGTCGGTGAACATGATGGGCACAATGGTCATGGTCATGATCGCCATTCTCGCCCTGCTTTTGGATGAGGGCTATCTGGTGGATGTCTGTCTGGTCTATGCCATGATCAGCTTCCTTGCAGTGGTCGTACTGACGAAGGTATATATCGGCATTTATGAAGAAAAAAGACAGACACCTGACGATCAGGAATCTACGGAAGAAGGAGGTATGTCCGATGGGAATTTTTGACTGGATCAGGCTGATCTTGGGCTGCTCGTTCATCATCTGTGGTCTGGTGATCTTTTTTACGGAAATATTCGGGGTATTCCATTTTCAATATGTGTTGAATCGTATGCATGCAACAGCGATGGGGGATACTCTCGGTATCGCTTCCTGCATGCTGGGTTTGGTGATTTTCTCAGGATTCAATATGACATCCGTAAAGCTTCTGCTGATTGTGGTTTTCCTTTGGTTCGCTTCCCCGGTGTCTTCACATGTACTGGCTCGTCTGGAAGTCGCAACGAACGAGACTCTGGAAAGCCGCTGTAAGGTTTACACGGATCTCGAGACATTAGAGAAAGAACTGGCCGATACCGATACCGTATCCGAAACCGCACAGCAATCCGAGACAGGAGGCAAAGAGTTATGACGACTTTTCAATGTATTCTGATGGGATTTCTGATCGTGTGCGCGATCTCTGTCAGTTTCTCCAGAAACCTGCTCAATTCCATCCTCATATATATGTCCTACAGCCTGATTATGTCTATCCTGTGGGTGTGTCTGGAATCTCCCGATCTTGCGATCACGGAGGCTGCCGTCGGCGCAGGTGTGACCAGTGTCCTGTTCTTCGCCACACTGAAGAAGATACAGGCGATCCGCATCGAAAAGGATAAGACCGGAAAGGAGGAGCCTGGAAATGAGTAAATTAAGACCGAGAGAAGAATATGAGAAGACCCATGCCTTCCGTTTCTTCCGCTGGCTGTCCGGCAGCAAGGACCCTTATGTCGGAGAAGTGGAAATGCAGGTACAGCAGACGCCCACAGTTCCGGAAGAAACAATCATTGAACGCATGCGCGAATCAGATATGATCCGCGATAAGATCTATGATAAAGAGCTGAACAAAACAGCGCGCATCTTCCATAAAATATATATTACGATAGCGATCCTGTTCTGTTTCGCCTTAGTGGGCGTCCTATTGATGACCGTATCGTATCTGCCGCCCAGCGGCGATCCGTCGAATCCGGTCAACAATGTTGTCTCCGAGCGTTACATTGAACAGGGATTACAGGAAACTGGCGCACTCAACATCGTGTCCGGCATGATCCTGACCTACAGGGCTTTCGACACCTTCGGAGAGACTAACGTGCTGTTCATCGCGACATGCTGTGTCATGATCCTGCTCATGGTGGACGATGCGATCCTCAAGAAACAGGAAGCGATCAATGACCGCCGTTTTGAGCCGAAGAACGATGCGATCCTGCAGGGAACTGCCTTCGTTCTGTGTCCTATTATTTTTATATTCGGTATTTATATCATATTGAACGGTCATCTGTCACCGGGCGGCGGCTTCTCAGGCGGCGCCATTATGGGGGCGGGACTGATTCTGTATGTCAGCGCTTTTGGCTTCAAGAAGACACAGCGCTTCTTCAATGAACACATATATAAGATCGCTAAGATCACCGCCCTGTGCATGTACGGGCTGATCGGCACATACTTCTACATGACCGGTGCAAACGGAATCGAGAATCATATCCCGCTCGGCATCCCCGGGCATATCCTGAGCAGCGGTATCATCCTGCCGATCAATATCTGCGTGGGACTGGAAGTCGCGTGCACCATGTACGCATTCTACGCACTATTCAGAAGAGGAGGTCTGTAAAATGGGGGCAAATTTATTCATAAACTACGGCGAAGCTGTCGCCATGATCCTCTTCGGCATTGGATTCGGAAATCTGCTCTTACAGCCCAATCTGATCAAGAAGATCATCGGTCTGAACATCATGGATACGGCGATCTATCTTTTCCTTGCGGAAAAAGGATATATCAGAGGACGTGTGGCTCCCATCGTCGTGGACGGCGTACAGAGTATGGAAGCTTATATCAACCCGATTCCCAGCGGTCTCGTGCTGACCGGTATCGTGGTGTCCGTCTCCGTGTCCGCCCTGATGCTGGCACTTACTATAAGACTTTATAAACGCTATCAGACGCTGGATCTCGATGAGATATCCAGCCGGCTGAAAAAGGAGGGGCTGTAATGGATATCATACGGAACTTTCCTTGTATCTCTATTATGCTGTGTCTGTTCGCGGGCATTATCAGTTCGGGACTGCGCGATAAGGCGGCCATGTGGATCAGCACGATACTGCTCACGATCAATATCTCGCTGAGTGCTTGCACGCTGGCATATACTCTGTACATCGGCGAACCCTTCGTCTATGTCATGGGCAAATTCCCCGCACCGTGGGGCAATGAGATCCGCGCCGGCATACTTGAAGCGCTGCTGGCATTCTTTTTCTGTGTGATCATGCTGCTCTCCCTCTTCGGTGGCAGACATAAGCTGCCGGATGAAGTCGAAGAAGACAAGACGTATCTCTACTATGTATTATCGGATCTGCTGCTCAGCTCTCTGCTGGCGCTGGTCTACACAAATGATATGTTTACGGCATACGTGTTTGTAGAGATCAATACTATATCAGCATGCGGACTGATCATGATCCGCCAGAACGGCCGCACCATCGAGGCTGCTGTCAGATATATGATCATGAGTCTGTTAGGTTCCGGCCTGCTGCTTCTCGGTCTGTGTATGCTCTATGACCTGACCGGCCATCTGCTGATGAGCAATATTAAAGAATCCGTGGCGCTTCTTACGGCAAACGGTGAGTATAACATTCCTCTAATCGTCGCCATCGTGCTGATGTCCGTAGGACTGTGTATCAAAAGTGCGCTTTTCCCGTTCCATGCATGGCTGCCGGATGCTTACGGATACTCTACCGTCTCCTCGGCTGCCATCTTATCCTCACTGGTGTCCAAAGGATATATCTTCCTGCTCATTAAGATCATCTACCGTGTAATCGGTTTCAGGATCTACCATGACAGCAGGATCATCGATATCCTTTTCCTGTTTGGTCTGATGGGTATGATCTTCGGCTCATTAAGCGCTATTAAAGAAAATGATGTCCGCAGAATGATCGCTTTTTCTTCGGTCGCACAGATCGGTTATATTTATATGGGATTTGGCATGGGCACTCAGGAGGGTATGACGGCCAGTATTTTCCATATCCTGTCCCATGCGGCCACGAAATCACTGCTGTTTATCGCCGCCATCGGGCTGACTGACGTATCCGGCGGGAGCCGCAAGTTTATCGAACTGACCGGCTCGGGTTACCGCAACAAGTGGGCCGGTGTCGCCTTTACGGTAGGCTCTCTCTCCATGGTAGGTGTGCCGCTTTTCTCCGGATTTATCAGCAAACTGCTGTTCTCGCAGGCGGCTGTCCTAAATCACACGAAGATGCTGCCGGCGCTGATCGTCCTCGGAATCAGTACGATTCTGAACGCGATCTACTTCATGAAGACGGTGATTCGGATCTACACACCTTTAAATAACTGTGCCTACACCAGTGTTACTTTTAAGGATATTTCGTTATATGCCATGGTTTTAGTGGCATTTATCGTATTAAATGTGATGCTTGGCATCAGTTCCCAGCCTGTTGTCGATATGATACAGCAGGGACTTGCCATGTTTGCGTAGAGGGGGATTCCATATGTATCTCATTCTTTTATCCATATTTATACCGATCCTGATCGGATTGTTCCTTCTGACGTGGAGAACAAAAGGCGCTCCGCACGATTGCGAGATTCATTCCGCAAACTCGAATAAACAAAACGTCAGAATTAACCTGATTGCCGGTGCCGCTTTTCTTCTGACAGGCGCATTGGTAATCGCCACGCTCCTTACCGCTTACGGGACATCCTTTACACTGTTTACCCTGACAAGCAGCCTGTCCCTCGTGTTTGCGGTGGACGAGCTCAGCGTTCTGTTCGCGGTGCTCGCGCTGGTGGTCATGATCTGCGCAGGATTTTTCTCTTTTGAATATATGAAACATGAAGAAAATGAGAAGCGCTACTACGGTTTCTATCTGATCGTATTCGGCGTCTTGAATGCACTCTGTTTTTCCGGCAACCTGATCACCTTCTATCTGTTCTTTGAAGTACTAACCTTATCTTCCGTACCGCTGGTACTGCATAACGGCAGCAGAGAAGCGATTATGGCGGGATTAAAATACTTGTTTTACTCCTTATGCGGAGCCTATATGGCGCTGTTTGGCATATACTTCGTCTGTCATTACAGTGACACGCTAAACTTTACTGCCGGCGGCGTATTGCAGGCGGCAGATGCACCTACCAAGGGGCTTCTGCTGATCATAGCGATGATCATGATCATTGGTTTTGGTGTCAAAGCGGGTATGTTTCCGCTGCATGCATGGCTTCCCGCAGCTCATCCCGTAGCTCCGGCTCCAGCCTCCGCGGTGCTCTCCGCAGTCATTGTCAAAGCCGGTGTGCTGGCGCTCATACGAACAGTCTACTATATCTTCGGCGCTTCCTTCCTGCGGGGCACATGGGTGCAGACAGTCTGGCTTACGCTTTCGCTGATCACGGTCTTCATGGGTTCCATGCTGGCCTACAGAGAGCCTGTGTTAAAGAAAAGACTGGCTTACTCCACCGTGAGTCAGCTATCTTATATCCTGTTCGGACTGGCGGTCATGGACGTGCAGGCGGTAAACGGTTCGCTCCTGCATGTACTGGCACACGGTCTAATCAAAGCGACGCTCTTCCTCTGCGTCGGCGCCATCATCTACATGACCGGCAAAACACGAGTGGAAGAACTACGCGGAATCGGCAAGGAAATGCCGTTCACTATGTGGTGTTACACAATTGTATCACTGGGTCTGATCGGAATTCCGCCCACAGGCGGTTTCGTCAGTAAATGGTATCTGGCGACGGGAAGCCTGTCGAGTGGGATGCCATTGTTTCGCTGGCTGGGGCCTGCTGTCTTACTGATCAGCGCACTGCTGACTGCCGGCTATTTGCTGCCGATTACGATTTACGCTTTCCTGCCCGGTGCAGATTACGATTATGCGAATCTCAAGAAACGGGAACCGTCACTTTATATGACGATACCGATCTGTATTATGACGGTTTTGTCAGTTTTGATCGGTTTGTTCCCCACACAGCTTATTGACTCTCTGACAAGTTTTGTCAGTCTGCTTGTTTAGAAAGGAGGCGCGGTTATGATAATATTAGTGATCTTGATTCCCTCTGTTGCGGGGATTCTCTCAACGCTGCTTCCTTTCCGTAAGAGAGCTCACTGGGAGATTTTCCTAGAGTGCGCCGTTATCCTGAACAGTATTCTGGTCTGGTATCTGCTGCTACACCACTCGAGCAGTACCTTCCTGCTGGCACACTTTACGGGCGATCTGTCCATCAGTTTTAAGGTGGACGGCATGGGCATGGTCTTCGCCGGACTGGTTTCCGCGCTGTGGCCCTGCGCCACGCTGTACGCTTTCGAATATATGACGAAAGAAGAGCACGAAAAGGTCTTCTTCCTGTTTTATACGGTAACCTACGGCATTACGCTGGGCATCGCCCTTGCCGCCAATCTGCTGACCATGTATTTCTTCTACGAACTGCTGACGCTTGTCACCGTTCCTCTCGTCATGCATACGCTGACCAGAGAAGCGATTCTTGCCAGCCGGAAATATCTGTACTACTCCCTGGGCGGCGCGGCGTTTGCTTTCATCGGCATGATCATGATCATCGTCTACGGAACCACCAACGAATTTGTACTCGGCGGTATTCTGGACCCTGCCAAGATCGGTTCGCGTACCAACATTCTGTTATTCGTCTATGTGATGGCCTTTATGGGATTCGGCGTGAAAGCCGCTCTATGCCCTTTTAATTCCTGGCTTCCGCAGGCAGGTGTGGCACCCACCCCGGTTACGGCTCTCCTACACGCGGTGGCCGTCGTGAAAGCCGGCGCTTTCGCGATCCTGCGGCTGACTTACTACTGCTTCGGCACTGAATTCCTGCGCGGCACATGGGCGCAGACCGTCGTTCTGCTGCTGACTATGTTTACGATCGTATACGGCTGCAGCCGCGCGATCAAAGAAACGCATCTCAAGAGAAGACTTGCTTACTCAACCATCAGTAACCTGTCCTACATCCTCTTCGGTGCGGCGCTGATGACACCGCTCGGAATGGTGGGCGCATTGTCCCATCTGGTATTCCACGCCGTGATCAAGATATCCTCTTTCTTCTGTGCAGGAGCCATCATACATCAGACCGAGCGTAATTATGTCCATGAACTGGACGGTATGGGCTATCGAATGCCTTGCGTTTTCGGCATTTTTACCGTATCCGCCCTCTCCCTGATGGGCGTTCCCGGACTGGCCGGTTTTATCAGTAAATGGAATCTGGCTTCGGCTGCCGTGGAGAGCGGTAATGTGGTCGCCTACTTCGGCATCGCCTGTCTGCTGCTTTCCGCTCTGCTGACTGCGATCTATATGCTTACAATAGTGGCGCGCGCCTTTTTCCCCGTCAAGGGCTTTGACTACAGTACCTTACAGGGAATCAAGGACCCGAACTGGAAAATGTTACTGCCGTTGTTTGTATTTACTTTCTTTATGATAGCATTCGGCATTTACTCCCAGCCGCTCACTGATTTCTTCTGTACGGTGGCGGGGATGTAAAAAAAGTAAATTTGCTTCGCAAATTACCAAAACGAGCAAGCTCGTTTGCGAGATTTGTTCGCTTACGCTTCACAAACTCGTGGTGCTCCGAGTAATGAGTGGAAAAGTATTATACCAGATAGTGAGGTTTATATTATGAGTATACTAATATGTTCAATTGTATTTCTGCCGATGGCTGCGGCGCTGATCGGCTACATCATAGGACGGTTTCAGAAGGATGCCCGCAGTTATTTTGCCGATATCGTAACAGGTGTTATATTCGTTTGCACCCTGTATCTCTTTCTACAGATACAAACGCAGGACACTTCGGGAACTCTCTTTGAGATTCCCTATATCTGCGGCATGGGGCTGCATTTTACTCTGGACGGATTCCGCGCGTTATACTGCATGGTTGCGGCGTTTATGTGGTTTATGAGTACACTTTTTTCCAAGGAATATCTCGCACATTACCGCAATCGCAACCGCTACTATCTGTTTCTGCTGCTCACCCTGGGCGCGACGGAAGGTGTCTTCCTCTCCGCCGACTTCTTTACGACCTTCATTTTCTTCGAAATCATGTCCTTCACTTCCTATGTGTGGGTGGCGCATGATGAAAACAAGGAAGCTCTGCGAGCGGCGGCTACCTATCTTGCCGTGGCGGTAATCGGCGGTCTGGTGATGCTGATGGGTATCTTCCTGCTATACGATGTGACAGGAACGCTGTTCTTCAACGACCTTACAGGTGCATACACCATATACGGCCTGCTCAGTTCCCAATATACGACTCCGATTCAGCTCCGGATCGCCGGTCTGTGTCTGCTGTTCGGCTTCGCTGCCAAGGCGGGCGCATTCCCGCTGCACATCTGGCTTCCGAAAGCCCATCCCGTAGCTCCGGCTCCGGCATCGGCTCTGTTGTCCGGTATTCTGACGAAGGCTGGTATGTACGGCATACTGATTCTGACAGCATATATTTTCCTCGGCGATACGGCGTGGGGCTGTCTTATTCTGATTACGGGTGTGTGTACCATGGTAGTCGGCGCCGTGCTGGCCCTCTTTTCCATTGATCTTAAACGAACACTTGCCTGCTCCTCCGTCTCCCAGATCGGATTTATTCTGGTAGGTGTCGGTATGTCCGGGCTTCTTACTTCCGAAGGGGAAAACTTATTGGCAGTGCGGGGCAGCATGCTTCACATGGTAAACCACTCCCTGATCAAACTGGCTCTCTTCATGGCCGCGGGCGTGGTCTATATGAACGTGCATAAACTGGATTTAAATGCGATACGTGGATTCGGACGCAACAAACCGCTGCTCAATTATATCTTCCTGATGGGCGCCCTCGGTATAGGCGGCGTACCTCTCTGGAACGGCTATATCAGTAAGACGCTGATCCATGAGAGTATTGTGGAGTATACCGAGCTCCTCCGCGACGGACAGATTCCCGGTATATTGAGTGCCGGCACACTGCACGCCATAGAATGGACTTTCCTGATCAGCGGCGGACTGACCGTTGCCTATATGACGAAACTCTATGTGGCTCTTTTCGTGGAAAAAAATACAGATGCTAAAGTGCAGGCGGATTACGACGCACTGAAAGGCAAATATATGAATAAAATCAGCGCCGCAGCCTTGACCGTAAGTGCGACTCTGCTGCCGATCATGGGTTTCCTGCCGCATGTCGTGATGGACAGACTGGCTGATATCGGACAAGGTTTCATGCTGCCGGAGGACAGTATCGTGCGCACGCTCGTACCGATGCAGGAGGCTGTTGCAAAGCCGGTCGCTTACTTCTCCCTCACAAATCTGCAGGGTGCCTTGATTTCGCTTGTGATCGGTCTGTTTGTCTACTTCGTGGTTGTAAGATTATGGATGATGAAACCCGCTTCGATTAGCGGCAAAATGCGCGACAACCATAATGTCACGAACCGTTCCGCCGGCCGCTCGTCGGTTTTTGTTGTACGTAAAAAGAAAACAACCAGAAAATACGTTAACCGCTGGTATCAATACTTAGACCTAGAAAACCTGATCTACCGCCCGATACTGCTAAATATTCTGCCTTTCCTGTTCGGCGTAATCTGCCGCATACTGGACAGTCTGGTTGACGGAATCGTCGTATTCCTGCGCAAGACAGTATATCGGGACAGCAAGCTTCCGCATGAACTTCCGGAGGGAACTCCCTTTACCCACATGCTTGCCTGCGTCGCATCATTTTTCCAGACGCTGGGTAACAGGATCTTCTTCCGAAAGGACAGAAAGGAAACAGACTTTGAGCATAAGTTTGCGATGATGCATGAAGAATGGTCCGAGAACAATACATTGATCGCGCGAAGCATGTCTTTCGGACTGTTGCTGTTCTGTGTGGGATTGATTGTGATGATCGGGTATTTGTTTGTGATGGATGTATTCTAATCCGACGCTTACCGTACCGCACCGAATCACCATAGAAGAATCGATGAAGATACAAAATGAACCGCCCCGATATTCCGGAGCGGTTCATTCTGTTCTTTTCTATTTTTTCTCTTCCTTGTCAACAGCCTTTGTTTCTTCTCGCGCTGCTGCTTTTGTTTCTTTCTGATTCGGAACTTCTATTTCTATCGCCTTCTTCGCTTTTCTCTTCTTTCCGGCCTTCCTAACAATCAAAATGAGGATCACAATCAGCACCACTGCCGCCGGAATAATATAGATCAGATAGTCCTTGATTCCTTTCTCATATATACACACAGCGATCTCCGCATTCGCACCATCAGCGGCCGCAACAGTAAACAGATGATAGATTCCCATAAGTTCCGTATCCGCCTGCTTCCATTCGCCATCCTCCTTCACGTAGATACTCACGCCCTCGGTCTGTCCCTCCGGCGCCTGATACCGCAGCGTGTGTGTCCCGCGGGTTTCATCCGCCTCTTCCGTCTTCATTCGCGCCGCACTGTCATCGGGGATCTCCACCGTCCAGCGCTCTTCCACATCATTCGGCAGCGCCGCATCTGTTGTACCGTTTTCGGAAGATGTTCCCCCTGTCACGTTCAACACATCCTCCTGCTTAAACATACCGTCCGCCAAAATAACAGACTGCCCGTTCGGACGTGTCTGCTCCGATGCAAGTGTGGTCAGATACCGGACATACTCTACCGTCACGTCTTCGTCATACAGCACATTGTTCAGATCCTTAATATCCCAATCCGCATAAAATCCCGGTTTTGCCGGTATCTCCGGATACAGATCAATGGGAACGCTGCCGCCGTAAGGACACTCTACCGTCTTGACTTCCTCTTCATCTGCATAGAAGGAAATCGTCATCATACGGAACTTATTCGGGATCCCTTCGATCTCCAACATATCCTGATAGCCGATCGGCTCCGCCTTGCCGCTGTAGCTGATTCGGTCGATACCCGCAATTTCATCCGACACGAAATAATTGTGCAACACAGTTCCGCTGCTGTCCGTATCGCCCGCAATCGCTCCCGAAAAAGCATCCGACTCCTGAATGCGCACGATCGCACAGCAATTCTCAATACTTGAACCGGAGCCCGCGATTCCAGCCACATACTCCTTACCGGACACGGTACATTTCGCATAACTGTTCATAATATAAGACACAGATTGACCGGCTACCCCGCCCGCGTAATTACCTGTACTGGTCTCGATCCGTCCGTAATTCTCACAGCGCAGGATAGTACCCATCTCCTGCAGACCCGATATCCCTCCGGCACAGCTCTTATGTGCCATGACCTTGCCCACATTGATATTCCCACGCTGCACGCACTTAGTCAGCAGGGTTGAATTCATCTTAGCGTTCTCAATGCCTGTGACATCACCCTCCAGATCAAAATCATATTCGATCGCCATGGTGCCGGCAATACCGGAGACATTGATATCTCCCTGTACCAAACCACCGTTCCTGCAGTCTGCGATCGTTGCATCAGTACTGGTCTCGGCATTCTCCTGAGAAGTATCCTCGTAAATATTGGTATAATCCATATCCAGAACGCCGTCGATCGCGTCCGTATATAACCGCATGATCGTGCTGAACTGATCGTTAATACCCGACAGATCGTCTATCAGCACATCATTGGTGGAAGACATCTCGTCATTCAGCCGTCCCATATTTTCTGACAACCCCTGCAGATTAGCTGTCAGACTGTTCGTTCTGGATCGGTAATCACCGCCAAGCTGCGGCAGTGCAATATCCGGCATATCGTTCAACGTATCCAGCATATGTCTCGCCTCACTGCCGGCGGACTGCATGTTACCCGCAGCATCTCCCACATATCCCATCGCGCTCTTAAGCTGCTTGGCGGCATCCTCCGTCATCTCGTCCTGATGCGCCATCACGATATCCGACATGATCTCCAGATATTCCCGCATATCCCGATCGTAGTCTTTCGTGACATCTCCGCCGCTGTACTGTTTATCCGCGTAGTCGGAAGCGTCTTTCTGCACTTTAACGATATCCTCTGCCATCTGTTTGTCAGCGTCATCCAGCAGATCATGATCCAGTGTCCCCAGATCCCCTTCCAATTGTGGGAAATCTCTGTCCTCGCCCGTATCGGGATTGTGGTGTACCCACCCTGTCACCCCGAAATAATTCTCATAAGTATTGCTTCCGTTCCATGACCATCCGGTATCCACGCCGCTTTCAAACTGTGGTTTCAAATCATTCTCGTTAAACTGATCCGGCTGTTTATACTTATCTTCCGTGGAGCGTACACGGTCGATATAATAATTCTCATATGCCTCCAGCGCTTCGGCATAATCTTCCGCATGCTGCTTCGTGGCACGCTCCATATTTTCTTTTGCATTATCATAACGCTCTTTTTCCGCCGGCGTCATGTACTGATAGATATCCAGTGAATCTACCATATCGCCCAATTTCTCTGCTGCATCCTTCACATTGCCCGCCGCGTCGTGCGCATAATCGATGACCCCGTCATCCTTTGCAGACTCATCCATGATATAGTCCAGCCGATTGACCGCCTCGTTGACGGAACCGATCATCTCGTCCGTCCATCCCACGGTTCTGTCGGCCAGAAAAGAAGTATCCTCCAACGCCTTATCTACAAAGTCCTGCACAATGCTTAACCGAGCCGATACCGTATCAGATTCCGTCCCTGCATCGTCAAGCATCTGTCCGGTCAGATCGTGCATCTTGTCAATATTATCCATGAGCTGGTATGCGATATCCTCGGAAAGATCCACCGCAATATACGGCTCCGTCTGTCCCGCGATACCGCCTACATCCTTACGTCCATAGACAGTCCCCGTATTCTCACACGCATACACATAACCGGACTGCCGTCCCACGATACCGCCGATATTATATCCCACATGCTCATAGCCGACTTCTCCGCTGTTACTGCAAAACTGTATAATACCCGTTGACAGCCCCGCAATGCCGCCGGAATCAATGGTATTGCTGATAACTGCCGCCTCTTTTTCCGCCTCGCCCCCTTCACCGTTATCCAGAAATCCGGTCGTATACTGCGTAAGATTAATATCCTCAAGCGACTTGCCCTTATCTTCATTGGAGGTGTTGATCTGTGCCGCATTCGTACAGCCCACTATATTTCCGATATTCTCACCCGCAATGCCGCCCGTGTAATGTGCTCCCGTGATCTTACCGCTGTTTTTACAGTCCATCAGGATACCGCTGAGCTCATTAAATCCCGTGATACCGCCAACGTAATCATTCCCCTCAACCGTCCCTTCATAAGTACAGTTGATTATAATACCGCTGTTGTCGCCCACGATGCCGCCGACTACCATCTGATTGCCGGAAGGACGCACCGCCCCCTGCACGTTCAGATTCGCTATGACAGCCGATTTCTGTGTATAGCAGAACAATCCCGTATACGATACACAGTCCCTGATCGTCAGACCACTAATCGTATGTCCCTGACCGTCGAAATATCCGCCGAAAGTCGGTATGGATATAAACTCACTGCCCGCCAGATTTAAGTCGTCCCGCAGATATACCTTCTTGTTCTGAGACCATGTATCCAGTCGGCATTTTCTTGAAAAGGCCTTCAGCCCTTCCACAGAATCTATGTATATCTCTTCCCACTCGGTCTCTTCATCTTTATAAGAGGCCAGCGTTTCATTCGCATCCTCGACACTGGTGATTTCTTTCGTGCTATCGTCCGCCACCTCTCCTGTATCTGTCTGCCCGGCACTATTGCCGTCTGTAGTTCTCGATCCTTTGCTATCTGCCGTCTCATGGTTCGATACGCTCTGTCCCTCTTCCACAGCCAGAACATCCACCGCGGGCGCTATGGCAAGCAACGCCGCCAGCACAATAGCAAATCCACTTTTCGCACCTTTTATATTCAAAATCCGGTTCCGACTACATTGTAACTCATTGATCGGAGATGATAACCTACTTTCCTTACGCATGCGTCTTCACCTCCCTGCTTCCCATCTCTTCCGACACTGCCTCTGTCAGATTCCTGTATTCTTCCTCCGTAAGCTCCGTCACATCTCCTGCCTCCACATAGGCGCTCACATTACCTCTGACAATCGCATTCATCGTACCGGTAACCGTACCCTCGATCCTGCCTCGTACCAGACCATCCACCTTCACAAGACCGGAAGCGTTCTTCGTACGAATCGGCATGTTCATGACAAACGCCGTCTTCTCTATAATCTTATCTCCCACCAGCAGGATCTGCGGGAGCACAAACATCGTAATGAAAATGGAGATCAGTGTTCCCCGGCCCAGACATTTACCGATACCAAAGATCGCCACATCCGATGTCATCTTGCCGATCAGTATACCCGATATCGCAAGCATTGTACCGGAAGTTACGATCGTCGGGAAGGACTGATTCATCGTGTCTATAATGGACTGCTTCCTGCCCATCTCCTTGCGCAGCTCCGTATACCGGCTGGCAATGACAATGGCATAGTCGATATTAGCACCCATCTGTATGGAGCTGACGATCAGATAACCCATGAAAAACAGATTATCGTTCTGCAGCGCAGGCACCGAGAAATTGATCCAGATACTTCCTTGAATGACAGCGATTAAAAGCACCGGCATACCCGCCGACTTAAAGGTAAACAGCAATACCACCAAAACCACCAGAATGGACACCACATTCACCACGATATTGTCCCGCGAGAAAGTTTTCTGTAAGTCATACTGACTCACCGACTCACCGCAGACAAGCACCTTGCCGCTGTAATATTTTCCGGCAATCTCATGCATCTCATCCAGAAAAGCGAAAGTCTCCTCGCTCTCCTCAGGCAGCGTGAGATATACAAGCATACGACTGTAATTCTCTCCCTGAAGCTGGTTCTTTGCGAAGTTCATCTGCCTGTAAGCATCATCCAACGTTTCCTGCAGATCATCCTCCAGCGTCACATAACCTTCTTCCACCTCATCATAGACAAACATAAACATCTCGATCAGAGGCACCTGATAATCAGACAGCCCGTTGACTACCTTCGCATAGTCCTCGTCATTCACCGCATAAGCCGCATAGATCAACTCAGCCACCTCATAATCCAGATCGATCAATTCCGAAAACTGACGCGGTGTCAGTTTATCCGTCAAATTGTAACCATCCATCGCCTCAATGTTTGCAAGCCCCATCGTGTAATCCACTTCCGGGCATGCATCCAGATCCCGCAGAAGCGCCTTTTCATCCTCATAACTTCCCGCAGGAACAAGAAGTGCAACCATATTGGATTCGCCGAAATTCTCCCCCTGCATCTCTTCCGCCTTCTGCACACTGTTCTGCAGCGGCGGTGTCACCGTGCTGTATCCGAACACATAAGGGCAGCTGCCCGAAATCTTGTAAGCGATCGCGATCACTACGATAAAAAGCGGCGCCACAATATACCGCGACAAATATGCAAATTTTCCTACAATCGGAATCTCCGGAATGAAGTTCTTATGCTGCGTCTTTTCCATCAGGTTGGAAAACAGCATAATGACACCGGGCATCAATAAGAATACCGCACATAAACTTAAGAGAATCGCCTTAATCAGTACGACACCCATATCCGGTCCCATCTTGTACTGCATGAAAGTCATGGCGATCAAACCACCGATCGTAGTCAAAGAACTTCCCGCGATCTCCGGAATCGCCTTGCTGAGCGCAATGATGATCGCTTCTCTGGCAGGAAGCGATGCGTGCTCTTCTTTATATCTGTTCAAAAGGATAACCGCATAGTCTACCGACAACGCGAGCTGCAACACGATCGTTACGGAATCAGATACAAAGGAGATCGTACCCAACAGGAAATTAGTTCCCATATTGAGAATCGCCGCCGACAGAAATGTGATCAACAATACCGGAATCTCCGCATAAGCCTGCGTCGTCAGCAAAAGCACCGACACAACAATGATCGCGACCAGCACGGTAATCGTATTCATCTCCTGTCCGATCAGCTCCGACTGCGTATCTCCCAGACTTGTAGTCAGATAATAATCATAACCGTCCAGCTTCTCCTTCAACGCGTCTAAAGCCTCCAGACAGGCATCGTCCTTCTCGTCATAATCGAACGTAACATTATAATAAGCGGAACCGTTCGTGTAATGTTCTTCCGTATCGTCGAAGTCCACGGAGAATACACCCGGCGACCGTTCCAGACGCTCGCATATACGCTCTGCCTGTTCATAGGATACATTCGCCATCATCACGTTACAGGTTCCGTATGTAATAAATTCTTCTTCCATGAGATCCAGACCCTGCTTCGTCTCCGTCGTCCCCGGCAGATAATGTGCCATGGAATTCTCCACCTCGACCCAGTTTCTCGATATGGCGGAAAAAATAATCAGGAGACCGAAGATTAGGAAAAAGAGATTTCTCTTATCCACAATAAAACCGCATATCTTCACCATCGCCTGATTACTGTTTTTTTTCGTATTTAATTCATTCTCCATCGTACAAGCGCCTCCCTACACCAGTTGATGGAAATTATAGCATTTTGTCTTATTGTTGACAACGATTTGGAGGCACGTGAGGGAATACAATTTGGGGGATTTGTATATTTATGGAAGTGGATTTAAGTTCTCCATCATCACCTTATTCGTAAAGACACCCCTATCCCGCATAACCGAAAGACCGTCCGGCAATGCAGCAAAGGAAAACCTGTGCGTAATCTGCCTGGATGGTCGTATTTTCCCTGCCTGTATCGCCTTGACCGCCATGTGCCAATCATCATCATCCTCTTTCGTGAACGAAGAATTCCATGTGCCATATATGGTAAGCTGCCGTCGTAAAATCTTCCAATAAATCTGCTTATCTAACTCTATATCGCCCGCCGGATTGCCCACAAAAGCGATCTGCCCGCCTGCCCGTGCAGAAGCCACCGAATTGTTTACACTATCCTTTACACCCACACATTCAAAAATAATATCCGCACCCGCTCCGTCCGTCTGCTGCCCGACAAAGTCAACCGGATCCTGCTCACGGCAATTGCAGAAAATACAATTTGCAATGTCGGATAACAACTCCTGCTGCTCTTTCCTCGTTCCGACCGCATACAGATTCCTGACTCCCATAGAGGCAAGCCATTGAATCACCAACATACCTATCGTTCCGCACCCGTATACTGCCGCAGAAGTAACATTCGTCATATCAGCCTGCCTAATAGCATGCAATGCCACACATGCCGGTTCCAGCATTGCAGCATCCTCAAAGCTTACATCATCCGGAAGTTCGATCAGATTCCATACCGGTACTGCCACATACTCAGCAAATCCGCCGTCTGTTCTGGAACCCAGATAATTATATGCCCGACATATTTCATAAGCTTTCTTCTGGCACTGCTCACACTGCATGCAGGGAATTAGCGGAAACACGCCCACATGCCTGCCCACCAAATGGTTATTCGCCTCTGCGCCTGTCTGACGAACAATCCCCGCAAACTCATGTCCGGGAATCGTCGGAAAATGATAGGTGCCCGTATGAAAAATACGCGGGATATCTGAGCCACAGATTCCCGCATTCATTACTTCAACCAGTACTTCATCCTCGCGAAGCTGTGGTGTTGGAACATCCTTATATGTTAAATGATTTATACCTTCTAATACATATGCTTTCATTCTAATCCCCCGAATTTACTCAATCTGCAATTTAGGTGTTTCCAGCAACTGCTTGTATCTCTCTAAATCTGCCTGCGTCGTAATTTTAAAATTACCCTCATCCCCCGGAATCATTGCAATATCCAAGCCTGCCATGACTGCTGGTTCCGTGGAACCGTTAATCCGGTCTAGCTGATCCGGCATAAGACACCGATTAGCTTCAAAATATTTTCCCAACAAAAACGCTTCCGGCGCCTGTCCCGCATAAACCCTTTCACGCTCCAGAAGCGAAGTAATCATCCTGCCATCACCCAAATATACAGTATCCTTCATAGGTAATACCGGTACAACACCGTCATGTTCTTTGCACGCTTCCACACAGGCTGAAAGCATATCCGCAGAAACTAACGGCCTCGCTGCGTCATGCACGATGACCACATCCGACTCTTCGGCATATCTCATAATATCCTGCAGCCCATGATAAAGCGAACGCTGCCTGTTCGTTCCCGGTTCGGAGAATCCCCTGAACTTATTCGTGACATCGCCCGGCATCTGCTCACATATCTCTTCATGCCACTGCTCATGTGCAACAATCTGTACTGCATCAATCTGCGGATGAATGCCAAACACATGAAGGCAATGGGTAATAATCATTTTTCCTTTTACGGACATATACTGCTTCGGGATATCGGAGCCAAGTCTCGTTCCGGTTCCGCCCGCAAGTATTAGTGCTATGTTCATGTCATCATCCTTTACCTTTCACGCACTCTGCCTAAAACTGCATTCTCCTAATATCCGCTAACGTCTCCCCATACGGCTTCTCTTTACCAAACAGAAGCGTCGTCCCCAACACAAATCCGTCGATCCCTTTCGGCGCATATGTTTTAATCTTGTCCGCTCCGCAAGCACCGTCCCAGTAAATCTTAAAATCCATCCGCTCCTTCAATGTCAGCAGCTTATTGATTTTCTCCCCTACATAGGGCATAAACATCTGCCCCGCATTGCCCGGATTAACCGTCATTACCAATACTTTCTTTACGATCCGCAGCATTTCCATGACCGTCTCCACGCTAGTGCCCGGATTGATCGCAATCCCCGGGACCATCCCGGCATTGATAATCTTCTGCAGTGTAGTGGATGGATGATATTCCGCCTCTGGATGAATATAGATTGTATCTCCTTTACGCAGGCGGTCTGTAAATAATTCTACCGTGTGGTTGGGATGTTCCACCATTAAATGTACATCCAGCGGCTTCTTCGTTGCCGATGCAATATATGCCATATCATTCAATGACATGGCAAAGTTTGGCACATATCGTCCGTCCATAATATCAATGTGGAAGGAATCGATACCACCTTTCTCTAAGTCTCGTACTTCTTTTTTCAGATTGCCGTAATCGGCACACATCATGGAAGCCATTAATTCAAAGTTCATTAGTTGCACCTTCACCTTTGTACAAAAAGTCCATTATACCAATTGATACTATCAGTAGTATATTGGATTTTTGGAGTTTAGACAATGCCTGATAAATTCATTCCAAAAAATTCTTATCAGCATACACAATTTTATATTGCTCCCTTTTCTCTTCAAAAAAAAATGTCATAAGTCTTTCTGCCAGAAACCCTGGATATCGATTTTGGTATGCATCCTCCCGTTCACCACCATGCTCCGCACAGACGAAGAGAATGGGGAACAGCCATGCACACAGTTCATTTAAAATTTCTTTCTTCATAATAAACATATTACAGGGAGAATAAAGATTTGTATCAAAGAAGTAAACCGCCTCTTTATAGTACTCCGGATATATTTTTTTCAGGTAATCCATCATAAAGTCCCAGTCCGATGCCATATGTCTTTCTTTATAGTTTCCTGTAAGGCTTGGCGCTACATAAAGGGGCGTGGCCAGTATCACGTCAATGTCCATCTCTCGCATCTTCCGAATCCAATCCTCCGGTAATAAAAAATGCCGCCGGTAATGCTCAAGACCTACTATATCCTGTCTTGCATTTTTCCAAATCCAATAGAGGACGGTTAATTCGCAGAATTGTCGGTTTTTTTCCGAAATATTTTCACCTATATTATCTGTCAATTCACATACTCTTTCTGCTGTCAATGCTGCTCCTGCCTGAATTTCTTTCCGAAATACAGATAACGTAGATGCCTGATTCAACGGTTTGTCAAAGACAGACCTTGCCACATAAATGCAAGCTGACTCTATAACGCTGTCAAATTTGTCAAAGCTCCTGCCCATTTCAGCATAATAAAGCGCCAGAAAGTGATTTCGCAGCTCGAGGTCTAATTCGGGTGTAACCGGGATAATCTCCTTCATTCCCGCACGCTGTAGCTTTTCTGTTAGAGCAGCGTGGTATATGCCCCTTGTCCCAAGATATACCGGATATTCTGTCTGAATACTGGTATCCTGATTAAAACGGACTACCGGAATCCCATCAATGTACGCAGCATTAAGTTCGTCATTGTCATATAAATATGCCTCAATTTTCATATCAGGATATATCTTTGTCAGGTATGTCCCAAGTGTCCGCGCCCTCGAGTGGGCACCGACTATATATATTTTTCGTTCCATTTGTCCCTCCGCTATTCCAAGCCATTTCGCAGCGACACTAAAATACATTGTCAAGCATTTCCCTAACGTCATCTTCTGTTATATTGATACTATATATCTGTTCATAACATACGCCATTTTGTAACAGATTTTCCCGTATTGCCCATGATATCTGTATGTCCAGCACCGCAATTAAAATATCTGCGTTCTTTTCTTTAATTATATCTGCCACACCCTGTACAGGCAGTCCCATGGACTGATATTTCCGATATTCTCTGTCAACCCAGAGTACGACACACCCCGGGTGATATTTTTGCAGGTAAGCATACACCTGCCGTCCGAAATTCCCTGCACTGTATACAATGCACTTCCGATTTTCGCCCAGTCTATAACCAAAAGGCCACAAAGTTCCATCACCATCTTTTTCTGCAATCCTGTCATACGTCCGTGTCAGCATATTTCCGACTGTATAATG
Organism: Lachnospiraceae bacterium; assembly: GCA_014804365.1. Taxonomy (GTDB): domain Bacteria; phylum Bacillota; class Clostridia; order Lachnospirales; family Lachnospiraceae; genus UBA3282. The sequence continues at coordinate 47,992 of JAAUZX010000065.1, forward strand.
ACTTAACTGATATTCCAGCCTATACTGTTTTGCATGCTGTTGTAATGCTTTCTGGAGGAATTTGTGCAGAATGCATAATCCCTCCCATTCTTTTTCCTCACTGCCGTGTTTCTGCATCATGGATGATTCACGCATACAGTAATGATAATCGCAGTAATCTGTTATGACAACTCTGTTCGCAGCCAGAAGCATGGGGGCTGCCGCAGCCACATCCTCTCCCACCCGTATCCTGTCATCAACCGCAGTAATATGTTCATATGCCAATCCGCGCCGCATCAGTTTGTTCCAGATATAGGGCTGCACACCCATACTAAAAAAATCTTCCATACAGAGCATATACGGATATATCTTTTCACAGAGTTCTTCCCTGTCATATACCCCCTGCTCTAACTGGTTTGTTTTATAAACAATCCGTCCACCCACATCTTCTACAAAGCCGCCAAGCACCATATCTGCCTGATACTTTAATGCCGCCTCCACCAACTTCCCATACATTTGTGGCTCTATCCAATCATCCCCGTCCACAAAACCAATATACTCTCCTCGTGAAACAGCAAGTCCGGCTCTCCTTGCACTAACGAGTCCGCCATTTCCCTTATGTATAACCTTAACCCTCTTGTCCTGCTTTTCATAAAAGTCACATATTATGGATGAACCATCTGTTGAACCATCATCAACCAGAATCAGTTCAAATTCCCTGTATGTCTGTGCAAAAATGCTTACAATACACCGTTTTAGATATGGTTCGACATTATAAACTGGCACAATCAAGCTTATCATTCTCGACCCCCGCTTTCCACTCTGTACGATATCTACCCCATCAGGAAAGTATCACAAAACTTACAGTTACCCCAGTTCTCCCGTCCATCATACAGACATTTGCGCACCATCCGGAATTTTCCCCCATACCATATATCTAACAGGGATTCCTTATTTACATCCCCAAGTGTATACTTGCCAACGGCATCATTACAACACAGGGAAACCTTTCCGTCAGGGCGCACCACCATCTGTTTATATGGCAGTATGCACCTGTCTTTCCCGTATTGGACGAGTTCTTTTCTGTTGGGTGCCGTTCCTCCCCTTGATGTCAGTATTTCATCCGGTTTCCTAAGAACAATTGTAACTTTTTTACCAAGCTTCGGATGTTCTTTACAGTATGCTTCTATTTCACGACAAGGTTTTATAAGCTCCAGATTCTGCTGGTAATTGTCAATTATCAGCTCATCCAATATGTCCGTCAGGGCAATAAATTTATCAAGCGTAAACAATGTTCCATTTGTAAACAGATGCATCCTCGCGTGTGGCAGATGTTCGCGAGCATACCGGTTCAATGCCACAATCCTTTCATCCAACAACGGTTCATTGTTTGAAAAGGTTGTAAACCGTCCATCATAATCAATTTCTGCAAGCTGGTCTACGATTTTTTTAAACAATTCTTCCGTCATAATGGCTTTTTCTCTTGGATCAATACTCCTGTTTACTGGGCAGAAGGAACAATTCCCATTGCACCTGTTAATTGTTTCCACCTCAATATGGTTGAAAAGCGGCTGGTTTTCCCTAAAGGTTTCCACAGCATCATATACGGCCTTCCTTGTATACTGCATCCGCTCACTACCTGACCACTCCTGTTCGGACTGTGCTTCTTTTAGGGTCTCATATGGATTCACAATCAGATCTTCCGTTTCAAAATATCCATGCAGGCGATCTTCAAAAATTGTATACTCTGTTATTCCATGCTCCTTCAACTGATTTTCAATACTCTGTGAATATGTACTTGCTATCAGTATTTCAAACTCCTTCTTCTCACAGAGTACTTCATCCAAACTTTTGACTGCCTTTCCATAATATTCCGTCCCCTGCTTAGAAGAGCTGTTGTCAATAAAACATTCCACTCTGTCACTGCCAAGCTCCTGCAAGGCTTTTTTTCCATACAGACCTGCCCCAAAGATTGCTATTTTTTTCATTATTTACCCTACCTACTTACTTAGAAACTGTATTTTAACAGTTCCTTATATTACATTCTCAACAAGCTAAAAAGTAATTCTTCATGCCATATTTATTTAAATTTTTTATCATCTCACAATGCTTGTTATAATCTGCTGTAACAGCAATCACCGCATTAAGATCCTTCAATTCCCCAAGTTCCCGCACTGGGTATCCCTCAACAAAGTCCTCCTTTTTATACCCATCCGAAACCAGGAATCCTTTTGGCTTATATCCCCACATATGCATCATTTTCAGAAAACGGCGTCCGTAGTTTCCTGCTCCATATAAATACACAGGCGCATTTCTGTCAAATGCCTGTAATATCTGTTCTTTCTGTCTTTTATAGTTTACTAACTGATCCATCTGCTCAATATAGAAATTCTCCTGCAAACATTGATAAGTATGCCTCATCATGTCCTGAACTCTTCCATATAACTCTCCGGCATAACTGTCGCACATTACTGTCCCCGTGTAAAATCCTGCATCTTGTGCCGCATATGCCAGAACGCGCTCCAGCCCATGGCTGACGGTTCCGTCTAAAGGCATTGGTTCGTCTGGAAAATCTTCGTATTTCCACATTTTTGACAATAGTTTATGAAATACCTGTGTTCGCCCCCAGAAAACTGTCCCGAGTGTGATGACCGGTTTCTCGCAATCCAAATCACATTTCAAATCAAATTCTTCACAGAGCTGCTCTACTATCTCAAAATCATCACGCCACGCGTTTGTATACCAATCAGGAATATATACCCCAATTGGCTTGGGTGGGACAAGCAGACCGATATCTTCATGCTCTTCTAACACACCCAACACATTATGGATATAGGGCTTTGACTTTAGTGTATTATCCCATAAATTCTGATTCCAAAACCTGATATCCTCTGAAAGATAGTCATAATTAGGCTTTTTATCGTGCACAAAACAGATATATTTATAATTCCATATCATATCCCTGGCAGTTACTAAAAGTGCACTAACGTCCCGTCCTCTGTTTCTTTTCCTAATATAGTGCATGTTCTTTTTATCACTGATATATTTTCTAATTATTTCCTCTGCTAATAAATTTGAGGAAATAATATAAACATCTATTTCCTCGGGAATCTGATCCAAATATTGCAAATATAAGTGGAGACAATCCTCATAATACAGATTCACTATAACTACAGTCGATGCCAAGACAGAATATGAACATTCCTTTTTTGAATAGTCCTCCGACAGTACACAGACCAGTCTTTCGCTTTTTCGATTATTACCTATATTCTTCATTTTCTCTGACTCCATATTATGCAGCTTTTCTAAGGAAGCGCTATAGCTTAACTCATCACATTCTTTTATATACACAAAAATGCTTATATTTTCTTTCTATTAAATTTTCTATCAACTCTAGCTGGTACTTTTCCGAAACTCCGATTATCACCATCTCACTTCTGTTTTTACAGTCATCAACAGATAATACTGGTATATTGTCTATATATTCCCTTCCTTTGCATTTTGTCACAAGAAAGCAGGAGGGTTTCAACCCTCTTTTTTTAAGGCTGCGGTATACTTCCCGTCCAATTTCACCCGCGCCATATATCGAAAACCTGCCATCCGTTAAATTATCTGCTGTCAACATATATTGTTTCAACAATAACTCGTTTTGGAACTTTATTATGCCAGACATGCGCTTCAACATTAAATCCTTACAATCAATACCCCATTTATTTATTTTTTCTTGTATAGTGTTTAGTCCTACATTTAGCCTATCCGAATCGTCATCTAAAATATTACTTCCAATAATTGAATTAACAAATTGATATATATCAAGGAAATTACTATGTTTTCCAATTATTCTGGCCGCTGCGTCATACATAGCTTTACTGTCCGTTGTTATGCTTTGTTCTGATGCATATACATTGACTAAAGGTCTGTTTACGTAAGCAAAATCACAAACCTGGATAAGCCTTATCACAAAATCGTAATCCTGCAATCTTGGCATATTCTCATCAAAAAAAGCATCATGCAATAAATCTAACACATCTTTCTTGATAACTAAGGTCTGGGTGCTGACCACATTTCCGGCTTTGAGGACAGTCCTAAGATTATTTTGATATCTGTCACTATTTTCATACTCCGTAGGCATAATTGTTTTCTTCTCGCCAGCTAAATAATAGTATGCACAATAACAAACCGGGCGGCCAGATGTTTTCATTAAATCCATTTGGCATTCCAACTTATTTGGAAGCCATTCATCATCACTATCCTGAAAAGCAATATAATCACCCTTAGCATTTTTGATCCCGGTATTCCTTGCCTTATTAGCCCCGCCGCGCACTTCCTGACAGACCAGCCTGATCCTGCTGTCATGATACCCGTTGACAACTTCCACTGTATGATCCGTGGATGCATCATCTACAACTATCACTTCTATATCCGAATATGTCTGATTCAATACACTGTCAACCGCCCGTTTTATCGTGCCTTCACGATTATAGGCAGGTATTACCACTGAAACCAATCCATTTTCCATTTTGATCACCATTTTCCGGCTTACTCAATTGAGCAGATTAGGACCATATCGTCATCCAACACCTTAATCCTATCAACCATTTCCCCGGCCAGAATTGCATGCGGCCGGAAAACCTGTACTGCCAGGCCATAGCCCTCCATCCGTTCTTTAAAATCCCTGCCATATAATCTTACATGGTCGTCTTGCCCATAATAGTACATCCTTTCTTCCCTTGATAAGTCAGGTATCTCAACAGTGGCTGTATCGGATGAAACTGGAAAAGAGAGGATAATTTTTCCTTTCCTCTTGATACAACGCTTTAGCTCCGCGGCTGCTTTCCCCTCATCTGGTATATGTTCAAGGACATGATTTGCTATGATATAATCAAACCTGCCGTCCCCAAACGGCATCTTTGTCATATCAACTGTATAGTCCGCAACGCCTTCCATGATATCCGCCGTAAAATAATCAATCCGTGTATTTTTCCTAAGCTGGGTTTCTATCTGTTTTTCAGGTGCAAAATGCAGCACAGCCCCGCCGTCCTCAAACATTCTGGTATAATTTTTCAGGACAAAATATACCCACCTGTTCCTGTCGGAACTGAAACAGTCCGGGCAGCACCCTATCCTCCTGCCATTCCCGGCAATCCTGTACTTTGTACTGACATGGTTCCCACAATACCGCCAATATCGCACCTGCGCTCCGCATATATTGCAATGTCCAATTACCGGAAGCGACTCCTTAATGTTATCCAGTGTCAGGCACTGCAGCCGCGGGTTTAGCGCATGGACAGATTCACGTATTTCATTAAAAAATTTCTTGCTGGATATGACCACCACAGTATCGGGACTTATTTCTTCCAAAATTTCTTTATCCTCGATACTATATCCGTAAAACTCCTGCCCCGCTTTCCTGCTGTCCACAACAGCCGCTACCTCAAAACCAAGCGTAGGACTATTTGCAAGAAACGTATCGAGTTCCTCCCCCGCGCCATAAAAAACTGCTTTCTTTATCGTGTACATCCCCTGTTACCGCTCCCGTCTGCATAAAAAAACTATTTTGGGTGTATTCCATATGTCGGTGCCCTTTGTAATTTCCCTTTCGCCCCAGCACCGGTACCTTAGCCCGTTTTTCCCCAAAAACAACTTCATCCTGGCAGGGTTAAGGAAATGCTGTCCATATATTTCATCCCTTTCGACTCCCCATAGGCGGAAATATTTATCAACCAGCTTTTGGAGATTTAACCGCATGCAATACAGGCTGAAATTATCCATTATGTCAAACACAATATATCCCCCGACTTTTGTCATAGATATCATCTTTTTCAGCGTTGCGTAATAATCAGGGATGTACCAGCTTGCCCTTACACAGTACACTACGTCAAACTGTTCTTCCCCCTCATAAGACAATACATCCCCTGCCCATATGCCATCCTGGTTTCCCAGCATTTCCTTTGCTGATAAAACCGCCGATTCCGCCAGGTCGCATCCACACACCCGGATGCCCTTTTCCTTCAGGGCCGCCCCAATGGGCCAACCTGTGCCGATCCCAACCTCAAACACGCTTTTAGGACGTGACCGTGCTATCAGCCTGACAAGGTTCTTTTCATAAACGCCATACCCGTATTTCCTGGTCTGATTTTCCCAGAATTTATTATAAACCTCATTAAAATATTGGACTTCATTCATACTGCCATCCATCCTTATCTTTTATTTTACAATAAGCGCTTTTCCCAACTCATCAATCGGCAGCCCAGCCTTTTCCCATCCATAATAAATCGGTGCGCACCTATGATGCTTTGCCACCCAATAACTGTTTGGCAGATCAAGTTTGATTCCTTCTATCTCATTACCAAAGTCCGTATCGTTAAAAACCTTTCCCGTTTCTTCACTAAGTGTTTCGTCAAACACGATATATTTATAGTATCCTGACTTCATCCCCTCCGGCAGGATGACCCTTTTTTCAAAAATCTGGTCAAACTTCCCTGCCAGCTTCCTTTTCCACTCCAAAACAGCCGGCAGACGTTCCAGCTGGACAATCCCCAATGCCGCTGTAAACTCATTCATCCTGTAATTGAACCCCTCTTTCATCGGGTAAGTGACGACATTCCCCGGAAGGACCTCTTTCCCGTAATTCCTGAATTTCCTCATCCAGGATATCAGATCCTTATCCCTGCTCACCACCATGCCCCCCTCGCCAAGCGGCATTGTCTTAGTAGCATAAAAGCTGTAGCTCCCAGCCAATCCATAGCCCCCGGCGGTTTTGCCGTTCCATTCCGCCCCATGCGCATGCGCACAGTCTTCAATCAGCGCTATATGATGTGCTTCACAGTAAGACGCAATCTTCTCAATGTCAAACGCTATATGCCCCCCAATATGCACGACGATGACAGCCTTTGTGTCAGGAGTAACCTTGCTTACCATATCTTCGTAACACATGCAGAGATCGTCCCTGTTGCAGTCCGCATATACAACGTCTGCGCCTGCCTTTTTCGCCGCCTGTGCAGTTGCCCAGAACGTGTTCGCCGGCACAATGACTTCCTTCCCCCTGACGCCCACATATTCCAGGATAGACAGCAGCCCCGTACCGCCGCTTGAAACCGCGCAGGAATATAAGCCTGTAAATTCCTTAAACTTTTCCTCAAATACCCTAGCCATTTTTCCATCAGACCAGAAATTTGAATCAAATACTTCGTCCAACAGCCGATAATATTTCTTCCTGTATTCTTCCTCAAAAGGTAGTACCATTTTCCATTCCCCCATCCAATATATTTTCTTTTAAATAAACTGTCTTGTATGTACGTTCTCCAGCTGCTCCAATACCATGTTAAAACCCGTTATCCGGCATGCGCTGCATCCGCTCTGGCATGACGCGTCCAGCAGTTTCTGGCTCACTTCCTCATGGAATGCGGATTCCCATATTTCTTCAAATGTATTCTGGTGGAGATTCCCAAGGATGATATTGTCCACCCTCCTTTTCTCGCACAGCGCTACATCCCCGTTTGCATGGATAATCGATGTCAGCGTATGCGCAACGCAGGGAAGCCCTGCATTTTTATCCACCACCCGGTCCGCAACCGTAAGCATATATTTCAGTCTCATATCCTGTGTCCGTTCGGCCAGCCGCCCCCGGAGGTTTAACAGGTCTTCCAGGGAAGGTGCAAGATCCTCAGCCTCTTCCACAGGCCTTAAATAGATATAGTCTATACCGGCTGCATCCAATTCTCCTATCAGGTTCAGCAGGTTTCCTTGGTTTCTTTTTGTCAGGACATAGCCGACCCCCAGATAAGTGTCTTTTGGGTCTCTCGCCTTGGAATACTTTTTCAGATTATCCAGTACCCTGCCAAAGCAGTCCGCGCCTTTTTCTTCTAGGTATTCTTCCTCCGTGCTGGCATCCAAGGAAACCCTTACCCATTTCAAATCGCGGATGCAGTCTGATATATCGGCAGTACCGTTCGATATCAGCCCCATATCCACATGCTGTCGCCTGCCTATCTGCAGGATTTCCCTGAAATGCGGATGCAGGGTTGGTTCCCCGCCCCCTTCTAAGGTAACGCCGGTTTTGTGCTTCCCGAGCTGCGCAAAGAGTTCACCTGCAATCTGCATACCGAGCGTAGCGCCGTTGCGCCTGAGTTCCTTATCAGTGCACCATCCGCACTTCAGGTTGCAGATATCCGTCAAATGAAGTTCCACACTGATCGGGAACATCTTATCCTGCTTTTTGACACCCCTCCTCACATCGAGGATGGAGTCAATCTTCTCCTTATTTATCAAAAGTTTTAACTTGCTATATTCAAATTCATCCCAATAATTTTTACACTCCATTGTTTAGCACCCTTTAAGCCACTTCCTGTATAATGCATTCCGTTCCTGCTCAGAATAAAAATGTTTTAAAAGCTCTCCTATTCCCATAATGCATGCCACTTAGGCGACAGCCCATCCCATGATGAATGATCCCATATAATCTGCGGATTTCCTTCGCATTTCTGCCTGTAGGACCCGATATCCCTCACAACATCTTCCAGTATCCCCGTCACATCTGGTATGCTGTCTACATCAAGGAAATACAAGCCCATTTCATGCAATGACCTGTATGGCAACCAGCTTCCGGCAATGACAACGCTGTTTGCGTACATCTCCTCCAGCATTGATGAGCTTAGCTGGTCGGTTAGCTGGACATGTATCATGATATCCGATATCAATGCATATTGAGCCATACGCTGGAAATCCATAAATTCTGTAAGTACCACATAGGAAATCCCAACAGACTCCAATTTATTTTTTACGTCCTCTACATACCCGTCTGCACATTTCGGATATGTCATGGGGAATACGAAAACCGCCTGCTGTTTTACTTCCTCTGATAAACAGGACAGGGCTTTTATGATTTTCATATGCTGATGGACCTCAAGCGCATTATGTCCACAGGTGACAACCAGTTTCCCAAGCGGCAGATTAAATTCCCCCCTTAGCTGCTCCTCTGGCACATCCCTGTATTTACGGATATAGCCCAGCACTTCAACGCCAAATGGCAGCAACCCGACAGGGCGCTTCAAATCCGTGCCATAATATGCTTCAAATTCCGATACAGTCTCCCTGGTTTCCGCAGTGATCGTATCCGCACAGGCGATTAGCTTCCTTTTAAATTCCCTCTCGTCTTTTTTCGCCCTGTAAAAATCGCTTCCGCCGACATTCAGGTTCAGCCTTTTAGTTTTTGCACGAATGACCTGATAAAAATAACTCCATTCAAACTCAATCCACAGAAACTGCATGACGTCGTATACCGGAAGCTGTTCTAGGATTGTTTTTAATTCCGCCAACGACCCAAAGCAATATATATGCTTTAACTTCCCAGACTTAATATTCTCCCTATATTCTTTTGCCTGTGTCAGCAAACTAAACTCTACATCTTCGTATCTTCCTGACAGGTTTTCTATTAGCTGTTTTGTATACACCGAATATAACAAACATGCCACCAATACTTTTTTACGAACCATCTTTTCTTCATTTTCTTCCAACAAATCAAACTGAATCAGCGGGATTTTGGGGCTTTGGTACCTTTCCGCCAAAACCGGATAAACCCTACATTGGAAATTTTCTGCCTGAAATTTATAGCAGAAAAATATCCTTTCTGCGCTGATTCCCATCCCCAAAAGCTGTTTTATCAGCTCCATAGTATATTGTATTGACGCAATCACAATATTGCCTTGATAGTATACAAGTTCCTGCGGCGGCTGGATAAGATACTCTCCGATCCTAGTCCCCCATAGCCGCTTATCATTATCCACGTAATAGTCGATATTATAATCCCTTTCCAAGGCAGGCATCATATCCCTTCCCACCTGCCCCGCCCCAAATACGGCAATATCCATACCCATTCTCCTATCCCACAAAAAGAAGCTACGTCTGTTGGGCAGTCCTTTTATCGTCAAGCAGCCATTCCAAGGATCGCTTCTTTATGAAACATAAAATTCTTCTTCCAAATTCCCAGGGCGTGATTATTCGGTGCATAACCCTTGCTATTTCGCCCTCTAAATAGCATCTTGCACCAGAACTGATCCCGCCCGCCCTGAAATATGCTATGACTGTTTTGACTTGTATAAAGGCAACGTCTTTTTTGCTTCTCAGCCTTAGCATCAGTTCATAATCTGCCGATGCCTTAAACCACTCAAGATATAACCCGTATTTTTGGTAAACGCCCCGTGTGACAAAACAGGTTGGGTGGGGCAGCATTGCTGTTTCCAGGCCGTTATGCGCCTTTTTTGATAGCCCATAATACCGGTTTCCTTTCAGCATCCCCAAATACCCATAGACCACCTGATATTCTGCGTTCCCCATATTGTCAACAATGTTCTGGACCGCGTTCCTGTCATAATAATCGTCACTGTTAATAATCCCTATCAGTTGCCCGACAGACATACGGATGCCTTTGTTCATAGCGTTATAGATGCCCTGGTCCTTCTCGCTGACATATTTCATGCGCCCCTGAAACAAAGGCTCATATTCCTTCACAATTTCCATTGTCCTGTCCGTTGAGCCACCATCCACAACAATATATTCAATGTTTTTATAAGTCTGCCCCAATACGGACTCTATCGTGTCACGGATATGCTCTGCGCCATTATAAACAGGCGTTATGACGGAAACCCTGATGTTACACTTCATATAAAATGTCTTCCATGGACAGGATCGGGCAGTCCGTTTTCCACGACAACATTTCTTCAATCTCATCAAAGAATGTGACCGGCGTAACAATTATCGCGTCGACCTTTTCTATGCTTGCGTCCGGCATGACGACATCCACATCCGTGTAAATATTATCCGCGTTCCTGTCAATGGCATATTTTACATTTACGCCTGAGCCAGCCAGCTCACCCAGCAGCGTCTCGCCGACATAATTCATGCCGTAAATGGCAATATCCCTATACCCCTTCTTCTCAAGGTAACTCGCTATTGATTTATTCTCCTGTTTCACTTTGACCCATTGGTTCATCAAAAGATATAGGGCAAAGTGCTTATCCGACAGTTCCTTCTGCCTCTTCGTCTCTTTTGTGACCTGTTTTGCCGTAATACCAGCCCCTGTCGCCGCACCCGCAATGGCGGATGCGATTGAAATGATTCCTTTTTTCATTTTTTCAGCCTCCTGTCTCTTTCTCCATATTTTATAAGCTTTTGCTCAAATTTTCCCTGTTCCATTATATGTTCTCAATCAGGTAATCAACATAGATGCCGCTGCTCTTTGTCCGGTATCATTTAGTGCTATCTCTCAACACCTCCTATACATATGATTTGATCCAGCATATCTGAATATGTAAAATATCTCTCCGATTCTATTCCCATATTTTCTAGTTTACAAATAATTTCTTCCTCGTATTCTTTTGGCGTAATACATATAAGATTTCCGGTATTCCTAACTTCTACATTTTCCGGCTTTACCACTTGATAATCCTTGACCTTAGTCGTTTTGTATGAATCAATAAATCCCCCAATCCGTAGCCCTAATTTTTCAAAAACATCCAAACACTCTCTCCCCCTATTACCAATACCCCAAATATAGTACTCTTTACTATAATCAAATAATTCCTTTACGTCTTCTATTTTCTTTTCAAGAGCATTATTCATCCTATCCGCCCTTTCTGTTTGCTTCAATCGAGCGATATAGAAATCTTTGACTCCCTTTTCCATATATGAATATTCATCCCACTTTGCATATTTAAGCGCCAAATGATATTCTTCTTCTAATGCCAAATATCGTTTTCTGGAGCTGATCCCACCGACACTAAAATATGTAAAATAATCCTCCACGCATAGTACTTTTGCCCCGCCAAAGCATACTCTCATTACCCAGTCTGAATCAGCGGCAATTTTATATGATGTATCAAATCCGCCATATTTTATATACAAATCCTTCTTAGCAAACAGTGCCGGATGTGGATATACAACACCGAAAAACATGTTCTCTTTCTTGCTTTTGTCATAAACCGCTTTTTCACTTATTCCATTTTCACATATGTACATATTTCCACTAACCATATCTACATCGTTACCTTCAAAATATTCATTTACACGTTTTAATACATTATCCGCATAATAGTCATCACTGTTTAAAAACGCAAATATTTCTCCCGTTACCATCTTCAAGCCCTTATTCATTGCATAATATAATCCATTATCTGGTTCACTAATATATACTGAAATCCAATTTTTATATTTATCAATAATGTCAAGTGTCCCGTCCGTCGAACCGCCGTCAACAATGATATACTCTAGATCACTGAAGTTCTGTGCCAGCACACTTTTGATTGTTCGCTCAATCGTCTCTGCGCTATTATAACAAACTGTAATGACCGTAATTTTCATTATCCGATTCTCCCTCTTGAATTATCATTTCTACCAGATTACATGGCGGATTACTTTATAAAAGCAAACAGTCCATACCTATATTCGCCATTATGTAAATCCTCATCGTACTTGTTAATATCCACATTATATTCAATACTTCCCTGTGAAACGCATGAAAACTCTTCCAGATTTAATGTATTAAAACATTTTATTATAGTGTCTGCATAGAAAATCCTGTGGGCATTGAACTCGATGTGCTCTTTCCCGACGGGCACTGAAATGTATAATCTTGCCCCTTTTTTTAGCTTCTTTTGAATATTGTCGAAACACTTAAAACATGCCTCCGGATCAACCGGATCTCCATATCTTCCTAAGCCGAAATGCTCAAGCGAGCATAAGGCTGACATACTTTCTACACTTTCATCTGGTATCTGGTTAAGATAAGTTGCATCATCCACTATTGTATGCAAATGCTCTGCTTCACCAGGAAATCTGCGGATATCTATCATTTCCACATCTATATCCGCTGCCAATAAATGGGCAATAAACCCATCTAATCTGGAGCCAATGTCAAAATGCTCCCTCACGCCTGACCTGATAATGCGTCTGGCAGCCCACAAATCCTGCCAGAAATAGTTTCCCATTGTACCAGCATCATCATACTTATCTATTATAATTGGCCACATATTTTCTTTCCGAATGTCAAAGTTTGGTCTTTGGTTCAGTCTCTGATATTCCTCTGCATCATCATCGATAAAGCTTCCGTCTGTCAGTCCAAATTCTATGCAATAATCAGTATAATTTCTTTCAGACATTATATCTTTCAAAACCGCCTGATCTGTACATCCTGCGCTCTGCGTCACATGATACAGAAAAATCAACTTAGAAGTATCAATATCCAGCTTCTTACACCAGTTGTAAATCTCGGTTGCATATGAGTTCGCTATAATAATGTAATCATACTCCCTGGGGATTTCCCTGCTGTCATATACAGGCTTGTCCATATATGTATCTGTTGACTTATTGGTTTCAATAAAACCTATAAGCTCACCATTATATCGGTTGTTTATAAATTTTTGAGCCAAATTTCCAGTTCCCCAAACTAATAATTTTTTCACTTAACGCCCTCCATTTCCTGTGATATAAACTCCCTGAACTCGTGAGACTTTTTGTCTCTTCACATTGACAACTGCATATTTAACCAGCATTCGTAATACGACCAGTATCTATTAATCAAACGTAAATCTTCAGCCACGACTACATTATTATGATACCACATCCATGAGATAATTGCTCCATATATTCATTCGTATTATGCGATTCACGCAATTCGTGCGATTTCATCCAAGGAGGAGCTCATGAACGCTAAACAAAAATCCATCAAATTAAACTGAATAAATGAGCTGTCCGTTTTTAAGCGCAACCTTCCAACGGGCTTACTGCCAAAGCTTGGTGTGCCGAAAACAACATCACCATCCATACCTACAACTACTGGAAGCATCAGTTCGGCTCCGATCTTAAATAACTACGAAGCTGGTTACAAATACCCTATTCATAACCATATTCATTCCTTTCACCAAAGCACACTCTAAAAAAAATCAGCACATTTCTACTTCATTCTAGTACAACACTTTTCTACAATTTTCAAAACTCTATTTTCAAAATCCTCCCTTGTCCATGTACTTATTTTACGATATCCCTTCTTTACCATTTCTTCCCGTAATTCCCTATCTAACCACAGTCTTCTTATGCAATCGGCAATTTCCTCCGGTGAATCAGGATTAAATAACAGGCCCGCATCTCCTACCTGTTCTGGCATAGCATACTTATTTGACACTGCCACCGGGCAACCTAGCGCCATTGCTTCTAAAGGTGGAATATTCGTAGGACCAAAATATGAAGGCATGATCATACCTATGGCATGGCGATAGAGATACGTAATATTTTCATTACTGACAAAACCCATAATTGTAATATTGTCCTCTAGGCTATTTTCCGCAATACACTTTTTTATTTCCTTACCACAATTCTTTTCAGACCCCACTAATACTAAATGAATATCATCTATATCCTTTTTTACAATTTTAATTGCCTTTATTAAATTTATATGGTTCTTATGTTTCCAAAACTGTGCCGGATAAAAAACATACCGATTAGGCACTTCAATATACTCTTCTTTTACCTCTGCAACATGACTTGGCACTACGAAGGGCAACGGCACTATATGCGGCTTACTTCTACTCTTTTTTAAGTAAGATTCTACAAACTGCTTTTTTCCCAGTTTGGAATCCGTTAAAATATAATCTACGCATCTTGCCTGAAATTTAAATACTAATTCTCTCCATTGATATTCATTTTGCACTTCCGGAAACGATGGTTCATATCTATGCATCAAATCATGTACAGGCGTAATCATTTTGGCCATTACATTAGGAATATATATTTGTGCCGTCACAAACAATACATCTATTTTTTCCCTTTTTACAATTTTCCCCACCTCTGTCGCATATGTATTATATATGCGTGTGCATAAAGGAAATCTAAGGTTTCGTATAATTTGTTTAGGCTCCTGCTCAGACCAATTCAATGAAAAAAAATTAATGCCATTCTCTTTACACCATTTTCTCCAAAATCTATTCTTACAAATAGCAATCAACTCATATTGAGAATCCGGTAATTGTTTCAAACACTCCGCAATCTCCAATGCATATTGATGCCCTCCACCTATACAAGGCTCTGTCACCAGCACCATTGCTATTTTTCTTTTTTTCATAAGCCCTCCATAATTCTATATTGCTCTGGCAATAAAATAGCTTGTCCACGATTCAAAATCCGTTTCTCCAAGCGTCCTGCAATCTAAATTATCGATCAATTCAAATCCCGCAATCTTTAACAAAAATTCCAATTCTGGTCTAAAGAAATAACGCATATTATGTATTTCATTGATGACTTTTGTATTTCCAGTCTCTTTATAAATAACAAAAATCTCATAACAAACATCTACAACATTTAATTTATCATGCATTATTGGTCTTGCGATCCGCACCAGCTTATACTGCTCATCTTCAATTTCTTTTGCTCTTACACTTGGTTTATCACTTAATACGCCCGGACCATACCACACATCAAAAAGAAATAATCCCCCTTGTTTTAAAGATGTTCTTGCTGATCGGAAGGCTGATAATATATCATCGTTTTTCGTTTGATAACTCATGACATGAAACAGAGATATAACAGCATCATACTGCTCATAAGATTTAAAATACCGAATATCTTCTACAGAAAAATCTATACACATATTCTCCTGTTCTACATTCTTCTTTGCAATGTCAATCATAAGAGGACTCACATCAATACCGGTACACTGATATCCCAGTCTCGTAAGTTCTATATCATGTTTTCCCGTACCACATCCAAAATTTATAATTGTCGAATTATTCATACCATACTTTTTCATCAGACAATCAACCTGCAAAGCTTCTGCTTTATAGTCTTTGTCCTGGTAAAATGTATTATAATAATAAGCGTAATCTTTAAACGTCTCCATTTGAATCTCCTAGATATTCTCCTCGCTATTTCATTCTCCCTACATAACAACCTGAATCATAACATCCTTAAGCTGCAATATAACTTCATCCATCTGCTCCTTCGTCAAAGCTAATCCACTGGGAATATAGAATCCTCTTCTAGCCAAAAGCTCCGCATTTGGGTATGTTTCATTCAAAAAGAATCCCATATTCCGATATACAGGTTGCTCATGCATGCACCAGAAAAATGTCCTTGATCCAACTCCTTTCTCTGCAAGCATCTTTTGTATCATCCGATTGTCAGCCTGAACATATGGCTCCAACACCAAACCATATACCCAATAAATGTTCTCTGCATAGTCTGTTTTAGAAACAGGGAGTCTTAAGCCATCTATCCCCTGCAATTCATTGGTATAATATTTCCCCATTAACCTCTTACGTTCTACAAATTCATCCAATCTTTCTAACTGGGCAAGACCAACTGCTGCCTGTAAATTTGTAAATCTGTAATTATCACTTATTTCATCATGCACATATCTAATATCCCGCTTAAAACATAGATTTCTAAGGCTTCGACATCTTTCTGCCAGTTCCTCGTCATCTGTAACCACCATGCCGCCTTCTCCCGTCGTAACATGTTTATTTGGATAGAAGCTAAAGGTACTGATATCACCAAAACTTCCGCAAGGTTCTCCCTTATAAGTCTGACCGTGCATTTCCGCCGCATCTTCAATTATTCTTAATTTATATTTTTTAGCCAATTCGAGGATTTTGTCCACTTCAACCGGCAGACCATACAAATGCACAATCAGGATGGCTTTCGTTCTATCTGTTATCCTTGCTTCTATATCTTCTACTTTCATATTCCAGGTGGCTGAATCACTATCTACCAATACCGGAACTGCTCCTAACTTAGTAACCGCCATAGCACAGGAAATAATTGTGAACGCGGGCATAATCACCTCATCGCCCTTTTGAATTCCAAGTGCCTGCACAGCAACTTCCAATGCCGCCGTACCATTAGACACCGCAATACCATACTTTCTTCCCACAGTCTCGCTCATTTTCTGTTCAAATTTCTGTACAAACGGTCCCTCTGAAGAAATCCACCCCGAATCAATGCATTCACATAAATATTTCTTTTCATTTCCATTTAACAATGGTTCATTTACCGGTATAAAACCCATATATCACTCCTCATATCAAAAAAATTAATTTTTATATATTGCATCATCTTCCCCTATTCCCTTAAATCTCTTCTTATCAGCATCCCCGGAATATGGTCCCTGTTTTACTTCTATCATCTTAACCTCTTCCAATACCTGAAACCCATGTCCTCCTGATATCAACAAAATTACATCTCCTGCATTCAATATACGACTCTCGATATAATCCTCATAATCATCATAGAAATCCACTCGCAACTTACCCTCTTTAATAAACAAAACCTCTTGCGTAAGTACAATATTTCTATGCACCAGATTATGTACGTGTGCATCTATTACCTTTCCTGTCGGGTGATGCATATAGGCTACCTGCTGTGAATATTCATTAGGAGTAAGAAAATCTACCCCCTCGCAAGTATACTCATTTCTAATAATCATTGCCAACAGTCGGTCTTTCTTTTTAATTACCTCTAAGCTTGCCATTTTAATCCATGCATCTCCCCAATAAATTTTTACATGATCTTCGACTTGCCGGTCTGAAAATCATGTTTCTTCCTTACTTTTCAAATAATATAATCCGTCTGTTAATTTATAATGTAAAAACTTTTTATTCTTCATGCAATTCAGAAGAAGATATAAACCACACTCCTTACAAATAGATGGCAATTTTCCTCTCATAAATGCATTTCTAAACGCTATTGCCCTAGGACTTCTCCATATTTCAATCAATGTATTGCTTCTACAATCACCAATAACATATTTTCCAAGCCAATCAATACATCCACATCCTAATACTTTTCCATCTGCCATAACAGCTAATGTAGCACTCGAAACGACACAATTCACTCGCTTCATTCTTTATATACATCACTCTAGCACCTTTGGGAAGATCCTCTTTTTTAATTGATTCAAACCTAGAAAAAACTATCTTTAATTAGTGTCTGCTGATTAGGCAGCTATTTATGCTGATATTTATAAAATCCATCTCTCTCGAGTCTTCTTTGCACTGTGTTTCCTGCTTTTGGCAAATGCAAGATAGTCTTTTTCATCTCCTGCAGATGGCAGTGTACTGTTGTCATCATCTTTATGCAAAAGGAGGTACTCATTCATCTCCATCAACATTTCAGCGGAAATACGTTTTACTTTAATCAGCAGACGCCATGTCCCCCCATTATTCTAGTCGGAATTCCCACTAAAATAAGTATGCCACAAATGCCTTGCTTTGGAAACAAACACCGCGGAAAAACTACTGGAAATTCACACAGAAGATACAAATCTTTTATCTTCACACAAGTATTGTCCTCTAAATTTATTACTTCCATTTCTTTTATTTCCCTTAATCTTTCCATTCCTCTAAGATATGACATTTTCCCCCTACATCCCGACTCTCCCGGTATTTACTTTCAACATACTCTGTACTCCTTGGAAGAATATCTTTATATATGAATTTCTTTTTAACAAAAATGGCATTATTTCCAGCACTGTTTGACCCAATAAAATAATATTCATTTTTTCGGCCCAAAGACACAAAGCTTTCAACGAAACTCTCCAATATAAATAACTATAATGCTTTTCCTGTCTTACAAAGGAACTGTCATAGGGAACTGTAACAGCCTTATCACTACCAAAAATACTATTATACTCACAAATGACAATTCTGGGATTTATGCACCTTATGTTATTAAGGATCCAGTAACCATTTCCATCCAAATCTATTGAAAGCAACACTATATCCCCTGTTATTCCAGCCTGCCTAATTATCTCATTTATATTATCTCTTGTAATAAACTTACCTATTGCTGTCAAATCATGCCGCCAATAATAATCAGAATTCATTACTCTTTCAATATTCTTAACACTTCCATCAATAACCAGCCCGCTCCAGTTATTATTCATCATCAAAAATCTTGTGTTTGACTCACTATAATCTTCTACACCAAATTCAACAAATATCTTATTATCAATGCTTACATTGTGAATAATCCACTATATAATTCGGTCTCCTCCAAACTGGGAAAAACTTTAAATTCACCCTCATCTAAAGAATTAATCCTCATTTTACAAGTATTGCTAATATATATTTTTGCATTCAAAAAAAGATTTTTTCCTGTTCCTTTCGTAAAATTTGCAACTCTTTTCTATGCTTTTCCAGTTCAATATGAAATAAATATTTTTCAAAAATCACAAATTCCTTTACGTCACTTTTAAATAAATCCTTTTCCTCCTTAATTGTGACTATACTGCCCCGTCTATACCCCCAGACCGTTCAAGCTAGTTAGCTATGAAAGCCGCATATTTTCCAGTAACTATAACTTTATCAATCGCCGCCTTTGCCAGCTCCATAGGACTTACAACTTTTATCCCGTATCTGATCTGACCCCATAGATTTTACATTATTATCACACAGACAAACAATATTTACTTTTTGAGAATCATATATGTCCATAAATTTTTCAAACATTCTCCCAAGTCCAAATATCGCAGCATTCACCTTTCCATTCATTGTCATGTCCATAACCTTTATTCCTCCGCCATTAAAACTACTTCTTCATCCGTTATACCCTCAAACCTAGTCTTGTCCATGTCGCCCGAATAAGGCCCCTGTTTAACCTCTATCATTTCCACTTCTTCCAATACTTTAAACCCATGCCCGCCGGACGTCAGAAGAATTGTATCCCCCGCCTCCAATATACGGCTTTCCAGATAGTCCTTATAGTCATCATAGAAATCCACGCGCAGTTTCCCTTTTTTAATAAATAATACCTCCTGGGTATATACCACATTCCTATGCACTACATTATGTACATGCGCGTCAATCGTCCTGCCTGCCGGATGATGCATGTAGGCAAGCTGCTGGGAATATTCCTCTGGTGTAATAAAATCCACCCCATCACATTCATAATTATTTCTTATTTTATAATCGCGAGCAATACATCTTTCTTTTTTATTATTTCCAGCTGGTCCATACCTATGTCTCCTTACAAGTCCTCATCCATATCTCTGTACTGTAAATTCTATACAGCAAATTGCCATTATCCACTTTTCCACGCATATGTTCTTTATAAAGTTCTTCTATTTTATCAGCAGAGATAATATTTCTTTTACCAAAATCAAATATGATATCTTTTATTTTTTTCGTCTCCACATCTTCACGCAGCCACCTGGCAAAAGGTGCGGGAAATCCCATTTTGTTTTTTCTTTTCGCAACGGCTTTGGGCAGATATCTTTTACAGCCCTTTCTTATTATCCATTTGGTCCATGGGCCTCTGATCTTATACTTAGATGGCAGGCCTATCGCAAACTCAACTACCCTGTAATCCATAAAAGGCAGCCTCGTTTCAATGGAAAATGCCATAGAGTCACTGTCCTCATTATGCAGTATTTCCGGAAGTGGATAAAACTCTATTTCATAATACTGCAGCGTACTCAATGATGAACTCATCTGTGTTTCTTCATATTTATAGTTATCCGGTGTACTCTCAAGAAACTGCTGTGTAAAAATACTATTGACTGGGACTTTAGATTTTGATTCATCTGTTTTTGCCAAATACTTATAATTGTCTATACCCACTACACTTATAACATCACATACATCCTGATACAAAATATCCATATCAGGATGCTCCCCTATTATTGACATTAAATTTATTTTTTCTATCCATGGATAAATAAATTTTTGCTTAAACAGATCTTTTAAATAATATGTAAAACTTATCTCATAATATCCAGCAAAAAGCTCATCCGCCCCTTGCCCATCCAGTAAAACCCTAACATGCTTCCCAGCCTCTTCCATTACTCTAAAACTGCTATACTTAGTAGCATCCTCGGTCGGCCCATCCAAATGATAGTTCATTCTGCTTACATAATCTGCAAAGCAGTCTGCTATTTCTGTATTCACTATATAATAGGGATTTGTCTGGTTTTTATTATTTACACTATAAATATACTTTTCCTCATTACATTCTTTCTGCTTATAAATAGAAGAAAAAGTTCTTATTCCCTTCTTCATTTTTGAAGCGACACCGACTATCGTACTTGAATCTATCCCCCCTGACAGACAAGCCCCCACTTCTACATCCGCCTGAAGTCTCAATCGCACAGCATCTTCAAATAAATACCGGAATGTCTTATAAGGATTTTTACCTTCAATCCACTTTTTATAAAACTGTCTCTCATTTATTTCCCAATATTTCCGATATTCTTTTCGATTCGCTGCCAGATCATATATCATATAACTCGCAGGTGGAAATATTTGAATGTTTTTATAGAAACTGGTCTGTGTTCCTTCCGCCGATATTCCTTTTAAAAACCTGTAAATTGTACTGTAGTCCGGTACATTCTCCTCTGGAAATGCCGCAAGTATCGCTTTTGCTTCTGAAGCAAATGCAAAACAAGTATCATTTTCCAAATAGACTAACGGTTTAATACCAAAACGGTCACGGCAGAGAATCAGTTTTTCCTGTTCTATGTCATACAGACATAATGCCCACATACCATTGAATTTCTCAAAACACTGCAATCCGTATTTCCGATAGGCCTCTATAATTACTTCTGTATCGCTGTTCGTCCTAAATAATGCGCCAGCCTTTAATAATTCCTCACGTAATTCCAGATAATTATATATTTCCCCATTATAAGTTAGTATGTACCTGCCATCGTGGCTAAGCATGGGCTGATTGCTTATTTCTGCCCGGTCAATGATCGACAGCCGCCTATGTCCTATCGCCACATTTTCATGAATCCATTGTCCTTCTGCATCCGGTCCCCTATGGCGTATAGCATCTGTCATTTTCTTTATCTGCGTGATATCTTTTATATCACTTTTGTCCTTATAAATCATTCCTGCAATCCCACACATTTGCTATTTATCGTACCCCGCTCTCCATAACCATTTGAAATATATAATCATTATTCTATAAAAGGAACTCGCTATCTTCCCTTTTTTCTTAACTTCTCTCTTTTCTCCATTTTCGTTATAAAAAATTATCCTCTTATGATTTATATGACTCGCAAATAATATAACATTTCCAAAATAAAGTGGTTTTTCACCCGCATGTGGGATATATATTGTCTGGTAAAACACTTTTTCTGTTTCTGCCAAAATATTTTTTGTCAGATCCCCAAAACGTTCCCCCTGAATATCAACAAAATATATCTCAGGATATTTTTCTTTATACTCCTCTAACTTACTGGTCTGGATAAAACAACTGACATTTTCCTTATTTCCTATTTCCTCCAAAAGCCTGTCCGTCACTGCGTCATACGCCGTTTTTAATACCAATACTTTCTTCTTTTCCATCTTTTAATTTCCTTCAAATACAAACATATTAGCTTTACCCATAATATATTTGAAAAAATATTTAAGAAACCGTCCATCTTTATAGTCCCAACAAATTTTCATTAATTCCTTATACCGTCTTACCAATTCCCCTTTCCCTATTTGGCTTAAAATCTCAAATTTATACTTCTCACAGATATATTCATTTCCATCAATGGCTCTTTTCCTGTCTTTGGAAATTGTCTCTCCATCATGTAAATGATAAATGGATAAGGGTTTCCTTATATATATAAATTCAAACTTTTCCGCTAATCTAATCGCCGTGTCCCATTCATGAAAAGAAGGTACAGACTCATCCAAATATCCTATTTTTTCTAAATTCGTCTTCGACGTAAAAAGTACCTCAAAGTTACAAAAAGATTCTTTCAAGATCCACTTATATACAGATCCACTTCTTCCATTTAATTTGACCAGTTTCCGTGAACCTGTTCTTGCCTTCTGCTCCCCATCCATTGCTTTGCGATATACAGCCGGGATACCCTTTTCCCAATCTGTCTGTATATAAATATCACCACAGATAACTGCATCAGGATTCTTCTGTACCTGCAATACTTGCAATTCCAATTTTTCTGGCAGCCATTCATCATCAGAATCCAAAAAAGCGATATACGCTCCGCATGCTGCCTTTATTCCGGCATTTCGCGCAGCCTGTGCGCCTTTATGGTTTTGCCTTACCAGCTTAATGCAATCATCATATTCCTCTTTAAGAATCTTTAAAGTCTGATCTGTCGATCCATCATCCACAACTATGATTTCATAAACCGGATATGTCTGCCCTAAAACGGAATCTATGCACCTTCTGATTGTTTTTTCCCTATTAAAAACTGGTATAACCGCTGATATTTTATACTCCATTTCCTTGGTGTCCTTCATAATAATATCCCTTTAAGTCCCCTTCCATCCATGATTTTGTGCAACCGCGAAAAAATATGCTACGCAAACTTTTCCTTGTCATGGGTAAAAATATTAGCCTGTTCATAACTCATGCCATATATTGCTGCCGCGACTACAGCATATATATAAGATCTTCCAAGGAAAGTATACGGCTGTCTGTTTTCCCCATCAAAAAATCTTCTATTTCATCAAAGAAGCAGAACGCCGTTACAATAATCACATCTACTTCTTCTAAATCATCCTCTGGAGTGACTATATCAATGTCTGCACAGATTTTATCCTGGTTTTTGTCTATTCCATATCTTATTTCAATACCAGAGTCCTTTAACTCCTCATATAAACGCTGCCCCATAAAACTCATCCCATAAATGGCAGCTGTCTTGATTCCTTCGCCCTTCAGGTAATCAGCAACCGATTTCCCCTCCTGCTTTGTGGCAAACCATTGGTCATATAGTTTGACCATCTCTAAGTGCTTGCCTGCCAACCCACACCATTTTTTTATTTCTTTGCTTGATCTGGCACTTACTGCCAGCCCGCCTGCTACGCCTCCTGCTACTGCCGATAATACTCCTGTTATACCCTTTTTCACCTTTTTACCTCCTCGCACACAACACTTTCTTAAATATCAATTCATGAAAACCTGGAAATTACCCACTGATAATATCTCTCAAGCTGTCCGCCAGCTTTCTTGAACGTATATTTTTTCAATACCTCGTTAGCTTTTCCCCGCATCCGTTCTTTCTCCTCTTCGGACATGGAAACTACCCTGTCAACAGCCTGCGCCAATTGATCGCTGTTATCAATTTCAATCAGATATCCACTCTCTCCATCTATATAAATCTCATCAAAACTTGCCCCTTTCGTCCCAATCACAATCCCATTGAGAAATAACGCTTCCAAGCAGGCATTCGGAAGATTATCACTAAGTGACGGCATCAACACGCATTCCGCATGCCTGATTAGTGGGTACAATTGTGGATGTTTTAACTTTCCTGTATAAATAACACGGTTTTTATGTTCTCCTGCGGACTGCCGCAATAATTTTATTAAATTTTGCCCGTTGTAGCTCCCCATAAAACCCGCAAAACAAATATAATAATCGGGATGTCTCGACAAAATATCTTTGATGCACCTCGCAATTGTCAATATACCCTTTTCTACATGCAGCCTGCCAAAAAACAGAAAATATTTTTTTTCTTTTAAAATTCTGTCATATACACTTGTGTCCTCTACCATGTCCTCTTCTATTTCATAGGGCGTAGGTATAATTGATACAGTCTTTCCAATTTCCTGCGACAGCGGAATCCCGTATACTTTACTTGGAGCAAAAATGTAATCAAAACTTTTGGCCGCCCACTTTTCATACAATACTATCCTCCGGTACTCCAGTCCCAAATTCATCCCTTTAAACTCCTTTCGGGAATATGTTGGAATCCATAGTACTGACGGGAAACGCTTATCATGTAACATTCCTGTCCCATTGCCCGCCGCATATTGCACTATTGTAATAGGATTTTTACTGTTTATTTCTTTTAATGCCTGTCTAAAAGCAGTTTCCCTGAAAATGGGGACAAGCCATCTGTCTGCATATCGACCTTTTTCCTCATAAGGATTCTTTATTGTATGTACAGGTATTCCCATATAAGTCCATTGACGTTCTGACTTTCCGGTTGTTACAATCGTGACACGATGTCCCTGCTTTTGCATATAGTTTGCGATCTTATATAAATAATTCGGAATCCCACCTTCCAGCACCTCGTTTTCCGATTTGGCAAACAGCCATGTTACATACACAATATGCATCAGTACCTATTCCTCTCCTTAATGATTTCGCTTTACCTCTACCCATATCCGCTAACCCATTCTATTTTATTTTCCAAACTTCATGTAATATCTTTTTAGTCGGTGATGCTTTATTTCCCATATACTTTTTGGGTATAGAAAATCCCTGTTTGCTCTTATACATAATCATTTTGGGTATTTCCGGATAGGCACGGCGCAGCATATGCTTCATCTCCCCGCCCGGACATCTCTCTTCCTGTGACAAAGAGAATGCAAATTCAATAATTTCCTTGTCCAAAAGCGGAACTCTCGCTTCCAATGACACTCTCATGCTTGCCCGGTCCACTTTGGTCAGAATTTCAGGCAAATAAGTCCGAAAATCCAAGTACAGCATCCTCGTTCCCAGCGGAAGGTCTTTACGGTCATATTCCCTCAAAAACCAATAATCATCATAGTCCCGGGGAATCCCCCATTGTTTTGCAAATTGAATTTTTTCCTGTTTAGACATATATCCACGTCCTGTGCAGGCTTTCTGCAATGTCTCACAAAATAAACGGATCGCCATACTGTTATAAAAAGGGCTGTCAAAGCTGACATAATTTTCGTATAACCGGGATACAGACGCCGAATCCCAGAAAACACTTGGCTGGTATACCTGTCTATACCATTCATACCCCCCAAACAACTCATCCCCGCCATCCCCGGTCAATACCACTGTAACTTTCTCCTTGGCAAGTTTTGAAACCAGATAAGTCGGAAATGCAGACGTATCGGCAAACGGTTCATCATACCAGTTTTTAAGTTCCTTATACAAATCCGTATAAATTCCTCTGTCAAAAACCTGTTCATTCGAATGGTTTCCAAATGTTTTTGTAAATTCTTTATAATATGAAGATTCATCATACTGTTTGTCGTCGAACCCGATAGAAAAAGATTCCACATCAGGATTCGCTGAAAGCGCCTCATAGGTAACAATGCTTGAATCCACTCCGCCGCTCAAAAATGTACCTACTGGCACATCCGCAATCATCTGTTCATGCACCGACTTATGTATTAATGCCCGCAGTTCATCCACTAACGCCTCATCTTTGCGATATCTTCCCACCCGGTCATTGATAGTAAGCTCCCAATACCTCCTTTGTTTCGATATTCTCCGGTCTGTAATGCGGTATATTATCTTATGCGCCGGCCTTAGCTGCCGGACATTTTTATACATCGTTTTTGGCGCTGGTACATAAGCATACGTCAAGTAATCATAGATAGCTGTATAATCCAGTTCCAGTTTTTCGGTATCCAGCATACGCTCTATGGCTTTTAACTCTGAAGCAAACCCAAAATGCCTGCCGTCATAAAAATAGTATAGCGGTTTTACGCCCACCCGGTCGCGGAATAACCGGACAGTCTGATTCCTTCTGTCGTAAACCGCTATTGCAAAGATACCGTCGATGTAATCTATGAATTCATCCCCGTACTCCATATACGCGTTTAATATAACCTCTGTATCTGATGCTGAAACAAACTGATACTTCTTTCCTAAGCGTACTTTTAAATCGCCATAACCGTATATTTCCCCGTTATAGACGATCGTTACCTTTCCGTCAGCCGACGTCATCGGCTGCATACCCGCTTCAGATAGGTCAATGATGGAAAGCCTTGCAAACGCCAGCGAGAACCTGTCCTCCCTCAGCACCCTCCGCATATCCGGTCCACGGTGGCTGATAGCTTCTATCCCTGATTCATAATCCCATGTTTTCTTATCTCCGCCTAATATCCCACACATAAGCCCTCCTTCCTAATGTTTGTTTTTTGCATGATTCATTTTCCCCGAAAATATCTTTACCAAAAAACGACCATCTTATAACGTATCAGCGTTTTCCTCTTTCTTCCTCAAAGCCACGTTGTCCATCTGACAGCATCTGTACATTGTACCCCTTATAATTAATAATTTCTCCTTATTCCGTCTTCCCCTAAAAGCATCCGAAATACATTAATTTCTTTTGTAATATTTCTCATATTTTGCGTATACCTCCTAAACTCCCGTGCCTGCGCCGCATCATTTTGCCTTTTGCTATATTCATGTTTATATCCCCACAACATAACTGAATCCACTGCTCCAAAATCCTCCGCAGTAATACTCTTTTTTCTATACGGTAATTTTGCAAAATTCTCTGCATATTCTTTGCGCGAGGCATTCGAACAGATAAATATATTATTCCAATTAATTCTATTTCTTCTCCTCTCGAAATCTTTTTTCGCCTCGTCAAAACTATAAGCATGATTAAAATAAATGCGAATCTTATTATCCAAATATGTCAACGTCCCCACCGGGCACTGATAAATATCTCCTTCTTGCTCCGGCAAAAGCGGCTGTTTCATATACTCCTCCAGATGATTTACCAGCTGGAGAAAATCATCAGCATCAATCGCACAATTTATAAATGGCGAAGAAAATTCCAAATTCAGATAATGATACAATATTCCACCTAAACAATCGTTTGTGATAATGGAAACAGGATTTTCCCTCAGCTTTATATAATCTGTAAAATCAAATCCCGGAATATACAGCACTGCTCCATTAATAATCTTTTTCTTTATATCTCCCCCCCCCATTATTATTTCTGCATCCTCTGCAATTTCATTGTAATATCTTGAGCTTGCTACAATAATATAATCAAAGTCCCTGCTAAGAATTTCTGCCGGGTCTATAACCTCATATCCATCCTGCACAGAAAATAAATGATCCTTGGAAACTAAAGCTTCTATACTGACATTTCCTTTCAATTCCTCATATTTTATCAGATTATACAACTTTTGATAGTCACTCCCACATCCCCATATCAAGCATTTCTTCTGCATATTTTCTCCTATATCTCGCTTTTTGAAATAATTTATATTCCATTTTTACCAATCCCATAATTCAGGCGCATTCTGTACTTTTTCCAAAAAACGTTTTTTACACATAATTTTTACCTCTTCAGCAAATTCCAAATTCATTTCTTTTGCCTGCTTTGCCATACTCAATAGCCCCATATACAGTAACAGCAATTCTTCCCCAGAATTTATTCTTCCGTCTGTGCTAAATATTTTAATCAAGGTACTTTCTTCTTCCGGCAATAATCGAAATCCCATACTCTTGAGATTATATTTTATCATTTGCCGTTCGCTTTCTTTTTTGACAGATAACGGAGAATTATTATATAAACTGTGATGCCTTAAACGGTAATAACATAACACTTTATCTATCCCAACTATCTTCCCGTATTTCAAATAATCAATCCAAAACCTATAATCGGAAGCAATTTTACACGTCTCATCATATTTTAATTGGTATTCTTCAACAATTTGTCTGCGGAACATCGCGGTGAGATTGGCAACTGTATTTTCAAATATCATTACCGCTTTGACATATCTGTAATTATAGTATGCCCTTGGTTGTTCTCCTTCCAGCAGCCTGCCATCTACATCCAAATTCCGAAACTTTGCATATACACCATCTATCTCACGGTGCTCCATTAAATATTCATATTCCAGCTTTAATCTGTCCGGAAGCGCGATATCATCCGCATCCATCAACGCAACATACTCTGAAGTACAGTGTTCCAGTCCGACATTCCGCGCATGTGCAACTCCTTTGTTTTCTTCATATGTGATAATTTTGATTCTTTCGTCTGAATATTCTTTTAGTATCTGTAAACTATTATCCGTAGAGCCATCATTCACAATGATAAATTCAAAATCACTCCATGTCTGATTCAATATACTATCCATCGCTTCACGCAAATACTTGTCACAATTGTAAACTGCCATCAATACTGATAT
This sequence comes from Lachnospiraceae bacterium, assembly GCA_014804365.1. GTDB lineage: Bacteria > Bacillota > Clostridia > Lachnospirales > Lachnospiraceae > UBA3282. Next base: position 76,836 of record JAAUZX010000065.1, read on the forward strand.
AGCTGCCATCTTATTATTCCTCTCAAATAAACATGCTGACTTTATATTCTCAAATTCTATATTTATGTTGATTGTCTTATTAAGCTCTTCTGTAACACTTCTTTTACTTCGTTAAAGTGTTTGCACTCCTGGTCTATACTTTCCATCAATTCATTATTTTTTTCTTCAATCATACTTTCAAAATTATGTAAATTATCATAGCCATTCTCTGTCCATGAATAAGGATGAGTTAAAACCTGCACCTTTTTATATTGATTAAACATCTTTTCATCCGGTTTGCCATAATTCCATTGATGTCTTGCGTCCGAAATATATTTAACTTTTACAGTATTTAAATCTGCCTCATTTTCAGCAAATGTAAAATAATCATCCTGATATGCGTTTATAACATGATCGAGTTTTATGTTTTTTTTCAAAATGTCTGGTGTTGGACGGTGGATCGAAAAAGCCCGTATTTTCGTTCCCAACATTATTCCCATCACTTCCAACTCCCGCTGTATGACCTCTGCCATACAGCTTTCCTCTATTAAACCATTCAATTGAATATGCAGCCCTATCTCATGACCGTTTCCCTGCATTTCCGTTATATACTTCATATTTCTTTTTGAGAAAATATTATACGTATTATTTGCTATCTGAAAGAAATAATTAGAACACACACCTTCTTCTGTCTCAACTAATGACAACCGATAAGCCCTCTCCGGGCTAAATTCGACATCATGGCGTATAATAATGAATTCATTTTTCTTTTGTATATCCCGCCCCAGTACTATTTGTGTACCATAAGACTTTATTAGCGAAAGAATCTGCCTATATAAAGCATAGGACATTCTATCAAAATCCATCATAATATAATTCCTTTCCTGTTTCCTTATAGGCTATAATCCTTCATAAAGATATAATCCTCGTCCTTTTTCAATCCAAAACTGCATAACTGCTCCTCAATTTCATCCGTTTCAGCACAGGTCACAACAACAAAATAATCTTGCCAGTCTGCAATGTTCCCTGTATACATTACATTCACCCCATTTATTACTGTGCCGTGCTTTGTGAGATCATTATCGGCAATTATTGCTGCTGGAACATTTCCCACAATGCCAAATAGTTTATGGCAGTTATGCCCTGCTCCAAAAATCAACAACTTCCTGTCTCTACTTTTTGTCAGAATGTCCTTCATCAAAATTTTCCCGATAAGCTCTTCCGACTTCTGGTCAAACAGTTGTTTGATCCGCCGGTTTTGTAAATATATCATTGCAGTAAACATACGGATCATATCCGCCTCAAAACTATTATCCTGCTTCATCGTATACAAAGGATAATCTGCCACATCATCATAAAACAATATACCATCTCCCCTATGCAGATACTCCCGTGCAATTTGTTCATTTTCTACCACAAACTTCTCAAGAAACTCTTTTCTCTGATCAATGGTAAAGAATCCATACTCTCTCTTGTCCTTATATGAATGTGATAATGCTATGCATAAATCAAAAATACCTGTCTGTATATCTTCCCATTCCCGATAATCAAAAAGCCCTTCTATTCCCTGAACTGTATTAATTAACCTTTTGATTTCTAAATAATTCCCTTCTATAGAAGGATTCATCTTTGCATCTCTTTTCCATTCATCCTGATCTGATGGTATTCCCAAGACAGACAAAAAATCCGTAACAATATCATTTCCAATCAGCTGCTGTTTCTCGTATACTCTGACAATGAAATTTTCCCTTCCAATTATACGGCTTACAGAATCCAACTTTGATAAGTAGTTAAACCACTTCTTAAGATTCGTATCTGATTTAACATATTCATCAAAAGTGCCATGCTCCCTCCCATTTTTTATGTGCTGGTTGTATAGTGATTCTATTTCCCTGTCCTGTCTCCTTAAATAAACAACTACTTTCACATTTTCGTATTTTCCTCTTGCACCGGTTATAAATTGCTCAATTCCATCAACCGAAATCCCCTCCGCTGATATAATAACGTTCTTATTTTTTAAATGTTTTAATACAACATCCATTCCTTCTTCCCATACCTGTTTATTGCCCATAGATATTGAATCCTTGTATATATAAAATGCATTTCCACTACTCTCTATATCTGACATATCCTGTGTTTTATCTTCGCTCAATATCGGGTAGCTCCATCCATATTTTTGCAATTTATCGTCATTCTGCAGCAAAAAGTTCTGTAACGCGGTTGTGCCTGTTTTAGGTATTCCAATATGTATCATTAATATATTATTCATTGTTCTTTTCATCCTTCTGTCGTTTTTTTATGTATTTGTGTTCCTATACTGTCAGAATGCAGATTATTTGTTTTCTTAATTCCTATGCGACAGGCCACACCGTATAAATCATCGTCAACCCCTTCATAATACATTTGTCTATATATGTTGCCACACTGAAAAAAATATTTATCTTTTAAATAACAGTCTTTCCACTGATAACTCAAATTCCGAGCATCGATTTCCAAAATACGCCCACTTTTTGCTGAAAACAAACCTATATATCTGTTATCCCTGACGTATTCCAGCAAATAGTTTGCTATTGTCCACAATTGGTTTAAAAAAATGCTTTCCTCTGTTTCTTCTTCATCACATATTTCAAATGAAAATAGTGTCGCGTTCTCTTTGTCCGCATATATAATTTTATCTGCTTGAGTTGGTATAAACCAGATATACTCGCCTACCACAATTGAATATTTGAAAACCGGACGTTTCGTACGGTCTGAATCTATATTCCCCATAATATCCTTCAAGCTAAAATCTATCGGGAAATTGTCTATCGTCATAAATTTATTGCTCTCTTTTTCCCATATATATACTTCCTTTTGATAACCGCCCATCCAAAATTTTTTCCCATCAAAACATATAGTAGCTAATTTCTTTTCAGCGCACGGAAGAATATGCATCCTCGTTTTCTTTGTCACAATATCGAACTGATATATTCTACTGCTACTAGATGATACCATGTATATATTATCACCTGTTAAAACGGCTTTCTTAATAGTATCTTCCATACAGACAGTGTAATAATTCTTTATTGTCTTTTTGCTGATACTGACTTCAATAATCTTATTCCAATTTGCCGGAACAATCAAGACCGAATCTCCCCAAATCCAAAACTGGCTCGTTAATTGTAGTCTCTCGGGTTTATCAATACTTATTGAGACAAACTGTTTATTATCCAAATTATAAATCCATATATTCTGCCCAAAACCGGGAATACAAAAAATATCCCTGTCATATTTTAAACAAAATGGAGTCTGACGATAAGTATTATCATCCGGATCTGGAATATAAGCTATATCCTCACAACTTCCTGTATTTAAATCAATACAAAATAGTACATTACTCATTCCACAAACAAACCATGCATTACTGCCTTCAATCCACCAGCCGTCACTCCATATAAAAGTTTCATCCCTGTTATCCATGTGCTATCCTTTCACATCGGTCATCAGGCCACTCCATTCAAAGCCCTTTAAAGAAATCTATAAGTTTCGTTATCTGATTATCAATCAATATTTCCGGCTTGGCCCTTTCTACATTCTTCTTATAAAGCGCTCTGTTCTGTTTTAAATAGTCAATATCTATATTGGATATGTTCATTTTTACCAGTACCCCTAAGTCGTCAAAATATTCACATTGTTTTTTCGGTCTGGTGGCAATAATCGGAATACCCGCATCAAGATAATCAAAAAACCTGTTTCCCTCAGAATTAATATAATTGCTCCCATAACTTATATTATTAATGCTTTCCAGTTCGGGAATATCTCTCCCATCTGTCATTAGAAAACATCCATAATCATATTCTGATATTTTGGAAATCAAATCGCTGTGCGCTGTTCCATAAAAAACTTTAAAATTTGAATATTCACTTTCTAATTCTCTCAATCTATCCTTGTCACTTGCATTGCAAAATCCAACAAACATATGAAAAATACAACCGTCTATATTCCCAATCTTTTTTAAGATTGTATCAATTCTGGCAGGCTCTATGTATGTGCCATCATTTTTCAGAAGATTTACGTCCAAATACTCATAGATTCCTCCCTGCACAAAACATATCTTTAACATATCATCCGTTTTGATACTTTTATCCAATTCAAATCCCTTGCAGTAATCCAAAAACTGAAGTGACTTTCCTTTATATTTGAATCCTTTTTTTTTCTCCAGAAATTCCTTGGAAAACCATCTCCATACGATGCCATCTGCATTTTCCAGACAATATCGTTCCATTATTTTATCCTTTTCCGATATCTGTACATATCCGTCATTCAAAACATCATAAGAGGCAAAAACAATCTTACCAAACAAATTCCTGTGTCTGATCATAATTTCCGGACCAGTGCAGTCCCCCCATACCGGCTCATAATAATATACCAAAGGATTATACTGTATCGCTTTACAAAACACATCAGTAATATCTTTACAATGAAAAAAAGTAATATTATTTCCCTTTATCTCCTTTATTACTAACTCATTACAACATTCATACTCCAAAACAATTACATTGTATTTTTTTTTAACCAGCGCCCCGATAATTTTCTCGCTTCTGGGGTTCATATACCCTGAAATAAAAACTATAGTATTCCAATCTATACAATCTCTATTTCTTTGCGATATATATTTCTCTATTTCCTTTCTTTTCTTATCAAATTCATATACAGAATCTGACTTATCACCCCATACATATTCCTCTATAATACTTTCCTTGAACTGCTCATCCGACTGCGTTCGCAATCGCTCAATAAAATCATCATTCAGCATATAGTCTGCAAATTTTATCATATGCAAACAATGCTTCTGCTGCAAAAGCTGAACAATTTCTTTTTCATAAACATGGCTGACCGCTATGAATATAACCATTTCTTCATCATCAAATGTTATATAATCAACACATCTTACCGGTATACCATCTATCTCCCTATACTCCTTTAATTCAGTGACAACAAACGAATCAATCAATTCTTTTAGTCCTGCACTTTTCAAAAATTCATAAGCCATATTGGCATAGCAGCCTGCCCCATAAATCAATATCTTAGAAAAACGTCTTATTTCGTTATATAAATTACTTTTAAAAAGATACATATTTACCTCCTTTAGCCATTCCATAGTATAGGTCTCTTATTTCTCCTACAGTCCATAATCTCTTGCCAAAATATAATCCATTTCTTTTTTTAGTCCCAAACCCTGAAGCTGCATCTCGATTTCATCTGTTTTACAACAAGTTACAATTGTAAAATATTCTGACCAGTTCTTAATTTTTTTTGCATTAACAACCTTTGTTTCATTTTTAAATACCATTCCTTCTTTAGCCAAATCATTATCAGCAATCACAGCAATCGGAATCTCCCTTATAATATCAATTAACTCCCTGCACTTATTCCCCGCGGCAAACAGCAAAATCTTCCGCATTCTACTCTTCTGTTCAATCGCAAGCATTAGTACTTTTTTTCGCAGAAAATTACATTGCTTTCTCATAGCGTCATAATCCTGCATGCATACGCGAATTCTTTGATTTTGCGCACATATCATAGCAGAAAATATACGAATCGTATCCTCTTCAAAATTACTATACTGACTGCTCTCATACAGCGGATAGTCCATTCTGTCATCATAAAATAAAATGCCGTCTTCCCTGTTTAAGTAATCTCTTGCAACCTGTTCATTCTCTAAAGCAAACCGGTCAAGAAATTCTTTGCGCTCCTCTTTTGCAAAATATCCTCTCTCTCCCTTATCCTTGTGAAAGAAATTAGAAACCTGCATAAATAAATCATTATATTCCCAATCCCTCACTTCCTGATCTAAATCACTGTTAATTCCATAAATTGAATTAAAAATTTTTCTTATATTATAATAATTCCCATAAATTGAAGGATTTATTGTCCCACTATCTTTCCATTCATTTTGATTCTTTTCAATATTAAGAATATCTAAAAAATCGTCTGCTATAGAATACCCTTGCCTGGAAAACTGCCGCTTTTCATACACTTTGACAATAAGATTCTCTTTTCCAATAATTCGGCTTATTAATTCCAATATCGGAAAAAAGTGACACATCCCCCTCACTTCGTCCGTATCAAGATAATCCTTAAAAGTCCCATCAAAAACGCCATCCCTTATCCTGTTATTATAAAATGATTCTACCATTCTATCCTGGCGCCTTAAATATATGACTATTTTAATATTATGATATTTCTGAACAGCCCCAGCTAAAAATTTTTCTGTCTCATGTACTGACAGTGCCTCTGCCGATATAATAACATTTTTACTTTCTAAATGTTTCAACACCTGATTCCATTTTTCATCCCAGTCATCAGACCTTGTATCCATCCCATATTCAAATTCATGGATAAAATCATAGAAAAAATTTCCATTTGTTACAAGTGAATAATGCCCCTGCACATCTGGCAGTTCACTGGCTAAAAGGGGATACCGCCAACCATATTTTTCCAGAATATTTCTATTCGTAAAAAGGAAACTCTGCAAAGCTGTTGAACCTGTTTTAGGCATTCCTATATGCATCAAAAGTATATTGCTCATTCCACTTTCCCCTTATCCTTACTATATTTATAAGATATGTTTCTATCCATAACTCTCATCATTAAAAAATTTTTCAATAACGACACCCATTTTCATAAATTCATAGCCAGTCTCGTTTTTAAATTTTTGATTGCTCATACTGATATTTAATGGTCTTTTATCTTTAAAATCAAACTCCTGCAAATCACATTCCCTTATATCAATGTCTGTGACACCCAGTTTTCTATAAAATTCTACTGCAAGCTCTGCCCTGCTATATGCTTTGTCTCCTGCAATATTATATAAGCCATACATCTTTTTCTCCGCTGCAATCAGGCACGCCTGATATATGTCCTCAATGCATACAAACGATAAGCGACTTCCTTTTATACAACGGATAAACCCATTTTCAATTTGTTCCAGCCACTGTGTAAAAACATTCTGCTTTTCTTTTTTCATACTGACAACTTTAGATATTCGCATAATACATACTTTTGGTTCATACTGCAATAAATACTGTTCCATTTGAGCTTTCATTGAACCATACTCGTTTATCGGATTTGTCAGACTTTCTTCTGTATAATTTCCACTTACTCCATCAAATACATTATCAGACGAAAAATAGATTACCTGAAACCCATTCTCCAACAGTGTGTGAATCAATTGTTTTGTCTTAACGACATTTATAACATACGCCTCATCATGATATTCATAACATCTATCTATATTTGATTCTGCAATGCAAATAATTGCTGTCTTTTTTTCATTCCTATCTGCAATTTTTAAAAAGCCGTCTATATTGCTATTCTCAATATCATAAAAAAGCAATTTGTCATCTACCGTATTACGGCTTGTACCAACAACATTATAACCGTCGCTCTTTAATCTATGATATAGATATAATCCAATATATCCTGACGCGCCGAAAATAAAATATTTCACTTAACTCCTCCAACACTATTCAAAAAAAACAAAACTGTAATCCCCTGTATATCCCCACTCTTTATACAGCCATTCCCACTCATCCACCGAATAATAACTTGCACAGGTAAGCTGCCAGTAAAGCATATTAACCTCTTCTCTGTCATTACGGAAAGACTCCACAACAATATAGCTATTTCCCTTACTGATGCGTTGTACATCCTGTATAGCTTTTTTTAAATCATATATCTTCAGGTTATGCAGTGCATTTAACGAAATGACAAGGTCAAAACTATTATCTTCGAACGGAAGATTTTGCGCCTCTCCCTTCATTAAAAAAGGTTCAATTTCCTTTATTGTGTGAGTTATTGCATATTCCGAAATATCAAGCCCGACAACGTTAATTCCCGGAACAATCTGCGTTAATTCATATAGCAAATGCGCTTTCCCGCACCCAATGTCCAATACCTTCTGTCCTGCTTTCAATTTATAATGCTCTACGAGTTTTTCTGCCACCGACCGCCAGCGGCCATCATATTTGTATCCCCCATAACCATATTTACGGTCTCCATCAAAAAAATCATATCCAAACTGCTTGGCAATTTTTGCACATTCAGCCTTGTCTGCCTGAGTAACTCGCCCAATATAATCCCGTTTTGTACTCGTGTGTACCTGTTTTATAAAATCAATATATGGCATATGATATCCCCCAATACTGTTCCATTATTAAATTACTCATTCATAAATTTCTTTATTTGATTGTATACACTATTACTATCTAGTCCATTCGCCGCCCTTACATCGTCTATGTTTCCATACCCTTCAGCAAAAATATCGTGTAATCCTATTTTCATACATGGCACACATACTCGTTCCTCAATCATGGCCTCTGAAATAGCGCTATAAAGTCCCCCTATAACATTATGTTCTTCTAAAACAACAACTCTTCCGGTTTTGGACACTAAGCTGGCAATGGCCTCACTTCTCATAGGTTTTAATGTATGTATACTAACAACTTCCGTGTTTATTCCATCCGCTTCCAGCATTTCGGATACCTTCATTGCCTCATTGATAATTGAACCTGTTATTATCAATGTTAAATTTTCTCCGCTTTTTATTACTGACGGAACACCAATCTCAAATGTTGCCCCCTCCTCGTAATACTCTTTACTATTATTACTCAGCCGGATATAAACAGGACCTTTGTTTTTATATGATTCTTCCATAATCCATTTTACTTCTGCCCTAGTCGATGGAGAAAACACTGTTAAATTCGGAATACTCCTTAGTAAACCTATATCTTCTGTTGTATGGTGCGACGGTCCCAACGTGCTATATGTTAATCCGGATCCTATCCCAACAATTTTAACATTTTGATCTTGGAAACACACATCATCTCTTAAGAATTCATAGCCCCTATATGCCAAAAATGCACTGATTGTATAAACAAATGGTATTTTGCCACAACTGGCCATCCCTGCTGCAGCTGCAATCATATGTCCTTCCGAAATTCCAAAATTAAAATATCTGTCTGGGAAGTCTCTTCGGAAATCATCATATACAATCAGACCATTATCAGCCACCAACGACACTACTTCTTCATCTTTTTGAGCCAAATTATATAATGCATCCAGATAAGTATTTCTCATTACCCAAGCTCCTCTACTGAAATACCTAATTCTTTCTTTACTATTTCCAATTCCTGCTCATTTGGCATCCTAAAATGCCATATAGGAACTTCTTCCATGAACGAAACCCCGTGTCCTTTAATAGTGTGTGAAATAATTAATTTAGGCTTATCATTATCGGTAATGTTTCTTAAAGTCTGTTCAACTTCATTCAAATTATGTCCATCAACCTCACTGACATCAAAACCAAATGCTTCCCACTTTTCTTTCCATGACCTAATTCCCATTATTGCATCTACCGAATCCATAGCCTGCAAACGATTATCATCAACAATCACTATCAAGTTGCCGAGTTTGAAATTTGCTGCTGACATGGCAGCTTCCCATACCGATCCCTCCTGACACTCTCCGTCACCTAAAATAACATAGATTCTGTTGTTATATTTATTCATTTTGCTGCCCAATGCCATTCCTACACCAAATGAAAGACCGTGTCCCAATGAACCTGTTGATGCCTCTATTCCTGGCGCAACCCCAAGTTTAGGCTCTCCACCCAAATGCGATCCCGGTTGGCAAAAACTATTTAATTCTTCATCAGAAATCATTCCAATTTCATTTAGAATAACATACAACGCAAGACATGCATGTCCTTTGCTCAATATAAGCCTGTCTCTTCTCTCATCCCATGGATTTTCAATATTATATCTGATAATTTTTTTACAATATAATACATATAATAAGTCAATCACGGAAAAGGATGAGGCTAAATGTGCTGCCCCTGCTCTATATGCTGTTATAAATATTTTCTTTTTAAGCTCTTTAATTTTATCAGTTTCAATCACCTTCGACTCCATTCTCATATGATAGTGAATATTCAATCTCAACTTATCCTGTTAAATAAAATTTATCTGATTTTCATCCAAACTATAGTAATGATTCAGCAATTCATTTCTGTCATCATATACACAATGATGATGGCAAAAATGTTTAGGGTTCAACTTTTTAACTTTCTGTATTGTTTCCTCCGAGAACCAAACTTCTTTAAAAGATTTCTGCAAAATATCATCTCCAAATAATCGTTTTTCATCGATAATGTCTCCTCAATTACCAAACCTAACGGCGTATTTCATCACAAATCTGTTCTATTCCAATCCCATTATTGTTTTTTACTTGCAGATATGTTCCATATCCCCTTGAAAAGCCTTGCAGGCCTAATCGCTTGAACTGCACTTCCCAGTCCGCCGATCACATTATGATCCTCCACTGTAGCAATTTTCCCCGTCTTCTCAACTGCCTTGATAATCCTTTCGCTGTCGACCGGCTTAACCATATGCATATCAATTACTCTTACATCTATCCCGTCAACTTTCAGCAGCTCCGCTGCATCCAGAATGTCCTTGAGGATACTCCCCGCCCAATCAGCATGACATCCTTCCCATCTCTCTGTGTGATAGCCTTTCCAATTTGAAACTCATAATTTGCTTCTAATATACCAAGGTTTACGTACTGTCTGGGCAAATTCCTACGGTACTTGTCGTATACGATTGCGCCGTTCAAAAGTGCTTGTTTGATTTCTGCATGGTTATGTCCGTCTATTTCTAGTACATTCCAGCCAAAAGTTTTCCATTTGTCGGCAAACGGTTTCATGCGGTCTATGTTTTCAATATTGTCCATTGCCTACAGCTTGTTGTGGTCTACTATGGCTGTCTTTTTTGTCCATCATATTAGCATACGCTATCCCTATTCCGAATGACAGCCCATGCCCTAATGCTCCGGTCGATGCCTCGACTCCGGGAATGTCACACAACTTTGGGTGTCCACCGAATTCTGAACCCGGCTTGCCGACATGCCGCAACTCCTCCTCCGGAAAATATCCTGCTTTTGCCAGCACTGCATAGAGTGCGTAGCAGGAGTGCCCTTTGCTTAATATAAATCTGTCCCTGTCTGCCCATGCCGGGGTTGCCACATCATATTCCAGTACGCCGTCAAAATAAAGCACGCTAATGATATCCGCCATGGAAAATGCCGCGCTCATATGTCCGCCGCTGCATGGTGCGCTATTTTGTATACTGTTTTTCTGATATCCCTTGATATTTCTTTTATTGGCTTTTCTTCGATTATCTCCATGTTCTGCCTCCGCATATACAGTTCCTTAAATGCTGCATTAGATAAAATTAATCTGGTTCTCATCAAGTCCGTATAATGTATTCAGCAGTATATTCCTGTCATCATATACGCAGTGGTGCTGACATTCCTTCATTGCATCAAACTCTTTGTAACGTCTGACCACTTCGTCCGAAAACCATAATTCCTTGAAAGATTTATCTTTCAAGTCTCCGATAACTCCGCTGCTTACGTATGCCTTATCGTGGCAGAAATACACTTTGCAGTCTGCCGCAATCGCAGTCACAAGATTGTTTACATAACACTTGTGATACTGCCGTGCAAACACCATTGCTGTGTCAAAATCGCTCTCGTATTTATTGATTACTTTAAATCTATCATCTTCCAATTCTGCCTGTGCCTTACGAAGCTGCCCTATTACTTTTTCCTTAAACAGACCATGATAGTCAAATAAATCCTTTGTAATCCTCGCTGCATATTTGATATGGTTTACTCCAAGCTTTTTCATGAGAACTGCCATATCATAAACCTGCCCTGCATTTTCATGGTTGATTACAAAATTTATGCCAAACTCACAATCCCTATCCTTAATCCGTGCAAATCTCTCAATGTTGCCGCATACTTCATCAAATGCACTTTCGGGTAGTTTTCTGGTTCTTGCATATGTCACCGCATCTGCGGAATCGCACGATATTCTTACCCATTTGGCATCCTTTAGAGCCACTGCCCTGTCACCGCTTAAAAGCTGTCCGTTTGTGATGATTGAAGTCTGCACACCTGCTTTTTTCATACCGTCGATCGCATCTAAAATATACGGGTAAACAAGCGGTTCTCCGCCGCCGCTGAATGTGACAGCTTTTACTCCCATATCTGCAAAGTCGCTGATAATCTCCTGCATTTTCTCCCATGGTATCTGATCCTGCCTGTGAACGGTATCCCGCAGTCCGAGTTCGCTGTCAGCATATGAACAGTAATAGCAGTGATGATTGCAATAATTAGTCGGCTTTAGCCTGACATATATCGGCGCTATACGGGTTCCCTGATGAATCTGGTTTAATTTGTCTGCATGTGCAAAAATTTTTAGATTGCTGTACGGTGTTGCCCTATTCATTCACGTTCTCCCTATCATACAATTCTCACGTTTATATAAAAAGATTAGATTCATTTGTTCTTCTGCATTCGCTCTTCATATTCTTTATGCCTTTTAGCATATCCTGATACAACTGGATATATAAATTCCTCATCATTTGTCTTTTGCGCAACAGCAAAAATGTGCGGAAGAGGGTTTGGGCATAACTTGTGTAATGAACGTACATATTCCCCAGTACACAATCCTCCTCGCAATGCCATCAGCCTGACATCCTGAGACCACTCAACCGGTCTGTCTTTCCAAGCTCTCTTTTCTTCATCTTCTGTCAAAAACGTAATCAAACTGCACTCTAACACTTTATATTTATTTACAGAATAAAAATCTAAAAACATTTCAGGTGAAATGTTCCAATAAGTATTATGAATATAATTATAGACCGGATTCAGGTTAAAAATATAGCCGCCAATCTTTGTCATCTTACAGATGTTAAGAAATGCATTTGTTATATTGAATACATGTTCTATTACACCGCCATCAAATACGACATCAAACCTGTTTTCTAACTCTTTCGGAAGTTTATCATTCAGATCAAAAATAATGTCTGCATGTTCATAACCTGAAACATCCAATGCATGCACTTCTTTAAACCCCAGCGCTTTCATAAACAAAACCGAATCGTTTAATTCATCAATCCCAAATTTTGATATATCTTCTATATACCCCGCTTCAGCAAGAATTTCCATAAAGGCCTGATCCAAATGCAGCTCTTGCTTACCAAGCATAAGGAAACTTTTTTCTGCTATCTCTCTCTTTCCATATAAATTTATGCATTGCAAAGTTTTTAGTAATAAATCGTTTGTAAACGCCATATTCGCTTTTCTCCTTTTAAATAAAATTCACGTGAAGCCCCGGATGTTTTAACTCATCCAAGTACTTATTTATCTCATCCAATCTGCAGGCTTCTCTGCAGGCTTTGTTAATATCCATTTGGGTAAGCCTCTCTGTTATTTCCTCCCTTCTAGTGCCTTCCCATATCTGTCCAAACGGCTGCTCGTTGATGTTTCCGTAGCACAGATCCTCGCTTCCGATATGCGCCACACAAGGCCATACATTTCCTTTTGCGTCTATGTGCGTCATAAACGGTAGTCCATAACATTGGCTGTAGCATTTCTCGTGGTGCATCTTTTTCATTGTCGATGACCTGAAATATACTGCGAAATCTTCTGTGGTAAATTCCTTTAGCTGTTTCTCCAAGCCAAGCATTTCCTCATAGTCTATCTCAAATCTGTTTCTGCTGTGCAGATGCTGTGAATACGGTTTTATGGTCAGATAGTCGATACCTATCTCCTTCAGGGTTTTTGCCATATATGGCAGCTGCCTCACATTGTCAGGCAGGAGCAGGCATTGGACTCCGAGGGTTGTTTTTAGTTTTCTATCCTTTTTGCATCGCACTGCCGCGCTAAGGTTTTCTTTCACTTTCTCTAAGTCCCCTGCTCTGCCGCGCTGTATCTTATCATAGGAGTCCTGCTCCATGCTGGCGACGCTATACCGCACCCAGCTGAACGCTCCCAGACATTCGTCCAGTTTTTCTTTTGTGAAAAGAACACCGTTTGTGCTCATTGCCACGTCTACGCCACAGGATTTTATGCCGTTTGCGATATCAGGCATATCCTTATTCAAGAGTGGTTCGCCCTCGCCTGAGCAGATTACGCTTTTTAATCCCCTATCTGACATATACTTAATGTCGCGAAGTATCGTTTCCTTGTCCAAAAAAACAGACTGATACCCTATATAGTCAACTGCACAGAATACGCATCTGTGGTTGCATGTGCCGCTTGGCGAAATTTCGATCTCAATCGGATATATATTCTCGCCCTTAAGCCATCTTGCCACGGTTTCAGGATGATATATTAACTTATGTGAGTCCATTCTGATGTCTTCCGCCATTTCAGTGTGCCTTTCAAAAGAATAACTACCTGATCATAGTCTATATATTCAATAGCGTCGCCGCGTATTTAAGGACGTTCACTTTCTCTATCGCTTCTTTGTTACCTACTATGTTCGCACCCAAAGCGCCGGCTATGTTGCCTATGAACGTACACAGCTCTGCCGGAGCGCCTGCAGCTGCGTACAGCCCTGCCGCGGAATAAAATGCATCTCCTGCGCCTACTGTGTCTTTGACAGTCAAGGTGAAAGCGGGGCACTCGTGGACTCTGCCGCTCTCTATGCCGTGTGCGCCTTCGGAGCCTCTGGTAAGCCAGCCGTCAGCGTTAAGGTGCGCGCTTATTTTCTGCAGCGCAACGTTCTCGTCTGCGGCATAGGCAGGGTAGGCAAGCCGCAGTTCTTTCTGGTCGAGCGTGAATGCATCTGCTCTGTTATATTTCGTGATGATATTCATGCCGTAGTTGGTCGAATTGGTCTGACAATTGAGTATCAGATACTTTGCTTTCTCCTGTATGAGATTTTGGGTTTCCTCATCGATCAGTCCATGTCCGAAATCGCATAGGAATACGGCATCCGCCTCGTCAAGCTTTTCTGATAATCCTTTTAGAAACTCCTGCCTTGCAGCCTGTTCGTATGATGCCGTTTCGGGAATGTTGTTGATGGAAAAAAGCTTCCTGTATTCTTCCCTCTTCGCATTTCTTGTGAGGTATCGATGTTTTACAATTGTGGGAAAACACGTACTGTATGTAAGCTTTAACCGCATCTTATCCGCGATTTCATCAAGAAACTGAAGACGTATGCCCTCTTCATTTCCGACAATTGACACAAGTGTCACATTTTCGGTGAAACTGCTTAAATGCCTCGCAACTGCAACCGCCCCTCCAAGATATTGCTCGGAATATTCAAGCCCCGATGAATATCCGGTGTCCTTACTCATCAAACCGTGCACAATGCAATATGTATATTTGTCAATGATCACATCTCCCACAACGAGCACTTTGAGCTTTTCTGCTCTCTCAGCGTACTTTTTGATGTCCTCCATGGAATACTTTGTTATAAATCCTGCCATATATCGAACCACATCTTCCGGTAATCCTGAAAGCGCTGTATTAATGAGTTTTGTGGAGCTAAACACCTCTCCTGTGGTATATGCCACTTTGCCGCCATGCAACTCCACCAGTTCCCGCTCGGCAGTCATCTTTCCTGTGATATCTTCGCTTTCTTTCGCGTACTCCTCGCCTTTTATGTACAGGTCAGGTTCCACGCTTTCCACAATGTCATCGACTGTATACCCTTCCGATATCATCACATAATCCACACATTCTATCGCTTCCAGTACCTTCAACCGCATCTCGTCATTAAAATACGGTCTTCCAGGTCCTTTACGCACAAACTCTGCTGATGTGATGGACACTACAAGGATATCCGCCATCTGCTTTGCCTGTTGCAGGTGTATGATATGTCCTGGGTGAATTAGGTCGAATACACCATGACAAAGTGCTATGGTTTTTCCCTCTTTTTTCAGTTTTGGCCTTGTTTCTTTCTTGAATGTGATTTTGTCTACTATCTTTTCCATGATCCAAGCCAATTCCTTTTTGTTCTAATTAGTCTATTTCACCGATTCTCAACACCTAAATACGCATCAAAATATCATTCAACGCTCACATCAAACTCTCTCTGATCTGACCTGTTGTTTCCCCAAATATTTAAACCAGTCCTGTGTCGCCTCGCCAATACTGTCTGGTGTCCACACCGGTGCCTCGCGCCAGTAATCAATGTTATCAAGCACCTTCTGTACGCCTTCTTCAAAAGTGACTTTTGCTTTCCAACCTAATACTTTCTCAATTTTTGCAGTATCTGCAAAAGTACAATCCGGCTCTCCTGGTCTCTTCGGTATATGGGTGATCTCACCACCAAGTAACTCACACAATCTGTTAACAGCGTAAGTACCACCGCTCCCCACGTTAAAGGTATCCTGCACTACATCCGACATAGCCGCCGTATAAAAAGCATCCGCAATATCTGTCACATAGGTAAAGTCTCTGGTCTGATTTCCATCGCCCACAACCGTGAACGGCTTCCCTGCTAATTTCTGTGCCAGAAATACTCCAAACACTGCCCCATAGGTTCCCGATGTTCTGGATCTGGTTCCATACACGTTAAAAAGCCGTAAAGTCACTACTGGCAATCCGTAAACCTGCCCCCAATGCAACACGGTCTCTTCCCCCAGTCTCTTAGTCAAAGCATACGGATACTGAGGTCTGATTTCTGCCGTTTCTTTGGTCGGATATTCATCTGGAATACCATAACAAGAAGATGATGCTGCATATACCAGTTTCTTGACTCCTACGTCTTTCGCACATTCCACCACATTATAAGTTCCTAATACATTGGATGAGTAATAATCCCATGGTCTCTGAATAGACGGAACGATATCTGCCAGCGCAGCGAAATGAAATATATAATCTACTTCTTGAAAAACCGGCTCTATTTCTTCTTTATTTCGAATATCCATATGATATACCGTCAAATTTTGGTTATTTTTCTGATGGTGTAAATTCTCCGGTCTGCCTGTTGTCCAGTTATCAATCACCCTAACTGTATGCCCTTCCGCAAGCAGTCTGTCTACCATATGAGATCCAATAAATCCACATCCTCCGGTTACCAACGAAACCATGTTTTCCCTCCATCTAAAATACATATAATATACACTTTTTCTATCTATTTACACAGTATGGACATTAAAAAACCTATCATCGCATAAGAAAACAATAACAGGCTCCAATTTACCCTATTTCTGCATCCATGCAAATTTAATTCATTCATCCAGAATTACTATACCATATATCGACCTTTTAATAAAGAAACTTTAGACTTATACTGCTACATTCCACAAAATACCAGCACCAATTTTTCATTGCAGCATTTCCGCCACTTCCCTCAAATCCCGACACACATGATCAGCTTCAACCTTCTCTTCCAATTTAGCTGTACCATACCCTGACTCCACCAATATTGTCTTAACACCCACATTCTGTCCAGCCACAATGTCTCCTGCTCTATCCCCTACCATATAAGACCTTGCCAAATCTATATCAAATTTCCTGCAAGCCTCCTGAAACATCCCGATTTTCGGTTTACGACACTGACACACTTTTCTGTATTTTTCCAAGTTCCCTTCCGGATGATGAGGGCAATAGTAAACCGCATCCACACCCGTCTGCTGCATTAAATAATCGTTCATCTTTAATAGCTCATCTTCACTGAACAACCCCCTTGCCACACCGCTCTGATTAGTAACAACAATGGCATAATATCCTTTTTCATGTATTTGTCGAACACATACCTCAGCAAATGGAAAAACATGAAGTTCCTCAACAGAAGTAACATGCCCACACTCTTCTGTCAAAACGCCATCCCTGTCCAAAAAAACTGCCGGTCTTCTAATCTCCACAAATTGATCTGCTTGCATACTAAAATTTCACTCCATCTCTCTCCATAATCGTATCTACAATCTGTTGCAGAATTAAATTATGGATAGACTCCACGATTCCATATTTCATGCAAGGTACATATACATTTATATCCCCCATCTTTTTAACCGTGTTCCTTGGTTCAAACCCGGTAAAAGTAATAACTTCCGCGCTCTTCTTACGGGCATTTTCTATTGCATTAATAATATTGCAAGAATTACCGGAGCTGCTTATAGCTACCAGCAAATCTCCTTCTCTCACCAGAAAATCTATCGGACGCGAAAAAATATATTCATACCCATAATCATTTCCCATACAAGTTGTAACTGCATTATCATACAAACTATATGTATTCATGCCGCCATTCTTCATAAAGTCCGCTGTCATATGGCTTGCAATTGCAGAACTGCCGCCATTCCCAATAAAAAACAATTGTGAGTCCTTCATTTTATGTCTGGTAAACATATCTACCAGCAACTCAATCCCTTGGTCGTAATTTGTACATTTATCGCTCGTCTTCCGCCAAATTTCTGTGGATTCCAACTTTGCAATTAACTCATTTATATATGCATTTACCATTTTTCTGTCACACAACCTCCACATTCTGTATCATAACCGGCTTCCCCGTCTCCTGATACACCTTCACTACGCTGCTCATATCCCCGTAATAAGCATCACTCAATATTACCGCCCGATCCATATCCGCGCTGTCATCATAGATCCCCCAGCCTTCTTCCCTATACATACTCACAATCTTCTCATACTCTGCCCAGAGCTGCGGCCTCATTGCTTTGATAGTCGACGGGATCAGTGGATGGGGCCTCCACAGAAGCGCTACCTCATCCAGTTGCTCCTTAAATATATTAAAAACAGATTTCATCTTTTCAAGCATCTTCTCATCATCATTCAAAAGCGTATTTATGCTCGTATTATAGAAAATAATCTTTTTCCACGTGCCATCCGGTTTCTCTATGATTTTAAGCCACTCATCCGGCACTTCCAAATCTTCCCTTCGCGTATTACGTGCCTTATCCAGCTTCGGAGAACCAAGCCCCAATATTTTATCTTCCAATCTCTTTCTGTCGGTATACTCTTCCGGCAATCCGTTCTCTTTCGCTGCCTTGATAAATTCATTGATATAAATCTGCCGCATCTTCTCAGACTGCACGATTACTTTATCCGCCCAGATTATCCCCGGCAGGAAGCAGAAATGTTTCATATGATCAACCGCCTCCTGATTATCCGGCTCTATCTCGTTCAATACAAAATACGGGATATACACTAGGCAATCCGTACACTTTCTCAGATTGCTGCTGAAATACCGTTCCGGTACACTGGTGACAATATTACAGTTATCATAGGGATTGTGTATATAGATGACATCCGGATGCCTTTGATCCAAATCATATGCCTCATAATGCGTAATCTCAATGTTATCCGGATAGTCTCCGCCCTCGTAGTGCATTTCACCAAAGCTTCCGTCTGCATTCTTATCATAATAAGGGATCGGCACCACATAAGCATCACACATTTCGTCTTCCCGCGCCGCCAGATACACACTTTCCAGTGAATCCCACATGCTTGCCTTATACGGCAAAAAAACGATTTCCTTTCGAATGGGGATATGATCCATTGCATTCTCAGTCTTTATCAATATTTCTTCCAGACTTTTATAAGCTTTCTTCGCCGATATTACTTCCAATTGGGTACTGATCTGATACAGTTCTTCACAATACCGTTCCAGATAAGAGACAGCCTCTGTTCCGGTGCCTTCCAAGTCTTCAATAAACTCCCCAATCTGGATTACTGTCTCCTGGCAGTCAGCAAGTAAATTTCTTACTGTTTGGTACTCTTTTTCCACCAGCCTGTCTCTGCTTCGCTGATGAACTATGTGTATTTCTTTGAAAATGTCTTTAAGCTGCTGTTTCTGAAACTTACGCATAATATCGCCGTACTCCAATCATTGTTAAGTCACTTTGTCGGATCTTCATTTACTCTGTATCCGTCACCGCATATATTATCACCATAGCATACTTCACCCAATCAATACCTTCTTCCTCTCAAACACAAGCCAACTCCGAATTTTCTTTAAGGAATTATAGCATTTTATTTGGTAGATAGAAACCTTTTACACGTTATTCTCTCTAATCTATTTTCCCACCACCGCCATCATCGCCTCAAACCTCTCCGAATCAATAAACTCTTCCACAAATTCCGTCTGTGGCCGCCTGCATACATCTTCCGGTGTTCCCACCTGTTCTATCCTGCCCTGGTTAGTTATAATTACAGTATCCGCTACTTCCACCGCTTCCTCCTGATCATGCGTTACAAAAATGCTGGTAACTCCTACTCTTCCAATCATCTCTTTCAGCCACGTTCTCAATTCCCGTCGCACTTTAGCGTCAATCGCCGCAAAAGGTTCGTCCAACAGAAGGAGTTGTGGATCAGGTGCCAGCGCACGGGCAAACGCCACCCTCTGCCTTTGTCCGCCGGATAGCTGATGGGGATACCGCTTACCCAGCTCCTGCATAGAAACCAGCTCCAATAGTTCCTCTACCCGATTCTTGATTTCTGCCTTACTCTTCTTCTGCACTTCCAAACCAAATGCAATGTTGTCCGCTACCGTCATATAGCGGAACAATGCATAATTCTGAAAAACAAATCCGATCCCGCGCTTACTTCCCGGTATATCATTCACCCTGCTTCCGTTGATCATGATATCGCCCGAATCCGGCCTGTCCAATCCGGCAATCATTCTTAAAATTGTGGTCTTACCGCTCCCGCTGGGACCGAGTAACGCCGCCAGATGTCCTTTTGCTACGCCGAAGCTCACATCTTTAGAAGCTTGAAAGCCATCAAAAGTTTTATTGATTTGTTTCATTTCCACATACATTAGTTTTCCTCTTTCACGCCTTATTATTTTCCCTTTATACCATTTTCATATCTCCAAACATTTTTACAACACTTTACGCTTACGCTCTATCAGACTTCTTATAATCAAAATCACCACTGCCAATATGACCAGAATAGACGAGACTGCAAATGCCGCCGTTGTATTAAACTCGTTATACAAAATTTCTACATGGAGCGGCAGCGTATTCGTTTTTCCCCTCAAATGTCCGGAGATAACGGACACCGCCCCGAACTCTCCCATCGCGCGGGCGGTACACAAGACGATTCCATACAACAGCGCCCACTTAATATGCGGAAACGTTATCCTCCGAAAAATCGTAAATCCGCCGGCACCCATCAGAGCCGCCGCTTCCTCCTCATCTCTGCCCTGCGCATTCATAACCGGAAACAACTCACGGAAAACAAACGGGAAAGTAACGAAAACTGTCGCCAGAATAACCCCCGGCACGGCAAACACGATTTTAATATTATGGGTCTTCAAGAAATCTCCCATCCATCCGATATTGCCAAAAGTTAATATAAATACCAGTCCTGCAATCACCGGAGAGATAGAGAACGGAATATCAATCAGTGTCGCCAACACCTGCCGCCCCCTGAAATAAAACTTGGATAGCAGAAAAGAGGCAAACACTCCAAATATCGTATTGACTGCCACCGCGCATACTGTTGCAAACAACGTTAGTTCTAATGCTTTCAAGGTATACCGATCTGATATCGCTTTTGTATACGCCTGCCATCCGTCACCCAACGCCTTTACAACTACCACAATCAGCGGCAAAACCAGCATCACAAATAAAAATAGCATTGAGATCCCAATCAATATAAACCGATTCATCCGCCCCGATTCCTCTCTGTGCGGTTCAATTACTTTCTGTATGGAATTAATACCATCCCCGATAACATCCTGTTCGTACGTTTCCTCTATTTTCTCAGACATATTCATTCTCCATTTTCCTCACGCCTTACTAAACTTCAGCATATAGATCTGCACCGAATTGATCAAGAACATCAGTATAAAAGAAACCAACAGCAAAACTAACGCAATCGCAGTAGCATCCGCATATTTATACTGTTCCAGCTTGGTCATAATAAGCAGCGGTGCAATCTGCGTCTTATAGGGAATATTACCGGCAATAAACACAACACTCCCATACTCACCGATCCCTCTGGCAAAAGCAAGCCCGAATCCCGCAAGCAGTGCTGGAAATAACTCCGGCAGAATTACTTTGAAGAAAATACGCATACGCCCGGCTCCGAGCATCATCGCCGCCTCTTCATACTGCCTGTCCAATTTTGCCAGCACTGGCTGCACTGTTCTTACCACAAAAGGAATACCGACAAAAACCATGGCAATCGTAATACCGATACGAGTATATGCAATTTTTATTCCTGCTTTATCAAAAATGGAACCGATCCACCCCTGATCCGAGTAAAGATACGTCAAGGAAATTCCCGCCACTGCGGTGGGTAACGCAAAAGGCAGCTCAATGATTCCATCCATAAACCGTTTCCCCGGAAAGTCATACCGCACCAACACCCACGCGAGAATCATACCAAACACAGCATTTACAAGAGCCGCAAAAAAAGCACAGGAAAAGCTGACAACATATCCGGAAACAATCTGGCGCGAGGTAACAGCAGCTATAAATTCATGAAGGTCAAGCCGTCCGGCACTGATGAAAATGGAGATCAGCGGAATCAGTACAAGCACACTCAGCATCGAAAGAGTCACTCCCATCGAGAGACCAAATCCCGGAATCACTCTTACGCCACGCTTATTCTTAATCTTAACAATCTGTTGCTCCATAGCTCCCTCACTCATCATAAATCTGGTCAAATATCGCCCCATCGTCAAAATAAGTCCGATATGCTTCATCCCATCCGCCAAAGTCATCAATCGTAACTAGATTCATATCTAAGTTAAACTGATCGGAAAAATCCTGCAAAATCGTCTCTTTCGACGGGCGGTAATAGTTTTTTCCTGCCAGCCTCTGCGCCTCATCACTGTACAGATATTCCAGATATGCCTCCGCTGCTTCCCTCGTGCCGTGATCTTCCACATTACGATCCACCACAGCTACCGAAGGCTGTGCCAAAATGCTGACACTGGGTGTAACGATCTCATACTGATCAGGATACTCTTCCATCGCCAGATACGCCTCATTCTCCCAAGCAATCAATATGTCTCCCTGTCCGTTTTCCACAAAGGTATTGGTCGCCCCTCTTGCACCTGAATCTAACACGAGTACATTCTGATACAATTTCCTCATAAATTCTTTTGTCTGTTCCTCGTCATTGCCGTCACGATCCTGCTGGTACGCCCATGCTGCCAGGAAATTCCAGCATGCACCCCCTGAGGTTTTAGGATTGGGCGTAATGACCTCAATTCCGTCTTTTACCAGATCATCCCAATCCTGTATGTTTTTTTCATTTCCCTTATGTACCAGAAATACAATCGTAGATGTATAGGGAGCACTATCGCCGTCAAATTCCCCAATCCATCCGCCTTCAATCAACCCGGCCTCTTCTATTGCCGTCACATCATGCGCAAGCGCCAGCGTAACCACATCCGCTTCATTTCCCTCGATTACGGATCGCGCTTGGGAGCCGGAACCTCCATGGGACTGCGTCACAATCACTTCCTGCCCGCTTTTCTCTCTCCAATATTCACTGAACAGATTATTATACTCCGCATAAAACTCACGCGTTGGGTCGTAAGAGACATTTAAAAGTTCTATTTCTCCGTTTCCTTCCGTTGCTGAATTCGCATCGCTGCCGCATCCTGTAATGCTCACTGACAGCAAAACAGCCGCCACCAAATTTTTTAAGCAAACGTTTGCTTTATTTCTTTTCATAATTATTTCATCCTCCTCATGTTCATCTTCCATTATCCTTAATCCCTATATTTTTCCTTCGGAAGGTATAAAACGGCAATTTTTTCATCTAATTTTACATTTCCGAACACGCTGTCATCTTTTATATCGTCCTTATCCCCAGTTATTATGAGTTGAACTTAAAACTTTTATCGGTTATAATGCATGTAAATCATTAGTATTATATCTGTACATACAAAGCTCTCGCAACCTGTTTTTACACAAACGTTTGCTTTGTCTGGAATATCAACACGCACAATGAGATATTTCATTTAAGGATAATTATCTGTATATCCACATAGAGAATCGAGGAAAACATGTCACTAAAAAAAATTGCAGAGATGGTGGGAGTTTCTCCCTCAACCGTTTCACGCGTACTAAATAACACCGTGTCAACCTGCGCTTCACCCGAATTAAAGGAAAAAATCTGGGAAGCGGCGCATAGTCTGCATTATGTTCCGAATTCCCATGCCCGCAACCTTAAAACCGGCAGTCAGTCAAACAGCTCTAATTATAAAATTGCTGTTATTTTATCCCGTTTTCATTCTTTGGATACCGACCCATTTTTTCGTGAGCTTTTTCAAAGTATTGAAGAATCCTTATTTGCCTGTTCCTGTCTGCTGCACTCCGTCTCCACTTCCGAACAGAGCGATCTTTCTTCCCTGACAACAGCAGACGGAGTTATTATCCTAGGCCGCTGCTCTGATGATTTCTTAACTCAAATCAGAAAATATACGCGAAATATTGTAGGTGTAGATCGAAACCCGACAGATTATAAAATGGATGAGATTATCTGTAACGGCAAAACAGCCGCCATCAAAGCCATGGAGCACCTGCTTTCCTTAGGGCACCGCAAAATCGGCTATATCGGCGACTGTTCCTCTGAATCACGCTATGTCGGTTACTGCGAAACATTAATTGCCCGCAGCATTCCACTAAATTATAATTATATCTGCTCCACTGACCAAACCTTTGACGGCGGCTTTCTTGCCATGCAGACACTTTTGCAGCAGGATATCACTGCTGTCTTCTGCGCTAATGACATTTCCGCATTAGGAGCATTAAAAGCTCTGTCTGAACTGAACCTTGCCAAAACAGGCAATCGTAAAATGTCAAAATCAGATTCCAGAATATCTGTAATCTCAATTGACAATATTTCTCTCGCCCAAACCTCTTCTCCGTTTCTGACCACGGTAAATGTTCCGAAGGAGGATATGGGAAGAATGGCAGTCACGGTCCTGTTGGACCGCATTAAGCACAAACACAGTGAATGTGTCCGTGTGGAGTTTCCTTGTAAAATCGTTGAAAGGGATAGCTGCCATCCTCTCTGAGCATGCTTCACTATCCCTCCATATCGACAGATCTAAATACCCACCGTGAACAATAACTTTTATATTTTATCCACAATCATAGATACTGCATCTTCGATAGACATCTCCTGTGTATTAACTACCACGTCCGGAGTATCCGGAGCTTCATAAGGACTGCTGATACCCGTAAAATTGGGGATCTCTCCCTTTCTTGCTTTTTTGTATAAGCCCTTCACGTCTCTTCTTTCACACTCTTCAATCGGTGTGCTGACATATACTTCCAGAAAATCATCTCCAATAATCTCTTTCGCATTTTCCCGATCTCTCTTATAAGGGGAGATAAACGCCGTCAACACAATCAATCCCGCATCATTCATGAGTTTAGCCACTTCGGCTATTCTTCTGATATTCTCCACTCTGTCCGCTTCCGTGAATCCAAGATTCTTATTTAATCCCATGCGGATATTATCGCCATCTAAAAGCATGGTGTGCCTTCCCATCGCCACCAATCTTTTCTCCAGTGCATTGGCAAGTGTGGATTTACCTGATCCCGATAATCCTGTAAACCATACAGTCTTAGGCGTCTGATTCTTCTGCTCCGAGCGAATCTGCTTCGTGATATCGGTTTCCTGCCATACCAAATTATTGGAACGGCGCAAAGTATGCATGATCGTACCGCACGCCGAAGTCATATTGGTCACTCTGTTGATAAAAATAAAACTGCCGAGTTCTTTATTCCTGTCAAACGCGCTGACAGCACATTTCTCTGATAACATAATATCACACACTGCCAGTTCATTCTTATAAATCTGTTCCGCCGGAAGCTGCTCTCCACTGTTAACGTCAATCTTATACTTTATATTTATGACAGAGGCCGGCAGCATTTTCGTTCCTACCTTGATCCAATAATTTCTTCCCGGCACTAATCTATCATCATCCATCCAGAATAGTTTTGCCGTAACCATATTAGCGGTTTCTACACTTAATTGGGTATCCCCAGAATTTTCCCCCGCTCTGCTATTTCTGCAAAGTACGCAGCCTCTGGAGATATCTATTTCCCGATCCAGCCGAAGGGTAACAGGTTCTCCTGCCTGCGCTGTCTCTTCCTCCTGATCTGCCACGTGGATTCCGGCCACTTTAGCATGCTCGCCGCTGGGTAATACGACAACCTCATCCCCCACGGATATTTCTCCCGTATTGATCTGCCCCTGGAATCCCCTAAAAGTATGACTCGGTCTGCTGACACGCTGTACCGCCATAACGAACTCTTCCTGCCCCGACAAATCTGATGGTTCTATATTTTCCAGATATTCTAACAGTGTTTCATCATGATACCATGACATAGCGGATGAAGTATATGTAATATTATCTCCTTCCGTTGCTGAAACAGGTATCATACGAATAGATTGCACATCAAATTCACTTACAAATTTTTTGATATCTCTGGCTATTTTATCATAAACACTCTTATCGTAATGAACTAAGTCCATTTTATTGATCGCAAACACAAAGTGCTTGATCCCCATCAAAGAACAGATTCTGATATGACGTCTTGTTTGAATCAACATTCCCTGTGTCGCATCAATCAAAATTACCGCCACATCGGCAAAAGAGGCTCCCACCGCCATATTCCTTGTATACTCTTCGTGACCGGGTGTATCTGCCACAATAAAGCTTCTTTTTTCCGTGGTAAAATACCGATATGCCACATCAATTGTAATGCCCTGTTCACGCTCCGCCATCAAACCGTCCAGCAACAGAGAATAATCTATCTTTCCCTCGCGGCTGCCGATCTTACTATCTAATTCCAACGCCTTTTTCTGATCCGCAAAGATCAGTTTAGCGTCATAGAGCATATGACCGATCAAAGTAGATTTACCGTCATCCACACTTCCGCATGTTATAAACTTTAATAAACTCTTCATAATTAAAAATATCCCTCTCTCTTACGTCTCTCCATGCTTCCTGCCGCTTCGTGATCAATCACTCTGCTTGTCCGCTCCGAAGTGATTGCCTGTAAGGTTTCTTTAATAATAGCATCCAATGTATCCGCATCAGATTCTGCGCCACCGGTCAGCGGATAACATCCCAATGTCCTGAACCGCACTTTTTTCCATTCTATTTTTTCATCCGGCCGCAGCTTCATCCGGTCATCATCCACCATGATAATATTACCGTCCCGATACACTACCGGTCTTTCCTTCGCAAAGTAAAGCGGAACAATGTCTATATTCTCCTGACGTATATACTGCCAGATATCCTTTTCCGTCCAATTAGATAATGGAAATATGCGGATTGACTCACCCTTATTGATCTTCGTGTTATACAGTTTCCACATTTCCGGTCGCTGATTCTTCGGATCCCATGCATGCTGTGCATTTCTAAAAGAAAACACCCTCTCCTTTGCGCGGGATTTTTCTTCATCCCGTCGCCCTCCGCCAAACGCCGCCGTAAACCCATAGTGATCCAACGCCTGTTTCAATGCCTGTGTCTTCATAATATCTGTATACGCGGCGCCATGATCAAAAGGGTTAATTCCCTGTTTCACACCTTCTTCGTTCGTATATACCAGCATTTCAATGCCCAGCCTCTTCGCCGTCTCATCCCGAAAAGTTATCATCTCTTTAAATTTCCACGTCGTATCAATATGCAGAAAGGGAAACGGCGGTTTCTCCGGATAGAAAGCCTTAAGGGCCAAATGCAGCATCACCGAACTGTCCTTACCAATCGAATATAGCATTACCGGCTTCTCGCACTCAGCGGCAACTTCCCGCATAATATAGATTGCTTCCGCCTCCAATTGCTCTAAATGTGTCAACTCCCGCATGTTCTCCTCATTTCTGTGCACCCTTTGTTGTGCACACGTTCAATTTATTTTTATGTTTATACCCATGTTTCCCTTTTTGGCAAGCTTCAAGTTTGCCAAAAGCAAAGCCTAATTTTTACCATTTCATCTTATTTTCCGTACAGTTGATAATATAAAATCCTTTCCCGTTCCGACAATCCTCTCGGTTATATCTCATTTCCGAATCATCCATCTGCTTAAAAATTGCCCCGGCTTCCTCCACGATGCACTGCATGGCTGCGGTATCCCACTCCATAGTAGGATTAAAGCGGTAGTATATTTCCGCTTCTCCTTTCGCTATGATACAACCCTTCAAAGAACTTCCCATTTTAACATAATTGACAAGATTATTTTTTTGTATCAGGTTATCCATCTCCGCGCAGCCATGAGAACTGCTCATGACGACGCGAATATCCTTCGTTCTGTCAGATACATGGAGTCTTTCAGTCTTACCATGCAAAGTCAGAAAAGCCCCACTACCTTCCGCCGCCCAATATAATTCTTCCGTTACCGGAACATAAATTACACCCATAACAGATTTCCCTTTATAGGCTAAAGCAATGTTGACCGTGAATTGTCCGTTCCTTTTTATAAATTCCTTGGTTCCATCTAACGGATCCACTACAAAGCAACAATCATTCTGCCGCCTTTCTCTGTTATCCTTTTCCTCTTCCGATAAGATTGCATAATCAGAGAACTCCTCTGACAACATATCTACAATCACTCTATTTGCCCGCCTGTCCGCCTCCGTAAGAGGTGACCTATCATCCTTATACTCTATATCTATCTCTTCGGAGTTATATACTTTCATAATTTCTTTTCCGGCTTCTATTGCCGCTTTTTTAGAAACTTCAAGTTCTTTTTCCCAGTTCACGCTTTGTTTACCTCCAATTTTAATAAACATCACATTTCTGAAACTTACACAGGATCCCCGCACTACAATCCTTCCCATTACATAAGCTTATTAATAATCGCTTTTACTGCGATCGGCGCACCGGCTATGATCATATCTAATGCATCATTGCCGGACACTTTCAATATCTTTTTGCATTTTTCTCTGTTTTGAAGCTCGGCGGCGGCCGCCATCGCCGCGCATATGGTATGATTTCTTTCATTCGCCGGGAAATCATTCATTCTTTTTAACGCATAATCCTCAAGGGTCTTCCATTCATCGTCCAATATCGTTATGACTCCTGCCTTGCTGACCTTCTTTTCTTCAGGCACGGCTGTCTGCGGCTGTTTTGTACTGCCAATATGTATATTTCCCGCAACCGTTATTTTATCTCCGTATATTTTGTTTCCTTTGATTACGGCGACTCTCTCCACGCCGCTGTATATGGCGCTCCTGTCGCTAATGCAAATCATCAGCGCACTGCGTATTTCTCTTATAAAATCCAAGTCCAAAGCCGTTACATAAAAACAGGTTCCCGCATGGTTCTGGATTTTCAACTCATAGGCACCCTGTCCGTTTTTCTCCTGCTCCGATATTTCCGCATAAGAAATGGCATCAAGCGGTATCAATATATTATCATCATGGGATATCACACCTTTTCCTATTTTAAGCTTCCCTGCATCCATTACATATTTGTTTTCTTTTAATTTTCGCTTATCTGCCAGTCCCTTGAAGTCTGCCATCATATTCTCCCCTTATGCTTTCCCGCACCGCCGGATATACACTCCCCGGCACAAACAAACTTTTCCGTGATCGTGGCTTGCCACGCAAGTCCGAAAATTCCTCTCACGCTATTATACCACACCTAAGTCTTTTTGACACAAAAAAAGCATTGAACGATGTACATCCATCGCCAATGCTTGTTACTATTCATACCCACGCCACAGCTTAAGCTCAGAGGGGAGTTAATATCTGAAGGAACCCCTCAAAAAGCGTCGGCACTTGACGAGGTATCTCACGAGTCTAGTGTCCGCTACGCTTTTTGCGGAGCGAGAGCGCGGTGACGCAGATATTAACTTCACTCTGAGCGACC
>JAAUZX010000066.1 GCA_014804365.1 Lachnospiraceae bacterium
GAAAACCGATAAAGAATCCTGCTTCAACATCTTTTACGTTTGTTTCGTCGTATACGATCCAGTTTTCTCCGTCGAAAGAATACTCTGATATTACCGTGATTGGTAGAGCTTCCTTCGGCTTCGTGTACCCGCCTCGAAATGTATACCTTGTGCCATCATCCGTTGCCGTCACATCTAAAAAGGTCAGCGGATAATCATTATAAGCTACCGTACACAGCGCAGGTTCCGCGGATGCAGCCTGTAAGAAAGAGCCCTGTAACTGAAAACGCCGCCTGTCCGCCTGCTGATCGTCAGACCCTTCAAGATTCCATGAGAGCGGCATCTGCTCATTATGGCTGAGCTGCCCCTGACGATTGACCGTACAACTGATCTCTGTCGGGAGTACATCGTTTACAGTTTGTTCTTTTTCCACAACAACGTAGGCAGTATTCTGATATATCACAAAAGGCGTATCCGCGTAATGGATATTCCCTGATATATGGCAATCTTCAATTACCAGTCCGGCGCCTTCTTCCTGCCATAGCGCACATTGTCCGCTCTCTACTGCAACACCCATCATGGAAAGCGAACCTTTCGGAGCCACATAAAATATACTTTTACCGTCCGGCTGCCCTGAAAAGATAAGATGATTGTCACTCATAAGTTCAATCTCTCCGGTTACGGTGATCGTATATTGATCGGTATCAACGAAAACAGAGGGTCTGTTTATGCCATTGGGGCAATAAGTGTAGTCCTCCTCTAAAACCACGTGCTCTGTCAGCTTTACTGTGCCGCCGATGTCCTTGTGCGACTCCAGCCATTCGATCAGAGCCGGGCCGGTGGATACGGAATCCGGGGTAGGTTCCTCATTTGCCATTGCAACAGCTGAGTCTGCCCTATAAAATAGAAACACCATCGTCAACGCCGATATAAATAACAGTTTACACTTTTTTATCATATATTTATTCCTTTATCGTAACTGTACTTTATAGTTACCTTTTATCATTATTTCGGGAAGGATGAGCAGCTATCATGAAGCAAACCCTGTTTACAAAATCTGCATTTCATACAATTCTGCTAATCGCGGGTACGATTATTTTAAGCCTGCTTGGATTGTTGACAATTACTCACCACGATAATAAATATATAACAAAGGCGGCGCTTACACAAGACAATCTGTGTATCATTCCGGAAAAAGGTTATTGCTCGCTTGTGGACGGCTGGGAGCTTTATCCGGATCTCCTGCTCTTTCCGGAGGATTTCACAGATAAGACACCGTCCTATTACAGCACATGGGCGGGTGAATATCCAAATCTTTCCTTATTTCATGAAAATAAAAGCCCTTACGGGGTTGCAACATGGCGTCTGCACCTTACAGGAAGCGGTAATGTCCTGCTCTATCTGCAGGAGCCTCTCTGTGCTGCAAGAGTTTATGTAGACGGACTATATCTTGGCGAAACCGGCGAAGTACCTTATGGCGAACATTCTTCCAATGGAGACAACTCTTCCGGTGGAGATTATTCTCTCAGAGAAGAGTACTCTCCCCTTATAAAAGACACTGATTATTCCTTTTATCTTGGCGGCGAAACGGAACTGATTATCCAGACTGCCAATTATTCCCACTATTATGGCGGAATCTGGTATGCACCCGTAATCGGGGACGCTGACGGTGTCAGCCACCTTATTGCTTCCCGCATGCTCATCTATGGGCTGCTGTTCTTCTCTTCCCTCACACTCTCTTTATTTTGTATCGTACTGTGGGAGCGCAAAGAAGACGGCGGCAGGGCTGCTACATTCTATTTCGGCATGTTAAGCCTGTCCTTTGCCGTACGGATCTGCTATCCCTTCTTAAGATTGTTCGGCGTGCCTCTTGTACGCACGCTTTATGCGATAGAAGACGCTGCCGCTGTATCCGGCATTTTCTTTTCCATACAGATTGCCCTCCTGCTATTTCTGCCGGATGGTTTGAAATGCCTGAAAAAAGCGCTTCACATTCTTTCTTTAGGCGTCTGCGGCATTGTTATTATCGCCCCTTTATTTGTGTTTCCTGCTGTTCCCGGCCTTGTGCTGTGGTACGGCCCGTTCATTTCATGGTATAAAGCAATCATGGCGGTTTTGCTGATCAGTCTAACAGTCTATGGCGCTTTTATGGGACTGCTTCATATTAAAATAATTCTTGCCGCCGCTATCGCAAATGGCATATGCCTTTTCTACAGTGTCCTGACAATCGGATACTATGAACCGTTTGCCGGCGCTTATCCGGAAGAATACGGCGCATTTTGCATGGTAATTGCTTTCGCCGTCCTGATGGTACAGCGCAGCAGGGAAATGGCGGCGGAAAACCTAAAACTTAATCTTCACCTGCAGGAGGAAGTCGAAGAGAAAACAGAACATCTGCAAAAGCTTCTCGTAGAGAGAGGACAACTCATCGCGGAATTGGGACATGATATGAAATCTCCCCTGACATCCCTCTCGAACATGGCGCAGATTATACGGCTGAACGATATTATGCTGGATGAAGACACTCACAGAAGAATGATTCTCATAGAAGAACAGTGTGATATTTTATCCGAGCGCCTTAAATCCATTCAGAAAATAGCCGACCAGACCAGCTCTCCTGTCAAAATGGAGCCTATGCTGCTCAACACATTCCTTTCGGATTTTTATCACACCTGCCGCCCGATCATAGAACTATACGGGCCCAATTTTTTTGAAAATATTACCTCGCACCCCTGCCGGATCATGGCAAACCGCGAGCAGCTTTTCCGTGCCTTGGAAAATCTGTTATACAATGCCGCCGACTTTACGCCGCCGGAGGGTAAGATAATACTTTCACTGACAACGGACGAAAACTATGCCTATATCATGGTTTCCGATACCGGCTGCGGCATACCGGAAAAAGATCTCCCCAATATTTTCCGCCGCTCTTACACTACCCGCATCGACAAGGGCGGACAGGGGCTGGGGCTTGCCATTACCCGCACCATTGTCTTAGAGCACGCAGGGCAGATCGACGCAGTTTCCACGGAAGGTGAGGGAACCACGTTCACGATCAGACTTCCTGTACTTGATTAATATACCGCCTCTTTCTTTGCAAAAATCTCCTTAAGCGATTCCGAATACGGCTCCCTCGCGATGCCGTACTCCGTCACGATACCCGCGATCAGATCATGATCCGTCACGTCAAATGCCGGGTTAAAGACTTTGACACCGGCAGGCGCCATGGGCTTCTCATACCACATATCCGTCACTTCATGGGCCGGTCGCTGCTCGATGGTGATATCCGCACCGGTAGGCGTATTCATGTCGATAGTCGATGTGGGTGCGCAGATATACACCGGCACGTTATAGCGTTTCGCCACTGTTGCCACAACAGACGTGCCGATCTTATTGGCGGTATCGCCGTTTGCCGCCACCCGGTCACAGCCTACGAAGACTGCATTCACCCAGCCGTTTCTCATGACAGTTGCCGACATATTGTCGCAGATCAGCGTCACATCTACTCCCGAAGAGTATAATTCATAAGAGGTCAGTCTTGCCCCCTGCAATAGAGGTCTTGTCTCATCCGCAAAAACATGAAAATTGTATCCCTGTTCCTGCCCCAGATAGATCGGAGCCGTTGCCGTGCCGTATTTACAAGTGGCAAGCTGTCCCGCATTACAGTGTGTCAGAATGCCGTCCCCCGGTTTCACCAGTGTCAGTCCGTACTCGCCGATCGCCCTACATACACGGATATCCTCTTCCTTCATGGCGATGGACTCTTCTTTTAACTTCTGTTTGATCTCGAACACTGGAAGCTCTCGATTCGCTATGCACACCTGCTCCATTCTGTTTAATGCCCACGATAAGTTAACCGCTGTAGGCCTCGCAGAGTTCAGATAATCCTTCTGCTTACAGAATTCCTCATAAAAAGTTGCATAATCCTGTGTCTCGATCTCCTTCGCCAGCAGATAGATTCCGAAAGCCGCCGCCACGCCGATTGCCGGTGCCCCACGTACCTTTAAAAGATATATGGCATCCCAGATCTCCTCCCCGGTGTGCAGACTGATCAATTCCGCCTTCCCCGGAAGAAGCGTCTGATCCAGAATCACCAGCGCACTGTTCTCATCATCCAGCGCCACTGTCTCATACTCCATAATGTTTTTCTCAGGTTTTACGTTACTCATCTTTCTCCTCCTGTTTTCTTATAATTGCCGAATCCCACTCCGGAATATTTAGAAAATCCATTTTCTGGAGCCGACACGGACAGCCACTTGGTGCAATCTGCTTCTCCTCCGCTTCATAGCATCAAATAATACGTCACTGGAAACAACTTCTCCAACACCCCGAAAACCGGCACATAAGTCGCCAGCCTGATAAACACCGGTGCACATACAAGACTTCCCATCGCAAAAACCGGAATCGCCGCCGCGACCGCCTCCTGTCTTCTGAGTATGATTCCCAGTACGCCGCAATAGATCACGACAATACACTGATACAGAAACAGATTCCAAATCTGCCTCCCCCACATACCCACGCCCCAGACAGACAGCAGCCCATTTAACCTGCTTATCCCTTCCACGTCGTTACCGTACCGGATTCCGTCAGAAATCCACAGACATAACAGCACCGCAAGAGAGACAAAAACAGTGGAAATCCATATATCGACTATATAAGTCAACATATTGGGCGCCATCCGCAGAAATCTTTTTTCACTTTTGTCCGTGTCATATTCCAGCATTCCGCACATGCCGCTTATGAAAATAATCACTGCAAATACCCCTTTTACAGGGAAGACAGTCGTGTCAGATATAACATTTGTGTCAGAAGTATCTTGACTATATCGGTCATACCCATGATACGTAAATCCGAAAGTACTTCCGTCCACCAAGTGCCGCTCATATGCCTCTTTCGCAAAATCTACAAATTCATCGGCCTTATCCTGCACCGCTGCGGCCCTTGTTTCATCCTCTATCACCCCTATATTATCCGCTTCCGCAGATATATCTTCCGCTTTATCCGACATATTTTCCGCCGCCAGTCTCATATACTCTTCATAACACTGCTCAGAGTACAGCTTAAAGATCACACTGCCGATTCTCTCCTTTGCCATACCGCTAATACTGCCGGAAGGAGTCTCATAAACAGTGATACATTTCGCCCAATCATTCCCGATGACCCGCTCGTCAATATCACTTCCGATCACAAAGCCACAGTCCGCAGTGCTTCGCATCACGCTGCGTTCCACATCTACAGCCTCCTCATGGAACACAAACCGAAGACTGCTGTCCGCCGCCTGTTCCCGCAGTGCTTCCACAATCTCTCCGCTCCAAGCGCTCTTTTCCACGCAGACCGCCACCACTGCGCCACCCGGCTCCCCCTGTTCCATCCTGCCGACTACCCATCCCAGAACCGGAATCAACACCAGCAACATGACATATGCAGGCTGCCTCCACAACCTCTTCATCAGAAGCCATATCCATATACAATATTGTCTGCCCCTGCCCGTCCGTCTCTCTTTCCCTACACCCACAGTCCGAGTCTTCCCTTCTCAATATCTCTTCGTATCTCTTTATATCTATATATCTACCAATATCCTAAACTATTCAATCAAAACTATTTCCAATACCCAGCGTCTTCACGAACCAAAATTATCTCATAACTTAAAATATTCTACTCTCCACGCCTAAATAGATACGCCATCGCTCCGAAGACCGCCGTATACACACCCATTCCCGCCGCGCACCGCCCAAGCGTTCCCGCACCGTATCCAGCATAGAGCCCGCCGACAGCACGGATCAGATAAGCCGTAGGCAGCTTTTCCCCCACCTTCTGTACCGTCCCCGACAGAAACACTGACGGAATCAAACCGCCCGACAAATAGACCATCACTACGGAAATCAGACAGATCAGCAGTATACTGCCCGTCCTGCTGCCCGCCATACTGTACAGCAGATAGATATATGTGGACACCGTCACCGTCACGAGCAGAAACATCCCTATCTTCATGCCCGTACTGCCTGCACTGCCTCTTCCCACAAGCGCTGCGGTTATCTTCCCCACCGCCTCCGGCGCCATGACCCCCGCCGCTTTCCATAGAAGCCACAGCACACAGATCAGAAGCTCCATACAAGCAAACCCGCCCATCCACTGGCAGAATCCCTGCCATATGCCGCCCGTTCCCTGACGTGCAAGCTGTCTTCGAAACGCAAGCGGTTCCCGCCGCATAACCGGATACAGCGCCATGCCGGACAACAGCAGAAACAGCACCGCTCCGGAAGCCGCATAATATTGCAGTACGCTCATCTGCCCGGTGGCGGACACTGTCTCTGTATCGTAGACCGCCAGCCGGTCAAGCGCAAACGCCAGATTATAGCTGTCGATATCAGTCTCCATAACGGACAACTGCTCCATCATCCCGTATGCCGCCGCCGTGTCATAAGCGCCGTAGATCTGTGCCTGCGCCACTCGCAGAAGTCCCGCTCCCGACTCGGTCAGCTCCCGCAGAAGCATAGCCTCCAGTCCCGCATTCTTCGGGAAGAAAATGTCTACCGTAGGGTTGTGTCCATCCATGATCCCCTGCACGATCTGCTCCGGCAATACGACAAGCGCCGCAATCTCCCCTTTTTCCAGTGCAAGGAAACCTTCTTCTTCCGGCATCTGAATAAAATGACATACCTGCGACGCGCTCTCAAGATTTTCCACATACTGCAAAGCCATCCGGGTCACCCTGTCATCTTCCCGTGCCACCACACCGATGTCAGCCCTGACCGCCAGTGGTTCCCGTTCCATCGTTTTTACTGCACAAAAAGCAATCATACCTATGAGCGCCATAAGTAGGATTGCCTGTAATAACATGCGCGGGAACATATATACTGCTTTCCTGATCTCCGTATACAGATAACGTATTCTCTGTCCCATAGCAGTTACGCCTTCCGATCAGGTTCCCCTGCATTCATATCCGTGTACATATCTAACAGACCCACCGTTTCCGAGGCAGGTCTGCCGTACATATTGCAGCATTTGTGAGAAACAGTTTTGCTCTGCTCCTCCTCGTCGTCAAAAGTAATACTCATCCGGTATACACCCTGTGCAGACTCACTGTCCAGATGTTTCATGATCTCCTCGATCATATCCTGATCTCCCGTTCCGCCCATGCGCGTATGTCCTCCTTATTACCACAAAGAATTCAAAATGCTTCCGTACGCATCGTCCAGCTTATCAATAATTTTTTGCCAATCGGACAATGACATCTCAAAAAACGCCGTATCCGGCTTCACCGTAGGTTTTATCTTATCCCGCAGCGGCTCTATGGCAATATCACCGCTGATTCGGTAAACTTCTTCGTCATCAGTACTGAAAGTCACCTTGTCAAGACTGATTTCCAGACTCTCACCCGCCACAATATCATCCAGGCTGCCTTCCAGCGCAACCTCTATATCGTCCGTATCGTCTTTCGCTGTGAATGTCATGTCAAATTCGTCCCTGGCCGCATAACAGTTCATGATAAACTTAATCCTGCCACTTTCTTCCTCTTCTGAATATTTGATATCCATATTCATCTGATACGTATCGCTGTCGGAGATCTGCTCGATCTGCCCCAGCATTTCCCTCTTCTTTCCGTCCACACCGCCTATCGTCACCTTGCCCTGCACCTTGTCGATACTCCTCTCCTCTCCCAGGAAAAAGAGTTCTCCCTCGATGGAAGCATTGTTATCCCACAGGCTGACAGGCTCTTCCAGCATGATACTGTCGATACGGCTGCCGTTAATTTCAAACAGCAGACTGATATCGGAGCAAAGCAGCTTCTTATAATCTTTCCACAAATCCTGCATCTCCTCAACGCCGCCCATTTCCGCATAACTGTCCAGAAGATCTTTGAGCAGTTTGTCGGTCTCCTTCTGCGGAAGCGTCACCCGATACAGCCCTTTCTCTACCTTGCCGATCGTCATCCCTTCCTTACAGGCTTCCAGATCACCCTCAAAATTCTCCCATATCTTATCCAGATTTCTCCACTCCTGCGGACGCACCTTATTATCCGCATCCTCAAACAGTTCTATGGAAAAGTCTTCCATGCTGCTCTGAGAACCGAGCTGCGCCAGAATAGAGTTATTATACTGGCTCACCACATGTTCATTCTCAATATACATGTTTTCCAGAAACAGTTCCGGTATGGAAAAACAGAGATTCTCCTCGTCTGCATATATATTCAAATGGGCAAAATCCATATTCATCAGGCTGAGAGTCGTATCCGCATTCAGCTCCTTGGCCTGCATATCCTTATAGAAATCTGTATCGATTCCTATTGTGGTGTTACCCAAAAGGGGAAGGTCTGTAGCAAAATTCAGGGAAGAATCCACATGACTGCCCTCTTCCTGCATCATCAAAAGAAGTTCGTTTATACCAATCTTCTCCACCAGCCGGTTCTGTGTCTGACTCATCTCCTCACCGAGATTGCGGAATCCTCTGCTGATCTTATAGACAGGCGTACTTCTCAAATATACTATCCCGCCAATGAGCAGCGCCACGATCAGCACCAGCACACATGCCGCCCCGATCACGATCTTTACGGCATTTCCCCTCTTCTGTTCTTGTGGTATATACGGTCGTACTCGTTGACCATATGGGTCGATTGGTTGATTATAGGAATTAAACTGTCCACCATAAGGATCTTCCAACTGCTGTCCGTACGGATTGTGCTGATACGGATTATTCATCTGCTGCACAGCATAGGGGTCATTTACCTGTTGTCCTGCGTACGGGTTATTCGTTTGCTGTCCTGCATAAGGATCATTCGTCTGCTGCCCGTACGGATTATGCTGATACGGGTTACTCATTTGCTGTCCCGTATAGTGATCGTTCATCTGTTGTCCCGCACCGGAATCATTTGTCTGCTGTTCCACACCTGGGATCGGTATCTCCTGCGGTAAAGAATTGTCTATATTGTTCTGATTCATTCCATCCTTTTGCTCTTCCATCTCGCCCTCATTCTTTCCACGCTTCTCAAGCGTATCATATGAATCGCCTTGATATTTATCTGTGTCATCACGATCCGTACATCAGAACATCCGGACCAGCGCCGCACCGCGCAACCTGCTGTCCGCCTGCTGCAAACGCCCATCTTTCATCACATACAGTTTATGACACAGATCCAGCTCACTTTCCTCATGGGTTGTGATCACTACCGTCCCCTTGCGCTCCAGATACACCTGTAAATATCTGCGGATATCCTCCTTACAGACCAGATCCAGCGCCGCGCTCGGTTCATCCAGTAACAGAATCGGCGGCATACCCGCCATAGCGATTCCGATGCTGACCCGCTTCTTCATCCCGCCGGACAGCTTGCTCACCTGCCTGCCCTGATACGCTCCGATTCCCAGAAGACTTAGGAATCCCTGCGCCAGTTCCTCCTCCAGCTTCCGTCTGTCCGGATACCACAGCCGCAGGTTATCATAGACAGTCAATTCCGGAATCAGCGGATTTTCCTGCGGTACATATCCGGTCATCTGTCGAATCACTTCCCTGTCACCGCGCATACCGCCGACTCTCTGGCGGGTATCCCGCTCTGCACCTTTACCGTCGCCCCACGCGCATCTCCCGTAATAGAGCACCTCTCCCGACTTCGGCTTCAGCGTACCCGCCAGCACTGACAGAAGTGTTGATTTCCCACAGCCGTTAGCGCCTACAATGCCGACACACTCGCCTCTTTGTGCCGTAAAAGATGCACCTTGCAGAATCTGCTTCCTTCCGTATGCACTTGTGATATCCGTGA
Source organism: Lachnospiraceae bacterium (assembly GCA_014804365.1). Taxonomy (GTDB): domain Bacteria; phylum Bacillota; class Clostridia; order Lachnospirales; family Lachnospiraceae; genus UBA3282. The sequence continues at coordinate 9,731 of JAAUZX010000066.1, forward strand.
CCGTAATCATGTTCTCCATATTTCTATAGTAACACAGATTACCGCAAACGAGTAGGAAGAAATTCTTACAAAATAAAAAACTGATTTTGGGTGACTACGATTACCGCCCGCCTTATCTACATAGATAAAAAGAGGTGTAAAGCCTTTATAATTCAACAAAGACTTTACACCCTGCTTTTTGTTGGTTATATGGTTGTTGTTTAAAGTGTTATATCTTCAACATTCACGCCCATTGAGGATAACTTTGCAATGGTTATTTTAATCAGATAATCAAGCTCGGCATTTTCATGATCGCCATTTGCTTTTTTTACCCGCTGTAAATCTGTGTATCTGTCAATAGTAACTGTAATTAACTCTTTATCTGACATATCTTGTACCATCCTTTCACCGCCTTCTTGATTGATAGTATTTACTGATACAATCCTATTATAGCGAATTATGTACAAGGCGTAAAGTATTTATGTAATTATTCCGCAGCCGTTCGCGCCTACAATGCCGACACACTCACCTCTAAGCGCGGTAAAAGGTGCGCCTTGCAGAATCCGCCCCTTCCGTATGCAAGTCCGTGAAAGTATAGTATAATGGTAACTGTTCAGAAGATGCTTAAGCGAGGTGATACTATGCTGCGCATAGCGATATGCGATGACGATCAGACAGCCCTTTCCACACATAAAGAAATAACAAAAAAATGTTTAAAGCAATGCGGAAATATGGGGCAAATCGATGTTTACGCCTCCGGCAGCAATCTGCTCTATGACATCACGGAAGATCACTTTTATTTCGATCTGATCTTATTGGACATAGAAATGCCGGGGATCACAGGGATGGATATTGCAGAAAAAATAAAACCACATCTGCCGAACGTGAAGATTATCTTTATTACTTCCCACATTGAATACGCCATAGATGCCTTTGAACTGTCCGTCTTTCGTTATGTGCCCAAAAGCGATATCGACAAAAGGCTTTCCCTGGCCATAAAAGAAGCCATCAGGCTTATTTCCTTAGAAGACGGAAAAGCTTATACCATTCAGACAAACAGCCGGCTGGAAAAAATCCCTTACAGGGAAATTCTCTATATTGAACGTGACGGCAAAAATGCCGGTTTTGTCACGGAAAAGGGAGTATCCAAAGTGCGCAAAAGTCTCGGACAGGTTTATGAAGAATTGGACGCAGAAGAATTTATCTACATTGATCACGGCTGCATTGTCAATATGATCCATATTATGCAGGTACGGGACGGCATGGCCCTCTTGAAAAACAATATCTCGCTTCCCATAAGCCGCTCCCATCTGCCGGGTGTCAAAGAACAGATCAATCAGTATTGGGGGACGCATATATGACAGAGCCGATTTTTTTTATTTTACAGACCGCGGCCGGGGGGCGTGCGTGCCATCGTCTGCCTGTTCCTTATCCATCGACTGTTATCCGCACAGAAGCCCTATCGGAAAGAGAGCGTGGCGGCACTTCTCGGCTGCGCTGCAATTTCCGTCCTCTTATCCGCGACAAAACTGCCGGAATATTACCGCATGGGCTTAGAAACCGTCTGGTTTACGGTCTGCGCCGTCCGTTTTCAGAAGGCGGACACCAGAATGAGCTTATTTATCGGGATTTTCTATGAGGTTGCCGTTTTCCTCTGGCAGTTTCTTTTTACCGCGTGGCTGGCTGTCATGCTACGATATCCGGTACTTCCCGACACCGACTCCGTCGTCGGACAGACCGCAGTCTGGCTGCTTCACGCGCTGCTTGTTGTCCTAATGGTATATCTTGCCGGACGGCAGGATATCACAGCAGAGGGTGCTTTTCGCCTGATATCCGCCCTTCTTGTCGCAGGATTCCTGGCGGTGATCACGCTGTCCGAGCAGACAACGCTTACGGTCTCGGAAGATACGATTACCATGTGGACCATTCTATCGGTCGTCTTAATGATGTCCATTCTGGTCTTCCGCCTGCGCCGGCAGTATGAATCCGAGCGGGAACTGGCAAGACTTAAATCCGAACAGGCCGAACTTCTGGAACGGGATTACACCACCTTAAACCATGCCTATGAAATCAACGCAAAGCTTTTTCATGATTTTCATAACCACATCGGCGTGCTGCAGCAGCTCCTTTCCCATCGAAAGACAGAGGAAGCCCTGCAATACCTGAATGACTTGCAGGCTCCCGTACGCGAAATGACATCTGCTGTATGGACCGGTGAGGAAACCGCAGACTATCTCATAGGCAGCAAAGCTCTTGCCGCTGAGGTGGAGGGAATCCATCTGCAGGCACAGGTCGAATATCCCCGCCACACTAACATCCGAAGCGCTGACCTATGTGCGATCCTGGGCAACTTCCTTGACAACGCGCTGGAAGCCGCCAAGCAGGTGCCGGAACCGAAACGGAAATTCATACGGCTGACCATACGACGAATTAACCAAATGCTCATTATTAAATGTGAAAATGGTTTTTCAGTTCTGCCGGTAGAGAAAGATCGGACGCTGCAAACGACAAAACAGGACGGCGGACTGCATGGCTGGGGATTAAAAAGCGCACGAACCGCCGCTGAGAAATATGACGGCACGATACAGACCTCTTACGCCGACAACATATTTCGGGCCGTTGCCACCCTGTCCTATCAGTGCATATCGACCGACGAAACCTGATATAAGCTGTAGAGCATGTAATTACACCAAAATGCTTTACAGCTTTTTTCGCAGTCAAAAATCTGCCGTTCGCGGACACTTGCGCACAGACCTCCTTTTACAGTTATGATTAAGACACAACGTAACTGATCTTCACAGTTACAAAGCAGCTTATGAACAGTTAAGACACAACAAACAATGCAAAATGCACACAAGGAGGTAATGATTATGCGTCATGTATATATTCGCGGGATTCTGGCTGTGCTATGGCTGGCCGCCGCCATCGTAAGCGGCATATCCGGCCGATTCGAGATGGCAATGCTCTATGTCATCATATGCGGTATCTTCCTATACTCCGCTTATAGGGCACACCATAAGGAACAAGACGGCGAAGGAGAACGGTAACATGGGCAATTCTCTCCTGACAATCCAAAACTTAAGCGCCTGGTATTCCGAAGAGAGAAAAGTGCTGTCAAATGTTTCTCTCGAACTGGCAGAGCACGAAGTGGTGGGACTGATCGGATTAAACGGTGCCGGCAAAACCACTTTTATCAAAACGCTTTCCGGACTGCTTGACAGCTTTCAAGTAGAAACCGCGTGGTGGCAGGGTAACCCGCTTATATTCCGCAACCGAAGGTTTAAAAAAGAGCGGTATACCGTATTTGCCGAAGATCATTCCTTTCAATTTTTTACATTTCGTGAGTATGCTTCCTATGTGGCGGCATCTTACGGAAAGAAATTATCTGATATTGATGAATTGGTTCATGGCTTTCAATTTGAGGAATACACCGATATTTTGCTGAAAGAACTGTCCACAGGAAATCTGAAAAAGGCTTACCTGATTACGGCTTTTGCCCTGAAGCCAAAACTGCTTATACTGGACGAGCCGGTGAACGGACTTGATTTTCAAAGTACCGAATACCTGTACCGACAGATCTGCGACTATCGACAGTACGGAACGATCCTCTTTTCGTCCCATATTCTTGAAAGTATCTGCCTTACATCCGACCGGGTAGTGGTATTGGAACAAGGACAGATAAAAAGATGTTTTACCGGACAGGAGATTGAAGCGGACAAAATCCGGGAGGTGTTGAAGAAGTGAATATTTTGCAGGCTCTTTCAAGACAATTTTTCGGTGCAAAGTATGAGCGTGTCGCTAAAAGTATTATTACTTGCATCATTCTCTTTCTTGCCGTTCACACCGCAGGCATTGAAATAAAGATTGCACCCTTTGTTCTCTTTCTGACGGCTACGGTTTCTTCTACCGTTATCATGTGGCAGACTCTTAACTCGTCCGGGAACACAGAGCGCATGATCGGGCTGTTTATGCTACCGTTTCAGAACCGGAAAATGACTTTTTCTCTTGTACTGGTATATACCGGCTATACACTGATTACAAGAACATTTCTTATACTGGCTTTGTTCTTTGCCGTATGTGAGTGGAACACATTGCAAATAGCCGTGTCTCTGCTCTGTGCCTGTAACGGTTGTTTGATGGCTGCGGCATGGTACACCGTGACGTCGCAAAAGAAACAGCTGACCTTTGCGGCTTGCTGGTGCGGGACAATGCTCTTTTCCATTTTCTTTGTGCGAAAAATTATTACTTTTTCCTTAATTGTGCTTACAAGCATGTTTCTTTCCTGTTTGAGATTGCTGGTGGCGGACGCTTATGGGTTCTATCGCCCGTTATCTTCAAAAATTCTGATCAGGCACACGAAAGGAACCGGGAGTATACTGCTATATCTGCTGCGCTATCTGCTCACAAATAAAAACTATCTTATAAATACTGCCGGCTTGTGTGTTATTGCCGGTGCTATACCGCTAATGCTGGGACAATTCGAGGGATTGCATGTTATGCCTCTGGGTTTCGCCGTTCTTTGCCTGAACACGCCGATCTGCATATTGCTTTCCTGTGACCCCGATTTGGAAAAGGCTGTCCGGACGCTGCCCGGACAGGCAGAACGCTTTTGCACACGCTATTGTCTCTTTATCTTCTCTGTCAATATTGCTGTGAACAGCGTATATCTAATCAGCTGGCAAATATGGTATGGCCGTGTAGGCGGCAGAGAAATCATTACTGCATTGTTAATTGCATTGCAAAGTGCTGTCTTATCCGTCCTGTTGGAATGGTTTTACCCAATCCGCAACCGGAAGGTTGAAAATGATCTATGGCGCCATCCACGGAAGTATATTGTACCGCTCATAATGTTGTTAATTGCAGGTCTTATCGGTATGTGGCCTGTGACTATATGGATTTTGCTCTGTATTGTCATCGCTGAAGTTTTCAGCCTATCACTTATTGCAAGGAGGATATAATACCATGAAGAATACGAAATGCTGTCCTAAATGCGGTTCACACAATATTGTCCGTGTTCCCGATGATGCACATCGCTATCTGGCAAACAGCATTGCTATCACTAACATTGCATGGGTCAAGAGAATTCCGGTTGCCCGCTATGTCTGCTGTGATTGCGGCTATGTGGAAAATTGGGTTGAAACAGAGAGGGGGCGGGACGAACTCAGGCAGACGTTTGGGTAAAGACCGCGCCGCATATCAAAAAACGCCCGGTCAAAACCGGGCGCTTTTGCTATACTACTATTGTTTGGGAAGAATCGCTCTTAGCGATTCTTCCGGAGATAATATAGATTTGCTTGGGCGGCGTCTTTTGACGCCCTAGAAAATCTTTATCTCCTTTTATTTTGCTGCCGCAATCTCAGCCTTCAGAGCTGCTGTCAGCTTCGGAACGATCTTATTCAGATCACCTACTACGCCATAGTCAGCTACATCGAAGATCGGAGCGTCTGCATCCTTGTTGATTGCTACGATGATATCAGACTCTTCCATACCTGCCACGTGCTGGATCGCACCGGAGATACCGATTGCGAAATATACGTTAGGACGAACAGTCTTACCTGTCTGACCTACCTGCAGATCCTTCGGCTTCCAGCCGGAATCAACAACTGCACGGGAGCAGCTAACCGTACCGCCGAGCACTTCTGCAAGCTCTTCCAGAATCTTGAAGTTCTCCGGGCTTCCTACACCACGTCCGCCGGATACGAGGATCTTAGCATCCATGATATCTACTGTCTCAGTAACAGCCTTCACGATATCAAGAATCTCTACGTATTTGTTATCTGGTGTAAAGCCGGGATTGTACTCTTCTACTACAGCCTTTGCGCCTTTGATCGGGTCAATCTTCTGCATAACGCCTGCACGAACCGTAGCCATCTGAGGACGGTTGTAAGGACAAGCGATGGTTGCGATGGTGTTACCGCCGAATGCCGGACGGGTCATGAGGAGCTGGTTATGTAACTGCTCCTGTCCCGGAACTGCCTGCAGCGGGAAATCACCGATCTCCAGAACGGTACAGTCTGCTGTCAGACCTGTAGCAACTCTTGCGGATACTCTCGGTCCCAAATCTCTACCGATCGCTGTAGCGCCGACCAGCATGATCTCGGGTTTATACTGATTGATTACGGAAGCAAGTGCATGTGCGTAGGGCTCTGTTCTGTAATCCTTCAGCTCAGGATCATCCACTACGATCACCTTGTCTGCACCGTATTCAGCAAGCTGGTCTGCAAGCCCTTTGATTCCGGAGCCGATCAACACAGCCGTCACGTCTGTACTTAAGTCTTTAGCGAGGTCTTTTGCTTTGCCAAGTAACTCGAATGCAATACTGCTGATCTCATTGTCTACCTGCTGCGCAAAGACATATACACCCTTGTATTCTTCTAAATTCATTTTTTATATTCCTTTCTCTATACCTGGATATAGTCTTATTTTCGTTGAAAACATCTAGACTCGCAAACTTGCGCTGTCGCGCTTCTTCTTGCGAGTATTCTATTTTGTTCAGCCCACGCCATGCGCAAAACCGCGTCTTCGACGCTTTCCGCTGCTTCGCAGCTCCTTTTGCTTATGAACGGGCGTTCCCTCAGGCCATCGTCCGTCCGTCAAATCTGTGCAAGCACAATTTGCCTGACAGATTCGGTCTGGCTGAACTGTTAGATAACATGTTTCACTTTTAACTTGTCAACAATGTAGCTTACTGACTCGTCGGGATCAAGAGTAACCTTTTCGCCGGCACCTTTTCTTACCTTATCGGAAGCCTTAGCGATCTTCGTCGGTGAACCTTTCAGACCTAAGTTTGCATCGTCTACATCCTTTAAGTCTGCTCTGCCCCATACGGTGATCTCCTGCTTATATGCATCGAAGATTCCGCCGGGTGTCATATAACGAGGCTCGTTCAACTCGGAAAGCGCCGTGATCAGGCAAGGCATTTTAGCCTTTACAACATGATATCTGTCTTCGTACTGACGCTCAACGATCACGCTGTCGCCTTCGATCTTGATATTCTGCGCATAAGAGATTACAGGGATATCAAGATGCTCGGAGATCTGAGGACCTACCTGAGCCGTATCACCATCGATCGCCTGACGGCCTGTGATGATGAGATCGTATTCAAGATTTCTGATCGCACCTGCAAGTGTTGTGGAGGTTGCCCATGTATCCGCACCGCCGAGTACTCTGTCAGTTACGAGAACGCCCTTGTCTGCGCCCATAGCCATCGCCTCACGCAGAACTTCTTCCGCCTTGGGAAGACCCATCGTTACAACAGTTACTTCCGCACCATACTGATCTTTTAATCTGAGTGCTGCTTCCAGACCTGCTTTATCATCCGGGTTCATGATCGTAAGCATAGCGCCTCTGTCAAGTGTTCCGTCAGGATTAAACTTAACGCCGCCCTTTGTATCAGGAACCTGTTTAATACAAACAACAATTTTCATTGTATTTCTCTCCTTATATTATTTATTCGTTTATGTTGATCTATGTTGCCGACTTACTTTAACAGTGAACCGGAGATAACCATTCTCTGAACTTCGCTTGTTCCTTCGTAGATCTCCGTGATCTTAGCGTCACGCATCATACGCTCTACATCGTACTCTCTGATGTAGCCGTAACCGCCGTGTAACTGAACAGCCTTGGTGGTCACTTCCATAGCAACCTCTGCAGCGTATAACTTAGCCATAGCAGCCTCTACGGAATATACCTTCTGGGTAGCCTTAGCCATAGCAGCCTTGTATACGAGCATCTGAGCAGCCTGTACCTTGGTAGCCATATCTGCCAGCTGGAACTGTGTATTCTGGAAAGCGCCGATTGTTCTGCCGAACTGCTTTCTTTCTTTTACATACTGGATGGTTGTCTCCAAAGCGCCCTCAGCAAGACCGAGTGCCTGAGAAGCGATACCGATACGTCCGCCGTCCAGTGTGTGCATAGCGATACCGAAACCTTTACCCTGCTGTCCGAGTAAGTTGTCCTTCGGGATACGGCAGTCCGTGAAGATCAGCTCGTATGTAGAAGAACCGCGGATACCCATCTTCTTCTCTTTCGTACCGAAGGTGAAGCCGGGTGTTCCTTTTTCTACGATAAATGCGGAGATTTCTTTGGTCATTCTGCCGCGCTTCTCAACTGTTCCGGTGATTGCGAAGATAACATATACGTCAGCTTCCTTACCGTTTGTGATAAAGCACTTGGAGCCGTTAAGTACCCACTCGTCTCCGTCAAGTACAGCCTTAGTCTGCTGTCCCTGCGCGTCTGTACCTGCACCGGGCTCTGTCAGACCGAAAGCGCCTAACTTCTCACCTTTAGCAAGGGGAATCAGATATTTCTGTTTCTGCTCTTCTGTACCGTATGTCATGATCGGATCACAGCACAGAGATGTATGTGCGGATACAATAACGCCTGTTGTTCCGCATACCTTGGAGAGCTCCTCTACACACATAGCATATGTCAGAGGATCACAGCCCTGTCCGCCGTACTCCTTCGGAACAGGGATTCCCAGGAAACCTAACTTAGCCATTTTCTCAACGGTCTCTCTCGGGAAAACTTCTGTCTCGTCTACCTCTTGAGCGAGAGGTTTTACTTCTTTTTCAGCGAACTCTTTAAAGAGAGCTCTCGCCATTTCATGTTCTTTGCTTAAAGTAAAATCCATGATTTTTTATTCCTCCATGTTTATTTATTATTTTGAATAGTCGAAAAATCCTACGCCGGTCTTTCTGCCGAGTTTCTTCTCTTCAACCATCTTCTTCAGAAGCGGCTGCGGAGCATATTTCTCATCCTTAGTCTCATTATAGAGAACTTCCATAATCGCAAGGCAGATATCCAGACCGATCAAATCGCCCAAATGAAGCGGTCCCATAGGATGGGATGCGCCGAGCTGCATAGCAACATCGATATCTTCTGCGGAAGCCGTGCCAGCATCCAGTACACCGATCGCCTCGTTGATCATCGGGATCAGGATTCTGTTTACAACGAAGCCGGGAGCTTCCTTAACCTGTACGGGAGTCTTGCCGATCTCTGTAGCGATGGCTGTGATCTTGTCTACCATCTCCTGAGGAGTATTCTCGCCTCTGATAACCTCTACCAGTTTCATTCTGTCAGCAGGATTGAAGAAGTGCATACCGATCATCGGTCTGTCTAAGCCTTCTCCGATCTTAGTGATGGAAAGAGAGGATGTGTTGGAAGCAAACATACAATCTTTCTTAACGATACCCATCAGCTCTTTAAAGATAGACTGCTTGATTTCCATTTTCTCAAGAGCAACCTCTATGATCAGGTCGCAGTCTGTACAGATGCCGTTTAAGCCGGTTGTGATCTTACCCATGATCTCGTCAGCTTTTTCCTGTGTGATCTTCTCTTTGCCGACAAGGAAGTTCATGTTCTTCTGAATCTTCGCCTTGCCGCCTTCTGCGTACTCTTCTTTGATATCGCAAAGGCAAACTTCATATCCGTCTGTCATAGCGAATGCCTGTGCAATACCGGAACCCATTGTTCCTGCACCGATAATACCTACTTTCATTGTAAGTCCTCCTTATTTATTTAATATTATTTGTTTTTAAAAGGCTCTTTCACCTTCTCCTTATTCTTGTCAAGGAAGAATGCCATACCGTACTTCTGGTCTTCTGTCTCGAAGCAGTCACCAAACAGCTTCTCTTCGATCACGATTGCCTCGTCCATGCCAACCTCTAAGCCGTCATTGATCGCTTTCTTGCAGTTGCGGACAGCGATCGGTGCATTCTTAGCAATGCCTGCTGCCATCTTCTCAGCGGCTGCCATCAGCTCTTCCTGCGGATATACAGCGTTTACAAGACCGATTCTAAGCGCCTCATCAGCCTTGATATTTCTTGCCGTGTAGATCATCTGCTTCGCCATGCCCGGTCCTACGATCCTGGCAAGTCTCTGTGTGCCGCCGAAGCCCGGTGTAATACCGAGACCAACCTCAGGCTGACCGAATACCGCATTATCGGAACAGATTCTGATATCACAGCTCATGGAGATTTCACATCCGCCACCCAATGCAAAGCCGTTTACTGCCGCAATGACGGGAATCGGGAATGTCTCTAACTTACGGAATACGTCATTACCCTTCTTACCGAAAGCTTCGCCCTCTGCCTTGGTCAGTGTGCTCATCTCGCCGATGTCTGCACCCGCCACGAAGGATTTCTGACCTGCGCCTGTTAAGATCAGGCATCTTACTTCATCCAGATTCACGCCGTCCAGAGTCTCATTCAGCTCGTCCAGCACGGTAGAATTAAGTGCATTAAGCGCTTTCTCACGATTGATGGTGATAACGCCGACCTGTCCTTTTACCTCATATAATACAAATTCCATTATATATGTCTCCTTCTAATATATTTCAATCTATACACTTCGGAGAATGCCGTCTTTATGGCATTCTCCTGCGTGAGAAAGATTTGCATTGCAAATCGTAGAACTTCTTAGCGAAACAGCCCTTGCTGTGAGCTTTAGAAGTTCTTCTCACGCTAGTCTCTCTCAACGATAGTAGCACATCCCATACCGCCGCCGATACACAGTGTAGCAAGACCCTTCTTAGCGTCCTTAGCTTCCATCTCATGAAGCAGCGTTACAAGGATACGGCATCCGGAAGCTCCTACCGGATGGCCCAGTGCGATTGCACCGCCGTTCGGGTTAAGCTGCTTGTCTACATCAATGCCGAGCTCTTTGCCTACTGCTACGGACTGTGCTGCAAATGCCTCGTTTGCCTCGATGATATCGAAGTCTTCGATCTTGTAGCCTGCTTTCTCCATAACTTTCTTAGTAGCCGGAACAGGACCGATACCCATAACCTCAGGTCTGCATCCTGCAAGAGCGCCTGCTACGAAAGTAGCCATCGGCTTAACGCCTAATTCTTTTGCCTTCTCTTCACTCATCACAACGATTGCTGCCGCACCGTCGTTGATACCGGAAGCGTTACCTGCCGTAACAAATCCGTTGGGATTGATGGGACGAAGTTTCTGAAGTCCTTCGATCGTGGAACCCGGTCTCGGTCCCTCATCAACCTTGAACTCAACCATCTCTTTTTTCTTCTTAACCATAACAGGTACGATCTCTTTATCAAAAGCGCCGCTCTTCTGAGCTGCCTCAGCCTTTGCCTGACTCTTTAATGCAAACTCATCGAGTTCTTCACGGGTAAGTCCCCACTCTTCACAGATATTGTCTGCGGTCTTGATCATATGATAGTTATTAAAAGCATCCCACAATGCATCGTTTACCATGGTATCTACCAGAGTACCGTTATTCATTCTGTAACCGTAACGTCCCTGCATCATAGCGTAAGGAGCCATGGACATGTTCTCCATACCGCCCGCTACAACGATATCGGCATCTCCTGCCTGAATCATCTGTGCTGCCATGTTGACACAATTAAGACCGGAACCGCACACTACATTGATGGTAACTGCCGGAACCTCATTGGGAAGTCCTGCTTTGATGGATGCCTGACGAGCCACGTTCTGACCCTGACCTGCCTGAATAACGCATCCCATGTAAACATGGTCAACCTGATCGGGCGCTACTCCTGCTCTGTTCAACGCTTCCTTAATTACGATTGCTCCAAGCTCTGCTGCCGGAGTCGTGCTTAAGCCTCCGCCCATAGTACCGATAGCCGTACGGCAAGCACCTGCCAAAACAACTTTTTTTGCCATCTTCTTTCCCTCCATTGTGGTATGATTGTTAGATAGATCTTTGATTTTCCAGAGTGACAACGATTGTTATTTTTTTGTCATTGTCCGCTTCTCCTATTGTAGCATAGAGGTATCCTTTTTGCAATGGTTTTCTACCTCGGGATCTGCCATTTCACGGGTACGTTTCCACTCTTTTGTGCCCTCGATTTTCGCCACCTCACTGCGGTTGCGATAGAGGAATTTGGTCAGCTCATAGCAGTCCACCCAGATCTCGTTATTTCCTTCTTTCTGGGATTCGTCGAAAATGAGCTGCAGGCCCCAGTGGAGATGTACCGTCTCGATATTATTGACATTTTCTTTCGTGCTGTAACCGGTGTGTCCCATATAGCCGATCACGTCCCCCGCCGTGACTACACTGCCTTCCTCAAGTCCTTCCGCGTACGGGTAATTCTGGCGCAGGTGGGCATAATAATAGTATCTGCTGCCGTCGAAGCTGCGGATGCCGATGCGCCAGCCGCCGTACTGGTTCCAGCCCAGCGCCTCCACGACACCGGACTCGATGGCGATAATCGGCGTACCGATCATGCCCATCATATCATGGCCCAGATGCGGTCTGGAATATCCATAGCTTCTGGAAGCTCCGAAGTCGTCATAATGGCTGTAATCAAAACCTTTTGCAATCGGAGAGAAAGCCTTCAGCCCGTAATAACGGTTCCACTGATTCTCCTCACGTAAGGAAAACTCTCCCACCATCCCGCCGAGCACTGCCGAGTATGCCTCCAGGTAATAATCGTAATACTCCATATCCTTCGTCAGCTCTTCCATGGTTGTCTCACCTTCGGTCAGCTGCCTCGCCGTCTCGTTGATTTTCTTGACACTGTTCTTATCGAATTGGCCTCCCGTCCTTGCGCCCACATAGGCGAGAAGTTCGATCCAGTTAAGGTGCACATCCTTTTCATAAGATTCCACGTCCAGATCGTAGGCTGCCGCCATCGCCTCGCAAGTCACGTTATACTCCACCCATTTTATGAAATTGCCATCCGCCGTCACCTCGATCGCCTCACCGGCATCCGACGTCCGTCCTATCTCCTCTCGCACGCTCTCCGAACCCTGCCATCTGCCTGTCAGTTCTTTAGTGATCGCTACACAGCCCAGCGCAATCAACAGGAGCAATTCGATCCGTATGGCATATCCGATCCTGCTGCCTGTCTTTCCGGCGCTCCTGTACATGTTTCTGCCTCTGCCGCCGCTGTGATCTTTGATTTTCCTGACTTTTCTACTGTCTCTCCCTATCCCCATATACACTCCATATGTCACTGCTGCCCGCCCGTGTCGTGAACGCCACTGAAACATTCCTGTTTCAATCACCCTTGTGACAATGCGGGCAAATTTATGGTTATGTATATGAAAAATCCCCACGGGTTATGACAGCCCGCAGGGGTTTGTACGTTTGAACGTATCTTTCTGCTCATTCTGTCGGAAAGGCAGACACATTAATTCTTGAAACGGTATACAAATTCCCTCTGAATCACAAAGCTTAAGAAGAACAGAAGGATGTCCACCGGCATTTTGATAAGCACTTCCGTTCCGCCGATCAGACCATACAGCGCATTTACAAGAAAAGCGCTGCACAACATCTGGCAGAGGGCCAGCAGACAGTACTTGCCCGCGGTGGCCGCAAGATTTCCCTTACTCTTAAACACGACCCTGTAATTGATCAGGAAATTATATACGGCGGAAATCACCCGTGCGCACACGGTCGCCGCCACAATATACGGAATGCCGCGCCCCGCCTCTCCAAGCGGTTCAAACATCATACAGAACATGTGAAAAAGCAACAGATCCAGCACGCTTGATGAGATCGACGAGAACAGGAACTTCCCGAACACCAGATAGATCCGCACGGAATCCTTGATCGGATTGAAATGGCTTGTCCTGTTTTCCTCGATGTAAACCGTCTCCACCGGCACTTCTGTAATCGGAATGTTCAGATTCTTCGTCTCGATCAGCATATTGGTCTCATACTCGAACCGCTCCCCTTTTACCTGCAGCAATTCTTTCATGAAAAAAGCCGGAATCGCCCGCAGTCCGGTCTGGGTATCCGAGACGGATAATCCCAAAAGATACCGGAATACCTTCCTCGTGCACTTGTTGCCAAAAGATGACCTTGCCGGAACAGAGGGTGCATCGAAATCCCTGCATCCCAGTATCAGTGCCGTCGGATTCTCCCACAACTTGCGCATGCATGCCAGAATATCCTCCGGGGTATGCTGTCCGTCGGAGTCCGCCGTCACACAGCCCGCAGCGTCGCCGTATACCCACAGACAATGATTGAACGCCGTCTTAAGCGCACGGCCTTTACCCAGATTCACGGCATGATGCAGCACGGTGCAGTTATCCACCGTCTCCGCCTGTGTAAAAAGCTCCTCATACCGCTCCCCGCTGCCATCATCCACCACAATCACGTGACGGATTCCCGCCTCCTCCAGTGCGCGAAGAAGTGTAATCAACTTTTCGTCCGGTTCATACGCAGGTATGATCACCGGTATATCATAGTAGGAAGCCATTTCCTGTTCTCCTTCCGCTTACGCTTCACTCACAAAAAACACCTCGCAGAAGCATCTTCTGAATAGTTACAATATTTTTTCAGCCACTTTTTGACACTCGTGTCAGTTCCATATTTACACCGTTATCCTGGATACGGTACAACACACCGCAGGCAAAAGCGCCCTCCCTCGTAATCTCATCGAAAACCTCTCCTGCGTCCGCATCTGTATCCTCCGCATAGAGATAGGCGGCATGGGAGGCTCTGATCTCCTGCACCATCCATTCCGTGGGCGCATCATCCAAGTTGACGCTCCTATACACTACCGATATCGGAGAAGCCTCATAAGCCGTATAACTGTTATTCACCCAGCGGGGCGTATCGTCTCTGCGGATATAGCACACCCTCGCACCCGTATCCATTTCGAGAATCCGTATCGTTTCCAAAAATTTCGCCTCATCCGCACCGATCATCTCTGCACGCTCAGCAAGTTTTGCCTCTGTCTCCTGCCGATAACCGACCAGACCATGATACCCAACCCGATAGCCTGCTGTCAATGCCACAAAAAGAATAAAACACAAGTATGCACCGTATTTTCGTAGGAAGGCCGGCATCTTTTCACTCTGAAATATCACATCTCCCCGATTCAGCCATATGCCTGCCAGGAACAGAAGCGTGCCAATGGTAAAGGGCGCCCCGTAACGCTCGATGGACGAGATCATCCCCGCCGCTTCCAGATACTGCGTCTCCGTAGCAAAGATCGTGATATGCGCCACAAAAATGATTCCATAGAAAAGTGCGCCGCTGACTACGGTAAACCATAATATGATCCGTCTCTGCCATCCGGACAATAGCGGGCGCATAAGAATCACAAGCACACAGATGCACAGATACAGACCAAGCGGTGTCAGATCAATAACGACACTCTTTTCCTTATGAAGGGGCGAACTCACGAATGCCTTCAGAAAAGCCCTTGCAAATTCGCCCGTGTAACCTGAGATACCGTACTCATCGGTGGTCATATACTTCACCGCCGTAGCCGTCGTCTTAGTTACACGCCGCATAATGAGGCAGAAGACCATCCAACTGCCGCCCGTAAGCACCGGTACTGACGCCACCGCTACCACGGATAACAATCCCCGGAATTTACGGTGATCTGCTGCCACAGATGACGCTCCGCGCGATTTATGCCTATCTGCCGCCACGGTTTCACTGCGTTGGTACAACAACATAAATATCAACCCGAATAACGCCCAGACAAAACCGATGGATTTGACTAATACCAGAACTCCCAAATAGAGCCCCAGCCTGCCGTAATAGTAAATTTCTTCGGAATTAACTTTGCGAGATTCGTCTCGAGAACTTGAACTCCGGATACGCTCTCTCTGCGGCATATCGGTCACCGCATACAGGAAACCGCCGTAGATGCACGCCATGGTCAGGTCGGCGCAGAAACCGTCGTAGCCGTATACCTCCGCTATACTCGGCGTAAACCACAACGCTGCCGCCATGAAAAACATCACAAACACATTCCTGCCTCTTAGTCCCCTAAGCAGTGGCAGCAAAAACACCAGATTCATCACATAGTAGCCGGCAAACGCCAATCCTTCCCGAAATTCGTGGGGACTCAAATGCAGAAACCACCACTTAATCAGCTGTGCTGCCGGCGGATAATCTCCGAATTCCGGTGCCACATTAGCATATTTCTTCGCAAAACCATCTAAGAAATACAATGCTTTCACGTCTGTCGCCCAGAAGTTGATATCATCCCACCATGTTACGACTTTACCCGATGTACACAGCATTGTCGCGACCAGCAGAAACACGGCCGTAAGAAATGACGCTTCTGTCATATTATTCAGGCATACCCTGCCAAATTCTTTACGCTGTTCCCGCCGCCTGCTCACCAGCCAAATGCCAAACGACACCACCGCCAATACTGCAATCCCGTCGATCCACGACAGCCGCCCCGCCATCGCAAGCACATAGAGAAGCAGTACAAGTCCACAGGTAAAAACCGGCATGATTTCCACCGTACTAACCTGAAAGCAATATGCCAGAAAAAATATACAAACCAAAACGGCAGCTATGTGTAGTATCGTCAAATATATCATTACCTTTTAAACCCCGTATCTCACACTTTATATTCCTTTTCATAATTGTTCAGAAGCCTGTTCTTCACAAAAAATACCTCGCCTAAGCACCTTCTGAACAGTTACTCCTCTGCTTATTATACATACTTAGAAGCAACATTGCATCTGCTTCTTTTGCACATAATATCACCCTGTCATTGCTGACAGGGTGACGGTTAACTCCTTATTCTTCCGGCTCAATCAATCCGTAGGTATTGCCTTTTCTCTTATAAACTACGTTGACCTGATCTGTCTCCGCGTTGCAGAACACGAAGAAGCTGTGTCCGAGCAGTTCCATCTGCACGCATGCATCCTCCGGATACATGGGTTTGATATCAAACTTCTTGCTTCGGATGATCTGAACGTCCTCATCTTCCATGAAGTCCTTCTCCATAAACTCCTGCTTAAAGAAAGAACCTGCCTGCTTCTTGTCGATCAGTTTGTTCTTGTACTTCTTAAGCTGTCTCTCGATAATCTCTTCCACCAGATCAATGGACACATACATATCGCTGCTGACCTGTTCAGAACGAATGATATTACCTTTCATCGGAATCGTTACTTCTATCTTCTGTCTGTCCTTCTCGACACTCAAAGTAACATGTACTTCCGTATCCTCGTTAAAATACTTCTCCAGTTTGCCGATCTTGTCCTCCACTGCCGCCCGTAAGCCGTCTGTTACATCAATATTTTTCCCAATAATTACAAATTTCATATCACTCATCCCTTCCATTGGATTATTGTATAGTCATTATAGCATATTTGTCCCACTTGTTGCAACAATTCATAAGACATGTTTCTTCTTTTTTGACACCTCAAAAGTCAAGTGTTTTATATGTTTTATTTTCAAAAATTGTTTTTTCATGACAACTTCACAAAACATCCGTTCTTTCAGTTACCATAAATACAGAGTACCAATCCGGTCAAAAATCTGTGGATACGGTGGATAATTCCGTGCATAAATCCATTTCTCGCCGAAATATGTCCTTTTGTAATGTGGATAACCCACTTTTTCACATGATATAGAAAAAAGGACGTGCCATCTTTTTTGTACAAGATACACAAACCATTGGGAGTGCAAGTAGGAGTTTCCTATAGCATACATAAAGGCGGCTGATTTCTCAGCCGCCTCTGCAATCTCTATCTTATATAGTTTTAGAAAATTCTTCTGATCGAAAGAATGGAACGATAGGTTGCGCTGGAAACGATGATGCCGGTCTTCGACGTGGAAGCGTGTACAATCTGTCCGTCTCCTGCATAGATTCCCACATGTCCGGAATAACAGATGATATCACCCGGCTGTGCATTCTCTATACCGTTTACGGCTGCACCTACATTTCTGTCTGCTGCCGAAGAATGCGGCAGGCTTACACCGAAATTGCTGTATACGCTCATAACGAATCCGGAGCAGTCGGCACCTTTCGTCAAACTTGTTCCGCCATACACATAAGGGTTGCCGACAAACTGCTTTGCAAATTTTACTACGTCAGCTCCCGTACTGCCGGTAGGACTTTCATAAGTCTTACCGCTATCAGTCTTGCTTCCCGAAGAAGAATTCTCAGCCATCTTCTTGCTTGCCGCTTCTCGTGCCGCTTTAGTAGCTGCCGCTTCCTTGGCAAGTCTTGCTTTCTCTTCCTCAATGGACTCTGCCTTCACGAACTCGGTGGAAAGGGTCACATAATCGGTAGACACATAACCGTCACCTTCCTCGATGTTTACCTTCACCCATCCGTCCAGCTCTTCCGTAACGATCAACTCGGCTTCAAGCGGAACCATACCGAGTACGGATTCCTCTAAGCCCGGCTGCTCACGTACAAACAGCGTTTCCGTCGTAACCGTAGCGATACGGATACCGACTTCCTTCGCATAATCAACCGCGTCATCTCCTGTTACGCAGAACTCGCCTTTCACGTAACCTTCTACGGAACCGGAACTGATCTTATACCATCCGTCTACCTCTTCAATATAGTTACCGACGGATTTATCATATAACTTACCTACAATATTTCCTTCTTCACTGGGAAGATCTCTGACATTCACATAGTCATTGACCTTCGCGATTACCAGATTCTTAAAACTTTCTTCCTCTTCCGACAGCCCGATATTCGCTGCCTCCTTCAAGTCTTCTGTATATCCTTTGCTGACAACAACCGTATCTTCGATCTTCTTGGAAACAGTACTGACCTTGTCTTCAGTACTTGCCATATCCGCAAATGCACCGACCTGTATGCTTCCTACGCTGATTCCACTTACTTCCTCATTCTTTGCCGCTTCCTTCTCGGAATCTTCCTGCAGGGAAGAAAGAGAAGTGGACTTATCTTCATTCTGCAGCGAAAAGTCAATACCCGATGACGGCAGGACGGAACCCACATTGCCCGAAGCGTTTACTTCAAGTCCCAAGCCCGAAAAAGAAAGCACCGCGGCCATTGTACATGCTGCCATTTTTACGTGTTTTTTCTTCATAGCTTACCTCATTTGTTACAAAATTGTTACATCTTGGGTATAATATAGCATTGAAAATTTATTTTGTCAACTACAGCATATACCACTAAAATCGCGTATTTACGCAACTTCTTGTGCTATTTCTACAAAAACCCAAAAATTTCACATCTGTAACAAAAGTAAATTTGCTACGCAAACTCGGAATCATCTGCGCGTACCATTCAAATACCGCTCCGCCGCCGCAACCGCGCAGGCCCCGTCCGCCACCGCGGTAACGATCTGGCGCACCTGCTTCGTGCGGATATCCCCCGCCGCCAGAATCCCGGGCACCTGTGTGGCACAGTCCTCCCCCGCGATCACATATCCCCCGTCGTCGCAGGGAACACTGTCCCGGAATGCCTCCGTGTTAGGCTGCATGCCTACTGCGATAAATACGCCTTCCACCGGTAATATTTCTTCCGTCTGCTCCGTCACATGCCGCAGCTTCACGCTCTCCACCAGATCGGAACCGCAGATAGCCGACACCGTCCTGTTCCATAACACTTCCACTCGATCAGAGCTAAACAGCTTGTCCTGAAGGCTCCCGGCGGCGCGCAGACTGTCCCGCCTGTGGATCAGATACACCTTCCTGCACATCCGTGCCAGATAGATCGCATCTTCCACGGCCACGTCGCCGCCTCCGACTACCGCCACATCTCTTCCCTTAAAAAAAGCACCGTCGCATGTGGCACAATAAGATACGCCCTTTCCCACATACTGCGTCTCTCCTTCTGCCCCCAACTTCTTATGTGTCGCCCCCGCAGCAAGGATCAGCGCTTTCGCTTCATATTCCGTCCCATCGGCAGTGGTAACCACTTTGACCTCTCCCCGGTCGGCAATCGCCGTAACAGTTGCCGTCTTATACTGTGCACCCATGGCATCCGCATGTTCCTTAAATTTTACTCCCATGTCGAAACCGTTGATACCGGGCAGACCGAGATAATTATCCACCTCATAAGTATTCAGTACCTGGCCGCCGCTCATGGGCTTTTCTTCTATCACTAACAGATTCAGTCCCGCACGCCTGCCGTAGACCGCCGCCGACAACCCTGCCGGTCCGGAACCGATTATGATCAGATCATATACCATTTCTCCCTTGCCTCCATTCTTCTGGTTTGAAAACCTCATTTCCTCGCTTATACAGTAACAATGCATTCCTTCGATTGCATAACCTACAAAATCGTAAACTGTCTTTGCATTCTATCTTTTTTTCTATATAATAGAACATTATAACACGAAATGCACGTTTTTATAAAACCAAGCAGCGCGGACAATATGGAACTCTTTCCTATAATAAAGAAAGGAATCACCCCGACACTATGCAAAAAGAACTCATCTCTCCCCCAAAATATGCTCTGATCACCGGCGCCTCCCGCGGAATCGGCCGCGCCGTCGCAGAGTATCTGGCACAGGAAGGTTATCATCTTTACCTCGTCTGTAAGCAGTCCACAGACAAGCTGACTGCATTGGCCGAACAGCTCTCAACACAGTACGGTATCTGCTGCACACCGTTTACGGCGGATGTGGGAAACCCTGATGATGTAGAGAAACTTTTTGCACAGATTAACGTATTGGACGTACTGGTCAACAACGCCGGAATCTCCTATGTGGGATTGCTGCATGAGATGTCCGTCGATGACTGGCGGCAGGTTATGCAGACTAATCTGGATTCCCTCTTCTACACAAGCCGTCTGGCCGTGCCGCTCATGCTGCGCAGACACAGCGGCAGAATCATCAACATCTCCTCCGTGTGGGGCAGCGTGGGAGCTTCTATGGAAACCGCATACTCCGCTTCCAAAGGCGGCGTCAACAGTTTCACGAAGGCTCTCGCCAAGGAACTGGCTCCCAGCGGCATTCAGGTGAACGCCATCGCCTGCGGAGTGATTGATACGGACATGAATCAGTGCTTTACCGAAGAAGATATGACTGCTCTGAAAAACGAAATACCGGCCGACCGAATCGGTCAGCCGGAAGAAGTGGCTCAAATGGTAGTTTCTCTGCTTCATGCGCCGGCATACTTGACCGGTCAGGTCGTCACCCTGGACGGCGGCTGGATATAAGTCAATTTGATTTTCAGGTACCGCCATGCCGCCCCGGATCTAATAATTGATCACCAGCACTTCCCTGGTGACATCACCTTTTTGTGTCTGATAATTGGAATTAGAATAATCATACGACAGCGGTATCGCCTTGAACTGCGGGTTCCTCTCGATCCAGTCCGCCAGAATATCGTTTCTCTTGCCCTTGCTTTCCAGTACATTGGATAAGGCAAAGCGAATCCCCCGCCGGTCCAGCTTTTCCAGATAATCTAACAGATCCTTCTCATCCGCTTTCGTCCATCCGCCCTGCTCGTTGTAAGTCGCGCAGGTAATCAGATAAGGCGGATCCACATAGAAAAAGCTTTGATTTGTAAATTCCTCCGGCTTCACATCCCGAAAATCACCGCAGGTAAACCGATAGTCTCCGCTCTTCAACCGGTCCAGAAAACCGGCCAGCTTCTCCTGCATCCTGATATTGAAATCCCGCTTGCCCACCGGCAGATTAAACTCGCCTTTTCTGTTAAATCGAAGCTGATTATTAAAAGAATAAACAATCAACAGATACAGCATGAGATAATATTCATCATCCTGCTTTGCCCTGCCGTTGAAATCCTCCCTCAGCTTCTTGTAGCCTTTCGCGTTGTAGCTGGTTAATCCCTTAGAGCTCTCGCAGCCATAATATTCATATCCATCCCTGCTTACAAGAGACAGGCCGTACCGGTCAATCGTCTCAAACAGCCATGAGAATACGACTTCACGGGATAATTTCTTCAATGTATTAAGGAGTCCGATCAAATGCTCATCGGCATCATTAAACCATACCTTACTGCAATTTACATTAATGCCCACATTACAGCCGCCGCAGAATAAATCCACCGCCTGATCCGCATCCTGCGGAAAAAGAGGCAATATCTGGGGCAAAAGCTTAAATTTTCCCCCTGTATAATTCAGTGCGGACGGTATCATCTCTTTTGCTTCCCCGTCACAAGTACACAGAAACAGTCTTTCCTGATTTTCTTTAATGTCGGATTTGCCGGTGGAAAAAGCCTTATAATCCTCCGAAAAAACTTTTACTGTTCCCTTTTTCTGCAGGATGCGCATGATATCATCATCACTGATCTTGGCATTCGAGCGGTCGTTTCCTTTCTCCGCCATATTATTATAGGAAAGAACTATGTATTTTGCATGTATGGAATCAATCAGGCTTTCGAACGCTGCCGCCGCTTTCTTAGTGCAGTAATCGCTCTTGAGGGCTGTTCTGTCCATCTTTCTGGCAACGCCGAACACTTCGGGTCTATCCCACCTCGCTACATTCTCCAGCAAATGATATGCGTCGCAATACTGTCTGGAATTGTACGGCGGGTCAATATAGACCAAATCAGCTTCGATCCTCGCCGCCAGTTCATTCGTATCCATATTATAACATATGTTATTTTCATTCAGATCGGCCTCGGGCTGCGGAACCGCCAGTTCAAGATGCCGCTCAAACTCTACGCCCTGCCTATATGCATCGTAATGTCCGCAGGTATTGGCAATCTTGTCCATCGCATACAGAAGAGAGGTGATCACCAGCGCCCGCTCTCTGCCGTTCACTTCTCCGGCATGATATCTGTCTTCTATATCCTGCCTGATAAATCCGATCTTCCTACAGTCTTCCCGCGAAAAATAGGTGTCGGCAAAATTGTCACTCATGTAGTTATCCTGCTCTACACACACCGCGTTATATTCCGCAATCAGATCAATGATCTTCTCCTCGGAATAACTTTCGCTGCCGAACCACGCCACATGGCAGATGTAATTGCTGTACATAATATCATTTGTGATCAATTTCTTATCGGTAAACGCGGACGCAACAGCTCCCGTTCCCGCAAATATATCCGCCACGGTATTGATATTGCTGCATTCCTCTTCTGCAATTCTCGTGATAAAAGACAAAAGCTTGTATTTATTCCCCAAATAACGCCTGTTATTGATCCTGATCGTCTTATAAGACGGCTCATTCGGTTCTGCTTTCTCTGTAATCCTGTTTTTCTTAATATAATCCTTCAATTTATAATAGATGTCATCAGACCAAACATGCTTTCCGTTTACATCAATCTCCGGCTCGACTACGCCATGATCTTTTAGATAATATAAATAGGATCTCGAAATACCTAATTTTTTCGCTATCTGCGTCGCCGAATAGTTCACTTTACCTTCCCCGTCTTATGCAGCAATTTTCTTCCGTTATTGGACACTTTTCTCCTTAATTATATCATTACTATACAAATTATCAATTTATTTTGGGGGAATGCACTAGGAAATGGATGCTAAATGGTATCTGTTTATCTCTTGGTGAAGTTCCGGACGTTATCTGCGAACGCAAGAAGAACCTCGATTCCGCTTCGCTTCATCTCGGTCATTCTTGCGTTCCTATGAACAGAGACATATAAAAACGCCATGAAATGCAAGCATTCCATGGCGTTCCCATATATCTCTGTTCGCAGATAACTGCTTATCTCTTGGAAAACTCGGAAACAAGTTTCCTCGTTCAGTCGATAAAAATGCTCGCAAGCGGCATTTATTATCTCTTTGAAAACTGTGGTGCGCGTCTTGCGGCTTTGAGACCGTATTTCTTTCTCTCTTTCATACGAGGGTCTCTTGTTAAGTAGCCGGCTTTCTTTAAAGTCGGTCTGTAATCAGCATCTGCCTGAAGTAAAGCTCTTGCAATACCGTGTCTGACAGCACCCGCCTGACCCGTATAACCGCCGCCTTTTACGGTAACGATCACATCAAACTTATCAACGGTGTCCGTAGCCACGAGAGGCTGACGAACGATAACCTTCAGTGTCTCTAATCCGAAATAATCATCAATACTTCTCTTATTGATCGTAACATCACCTTTGCCCGGCACTAAGTATACTCTGGCAATAGATTTCTTTCTTCTGCCGGTACCATAATATTTTGCTGCTGCTTTCGCTGACTTAGCCATTATTATTTTCTCCTTTCAGTCCTTGTGAATTAAAATGTTAATACTTCCGGCTTCTGTGCTGCCTGCTGATGATCAGGTCCCGCATATACATGAAGCTTCGTGTACATTTGTCTTCCCAAAGGTCCTTTTGGAAGCATGCCTTTTACTGCGTGCTCTACAACTCTCTCCGGATGTTTCTGCATCATCTCTTTCAGGGTAGTCTCTTTCATACCGCCTACATAATCAGAGTGATGATAATAGATCTTCTGGTCTAACTTCTTACCAGTCACCTTTACCTTCTCGGCATTGACTACAATCACATAGTCTCCCGTGTCAATGTGCGGTGTAAAGATCGGCTTATTCTTACCTCTAAGCACCTTAGCAACCTCAGATGCCAAACGTCCGAGTGTCATATCTGTCGCATCAACTACATACCATTTTCTTTCGATCGTAGCCGGACTTGCCATAAAAGTCTTCATTGTATTACCTCCATACTAGCGATTGTCTTTCGACTGTCTGTGTTGTTCTTCCGATTCCTCATGCGGATGTCCGGCCACACTCGGCAACCCTCGTAACAACGGTTTATTCTTCATTGCATAGATTAATCCACTAACCGGATCATAATCTATTTCTTTATTTAAAATGTCTTCGCCGGGGCTTTGGCTCGACATTTCTAAACACTGTCACACTTGCCTATTATATTATACGCTTCCGCGTGTGTCAATATTTTTTTGTATTGAGTTTCCATTGAGTTTCCATTGAGTTTCCGTAGCTGCCTCACTATAATTATTTATAGATCAATACATACCACGCGGAGGAAAATAACATGCGCTATACTAATCCCATTGTGAAAGGCTTCTATCCCGATCCGAGTCTCTGTGAGGCAGACGGCATATTCTATCTGGCCTGCAGCTCTTTTCAATATTTCCCGGGTGTACCGCTGTTTCAAAGCACCGATCTGGTCAACTGGACACCGATCGGCCATGCCCTGACCAGAAAAAGTCAGGTTATGCTGGAAAAGGTCAACAGTTCCGGCGGCGTCTTCGCACCTACTCTCCGGTTTCACGAAGGACGCTTTTATATGGTAACCAATAATAATACGACACAGGAAAACTTCTATGTATATACGGACGATATCCACGGTGAATGGTCAGACCCGATCACCGTAGATCAGGGCGGTATCGACCCCTCCCTGCTATTCGACGACGGCCACGTATATTTTAGCAGCAACGGCGCGGATGAACACGGCGTGGGCAGTGTCATTCAATGCGAGATCGACATCTGTACCGGACATAAGCTTACACCCAGTAAGCCGATCTGGCAGGGTTCCGGCGGCCGTTATCTGGAAAGCCCGCATATGTACCGCATAGGTAGCACGTACTATCTTGTAGCCGCCGAAGGAGGCACGGAGTACGGTCATATGGTCACCTATGCCGTATCCGACAATGTCTGGGGACCTTTCCGCAATTATCCCCACAATCCCGTACTGACCAACCGTAACAAAGCGCCCGGAATCATACAGGGCATCGGGCACGGCGATCTGATCCGTACCGCAGACGGCGACTGGTTCCTTCTCACGCTGGGATTCCGTCAGATCCATAAGTGGCAGCCTTATCATCATCTGGGAAGGGAAGTGTTCCTTACGCCTGTCTTCTTTGACAAGGACGGCTGGTTTCACGCGGGAACAGACGGAACCACAGAACACTCCTATGAGATCTCCGGAGATTTCCCACAGCTTCACAAAAACCTTTATACCTTTAAAAATACTTCCTGGGATTTAGACTGGATCTACCTGCGCCATCCTCATATGCACAACTACACGTTGGAAAACAGTCATCTGACGTTGCGCGGCTCTGACATTACTTTAGATGAAGCAGACTCACCCACATTCCTCGGTATCCGACAACGGGATTTTGATATGACTGTTTCAGTCAATATCAAATACAAACCCTCTGTCATATCCGACAGCAGTGCCGCTATGACACATAATGAGGCTGGATTAACCCTGTATATGGATGAATTGCAACACTATGACATATATGTCACAAAATCCGTCTCCGGTTATGAAGCGGTATTAAAGTTAAACATCGGCAACATTAAACATATTCAGACCATCGTACCACTGGAAAACGGAACGACTCGGCTGGTCATTGAATCCGATTCTCTGGAATATCATTTTTATCTGGTATCCGGAACGGAAAATCCACAGAAGATCAAGCTTGGCTCCGCATATACGAAATATTTGTCCAGCGAAGTGGCCGGCGGTTTCACCGGAGTCGTGATCGGGCTCTATGCTGTCGGTGAGTGCACTGCCGTATTCGATGACTTTAGCTGCGAATACCATAATCCGGCTTAAATCATTCTTCACTTGTAATCCGTCCAAGCTCCGGATACTCGATCCCGATCAGGGTAAGTCCACAGGCGGGCGCTGTAGGACCCGCCGCCTGCCTGTCTCTTGCTTCCAGAATGAGCTGCACGTCCTGTGGTGCAATATGCCCTCTGCCGACTTCCATCAAAGTTCCCGCTATGATCCGTACCATATTATAGAGAAAACCATATCCGGTCACACGTATCACAATCTCCCGATCCGCATACCGTTCTGATTGGCCCGTTTCTTCCGCGATACGTTCGTTTCCACTGGATTCTGTCCACACTTCCAGAGACTCTATCTGTCTCACGGTAGTTTCCACCTGAGCTCCTACAGTGCAAAAACTCTTGAAATCATGTGTTCCCACCAGATATTCTCCCGCTCGGCTCATTAAGTTAACCTCCAGCGGCACATAGGTAAAATGGGTATACAGCCTTTTCACCGGCATGGGAAAAGGCGCGCAGTAGATTCGATATTCATAAGTCTTACGACTGACGCAGCGGCGCGGGTGAAAGTCCGACGGTACCTCCTCGGATCTGCGGACTCTGATATCCTCCGGAAGTCTTCTGTTGAGCGCATAAGCTATCTTGTCCGCCGGGATCGGACTATCCGTATCGAAGACAGCGACATTCCCCATGGCATGCACCCCGGAATCCGTGCGGCTGGCGCCGATCACCTCTATCCGTTCCCCCATAAGATCAGAAAGGCACCTGTTCAAGATGCCTTCGATCGTCTCCCCATTCGGTTGTATCTGCCACCCACGATAGTTCGTCCCATCATAAGCGACGGTCAGCATAACTCTCTTCATAGTTCTCCACTCGCTCAACTCAAATGCGTCACAAATAAATCCGTATCACCACACACATCGCAAAGTACGCCGCCAGCACCCCATATGCGATCCGATCCCTGCCTGCATATTTCAGCGGTTTCATCTTCGTTCTGTTCTCCCCGCCCCGATAACATCTGGCTTCCATCGCCATCGCCAGATCATTCGCCCGGCGGAATGCCGAGATGAACAGTGGTACAAGCAGCGGTACCATGGCTTTCGCTTTTTTAATCAGATTTCCGCTCTCAAAATCCGCGCCTCTGGCGATCTGCGCTTTCATGATCTTATCAGTCTCTTCCAACAGGATCGGAATAAAACGCAGCGCGATCGACATCATCATCGCCACCTCATGTACCGGTACCCGAAACACTTTGAGTGGCTTCATCAATTTCTCCATGCCGTCCGTCAGGCTGTTGGGCGTAGTCGTCAGCGTCATCACCGAGGAACCGATAATCAGGAAAGACAGTCGTACAGCCATCATCACCGCCGTATGCAGCCCTTCTTTCGTGATTTTTAATTTCCACACTGACCATAGAACCTCTCCCGGTGTCAGGAACAGATTGAAGACGACCGTTATCAGCAAAATGAAAATAATAGCCTTCATGCCTTTAACCATATATCGAAAAGGCACATTGGACAGTTTAATCATCACCACCAGAAAAACGGCAGCCAATACATACCCTACCCAGTTCTTGACCACAAAAAGCGATATAATAAAACAAATAGTCGCTATCAGTTTCACTCTCGGGTCCAATTTATGTATGACGGAGTCCGTCTGATAATACTGGCCCAGTGTAATGTCTCGTAACATAACCTATTCCTTTCAAAAAAATATTCGCAGTATCTCCTGCGCCGCTTCCTCTATCGTCGTGGCGTCGATCGCAACCGGCATCCCGCTCTTATGAAGCGCCTGCATGATATACGTCACCTGCGGCGCCGCAAGCCCCACTTCCTCCAATTCGCGATAGTGCTTAAACACTTCCTTCGGCACATCGTCATACAGCACGCTGCCCTGATTCATCACGATAATACGATCCACATACTTGGCCACGTCTTCCATGCTGTGAGATACCAGAATAACCGTGATGCCAGTTTCCTCTTTCAGCTTGGCAACCTGATCGAGAATCTCGTCTCTTCCCTTCGGGTCCAGTCCCGCTGTCGGCTCATCCAGTATGAGCACATCCGGTTTCATGGCAAGCACACCGGCAATCGCCACTCTGCGCTTCTGTCCACCCGACAGATCAAACGGCGACTGGTAGAAATATTCGTCCTCCAACCCTACCTGCTTAAGCGCTGCATAGGCTCGAAGCTCCGCCTCTTTCTGCGTCAGCCCCAGATTCTTCGGTCCGAAACAAACATCTTTGAAAACATCAATCTCAAACAGCTGGTGCTCCGGATACTGAAACACCAGTCCGACTTTGCTCCGCAGCTTCTTCTTATCATACCCTTCCGCATGGATATCCTCGCCGTTAAAATATATACTGCCGCCGGTAGGTTTGATCAGCCCATTCAAATGCTGCACAAGCGTAGACTTTCCGGAACCTGTATGTCCGATCAGTCCGATGAACTGACCGTCCGGAATCACCAGATTCACATCATTCAGTGCATGCACCGCGAGCGTCGTGTCCTCACCGTATACATAATCTACATGATCTAATATAATCGACATCTTGTTTAGTCCTCATTCCCGTATATGATCGTGTACTTTTGACATCTTATATGATCGGTTTTTATTTCATATGATATTTTTGCAACAAGTGCTGTGTCAGTTCCTCCACCGTCAGGATTCCATCCGGCAGTTCTACTCCCTTTCGTTGCAATTCATAGGCAAGCAGTGTCACCTGCGGCACATCCAGACGCAGTTCCTTGAGTCTTTCCACCTGTGAAAAGATCTCCCGCGGTGTTCCCTCCATTGCGACCTTGCCCTTATCCATGACGAAAACTTTATCCGCGTGAATGATTTCTTCCATATAATGGGTGATCAGCACCACTGTGATCCCTTCCACATCATTTAATCCCCTGACGGCGCGAACTACCTCCTTGCGTCCGTTAGGATCAAGCATCGCCGTCGGCTCATCAAGAATAATGCATTTGGGATGCATTGCAATTACACCTGCTATCGAAACTCTCTGTTTCTGTCCTCCGGATAGCTTATTCGGTGAGAATTTGCGGTATGCGTACATCCCCACTGCCTTCAGGCTCTCTTCTACGCGCGCCCAGATCTCTTCCGTAGGCACACCCATATTCTCCGGTCCGAATCCCACATCCTCTTCGACCACCTGTCCGATGATCTGATTATCGGGATTCTGGAAAACCATACCCGCTTCCTGACGGATATTCCACAGATCTTTCTCGTCCCGCGTATCCATGCCGTCCACCCACACTGCTCCTTCGGTGGGATACAGGATCGCGTTGATATGCTTGGCCAGCGTGGACTTGCCTGAACCGTTATGCCCCAGAATCGCAACGAAATCGCCCTGCTTCACATCCAGATCGACCTCGTCCACCGCGCGGGTGATTCCCTCCACGTTGCCTTCTTCGTCACGCCTTATATATTCAAATACCAGTTTATCTGTCTTAATGATTCCCATCTACGATATATAACTCCTATTGTAAATTCATGTGTATACACTTTAACACTGTAACGTAACTATTCAGAACCCTGTTCTTCACAGTTATGCCGTACCAATTCAGTCTGTGATAACTTATTCAATTCATCGCTTATTATACTAACTAATCCCCCAAAACACAAGGTTTTATGATATACTTTTAGAGGTTCGCGGAATTTAGCTTGAGAAAGGAGATATGACATATATGTCACAAAATACATCATCTAATAAAAAGCCCGGCACTCTGAAAGAATTATTGCATCTTGCCGCCGGACCTTTCCTTTTTATCGTGCTGCTGATTATGGTATGTGCATTCCTTACCCATCTTCTGCTCGGTTCGGAAACGCTGGAGGAATACGCCAAAGCAAATCCCGAGATCGCATACGGTACTGCACCGGAGGATCAAGAGGCTGGCAGTGCCGAAGCTAACACAGAGCAAGCAGAATCCGAGAGCACTGATTCTGAGCCTGCTGTTACGAATAGCGGCACTGATACCCCTATCAATATGTCCAACCGCTCCGATCCCGAAACTTCAGACGAGCCTCCCGCATACAATACTTCTAAAGACACGATCCCTGACGGAAACGAAAGCACTACCTCGGATTCCGCAGCAGACCGTAAGGAGCCGGACAATATGGCAGCTAATACGGAGCGAACTACTTATCAAACAGGATTCTATTATGAACCCCTGAGTGACAGTATCAAGGATAAGATAACGGGAATCTCCTATCCCGAAAGCGGCTGTACCATAGCTTATGAGGACTTAAATTATGTTGGGCTGCTCTACATTGATTTTAACGGCGAAGAGCAAACCGGTGAACTGATCTGTAATAAAGCGATCGCACAGGATATGGTGGAAATATTCTACGAACTGTATCAGAATGACTATCGAATCGAGCGAATCCGCCTTATAGATGAATATGACGGCGATGACACACTCTCCATGATGGACAATAATACTTCCTGTTTTAACTACCGGGTGGTGGACGGCACTACGAATCTGTCAAAGCATGCACTCGGCTGTGCCATCGACATTAACCCATTCTACAACCCCTACGTCGTATTCAATAAGGATGGCACCGGCGAAACCTATATTTCCCCCAAGGGCAGCGAAGTGTACACGGATCGCTCTCTGGACTTCCCTTATAAGATTGATGAAAACGATCTGTGCTACAAGCTGTTCACGGAACATGGATTCACATGGGGCGGTAATTGGAACTCCTGTAAGGACTACCAACATTTCCAAATCGTACTGTAACAAATCGAGCTACGCTCGATTGCGAGATTTGTTCGCTTACGCTTCACAAACTCGTGGCAATCCGAGCAATTTCCTATAGAATAAAAACCCCCGAGTATATTCCCGGGGGTTTTTTATTCCTGATATTTTTTAAGGCTGACCGCTTCCAGTCATATATCTTACATCTCAAACATTGACATGCTGTCATCCATTCTGTTGGAAATGCCCTTAAGTTCTGCAGCATTGCCGGCAATCTCTGTAATAATACCGCTGATCTCTGTAACAGATGCCGATGTCTCCTGTGTACTTGCTGCATTCTCCTGTGCAATCGCTGACAGGTTCTGTACCGTATCTA
This sequence comes from Lachnospiraceae bacterium, assembly GCA_014804365.1. Taxonomy (GTDB): domain Bacteria; phylum Bacillota; class Clostridia; order Lachnospirales; family Lachnospiraceae; genus UBA3282. Next base: position 40,873 of record JAAUZX010000066.1, read on the forward strand.
CTACGCCGCTTCGTACATCATTGACTTTATTCGTCTTCTCTGTCACATCACCGATCATAATCAATGACTCGTCTACATCACTCAGAAGCTGTGTTACCTGCGTGCCTGTGTTAGTAACATTCTCATTCTGCAGCTCCATAATCTCTTTTACTTCATTCATGGTAGCAACTGCCTTGTCAGAATCCTCAATCAGGGAAAGGATAATTCCTTCAATCTGTCTTGCAGACTCATTAGACTGCTCAGCCAATTTCTGAATCTGTGCAGCAACGACTGCAAATCCTCTACCCTGTTCACCTGCACGTGCTGCCTCAATAGACGCATTCAGTGAAAGGAGATTGGTCTCTTCCGCAATATTGGTAATCAAAGCGGTTGCCTCTTTAATCTTCTGAGCCGACTCATTCGTTACATTGGTCTGCTCATAAATGATATTGATAGCTGCACTGGTCTTCTCATTGGTACTCTGCAATTCACGAAGCGCTCCAATAGCAACCTCACCGCGTTCTTTGATCGAATTAGCTCTCTCATTCAGATTTGCCAGTTCACTTGCAGTCTCCTCGATCATATTACCCATCAGAATAATAGACTCTGTAGCATCCTGTGTCTCCTCAGCTTGGCTTCCTGCACCGATCGCAATCTCATTAACAGCCTTCTCCATCTGTTCTACATGCTCTGTGGTAACATCGGTCTTCTCACGAAGTTTATCGGATGCATCCAACAAGATGGCACTATCCTCTTTGATCGTAGCGATGATACCCGAAAGATTCTCTTTCATCTTATCGATTGCCCGACAAATATCGCCGATCTCATCTTTCTCCTCCAAAACCTTATCTTCTATATGAATATTCAGCTTTCCTTCCGAGAGCTGTGACAAAGCCGTTACACCACCCGACAGATGCTTAACCATCTTATTAACTGTGAAGAAAATAAGAATCGCACAGATAACACCGACAATGACAACAAGCGCTACGATCAATACGATAATTCTTCTGATCTGTGCCTTTGCTTCCGCCTGCGGCATTCCCGCAAATACCATACCGATTACTTCATTTGTCCCGAAATCAAATAACGGTACGTAATATCCGAAATAGTCTGCATCATTCACAACAGCATCTGTGGCAAAGAATTCTTCACCTTTACCCAATACAGTCTCGATCGCTCTGGGGCCTGCCTGTGTACCGATAATACGTTGTCCGTTATCATCAATTATAGAAGACATATATCTTGTGTCGCCGTAAAAGATCGTAACGTCAATATCTGTACCTTCCTTAATTTCATCTACCAGATCCGGTGTCTGGGAAATGTTGAGATCACCTTTAACCAGTTCATTATTCTCATTCAGCCTGTATGGCTCATTATTCATTTTCCTTAAGGTGGTTCGAACAGCTATCGCCGTCGCCTGCAAACCTTCCTCCGTGTTCTCTGTCAACACGTTCGTGATCTGCTTGTCACCGAAAACAATAATCACAATACCAAGAAGTAACAACGGTAAAATTGCAATCATAAGTATCTTCTGCTTCAATCTCATCGTAATATTCCTCCAATACACTATATTTTTACACACAGCACTATTATAACATATTTGTAAATAAATTCTACAAGAAAATTATAATTTTTGTATTTTTTGCGTTTTTTCACTAAATTCTACCAATTAGATCGATTTACATATATAATTATATCCATTTTCCAAAAACATGACGACATATCCTTTTTCCCTCACAGAACATGTCTTTCTGCAAAAAAATACCCCGCACATCTGTACAGGGTATTTGCTCACATCATATATATTACACAAGCTCAAGAACTACTTCCATCGCCGCATCTCCCTTACGGGGACCGATCTTGATGATTCTTGTGTATCCGCCGTTACGGCTCGCATACTTAGCGCCGTATTCATCGAAAAGCTTTGCAACCAGATCAACTTCCTTGGTGCCTTTCTTTCTGCCTGCAGGTGTGGAAGGCACTTCCTTTACGGGATATAACACCTTTAACATCTGTCTTCTGGCATGCAGTCTTGAAGGCATATCTTTCTTAATCTCCTTCTCAACCGTATCGAAAACGGTAACTTTCTTGCCGTCCACTACTTCCTTAACTCTCTTGCCGTCCTTATCCTTACGGGGTACCTTCGCCGTAACCTTAACGGTCTCGAAATTGTCCTTTTCCTTTACGGCTAAAGCAATCAGACCTTCCGCAATCTTACGCACTTCCTTCGCTCTTGCCTCAGTCGTAATGATCTTGCCGTTGTACAGCAGAGCCGTTACCTGACTTCTCAGTAATGCTTTTCTCTGATCAGACGTTCTGCCGAGTTTTCTGTATTTTGCCATAATAAATTCCTTTCTCACTGGGGAGTTCTCTCCCACAACATGGTGTACATCCGGCCACGCGCTTCGGACTTACTTACCGAATGTGTTAACAGTTCCATTCATGAGCAGGCGCACGGGTGCTCTTCGGGCTTATCCTGCACGCCATTCATATATAGATCAGGCCTCGTCGCTTGGATTCAGCTGTAAGCCTAATTCTTTTAATTTTGCCAATACTTCCTCCAGAGACTTGCGTCCTAAATTGCGGACTTTCATCATATCCTCGGAAGTCTTGTTGGTCAGTTCCTCCACGGTATTGATGCCGGCTCTCTTTAAGCAGTTGTAAGAGCGTACAGACAGCTCAAGCTCGTCTATGCTCATCTCCAATACTTTCTCTTTCTCATCGTCTTCCTTCTCTACCATAACCTCTGCGGTCTTGGCATTCTCGGACAGATCAATGAAAAGGCTTAAATGCTCGCTCAGTACCTTAGCAGCCAGACTGACTGCCTCATCGGGAACCAACGTCCCGTTCGTGTATACGTCCAGTGTCAGTTTATCAAAATCAGTTATCTGACCTACACGTGTATTCTCTACGGTCACATTGACTCTCTCAACAGGTGTATAGATAGAATCTATCGCGATCACGCCGATCGGAAGATCTTCCGCCTTATTACGGTCAGAACTTACATAACCTCTGCCCCTTGTGATCGTCAATTCCATGTACAGTTTCGTATCTTTGCCGCTTAATGTGGCAATCACCTGATCAGGATTTAAAATCTCGATATCCTGATCCACCTGAATATCGGACGCTCTGACAATGCCCTCGCCTTCATATTCGATGTATGCGGTCTTAGGTTCATTGGTATCGCTGCTATTCTTGATCGCAAGGCTCTTGATGTTCATAATAATCTCCGTAACATCTTCCTTTACGCCGGGAATAGAGCTGAATTCATGTAAAACACCTTCGATTTTAACCTGGCTGACTGCTGCGCCCGGCAAAGAAGAAAGCATAATTCTTCTAAGAGAATTACCAAGGGTAATACCGTAACCTCTTTCCAAAGGCTCTACAACAAATCTACCATACTTCTTATCTTCAGAGATTTCTGCAACCTCAATATTAGGTCTCTCAAAATCAAACACGCAAATACCCTCCTTTGCGAACATGTTGGAAAACCACTGCTATTATTTAGAGTACAACTCGACGATAAGCATCTCGTTGACCGGAACGTCGATCATCTCTCTTGTGGGAAGATGTTTCACGGTTCCCTTCAGTGCTTCCTGATCTACCTCTAACCACTCCGGAACAAGTCTTCCTGCCGTCACTTCAAGGATATCTTTATATCTCTGCAGAGATCTGGATTTCTCTCTTATTTCGATCACATCGCCTGCTTTAACCAGATAAGACGGAATATGCACCGGCTTGCCGTTTACGAGAAAATGCTTATGACCTACGACCTGTCTGGCCTCTCTTCTTGTTCTTGCAAAGCCCATTCTGAACACGATACTGTCCAGTCTGCTCTCCAGCATGACCATAAGATTCTCACCGGTCATACCTTTCATTCTCTCTGCCTTTTCATAATAGTTTCTGAAAGGCTTCTCCAATACACCATAGATAAATTTAGCTTTCTGTTTCTCTCTGAGCTGAAGACCATACTCGCTGATCTTCTTACCGGCTCTCGCCGATGTTCTGTTGGATTTCTTATCGTATCCTAAATAAGTAGGATCTAAATCAAGTGATCTGCATCTTTTCAATACAGGAACTCTGTTTACTGCCATTTCTTTTGGCTCCTCTCATTATAATTTTGTTTACAACGCCGCACTCGGCGCCTTCATCCAATGCTTTCATGTGGGAAGAATTGCGCTTTTTGCAATTCTTCAGGACGAAACATAGATTTTCTTAGGCTGCGTCCTTTGCTGCCTTAGGAAATCTTTTCGTTCTATTAGACGCGGCGGCGCTTAGGCGGACGACATCCGTTATGAGGCACGGGAGTTACGTCACGGATACTTGTCACTTCCAGACCGCATGCCTGCAATGCACGGATTGCTGCCTCACGACCCGAACCCGGACCCTTAACCATAACATCTACTGTCTTTAAACCATGTACTAAAGCAGCCTTAGCCGCTGTCTCTGCAGCCATCTGTGCCGCATATGGAGTAGATTTCCTTGAACCTCTAAAACCAAGACCACCTGCACTTGCCCAGCTTAATGCGTTACCTTCTGTATCTGTCAAGGTAACGATCGTATTGTTAAAAGAAGACTGGATATGTGCCTGTCCACGTTCAACGTTTTTCTTTACACGCTTTTTTGTCACTTTTTTTGTAACTTTTTTAGCCATAATAAACTAACCTACTTTCTCCTAATCTGCTAACTTCAATTACTAAACAACTTTTCAGAATCCCCGATTACGGGTTCATCTTATTTCTTCTTATTTGCTACTGTTCTCTTCGGACCTTTTCTTGTTCTTGCGTTGGTCTTAGTCTTCTGACCACGAACCGGAAGTCCCTTCCTGTGGCGGATACCTCTGTAACATCCGATCTCCTGAAGACGCTTGATGTTCAGTGCGATCTCTCTTCTCAGATCACCTTCCACCATGTAATCCTTATCGATCACCTCAGCAATTCTCTTTACCTCATCGTCAGTTAATTCTCTGACACGGGTGTCAGGATTTACGTTTGCTGCCTCCAGAATCTTGTTGGAGCTTACTCTACCGATACCGTAGATGTAAGTAAGTCCAATCTCCACACGTTTCTCTCTGGGTAAGTCAACACCTGCAATACGAGCCATTTACGTTTCCTCCATTTTCTTTACGTTTCGTACGAGACTGCATCTGAATTTACGAAGCAAATCCCGTAAGCGGGCTTATACCCGCCTTACTAATTGATTGGGGTAGGTTCTACCCAACCGGATCAGACATCCGATCTTTCCAAACATAATTGTTGGTATCAAAAAGTAATCTCCCATTAGGCTCCGGCATCTATCTATATAAAATAGGCAAGAACCCCGTTAAACTATATCGTTCGGGGATTAACCTTGTACCTGCTTATGTTTCGGATTCTCACAGATTACTCTGATCTTTCCTTTTCTTTTGATGATCTTGCATTTTTCGCAGATCGGTTTTACTGATGACCTTACTTTCATCTCAAACCCTCCTTTCAAAAAAGACCGTTTTACATTATACCATCAAACCCAATCTTTGGCAAGGTCTTTTTTCTTATTTATCACGCCAGATAATTCTGCCTTTGGATAAGTCATAGGGTGACAGCTCCAGTGTTACTTTGTCACCGGGCAGAATACGGATAAAATTCTGGCGGAGTTTACCGCTTATGTGTGCTAACACCACATGTCCGTTCTCCAGTTCGACCTGAAACATGGTGTTCGGCAGCTTCTCAATGACTGTTCCCTCAATTTCGATTACATCAGCTTTTGACATTTGCTTCCTCCTGATATTGTTTGATCACTCTCTTGATTTCCAAATCCTTATAACCGTCCGTCGGTCTTATCATCTGTTTCTTCTTAATAATCTGAATATGTTTCCTGTTTTTCTTCTTCGGTCTGTCCACGGTTCTTTTTCTGCCGTCGGCTAAATATACATATTCATCGTCTTCATCTATTATGACATATATGGTTTTCTGATCGTGCCCCGCTTTAGAGCTCGCAAGCATTCCTGTCATATTCTACTCCGTTTCCGCACATCACCATGGCTCATTAAGAGGGCGCAGACACAAATCCTTCTCATTTCCTGATTCTGTCACAGCGTCAGGATCTCCGGTTCGCCTTCCGTGATCAACACCGTGTTTTCATAATGTGCCGATAAGGAATGATCCGCCGAAACTACCGTCCAGCCGTCATCCAGCCACTCCACATCCTCTGTCCCCATATTGATCATCGGTTCAATCGCCAGTGTCATGCCCGGCCGCAGCTTCGGCCCTCTTCTTCTCAGTGCAAAGTTCGGAATCTGCGGCGGCTCATGCAGGCTTGTTCCTATGCCGTGTCCCACCAGATCTCTGACGATACCGTAACCATACGGCGTGACATATGCGGCGATGGCATTGGAAATGTCATGGAGATGATTGCCTGCCTTCGCCATCTTGATCCCCTCAAAGAAACTCTGTCTGGTCACGTCAATCAATTTCTGCGCCTCGGCGCTGATCTGCCCTACCGCGTGGGTTCTGGCAGCATCGGAATGATACCCCCGATAGATCAGTCCCGTATCCAGACTGACGATATCGCCCTCCCGAATGATATGATCTTCTCTCGGAATACCGTGCACCACTTCCTCATTCACAGAGACACACACGGAAGCCGGATATCCCTGATAGTGCAGAAAATTCGGCGTACACCCGTAACTTCGGATAAGCTCCTCACACACCCTGTCAATTTCCTTCGTGGATATCCCCGGTCTGATCACCTTCACCAGTTCATTATGAACCAAACCAAGCAGCCTGCACGATTCCCGCATCAGTTCAATTTCTCCAGGCGATTTAATCGTTATTGCCATCCTGTATCCTCTCCCACAGCACTTCTCACACGTCAATTTCTCTTTTGCATACTTTATGACAAGACTGTCACAATAGCCTCAAACACATCGTTCATATCCATCGTGCCGTCTACCGTCTGTAATACGCCCTTCTTGCTGTAGAACTCAATTAACGGCTGCGTCTGCTCATGATATACATTCAGACGATTCTGCACCGTCTCCGGCTTATCATCGTCACGCAGCACCAGTTCCTGCCCACAGCTGTCGCAGATTCCTTCCGCTTTAGGCGGTACATGCTCAATATGGTATGTGGCTCCGCATGAAAGGCATGCGCGTCTGCCGCCCATTCTTCTTACAATATTTTCATCCGGCACATCCACGTTGATTGCATAATCAATCTTATCTCCCAGCTGACTAAGCGCCTTGTCCAGTACCTCCGCCTGCGGAATGGTCCTCGGAAAACCGTCCAGCACATAGCCGTTCTTGCAATCTTCCTTCGCCACTCTGTCGAGCAGGATCTTGACCGTCAGCTCATCCGGAACGAGCAATCCCTGATCCATATACTGTTTTGCTTCCATGCCAAGCTGCGTGCCGTTCTTAATATTTGCCCTGAAAATGTCGCCCGTAGACACATGCGGAATTTCATATTTCTCCGCGATCATTTTCGCCTGTGTTCCCTTGCCTGCGCCGGGTGCACCCAACATAATAATTTTCATAACTGATACTCACGCCTTTCTCATAACCTGCGGTTTTGCTGCCGCAAGGCACCAATTTGTGATTGAAAAATCTCTGTTTTTCAATGAAACGTAAGGGACGCCTCGGTTGCCCTGCTCGTCCCCATCATTTCCATATAAATTAATCGTTTAAAAATCCCTTATAATTACGAACCAGCATCTGTGATTCTATCTGCTTGATCGTCTCCAGAACAACGCTCACGATAATAATCAGGCTTGTTCCGCTGAAGGATACGCTTGCACCGAATACTCCGTTGAAGAAATACGGTACAACGCATACGATTGTAAGTCCTACCGCGCCAATGAAAATAATATAGGTAAGCACCTTATTCAGATAATCGCTGGTAGGCTTGCCCGGTCTGATCCCCGGAATAAATCCGCCCTGCTTCTTCATGTTCTCCGCAATCTCTAAAGGATTGAACGTAATGGATGTGTAGAAGTACGCAAAGAAGATAACCAGTGCAATATATACCAACAGTCCGATGGAATACACAAGCTGTTTCGGATTGCACCAATAATTGGAATTAACTCCTTTCAAAATCTCAGCCCACACACCGGTGCCGGTAATGCCGAAAAACGAACAAACGATTACCGGAAGCTGCATCAGGGAAGAGGCAAAGATTACCGGAATAACACCTGAGGTATTCACCTTTAACGGCAGGCTTGTCATCTGGCCGCCAACCATCTTCCTGCCCTGTACTTTCTTGGCATACTGCACGGGAATCTTACGAACACCGTCATTTAAGATAATAACGAGCACTACCATCAGTATAATGATTGCAATGATAATGATCGCCGCCACAGCACCCTTTGCAATGGATTTACCGATCACAAACTGCTCAAATAACTGCGTAATATCCTGCGGTATACGTGACAGAATATTGATCGTCAGCACGATGGAAATACCGTTGCCAACACCACTCTCCGTAATCCGCTCTCCGATCCACATAAGAAACGCACTGCCGGCTGTCAACGCCGCAATAACCGTAATCACATTAATGACATTATATGTCTGCAACAGTCCCTGACGTCCGAAGCCGATGGCCATAGCGCTGGATTCAATAAGCGCAAGCGCCACCGTCACATATCTCGTGATGGAAGCAATTTTCTTCCTGCCGTCGGCACCGTCACGCTGCATCTCTTCCAGTTTCGGAATCGCTATCGTCATAAGCTGCATAATAATGGACGATGTAATATACGGCGTAATATTAAGCGCCAGAACAGACATGTTCAGGAACGAACCTCCCGTAAAAGCATCGAAAAAGTTGAAAGCGTCTCCGGTCTGCTGTGAAAACCAGTCCGCAAAGAAGCCTCTGTTGATGCCCGGAACGGGGAGCTGTGATCCGAAACGGATCACAACTAACATCATAAATGTAAAGAAAAGTTTCTTTCTGATTTCTTTGATTTTAAACGCATTCTTTAAGGTTGTAAGCATTAGATCACCTCTGCTGTTCCACCAAGTGCCTCGATCTTTTCTTTCGCGGATGCGCTGAAAGCATTCACTTTCACATCGAGTTTCTTAGTAAGTTCTCCGTTTCCAAGAATCTTAACCCCATCACGAGGATTCTTGATGATCCCTTTCTCAAGCAGTACATCCACGTCAACCGTCGCGCCGTTGTCGAACACTTCCAGCGCACTTAAGTTGATCGCCACGATATCCTTTGAATTCCTGTTGGTAAAACCTCTCTTAGGAATACGTCTGTATAACGGCATCTGACCGCCTTCGAATCCGATTCTGGGTGCTCCTGAACGAGCTTTCTGTCCCTTATGACCCTTACCGGCTGTCTTACCGTTGCCTGAACCGTGTCCACGACCTCTTCTAAAATTATCACTGTGTACTGACCCGGGCGCGGGTCTTAAATTTGATAATTCCATTCTGACACCTCCTTTTATGCTTCTTCTACTTTAACCATATGTCTTACTTTCTGAATCTGACCTCTGGTTGATGCATTGTCAGGCAGTTCCACTGTCTGATGAAGTTTCCTGAGACCCATAGCTTCAACCGTTGCTCTGTTTTTCGGAACCTGACCAATGGTAGATTTAATTAAAGTAATCTTTAATGTTTTAGCTGCTTCTTTCTTTGCTGCCATCTTCTTTTCCTCCTAAATATTCTGACCGATCAACAACCTTCGGTAACTTAAGCGCGAATCTCTTCTACGGATTTACCGCGGTTCTTAGCTACTTCTTCAGGAGTCTTTAACTGGCGCAGTCCCGCGATCGTAGCAAGTACGACATTCTGCTTATTGTTGGAGCCTAAAGATTTCGTACGGATATTCTTGATACCTGCAAGTTCACATACAACACGGGCAGGACCTCCTGCGATAATACCGGTACCTTCCGGAGCTCTCTTAAGGAGTACGGAAGCAGAACCGAATTTTCCGATAAAATCGTGTGTGATACTGCTGTTATCATCAAGTGCAACAGAAACTAAGTTCTTGATCGCATCTTCCTTACCTTTGCGAATTGCTTCAGGGATTTCAGTTGCTTTGCCTAAGCCTGCACCAACATGACCATTGCTGTCACCGACTACTACAAGAGCCGTGAAACGCATGTTACGACCACCTTTAACAACCTTAGTAACACGTTTGATCGTTACTACTTTTTCAGTCAATTCTAACTGACTTACATCAATGATTGTACGTCTCATGTGATTTCCTTCTCCCTTCCTAGAATTCTAAGCCAGCTTCTCTGGCTGCCTCAGCTAATGCTGCAATTTTACCCTGATATATAAAGCCGCCTCTGTCAAAGACAACAGTCTTAATACCTTTTTCAATTGCTCTCTTAGCGATTACTGTTCCTAAATATGCTGCTGCATCAACGTTATTGGTTTTCTCCAGTTCAGACTTTACAGACTTCTCGAGAGTAGACGCCGAAACTAAAGTATTTCCAACTGTATCGTCAATAATTTGAGCATACATATGATTATTACTTCTGAACACAGAAAGACGCGGTCTCTCAGCGGTGCCGCTGAAACGGTTACGCAGTCTGTTGTGTTTTTTTACACGAACTTTTTGTCTTGATTCCTTACTAACCATCTTCATACTCTCCTTATCTGTTATTTCTTACCAGTCTTACCAACTTTACGTCTAATTGTCTCATCAGCATACTTGATACCCTTGCCCTTATAAGGCTCCGGTCTTCTCTTGTCTCTGATCTCAGCCGCAAATTGACCAACTTTTTCTTTATCAATACCTTTGACGATGATTACGTTCTGTCCTTCCATGACAGTCTCGATACCTTCAGGATCTGTCATTTCCACCGGATGAGAGTAACCAAGGTTAAGTGTCAGAGTCTTGCCTGATTTGGACGCTCTGTAACCTACACCGTTTACTTCCAGCTTCTTCTCGTATCCTTCCGTTACACCGACAACCATATTGTGGATCAGTGTTCTTGTCAGACCGTGGAAAGATTTCATCTTCTTTAAATCATTGGGTCTGGATACTACAACCTGATCGCCTTCTACCTTGATTTCCATTTCTGCCGGAAGCACTCTCTCAAGTGTTCCCTTAGGACCTTTTACAGTCACTTTATTATTTTCTGCTACCTCAACGGTTACACCCGCAGGAATAGCGATTGGCATTCTTCCTATACGTGACATGCCCGTACCTCCTGTTTTAAATTCTTGTTATTGTCCACTACCAGACGAAGGCTAACACTTCGCCGCCTACCTGCAGCTCTCTTGCCTTCTTATCCGTTACAACTCCCTGATTAGTAGAGATGATTGCAACGCCCAGACCTCCGAGAACTCTCGGCAGATCCTCTTTGCCGGCATATACACGAAGACCCGGTTTAGAGATTCTCTTGATTCCGGAAATGATCTTGTCATTCTTATCCTCGCCGTATTTCAATGTGATATGAATGGTCTTGAAACTGCCGTTATCGATCAAATCGAACTTTCTAATATATCCTTCATCCAAAAGAATCTGCGCGATAGCTAATTTCATCTTAGATGAGGGTACATCTACTGTATCATGTTTTGCAGTATTTGCATTACGGATTCTTGTAAGCATATCTGCAATAGGGTCGCTCATTGTCATGATTTTTCCTCCTTAAATTATTGATCCGCTTATTTCTAGTCATTTATCATACATCCCGCTCTCGGAAGAACAACACTTTCATGCCATTTCATCCTTCCGCCAACACACCGGAAGAATGAAAGCGTCAGCGACATTCTTCCCAACAAAGCTATAGTGTTTCTTAGGCGGCGTATTTTGACGCCTTAGAAACTCTCTTTGTTGACTACCAGCTTGCTTTCTTAACGCCGGGGATCTGACCTTTATATGCTAATTCACGGAAGCAAATTCTGCAAATTCCGTATTTTCTTAAATAAGCATGTGGACGACCACAGATTTTGCAACGATTGTATTCTCTAACGGAGAATTTCGGTTTACGCTGCTGTTTGATCTTCATTGCTGTCTTAGCCATGAATTTACCTCCTTCTATTTAGCGAATGGCATGTTAAATAATCTCAACAACTCACGAGCTTCCTCATCCGTCTTCGCGGTGGTGACAATGATCACGTCCATACCTCTGACCTTATCTACCTTATCATACTCGATCTCCGGGAAGATGATCTGTTCCTTAATACCCAGTGCATAGTTACCTCTGCCGTCAAAGGAATTAGGATTAACACCTCTGAAGTCACGTACACGGGGAAGTGCAAGGTTTACGAGACGATCCAAAAACTCATACATCTTATCGCCGCGGAGTGTCGTCTTACATCCGATTGCCTGACCTTCTCTGATCTTAAAGTTAGCAACAGAGTTCTTAGCCTTCGTTACGACTGCCTTCTGTCCGGTGATCGTTTCCATATCACTCACAGCCGCTTCCAGAACCTTAGCGTTTTCCTTCGCTTCACCGACGCCCATGTTGATTACGATCTTGTCAAGTTTCGGAACTTCCATAACATTTTTATATCCAAACTTTTTGACCATAGCATCTACGATCTCGTTCTTATACATCTCTTTCAGTCTACTACTCAACGTTTTAGACCTCCTTTCTTAGAATTAGTCAATGATGTCACCTGTGGATTTCGCATAACGGACCTTCTTGTCATTCTCGAACTTGAAACCGATCCTTGTCGCTTTACCCTTGTGTACATACATTACATTGGAAGCGTTGATAGGTGCTTCCTTCTGAACAATGCCGCCGTTCTGATTAGCTGCGGAAGGCTTCTCATGCTTTGTGATCATGTTGATTCCCTCAACCAGAACCTTATTGTTCTTTCTGTCTACGGATATAACTTTGCCTTCTTTGTCTTTGTCTTTACCGGCGATTACCTTAACGGTATCACCTTTTTTAATCTTAAATGTTGACATACCGGCACCTCCTATAATACTTCCGGAGCCAGTGAAACAATTTTCATAAACTGTTTATCACGAAGCTCTCTCGCTACTGGTCCAAAAATACGGGTTCCTCTCGGAGTCTTATCCTCCTTGATGATAACAGCAGCATTCTCGTCAAATCTGATATAAGATCCGTCTTTACGACGAGCGCCTTTTACACTACGAACAACTACAGCCTTTACAACGTCGCCTTTTTTTACAACGCCGCCTGGTGTTGCGTCTTTGACCGTAGCAACAATGATATCACCGATACGTGCATATCTTCTTGTAGAACCGCCCACAACTCTGATGCACAGAAGCTCTTTTGCACCGGTATTGTCAGCGACCTTAAGTCTGCTTTCCTGTTGAATCATGCTGATTTCTCCTTCTTTTCATAATCAAATAAACTATTTTGCTTTCTCGACAATCTCAACAAGTCTCCATCTCTTATCCTTGGATAAAGGTCTGGTCTCCATTACCTTAACTGTATCACCGATGTTGCACTCATTGTTCTCATCATGTGCTTTCAATTTATAGGTCTTCTTTACAATTTTCTTGTAAAGCGGATGTTTAACATGGTCTTCGATTGCTACCACGATCGTCTTATCCATCTTGTTACTGGTTACCTTGCCAGTACGTGTCTTTCTTAAATTTCTGTCCACGATTGAGTCTCCTTTCCTTTGATTTCAGTAAACTGAAATCGCAAGAATTGCTTTGCAATTCTTACAGCGTCGTTTCTTAATTTACTGCTTTTGCCTTCTCAGTGATCACGGTCTGTATTCTGGCGATGTTTCTTCTGACATCTTTGATTCTTGCCGTGTTATCCAACTGATTGGTTGCATTCTGGAATCTCAAATTGAAAAGTTCTTTCTTCGCATCAACCAATTCCTGCGCTAATTCTGCATCTGATTTGTTCTTTAAATCTTCTACAAATTTATTAGTTTTCATTCGATACACCGCCTTCCAAATCCGCTTTAGAAACGATCTTACATTTGCATGGAAGCTTATGTGTTGCAAGACGTAACGCTTCTTTAGCTACATCCTCAGCTACTCCCGCAATCTCGAACATAACACGTCCGGGTTTTACAACTGCAACCCAGTATTCGAGAGTACCTTTACCGGAGCCCATACGTGTCTCAGCCGGTTTCGCTGTTACAGGTTTATCAGGGAATATTTTGATCCAGACTTTACCGCCACGCTTAATATGACGAGTCATAGCAATACGGGCTGCCTCGATCTGGTTGGACTTAATCCAACAGGGCTCTAACGCTACAATACCATACTCACCGTAGGTGATCGTGTTGCCACGGGTAGCTTTTCCGCTCATAGAGCCGCGAAACTGTTTACGACGTTTTACTCTTTTAGGCATTAACATTATTTATCGCTCCCTTCCACATTAGATTTAGTCGGAAGTACCTCTCCTTTATAGATCCATACTTTGACACCGAGCTTACCGTATGTCGTATCGGCCTCTGCAAAACCGTAGTCAATATCTGCTCTCAAAGTCTGAAGCGGGATAGTACCCTCGCTGTAGAACTCTGTACGAGCGATATCTGCGCCGCCCAGACGTCCGGATACAGCAGTCTTGATGCCTTCTGCTCCTGCTTTCATGGTTCTGCCCATGCAGGACTTCATGGCACGTCTGAAAGATACACGATTTTCAAGCTGCTGTGCGATGTTCTCCGCAACAAGCTGTGCATCTTTATCAGGTCTCTTAATCTCTTTGATGTCTACGAAAACTTTCTTGCTTGTCAGCTTAGAAAGCTCTTTCTTGGTCACTTCGATCTCTGCACCGCCCTTACCGATCACAACACCCGGTTTTGCAGTGTAGATGATTACTTTCACTCTGTCGGATGCTCTCTCGATCTCGATCTTAGAAATACCGGCACTGTATAATTTCTTCTTTAAGTATTCTCTGATGTTGTAGTCTTCTACTAAGAAATCAGAAAACTCTGCATCAGCATACCACTTAGAATCCCAATCTTTAATGATACCGACTCTTAGGCCGTGTGGATTAACTTTCTGTCCCATGTTGTTCTCCTTCCTATATGATCCTATCTTTCATCAAGCACGATTGTGATGTGGCTCATTCTCTTCTCGATCCTGTAGGCCCTGCCCTGTGCTCTCGGTCTTACTCTCTTCATGGTCGGTCCCTTGTTTGCATAGCACTCTGCAATGTAAAGGTTCTCCACATTCATACCGTTGTTGTTCTCTGCATTCGCAATCGCAGACTCTAACAGCTTCTTAATAATGCTTGATGCGTATCTCGGATTATATGCAAGGATCGCAAGCGCCGTCTCCACATCTTTTCCTCTGATGGCATCCAATACGAAACACGCCTTCTGAACAGACACTCTGGCGTAAGATAACTTAGCGGAGGGTCTTGTGTCTTTATTCGCGTTTCTCTCTCTCTTTATTTGGGATCTATGTCCTTTAGCCATAGATTTATGCCTCCTTTCAAATTAGCGGACTTTAGACTTTCTCTCGTCCTTGTCGTGTCCTCTATAAGTTCTGGTCGCTACGAACTCGCCGAGTTTGTGACCAACCATATCCTCTGTAACATATACCGGTACGTGCTTTCTTCCGTCATGAACAGCGAATGTGTGTCCCACGAAGGAAGGGAAGATCGTAGAGCGGCGGGACCAGGTCTTAATAACCTGCTTCTGTCCTGACGCGTTCATAGCATCTACTTTCTTCAATAAGCTCGCATCTGCAAACGGTCCTTTTTTCAGTGATCTAGCCATGATATCTCCTCCTATTTGATTGCTCTGCCGTCTCTTCTTCTTACGATCAGCTTGTTGGACGCTTTCTTCTTCTTACGTGTCTTCAAGCCGAGTGCCGGTTTACCCCAAGGTGTGCACGGACCGGGACGACCAATCGGCGCTCTTCCTTCACCACCGCCGTGCGGATGGTCATTCGGGTTCATAACGGAACCACGGACTGTAGGACGGATACCCATGTGGCGCTTACGTCCTGCTTTACCGATCTTGATCAGGTTGTGGTCTACGTTGCCGACTGTGCCGACTGTTGCGCGACATACGATCGGAACCATTCTCATTTCGCCGGAGGGAAGTCTCAGTGTCGCATACTTGCCTTCCTTAGCCATAAGCTGTGCGCTGTTACCAGCAGAACGAACCATCTGTCCGCCCTTGCCGGGATATAATTCAATGTTGTGAACCAGTGTACCTACGGGGATTGCAGATAACGGTAAGCAGTTACCTACTCTGACTTCCGCCTCAGGACCGTTCATAACTTTCATGCCGTCCGTCAAACCTTCCGGTGCGAGGATATATGCTTTCTCACCATCCTCATAACAGATCAGTGCGATGTTTGCCGTTCTGTTGGGATCGTACTCGATGCCGATTACCTTAGCGGCAATACCGTCTTTATTTCTCTTGAAATCAATGTTTCTGTATAATCTTCTGCTTCCGCCGCCGTGATGTCTCACTGTGATCTTACCCTGGTTGTTACGTCCGGCATTCTTCTTAAGAGAAGTACATAACGCTTTCTCCGGAGTCTTCTTGGTAATCTCTGAGAAATCAGAACCGGTCATATTACGTCTGGAAGGTGTATATGGGTTATATGTCTTAATTCCCATGATCTTATCTCCTTTTCCTTATATTCTATAATCCTGCAAAGATCTCGATATCCTTGCTGTCCTGTGTCAACTGTACGATCGCTTTCTTGGTCTTGGCTGTCTTGCCGTATACCATGCCGCGTCTCTTGGTCTTGCCGTCCATGTTCATCGTGTTGACCTTAGCTACCTTTGTTCCTTCAAACATCTTCTCAACAGCTTCTTTGATCTGCGTCTTGTTGGCTTCAGGATGAACTAAGAAAGTATATTTCTTCTCGCTCATGCCTGCCATGCTCTTCTCTGTGATAACCGGTTTGAGGATTACATCATAATATTGGATCGCTGCCATTATGCATACACCTCCTCGATCTTTGCTACGGCATCCTTAGTGAGTACTAAAGTGTCGCCCTTCAAGATATCATATACGTTGATATTTTCTGCTACTGCTGTAGATACTGTAGGAAGATTTCTTGCGGAAAGGATCACGTTCTTATCCTGCTCGCCGATCACTACCATTGCCTTCTCTACCTTAAGGTTATCCATAACCTCTTTAAACTTCTTTGTCTTGATCTCATCAAGCTTAAGCTCGTCTAAAACGATCAGCTTGTTGTCCTGCACTCTGCTGGTCAATACAGACTTAAGAGCCGCCTGCTTCTCTTTCTTATTTAACTTGAAAGAGTAATCTCTCGGAACGGGTGCGAATACAACACCGCCGCCCTTCCACTGGGGAGCTCTCGTGGAACCCTGTCTTGCATGTCCTGTCCCCTTCTGTCTCCAAGGCTTTCTGCCGCCGCCGGACACTTCGGAACGGGTCTTTGCTTTCTGTGTTCCCTGACGTTTATTGGCAAGTGTCTGGACAACCGCCATGTGTACTAAGTGTTCATTGATCTCGACACCGAATACCGCATCGTTTAAGTCCATCTTGCCGACTTCTTTACCTTCCATATTATAAACAGATACGTTTGCCATCTGAATGGTCCTCCTTTCATCTGTGACTCAGGTCACTATTTCACATCCACCTTAGTTGTCTCTTTAATGGTTACCAAGGCTTTTCTCGGTCCGGGTACAGCGCCTTTAACAAGAATCAGATTCTTATCTGCGTCAACCCTTACGATCGTAAGATTCTGAACCGTTACCCTTACACAGCCCATGTGTCCCGGCATGCCTTTTCCTTTGAACACCTTACTCGGTGAGGAACATGCACCGTTGGAACCCTGATGGCGATGGAATTTGGAACCGTGAGTCATAGGTCCTCTGTGCTGACCATGTCTCTTGATCGCGCCCTGGAATCCCTTACCTTTAGAGATTGCAGTTGCGTCGATATGATCACCCACTTCAAAGATATCTGCTTTGATCTCGCTTCCGAGCGTGTACTCTTCCGCATTCTCCAGCTTAAGCTCTCTTACAAATCTCTTGCTCGATACGCCTGCCTTATCAAAGTGACCTTTCTGTGCCTTATTGACACCGTGTCTGTGGATTACTTCTTTCTTACCGCCTTTGTCCTTGTTGACAATTCTGTCTTTCTTATCTACAAAACCAACCTGTACTGCACTGTAACCGTCATTCTCTTTTGTTTTGATCTGTGTTACTGCGCAAGGTCCTGCCTGAAGTACGGTAACAGGTGTTAATGTTCCGTCTTCGCTGAAGATTTGAGTCATTCCGACTTTTGTTGCTAAGATAGCTTTCTTCATTCCTTCTTACCTCCTGTTGTTCTACAGCGGACCCCATGGGGGTCGTCCTAGTAGGGGTCTTATTTGTTTTTCATCTTGATGTCGATATACACACCTGCAGGCATCTCTAATCTCTGCAGCGCATCCACCGTCTTAGGTGTCGGTGTGATGATGTCGATGAGTCTCTTATGGGTTCTCTGTTCGAACTGCTCTCTGGAGTCCTTATACTTGTGAACCGCTCTGAGGATCGTAACAACTTCCTTCTTAGTGGGAAGCGGTACGGGTCCGCTCACCTGAGATCCATTCTTCTTCACTGTTTCGATGATTTTTTTTGCAGATGCATCAACTAACTGATGATCATAAGCCTTTAATGTAATTCTCATTACTTGACTTGCCATAAAAAAAGTCGCCTCCTTTTCGCACTTTTACTTCTTAAGTACGACAAGCGGTGACTGTACACTCTCCCGTGTGTGTCCTATGTTAAAAAGGCACTAACCACGTTGTTTCCGGTTGTACCGGACATTTTTGCCTGTACAGTGACTTGTCGTCAGTTTCCTAACTTGACATTCGCTCCACGGAAAACCTGCCACATAGGGCAGCAACCTCACGCTTCATAGCTATCATGCCACAGCAATGACTAGTATACATGATGTTTTTTTAGGATGCAAGTATTTTTTCAGAAAATTTGAAAAAAAGAGGTGTATGAAAGAACATAAGGCATAAATCCCTATCTGCCACAGGATTTATGCCCTTGATCAGTCTAAAACAACTATTCTTTTATTTTATCCAATTCCGTAAGATTAATACCCGAAGCTGTCAGTATAATTTTTAATTCGATATACCGATCCCTGATCTCTCTATATGCAGCCGAATCCTTATCCTGAATTAAAAGCATATATTTCTGTACCCGTGAGAACTCCTCAACAGAGACCTTCAGCATTTCTTTTTCAGTCATACGATCACCCGCTTTCTTTCCGCCTGCATTGACTGTTACACTTCTATTATAATAGATTGCTGAAAAAGTGTAAAGCTTATTCACCGAACAGTCCGTAAACAGTCCGTAAAAGTCCTGTGGATTTCGCAGATAAAATATGCTATCCTTAATTCATTATGATTATATATAAGGAAGAGAAAGGATATATAAAATGTGGATCGCAGGCGACTGGAAAGACTACGAAGTGATAGACACCTCAAAAGGAGAGAAACTGGAACGCTGGGGAGATTATATTCTCGTGCGTCCCGACCCTCAGGTCATATGGGATACGGAGCGCACTGACAAGCGCTGGAAGCATATGAACGGGCATTACCACAGAAGTTCCAAGGGCGGCGGCGAATGGGAGTTCTTTAATCTGCCGCAGGAATGGAGCATACATTACAGGGATCTCACTTTCCGTCTGAAGCCTTTCAGCTTTAAACACACGGGGCTTTTTCCCGAACAGGCTGTCAACTGGGATTGGTTTTCTTCTATTATAAAGGGAGCCGGCAGGCCGGTGAAAGTATTAAACCTGTTCGCATACACCGGAGGCGCTACGCTTGCCGCCGCTAAAGCCGGAGCATCCGTCACTCATGTAGATGCCTCGAAAGGCATGGTCCAATGGGCGAAGGAGAACGCCGCAGCCTCCGGTCTTTCCGATGCGCCGATCCGCTGGCTGGTAGACGACTGCGTGAAATTCGTAGAACGCGAGATCAGACGGGGCAATACCTACGATGCCATTATCATGGACCCACCTTCCTACGGCAGAGGTCCTAAGGGTGAAATCTGGAAAATAGAAGAGAGCATCTTTCCTTTCATCCGCCTTACCACGCAGATTCTGTCAAAAGATGCCCTGTTTTATCTTGTAAATTCATATACCACCGGTTTACAGCCCGCCGTGCTGACTTATATGATCCGGTCAGCTCTCACACCTGCCTTCGGCGGCAACACAGAATCTTCCGAGATCGGTCTGCCGGTCACCGCAAACGGTCTGATTCTGCCCTGCGGCGCGTCCGGGCGTTGGAGCGCTGTTTAACTTAATGCCAGCGCGAACAGCAGAATACCGAGCCACATCAGCACGACAAGCGCCATCGCAATCGCAAAGAAGATCAGATACGCCTTGAAGAAATTAGATTTACTCTTCTTCTCGGTACTGCTGAACGCCCATACAAACATCATAATAATATTGACGCAGGGAATCATCATCAACACCATTGACAGAACCCACTCGCTGACTTTGACAGGTTCTTCCAGCTCGAGCTGGTCATTCCCGTAGGGCGGTACATTGTTGTAAGGCTGATAAGCGTTCGGATAGCCGCCACCTGGGTAGCCGCCGTTTGTATAACCGTTATTTGGGTAACCATCGTTTTGATATGCATTATTCTGATAGCTGCTGTTTTGATAGCTGCTATTCTGGTAACTGTTATTCTGGTAACTATCAGTTTGAAATCTGCCGTTCTGGTAACCGTTATTCTGATAGCCATCATTTTGGTAACCGCTATTCTGGTAGCCATCGGTTTGATAGCCGCTACTCTGATCGCCGCCGGTTTGATAGCTTTCATTTTGATAGCTGTTATCCGGCTGACTGCCACTGTATTGCGCCTCGCTGTCAGGCTGATTATAATCCGTCTGACTGTTGTCCTCTCCGTAATTCCGGTTCGTGTTGTTCTCCTCCATAATATCCTCCGTTTTCTTTCGTTATACTTTTAACATCATAGAGCGCTCTTTATAATACGAATCATAGTATAAAAGTGCGCCATCACATTATCTTCCTTATAGACATAGGGCTCTCTGTCCGGAAAGTACATACTCATCCGCACCAGATAGACTATAACCAAAAGCGCTGCAATCAGCACGAGACACCCCTTTAATCCTTTGGCCTTCCTTCCGCGAAAATATCGGTTCCACGCAAAATAAGCTGCTGCTATCATAATGGGAAAAATCATCGGATTAAGCTGCCACGCCTGCTGCCATCTGCCCGACAGGAAACACACTGTCGCTCTGGTAACCCCACAACCCGGGCAGGGCAGTCCGCAGAAGATCACTAAGGGACAGAACGCGTGAAAAACCAGATTAACGACGACGGTATACAGAAGCAACCCCGCGCCTGCCATGCCGTATTGCTTTACATCCGCTGTAATTCGTCCGCAGACCGTCCTCACATATTTTTTCATATAACCGTCACCACCCAGTGTAAAGCCAGCAAATGTACCGGATAGAAGCCGTAACAGACTGCCTTCGGAAGCTGCCGCCCTTTGCTCCCGTCATAGAGCGCTATCGGAACAAACGCAGCCAGTCCGTATAGTTCCCGCATGGAAAACCGGAACAGATAAGCCTTTGTATACAGCCCGTTATACTTCAGACAGTTGACGCTCCATATACCGAACAGCATCACGCAACCCACCAGCGCAATCTTCGGAATCAGTTTCCCGTCATGCATGAGATAGAAGGTAAAGATCAGAAGTACACCCATATATTTATAATCCGTATGCAGTGCATACGCTATCACACAGCAACAAACCACTGTGCCAAACTGCACCACACGAAATGCGATCACGCAAACCCACCACCTCCGGTCCCGTCTGTCCGATCGGCACTCCTGCAGCTGCCGGGCATTGTTTCCGGCCCACTCCCACACGATCAGAGTCAGCACACCCAGAAACAGGGTAAAGAACACATTCTGGCTTCCGCGATCCACAATCTCTCCCGAAAAGGCAAGATCGAAAGGCACCTCCGACACCAGCGCGAAGATACCAAGCCGCAACAGATAAGCCCGCCTGCTTCTCGTGTACAGAAATCCCTCCACGGCCAGATAAGCAAACAGCACAAAGGAAATCCTGCCCACTGCCCTTCCCGCCGAATAGATCTGACGGAGTATATCCGTCTCATACCCTGCCGCGGACTGCCGTCTGATCATCTCCATAATAACAACTGCGAAAAAATGATCAATGAACATCGTCAGATACGCTATATTCTTCAGCCCTGCATTGGTAAACACGATCTTCTTCATATCCTCCACCGCTTCAATGGTGCTTCGCCACATCCTTCTTACGCTTCTGTTTCACCAGATACAGGCGCTCATCCGCCTGCTGCAGCGCTTCCTTGAGCGTGATCTGCTGCCCCGGCTGTATAACACAGGCTCCAGCCGATACGGTGATATTGTAGTCCTTATCACTGTTTTCGTTATATACCTCAAATTTATGATACAGACTTTCCAGCACGGCCTCTCCGCCGTCATTACCGTCATATACAATCGCAAAGGCGTACTCGTCGCCGCCGATTCGTCCCGCCACTCCCTGCTCGGCTATCATTTCTTTCAGGAAGGTTCCGATCAGTTTCAGAGAGTGATCTCCCTCCTCATGCCCGTATCTGTCGTTGATGATCTTCAGGTTATTCATATCCACATAGACAGCAAGAACCGATTGCTGTTTCCCGCCACACTCATCGATCATCTTCTGTGTCACGTCATAAAATCCTCTTCTGTTATAGATCCCCGTGAGTACATCGGATTTGGAAAGCGTATCCAGCTTGATATTAGAGTCCTTAAGCGCTGCCAGATTATCCTCAAGCTGCTGCTGGATCTTCTCGTTTGCCTCTAACAGCTTTAACATCTTCACCGCCGCACTCATCTGATTTACAAGCAGCTCACCGTTGTCGTGAAGCGCATCCGTCATATCGCAAAGCAGAATTCCGTATATCGTTTCGTCCGAAAATAGCGGCAGTACAACACGATAACTACTCTCTCCTGTCTTGTCCATGTAAATATCATCGAAGTCTATCTTCTGCTGCATTGCCGGAACAGTGCTTACCACACCGTCTCTGCGCTCAGCTTTCAGATACAGTGCCTCAGGTACGGAGTATGCCTCCTTGAACAGATGCAGCTCCGGCTGCTTTAGCATGTACAGCTTCGCATTTCTGATCCCCAGCCATTCCAGCCGCTCCAACAACACCCCGTAACTCTGATCCTTCCCTTTCTCAAACTGCAGGATATCCTGTACGAAAACTTTCATATCGTAGCTTTCTTTGATCTTCTCCTGCTCCATATCGCCCACCAGCACATTCATGGCGCGCACCGTCTTGCGGTACAGGTCGAAGAATAGATCCCGCAGCTCTGTTCTGCCCTCGTCCTTAACCTGCATGCCGCGCAACACCTTATAGGCGCTCTCCAGATGGGAAAGCAGGATATCCACATCCGCATATTTCACACCGCCCGTGTTGATAAACTCGTCTGCGCGAAGCGCTATCTCCTCACCGCTTCTGGGATTCTTGAAACCTTTCATGGCATTTCTGACAAAAGCCATCATCAGTCTCTTATAAGCGACCCGGATCTTAATCATCTGCTCTTTCTTTTCTTCATTAATGCTCCGGTGGAAGATCTCGTCAAAATGCACGTCGAAGTCTTCCAGCCGATAGAAGCTGTCCTTGTTGACATGTGTCATGCTTTCCGAGATCGATTCGCGCTTGATAAATCTGGTGGGCAGCACCTTACTCTCTATCCGTTCTCCTCTTACCGCCGCGCATGCCATATGTACCGCTTCCTCACCAAGCCATGCTGAATCGGCCCGCACCGACGCTAATGGCGGTGACACATGAGCGGCC
Source organism: Lachnospiraceae bacterium (assembly GCA_014804365.1). GTDB lineage: Bacteria > Bacillota > Clostridia > Lachnospirales > Lachnospiraceae > UBA3282. Next base: position 64,522 of record JAAUZX010000066.1, read on the forward strand.
TCCAACATATCGTCATATCCCAGAACGGCAATATCTCTTCCGGCTCTTTTTCCTCTTTTTCTGAGCTCATCATACAGTCCCATTGCCGTATCGTCGTTGACGCAGAATATCGCTTCCACGTCCGGATTGCGGTCCAGAATCGTCGCGAAAACATTACCGCTCCTTCTGGTAAGGTTCCCTTCCGCAAACATTTTCTCCTCGAATGAAATCCCGTTTTCTTCAAGCACACTGACAAACGCACGCTTTCGTTCCGCCGCGTCCATATTCTCTGCGCTGCCACCGATCATCGCGAACTTCTTACAACCGCACCCATGAATCAAATATTCCAAACCATCTTTAATTCCCTGATAATTATCGAAAATAACACCGGCATAACCGTCCTTCTTAGATGCCACTAAAATACAAGGAAACTCTTGATATTCCCCCAGCATCTCCATAATTCTCTTCTGGGACGTAAAACAGCCAATGCAGTCCGCCGCAATGATAAGCACATCGATCCGCCTGTTCTTCGCATAGGCGAAAATCGTATGATACTGATACTCATAGCGCAGTTCCTTGGTCTCCGTAAGATCTCTGTCAATATATTTCCCGGGAAAAACGATCACATCCGCCTTCTCTTCTATAGCGGCACGCCTCACGCCCTTACATATGTACTCCGTATAATCGTCCATGATACCGCTTACTAATAGCCCGATCGTTATTCTTTTCGTCTTATCTCTCATATGTCCACCACTTTATGAAATCTAATTTTATTATATATATTTTACACATATATCTTACTACAAAAAAGTAAAAAGGTAAACGCATACGATCCAGATTGTTGAACAAGCCCGGCATACTATACCGCCCTCACGCTCTCCCGCAGGATCAGTCTCACCGGCAGATTTCGAACCGGTTCCTCCAACGTCCCCTTCCTCAGTTCTTTCAAAGCCTGCACGGCCGCTACCGCCCGCTCTTTGGCATCCTGCCCCACTGTGGAAAGGGCAGGATAGCAGTTCCGGCTTAAGGCAGTGTTGTCAAATCCGACCACGGATATCTCATCCGGAACCGGGATATGATTTTGTTGTAAAAAATAGAGCAGTTCCACCGCATAGGCATCGGACACTGCAAAAACCGCCGTGTACTGCCTGATATATGTTAAATGTTCCTCATAAAACCGCAGGCGCTCCTGTCGGCTCATTGGGATTTGCAGCCAGTCTACCTGACATTCCTGCATGCCCGCACGGCAGCCATCCATCCGATCCTTATCCACGCATATATTATTGTCGGAGACGCATAAAATCCTGCGATGTCCCATACGGCGCAGATAGTCCCCTACCTGCCACCCGCCATCGAAATTATCAATGATCAGATTGCATATTCTCTTATTCTCCTCGAAATATCCGTCGTAAACAACAAAGGGAATGTGCATTTTCTCCCGAAGTCTCTCGTAATCGCTCTCGCAGAATCCCAGCAGCACAAGTCCGTCCATATTCCACATGGAAGCGAAGCGCACGATCTCATTCCAGTCCTCCGTTGCCTTGACCATCATAAAATAATCCGATTTCTCCAATTCAAACAGAAGCGCATTCAACGCTGCCGACACAAAGGCATCCTCCAGCACTTTTCCCTCATACTTCATATGATCGTTCACCACCACGCCGACGATTCTGGAATTATTCTGGGAGAGCAGTATCCCCGCCATACTTGGAATATACTGTCTCTCTTCCAGAAGTTCCTGCACCCGTCTCACCGTCCGGTCCGAAATCTTCTTCGTCTTGCCATGGATCACATTAGATACCGTGGCTGTACTCACGCCCAGTTCCTCTGCAATGTCCACGATTCTGACACGCTGCTCCATATTAACGTCCTCCCGACACTCTTTACCGTCCCATCACCGTAACTGTTCAAAACCCTGTTCCTCACAGTTACCCATCACCACATCAGATGGAATATGTTCTAATCTTGTCACTCAGACTTTCTTATAGTGTAAACAGAAAACGGCATAAACACAATAGGTTAAATGCATAACCCAGTTTGACGGACACACATTTATTTTACTATATGTCAGTCTTTTTCCCGTAAACGGAAAAGAGGGAACCGGCATTCTATCCGACTCCCTCTGCTATATCGTCTTTTCCTATTGTATGATATGCTGTTTATCACAGTCTTACATCTACCGGCTGATATCCGCGGCTAAACGCCACGCCCGGCATTTCCATATCAAATGTATTCTGCTCCTCTGCCTGCTGCTGACTGCCGCTTTGTCCGTCATCCGGTGTCACCGCACTCACTTCGCCTTGCATCGTCTCCGGTGCACTCTGCTCTTCGCCATCTACGACTGCTATACTCTGGCTTGCTCCCGGCTTAGTGTCTGCCTCTGTCTTTCCATCTTTATCATTCTGCTCGTCCTTGGCTGCTTCCTGAATAGTCTTATTCGCCTGCGCCAGAGACTCCATCTGGGAAACGGTGGCCTGATCCGCTATCGCCTTTGTCTTGGCGAGCTCCTCTTCCTTTAATCCTATGTTGCTGCTGCCGCCCCTTCCTGAATCCAGCATAAGCTCCGTCTCGATCACACCAGCCCTGTCTTCCATCTTCGTCGCTACACTGCCGTGCACATCCGCCTGCTTCATGGACACATCTGCCGATATCAAGGCTTCCATACTGCCTGCTGACATTCCCGCGCTCTGCTTACCGCCCTGTTTCTCCTGCGGCTTCGTTCCCAGAAGATCATCGAAGGAAGACCCATTGTTCTTTTTCTTCTGGTTCTCCTCCCTTTTGACTTCCATCTGGTGTTGGCGGAGCTGTACTTCCAACTCACTGATCTGCTTCTGCAGCTCCTGCCGCTTCTTCATCTTCGCCTCCATCGGCACTTCCTGATTGGCAGACAGCTCCTGCATCTGTTTCTGCAGTTCCTCTATCTGTCTTCTCAAATCCTTGCTGACCGGATCCGTCTGATCCGCTGCTCCCGCTCCCATTCCTGACATATTCGGCTGCATGCCGGCTCCGCTTACTCCGCTTATGTTCATACTCATACGCTTCCTCTTTTCTGCACACGTTTTTTTAAAGCATACAATTGCATGAGTTTGTGTCAGGTGTGCACAGACACAAATATTTTTCAGTTCTTCACTCTTCATTTTTTATTTCGGCCGTACGGCTGTGCCTATAAAGAGAAATGTTGCGGAAGGGCCTTTATCGGTTGTGAGAGAACCAAGGTCACCGTCTCCTATCCCGCAAGCTGCAGCATCACCCGCAGTACACAGTACGATTCCCCTTCGCGCACTTCCTTACCGATCTCCATGTCCCCGTAATATTTCCTCGCCGCATGACGGATATTTGCAAGGCCGAACCCGTGTCCGTCACCGGTCTTAGAAGAGTCCGGCAACCCGCTTGCCGTATCAACATACACCTCTCCCTGATATGGATTGGATACTTCTATGATATACATATTTTTCACATGATTAGATAACAGTGATATATGTGGCATATTTCGGTTATTTTCATATTCTTGATTTGTTTTCTCCTCCGCTCTGACACGCATGTCATTTTGTCTGCTGTCATCTTGCATTATATTCCTTTGTGCCATGCCCTCATCTGTACCGGCCATCCGCTCCCGTTCTATCGCCTCGATTGCATTGGACAGTGCATTGTTCAGGATAATGCTCACGTCAAAAGCATCGATACCGCCAGTCTGCGGATAATGGAAGTCACACTCAAACCGAATTCCCTTATCTTCCATCTCCTTCTTCCGGCCGGACAGAATGATATCCGTCACCGGATTTCCGCTTGTCACATCTAATGAGATGTTCTGCATTTCCCGTTTCAGCGTCCCAACATACTTCTCCGCCTGCTCATACTCTCCCGTACCATATAGCTGCTCCAGCGTCATGAGATGATTGCCCATGTCATGGCGCAGACTCCGCATATCACGATAAAGCCGCTCCACCTCGCCGATATGACTCTCCAGATCCTGCACCTGTCTTGAAAATACTTCCCGCTGTTTGTCCTCCTCCCGCTCATTTTTCCATTGACGAAACACGTAAGTCATCACGAAGATCGTCATAAAACAAATCACACTGTAAAGTATCATTAACCAGTCATGATAACCGTAAATGTCTAAAACGTATTTTCCCGAATCGCGCTCATATATCTTTTCATAATGTTTAAGCACCTCATAAGTAAACACCCCTGAAACCGAGGGTACAAGCAGGATCAAAAGTTCTCTGCCCTTCATATCCTCCCGCCGTGCGCCATAGGCCCACAGCATCAGCCTGACAGAACCTCCCAGAACTCCAATCGCCAGAAGTATATCAAGGGTGCACTGCACGAAATAGCTTCCAAGCCATACTATATTTTTACCATTCACCGATCCCAGCAGGGACTCCTCTATTTTATATTGCAATAAAAACAATTCATTTCCCACACTGGCCTGTATCAAAAAGCTCTGCCATCGCAGGCAGAAAAAAGTAACGGCCAGAAAAAATTTCTGCCCGACATTTCCCCGATCAAACAGACCCATGACTACAAAAACGGACATTACAGACAATCCATAGGCAACCATTTCTGTCATATCGACCGGAATGATAATCAATATTTCCATGACCACCGCATATGTCGCGCCGCACAGCCATGCCGTCCTACGCTTTAGCAGGAACGGTCTCACCCATACCATATAATAAAATGATACGATCAAGGTAAGCAGCACGCTGTAAATATTACTGGCTATTTCAAAATACAGATCTATCCTGTCCACCTACCTGCTCCTTTTCCTGTTGATATACTGCATGTACCGCCGGACAAACTCTGCGTATTGTTTTTTGGACACAAGCACCGACCCTTGCTCCAGCCAGATCGTTGTCGCATTATACTTTTCCACATATTTCAGATTCACCAGATAAGCGCGATGCGTCCGATAAAAATCTTCTCCCGTCTGTTCTGACAGTTCTGTCAGTTTCCCGTAATACTCGATATCTCCGCCTGTTGTGTGCAGCATAACCTTGCGGTTAAATACTTCCGCATAGATAATATCCTCCAGAAGCACCCTCGTGGAAATACCGCCCCTCTTCACAACAATCGCCGCCAGAGTCTGTTCCTGTCCGCTCCGATATCTGTCTCTGCCCTCCCCGGTATCCTGTATTGGCCTGTCCGCACCGTCCGCCTCTGTCCGTATGCTGTCATCCGCCCGCCGTAACGCCGCAATCTCCTGCTGTTTCTCATACTGCCGCAGCGCCTTACCTAATACCTCCTTCAATTTATCATCGCTAAAGGGTTTCACCAGATAATGAAAAGCTCCCACATCAAAAGCCTCGTAAACATATTCTGACAGTGCTGTCACAAATATCAGAATCGTGTCTCTGCGCTGTTTACGCAATTCTTCCGCGATTTCCATTCCACTTTTTCCCGGCATCTGTATGTCCAAGAAAAGGATATCCGGTGCTTCTTCCACACGAAGATCAAGTATCTCTTCGCCCGAATCGCAACAAACAATCCGACAGCCTACGTCAGCCTCCCGGCACATCTTCTCAATCTTGCCTCGCAGAATTTCCTGCAATGCCCTGTCATCATCGCATACTATGATTGTTACGGTCTTCATTTCCTGTTCATTCCTTCCCGATACTCCGCCAGCACCGTGCCACATATACAGCTTATTATACATGAAATTTATATTTTACTCTTCTTTTCTCAGGGGAAATGTTGTAAACAGACTATTTTTTGATGTGAGCAAGAGAATATCTCTATGCATGCATTAATTACGGCACAACCCGCTCCACTCGCAATCACCGCAAATTTCTTCTCTCCTGCCAACATCAAGTATATTCTCCCGCACCAGCTGCTCAAAATCCTTCCATCGCATCTCTACGCCCGCCTCCAATCCGCAGTACGCAAGAACCTGACGGTCATAGCGCTTTGCCTTTTCCAAGCAGGTACTCTTCCCACCTTGATTATTCGGGCAGTGCACACATACATCATCCGTCTCCTGCAGAAGTATGACTTGGGGGTCTTTCTGAAGCTTCTCCTTCATCGCCCGCATATTCTCCGTAAATTCTCCGCTGTAGCCTTTCCCTTTAAAAAAGGAAAAGCACATACCATGATGTGCTCTGATCCTGTATAACATATATACTCCCTTCTTATCAGACAATACTTCCAGCCTTACTTGTACCCGTTCGTAAAGCGTACTGCCCCAAAACCTCTTCTAACATGTTTCTCCCATAATGCCGGCAAGCGGCTTACGCAAAGTGTTACTTAATATCAATGCCAATGCGATCTTGACCGCATCCGGAATGATATAAGGAATCACACACCAGCCGAGCACCGTCATCAGCCCTACCGCCCCGGTACTCCTCATATATACCAGCATAAACCATGCCGTACCGAATGCGTAACAGACAACGAGTCCTATCACCATAGATACTGCCTGCACCCACATTTTCCTGCCAAACAAGCTCTCTATCAGCCACATAGTTAACGCCGTGAAGATAAATCCAATGATGTATCCGCCCGTATTCCGCAGAATAACTCCGAATCCTCCTGTAAATCCCGCAAAAACCGGAACACCGATCGCGCCAAGAAGCACATATACGACCACCGACAACGTACCACGTTTCCCGCCGAGTATCGCCACTGACAGAAATACCGCAAAAGTCTGTAATGTAAAGGGAATATCCATGGGAATGGATATCCATGAACAAATAGCAATCAACACGGTAAAAATACCGATGTATGCCATATCATACGTCTTACCTCTTCCCACTGTTCTCACCTGTGTATTCTGCGCCTGCGTGCTTACTCCTCTGCTCATAACTTCCTCCAAATAACTCGATTATTCTGCTGTTGACGAAGCTATCTTAGCATGAGGAGCTCAGGTTGTCAACCGTATTTTTATTTCGGTTAACAGCTGCTGGTGCTCGGGACTATATCTTCAATCTCCTATATCTGTTAATGCATGCCATGATCTCCTGTTTCCTCGGTCTTGCAAGCTGAGCCGACACATCTCCATGTTCAAAGAGACTTTCAAGCCCTTTCCCGTCAAGCTGCTCCTCCAGGAAGTCACCGATCTGTCTTATATCTTTCTTTCCATCCACCAGCTTAAGCTGTGCATACTTCAACAGATAGGCAAGCGCCGCCGTCTGCTCCTGATCCTTAAGCTGTTCTAAATAGCGCAGTTCCACGCTCTCTTTCGCAAGGGACAGTTCGCTTGTTCCCATAGTCTTAATCTTGATGCGGTCTTCTTTTCTAAGCGCCATATCCGGTGACGGACAGCGATGTCTGTTAAATTCGGGAAATTGTTCACGATCCGTCTCTCTGCATGTACCGCCATTTCTCTTATCCGTCGCCCCGTCGGCTTCTTCACCGGCTGTCATATCATTGCATATGTCGGTCGCTTTAGTACCGTTTCCTTTACCTCCTGCCGCTTTATCATATGCCTTCGCCGCCTTTTTCGCCCGTTCAGTAATATCGATGGGCACATACTCCTTCATCTGAATGATCGTGTCCGCCATATGGAAAAACGCACCGGAACTTCCTGCCACAATAACGGAAGATACACCCAAATCTTCATACATCCCCCGCACCCTGTTTATAAAAGGCGTGATCGGCTCCTCGCCGGGCGTGATCACCTGTGCCATCAGCTGATCACGCACCATGAAATTTGTTGCCGATGTATCTTCATCAATCAGGATCAGCTCGCTCCCGCTCTCCAATGCCTCCATCAGATTAGCCGCCTGAGAAGTACTGCCGCTGGCATCCTCCGTGGAAAAATGTACCGTATCTTTCTTATTTGGCAGATTCTTGATAAAAGGGGATATGTCTACCCCTGTAATGCTCCGTCCGTCTTCTGCACGCAGCTTAAATGCCGTACTGTCCGTGATCACAAACTCTCTTCCATCCCCCGCTATATGGTTATATACTCCATTCTGCAATGCCTGTAGGATAGTGGACTTACCGTGATAACCGCCGCCTACGAACAAAGTGATTCCTCTGGGGATACCCATTCCGCAAATCTCTCCCCTATGGGGAAGGTTTAGTGAGACCTTTAAACTCTCCGGTGACAGGAAAGTTACCGCCCCTTTCATCGGTTTTTCCGACACTCCGCTCTCTCTGGGGAGAACAGATCCATTTGCTATAAAAGCACACAAGCCTTGCTCCGAAAGACTCTGTCTGATATACTGCTGATCTTCGCACAGCCAGATGGCCTGTTTCAACTTCTCCTTGTCAATCTTTCCGTAGTAAAGACTTTTCCGTACACAATCCGGAAGAATGTCAAAGAGCATCTTTTCCAACTCTCTTGCATTGATCGTCCTCCCGTTCGCCGGAAAACCTGCCTCGAACCGCAGCGTCACATTTCCCTCATGCACCCGCATCGCAGTGCGTTCCAACACCTGCTGCCCGCAGCGGGAAACCGTCATCAGTCCGCTCTTGCCGGAACCTTTTGCCTGAAAACTACCGCCGGACACCCATCTGCCAAACAGTCTTGTGAGATGATCCTGCAAGGTAATCCTTTTCGCCGGCGTATCATAGTAGTCAGCCGGGAACCCCGCCTTATCCTTCTGCACCCGCACAGAGAGTCTGGACGGTGCGGCAAAAGGATCGCCCTGCACATGATCAATGGAGAGCACATAATCTCCGAAATTGTACTGTCCCTTTAACTCTTTATAGGCGGGATAGCCTCTATGGTCAATGTTTCTTAATCTTGTTCTAAGTTCTGTTGCTGTGTTCATTTTTTCCTCCATTTCAAAGCGTTCTATACTGCCATATTATCATATCAAATATGTTTTTTCCATATCCTCTTGGCTTCTCCCCATACTCTTAATTCATAACACAGACTGCGCATTTCATTACTTACCCCTTAACCCTGTGGAAAAATATGACGAGAAAAATAATAGTAAAAGATAAGAATATCTATAAGATTGAAAATCAAATTTTCAACCGCAAGGTTTGTGCCGACACTGATAGGTCGCTGCTTACAAACTTGCAGACCGAGAAAGGAGCATGGGTATAAAAATGAGTATAATGAGTACAGCGATCTTCGGTCAGCCGACCACAATATATGAGTTTTCCGCATCTACGGGAAGCTCCGCCGAGAAAACCCAGGCGACAGATCACGCCGGCAGTTTCAAGGATGCCTTAACAGAAAGCGTGGTAGATAAATATAAAAGAAGACATCCCGACCATGCCGCTCACGTTGATAAACAGGTAAGGGCGGGAAAATCTGTCAAGGAACGAAACGGTGTCTCAGACCTTTCCACCGAAAATATGACTATGGCCGAATATCAGGCTTATTTCTATGCACTGCTGGATACGATTCCCTATGACTCCACGAGAATCAATGACACGAGTGTCATTTCCATCTCAGACAAAGGCTGGGAGCAGATGCGCAAAGATCCCGAGTACGAAGCATGGATTCTCGGATATTTTGTGGAAGACCGCGCTGTGCGCAATCCCTTCTTCGGCTGGGGAAATGATGCCGGAAGCATGATCACCGAACATTTCGGTGCCTCCATCGAAGAGCATCACGGAGTAGGCATCAGTAAAGCCGCATTAAAAGGAAATTTCGATAAGGACGATGACGACGATGAGGAAGATTGGTGGATCAAACGGCATAAGAGAATGAAAAAGCTGATGAAAGAACAAGTGGAACGTAACATGAAAAAAGATGCTGCCGTGAAGGCTGCCGTCAAGGAAGAATATGCACGACAACAGTTCCTGAGCCGCCAAAGACAGCACAGTTTCCTTACAACAGGATCAACAAATATGTCAGACGGCAATGCAATGCCAAACCCGGAAGGTCTGGCGGCTTCTATGGCTGCGGCGGCTTATGTGAATACTTTAGATCTGTTTGGCAGCGGTGTCATCGGTGATGTTCACTGAGATGAATTACATTTTCATACATAACTCAGGATACGGCTTGCTTCTACTTGCCGTATCTTTTCTCTGTCTGCAAATATGTTCTCATCACACAGAAAACTCCATGTGCAAACACAGTCAAGCCCAAACTTCCAAAACAAATAACAAATATCTGCACAAATATATTGTTCCATGCGCCCACAACATAGTATGCCAATGCCACCAGTATAGACTGATGCAGAATATAAATCGGATAAGACGCCCGATTCAGATAATCCGTCAGTGCCATCCTGCGGTTTAGGAATCTTCTGCCCTGCACCAGCCATACCAGTATCGTATTCCAGCCAATATAATTAACCCACAGATCCCCGTAATAGGCATGCGTATAGTATAATGCCACCAGCATAATCGTCCCGACAGCCCACAGCGCCGACAGCCAACCGATACTTTTCTCCAAACGTTCCAACACCACGTCATTGCTCAACACATAATATCCGATCAGGTAAAGCGCCAGATTCTTACCGATACTGAATCCGCCGAAATTCCCCAGATAATACATCAGCCAGATCGGAATACACAACAAAAGCACCTGCCATGCCGGCATTTTCTCTACCACTGTGACAGACTTTTCGCGGGGAAAATAATGAAACAACAGCAAAGAAAACATAGAAATCAGCCACAGAAACAGAATAAACCAGAGATGCCCCGGCGTAAAACCACCGTCATAACCGCTCAGATCCGTAAAATGTGTATAGAAATATTTCCAATGCTCTAGAAGCCCGCTCTCGTATCCATCATAAAATTTTCTGGCATATAAAGACTGGAACGGGACGAGAAACAACATCCCGAGAATAAACGGAATCAATAACTTGCGAATGCGCTGTATGACAAATTCTTTTACTGTTCTTTTCTCCAGCGCATAACGTGCGCTCATACCCGCAAGCACAAAGAGGAGCGGCATAAACCACGGATTTACCAGCACAATCAACGTGCTCAAAGCTCTGTTTTCACCCAGCCAGATGTAAAACTTAGAGCCAAAGTCATTCCAGATCATAAACGTATGTACCGGAAACAACAGCAGAATCGTGAAATTCCGCAGATTGTCGATGTAGTGTTTGCGCATATTGTCTCTCCTGTTCCTTAATGTGTAGAAACCTTCTTAATATAGCATAGCTGCCGGAGCGGTGTTAAGCGCCCTGACAGCCATTATACCTTTATTCTTCCACCCTGCGCTCTTCCAATGCCCAGATATCCTTATTGCGCCTGAAATACAGGCACACGCCGATTCCCGCAAAGGCGATCACGAAGAATAAAAATGCCGCACCGCTTCCTTTGCCGCTGCCAAACATCTTCGTCAGCATACTACCCTCACGCTGCATGGCCATGATCGGCTCAAACACCTGATCCACCAGCAGTCCGCCGAGAAAATACCCGACCGGTATGGTAAAGAACTGCAGCGAATTTCTCACGGAATATACTCGTCCCTGCATCTGCTCCGGCACGTGCAGTCTCATGATGGCATCCAAATTCGTACTCATAAGCGGTATGGCAATCCATCCGAGGAATCCGCCGATACACCAGACAAGCGGCGTTCTACCGAAGGCAAGCAGGAAATTCTCCGTGCTCATGGAGAACAACAGACAGTTACAGATCACCCGCACTCTGCTCTTAGGCGTCTTCACAAACGACGCAAAAACACTTCCTACGAAGGTCGTCACACCAATCACCGCATTCACCAATCCAAGCGTTTTCTCACTGCCGCCGTTTCTCGACAGCATCATCGCCGGAAAAGCGGCATCATAGATAGAGGCAACCAGATTGATCGCCGCCAGAAACATGATCAATCCGAAAATTCCCCGTTCCTCGCGCAAATACATAAGCCCTTTTTTTGCGGATATCAGCAGTTTCTCCTGATCCTCGCCCGCTTCCTCATTTTCCGGAATCCGTATTCCGAACGCCAGCGTAATAAACGCCACCCCGAACGTAAACAGGTCAAACGCCACAACTACATTCATTCCGGCAATTCCCAAAACCGCCGTAGCGATGATCGGCGTCAGAATGGAATTTAAAGACCTGGCAAAATACCCCATCCCGCCTACGCGCTGATAGTATTTCTTAGGCAGCACACGTGTAGTCGCCACCTCGGAAGCCGGCTGCTGCACCGTATTCATAATGCCGTTTACGCCGTTAATCAGATACAGATGCCATATCTTAAGCGCGTCATTATACAGTAAAACCAGCACAACCACAGTTGTCACTGCTGCCAGCGTATCACACACCAGCATGGTCTTCTTCTTATTCCACTTGTCACTCAAGGCTCCCGCAAAAATGCTGAGCAGCACATAGGGCGCATAGGAACTCACCATCAATAGCGCCGTCATAAGCGCCGACCCCTTCTGCGTATAAGACCAGATGACCAGCGCATAGCTCGTCATCGCGCTTCCAAGCCCGGAAAAAGATTGGGTGCTCCACAGCAGCAGATAGGTTTTCATCTCCCCCAGAGTACGGAAAAATTCTTTGTTTTTAATTATGTTTTTCATAGACTTTGCTCCTTATCACTGTTTTCATTGCCGCAGATCTCAGTGGATCAACTTAGCAGCAATTCATTTACTATTTCTCAGTTCGCAAAGTCCAAGAGCAGTTATTCTACTCCATGCAATCAC
>JAAUZX010000067.1 GCA_014804365.1 Lachnospiraceae bacterium
ATATCAAAATAACACTTCTCCTAAATATTTATCATGCGGAACTACTAAACACTTTTCGATTGACTTCCAATAACTGTCGTAAAGATTTTTTTGTGCCACGCCGTAGCTTTCTTTCGCATCAAATTCCCAATAAAGCATATACTTAACGCTTTTTACAATGCGAGTGATTTGAAGTGGCGGAAGCCCCTCCTTAATCTGCTCCATGTCTATGTGATACCCTCTTTTGCTAAACCGAAGCAAAAGTAAACCCTCCTGTTTTTCCAGAAAGCTTTTGGCTTCAAGCATTAGTGCTTCGAATTCCTCCACTTTTTGCGGCTTGACTTGATAAATACATATTTCAGTAAACGGCATATTCACTTCCTCCTTAGTTTCGTTTTATCATCCTCAACAAATACCAATTATAAATTGATAGTTCTAAAAGAAAATTTTGCTCTGCTCCACAGCCACATAGGTGTGTGTATGTCAATCGGAACATATTCCGTTCCTTTAAGCAGTTCTTTCCAGCGCGCAGTAACAATCTCCTGTACATTTGATAAAGAAGATTCTTCGTCTGTAATAACACCCAGTCTTACACTTGCCTGTATCACATGAGTATCGGGAGCAACTGTGATATTTTCTCTATCCTTAAACGCTGCATCCGTGTATTGTTCCATAACATATAACCAATAGTTACTGATCTTGTTACCACCAAAATACGGAAATTTCTTTTTATTCTGTTGTATATATGATTGTATTTGACGCACCTCATAATTCATTCTTTTGAAAAAAATACGGACATCTCCGTCAAATTCCTGCATAAATGTGGTGCATAGTACTTTCCAGATTTCAGGTTGTTTATTTGGTTGTAAAGCAACCTTATGTTTAACCAATATATCTCTTAATTCATCGTCCGGCATATCTATTACGCTTTTACAATCGTACACATCCGGCGACTCGCTATACATCTTATTTGCACATTCCCACAATACATACGAATTTCTCTGATAATTAAGCGCCATGGGAAGCGTAAAGTATAAATAATTTTCCTTAGATGCGATATTTAATCCCGGATTCTCATGTTCCGGCATCTTTTCTCCACCCAGAAGCCCGTTATTATAAGCTTCCAGGAGTTGTTCTATCTTCAACAAAATCTGTTGTTTATTATTCATAATATTCACTTTATTCAACTATACCATATCCTCTGATATTCTCGATATATAATGCATAATCTATAAATCATAGCTTGAATGTAAGATAATTTCCTTTTTATGTTCTTTTGCGTACCTTATTTCTTCTCTTGTAGAATCGCCTATATACTCTTCAATATCTACAACGTAAATTCCATCAGAGATATCTATCTTTTTGTAATGCGCTTCTTTGAGCGCCTTAGCTTCAAGGGAGGTTAATTCTACCTTTTCTACATTGTATACGCATTGCAGAACATTATAGCCATGTTTTGTTTCCAATTTAAACGCTATTGCCGGCATTTCCTTTTCATATTTCATGCTGCCGCATATTGTAATAGTTTTCATAGTACTCACCTTAATATATTTCATTTTCCAGTATCATAAGTCAGAAATTACCGTTCTGTCTGCTCTGTCATAATTCCCCAGCGAATACCAAACTTATCAACAAAAACGACCCGGCAGGAACTGTATGGAGTAGCTTCCATTTGATATATTGTCCTGCTTCCTTCTTTCATAATCTCATATGCCCGTTGTACTTCTTCTTTCGTGTCATACATAATAGTAAGAAAATTTGAATAGCATGTTTGAAACTCAATATCCACATGATCACTCATAATGATCCTTTGATTGCCCAATACAAGTTCCGAATGATATATATAATCTTTTTCACTCTCCTTAAGAATCGGGCTATAATCAGGATCGTCCGCCTCTCTATATGTAATCAGGCAACTAATCTTTCCGTCGAATGCTTTTTCATACATATGAATCGCTTCACGACAATTCCCTCCGAAATTTAATGTAGGTACAATGTTCATTTTGTTCTCTCCTTTTTCGTAATATCCTTTTTCCGTCCACTCACTCCACATGCCCCAGCACTCCCAAAACTGCCTCAAAGGAAGCGCTGTCCAGTTCATCCCGCAACAGATAAAGCAGCTTTTCCGCCGGCCAGCTTTCATACCGCTCTTTCCACCCGGCATCCGCCTCGGTAAATCGGTGAAAAACCAAAACCTTGCAAATCATGTCAAGGTCTTCCTTGAGAATCTCCTCTGCATCCATAAGTGCCTGCTCTTTCCGTCTGTTGTTTTTTTCCGCCAACCGGTTAATATCGTCCAGCGAGACAAGACGGCAGTGTTCTATCCCCGCAACATCCACATCGATATCCGGCGGCATGGATATATCCAGAAACAACCGCTCTTTAGGCGTTTTTATGGCATTCCTCACTTTTCCCGCCATCAATGTATAATGGGGACTGGATGTAGCGGAGATAACCGCATCCGCCTCTTCAAGATAATTATATCGGTTCTGATAATCCACATTTTCCACCCGTAGATTACCGCTTTGGTATATCCCGTTATGAGATCTGACCGTGGCTATGATGCGAATGTTCTCCTGACTCAAAAGATTTTTTAAGATAATACCGCCCATCTGTCCGCTGCTTCCCATCAGAAGCACGGTCTTTTGCGGCAAGGGAAGACGGAATACTTCATTTGCCGCCAGCGTTGCCACAGACACGGAAGTCTTAGAGATCATCGTCTCTGTCTTCACACGCTTGGCACATGCCAGCGCAGCCTGAAAAACACTGTTTAGCTCGTAGTCCGTATATCCACGATCTTTAGAAAACATATAGGCGTCCCGCACTTGCCCCAGGATTTCATCCTCTCCGATCACCATAGATTCCATCCCGCAAACCACCCGAAAAAGATGCTGCACAGCCGCTCTGCCCTGATACCGCCTGACCATACTCCGAATCCACTGTCCATCACTGCCGGCAGCCCTCGCCATCACTTCTTCCAATCCTTTGAAGCAGTTTTCTTCTCCCTGCACATAGATTTCCGTACGATTACAAGTGGACAGAAGAACACACTGTTCCACCCTGTCCAGATCCATGATGTCTCGCAAATAATTCTCTATTTTCTCCTTGGGTACAAAACATCTCTGCCTGTCCGAAGATTTTGCTGTCTTGTGATTAATACTAATGCATTCCATACCTAACCCCATATACCTAAAAACCGCGTCCCTGTGCACTCACTGACTATTAGACTCAGAATTAAGAAAGCATAACTCTCCTCATTCCATATTACAAAATTCTAATCACTTCCAAGTCATCAGGTACAAATATATTTCCGGTATAACTCTGCATGACTTCTTCAGTATATTTTTTTGCACGATTTTCCAGATCAGTGTCTTCCGTATGATATAAAAGTAAATTTTTAACGCCTAACCTCTCCGCTGTCTGTCCTGCATCATATGCCGTGCTATGTTTCTTTTCATACGGATGAAATAATTCCTTCTCGCTTCTTAAGCAAAATGCCTCTGATAATAACCAATCCGCATTCTTAACATAATCCTCGCCGGTCTCATGACATGGTTCGTCGCCCAAACACACCAAAGTCAATACTTTATCATAATTACTGATAACAGCCCTGAATCCCAACTGTGCTTTCTTGGTGGAATTTATATTGATTGCCTCAAACTCTATCCCGCATTCCGTAAATTTATCTTCTCCGTTTATCGGAATAAACTGAATCTGATCGCTCAATGAATCATTTAATAAAAAATCACAATTGCATTTCAGGTAGTTCAAATTTTCTGCAAATCCATATACTTTAAAGAAATCCTTGTATTCATTATGTTTTATTAATGTATTTATCTTGCGCAGCACCCAGATTCCTCCGAGAATATGGTCGGTATGTGCATGTGTAATGAATAATGCCCTTATCTTTGACCAGTCCAGACCTGCTTTTTCCACCTGGGTTAAAATACCGTTTCCTCCGCCTGCATCTACCATAACAGAGCCATTATCATTATCGATTACAAAACATGTATTGTAGCATTTTGTTACCATTGCATGTCCTGTTCCCAACATCACTAATCTCACCATTGCTATATCCTCCAAATCGGAATTCCAATTTTTGCCCCAATTAGAATTTACCAGCGTGTCATATTCTTTTCAAACTTTGCAGTATATGCTTGTTTTAACTCATCAGCAGATATTCCATAACACAACATAACATCATTATAAAACATAAGAACATCTGCCATTTCTTCAACAAGGTCTTTCCTCAATTCAACATCGGTGGATGCCTTTAAATCTCCATGTTTCTTAATAATATCAATCACTTCTCCAATTTCACTTATCATCCAGAGAAGTTTGTTTTTACCTGTTTCAGGAGAGATCTTTTCCCATTGATCTTTATATTTATCCTGAAGTCTCTTTTGCATATCCAGCATTTCATTTATACTAAAGTCAGTCATAAATTCTCCCTTCAGATTCAAATTTGCCCTTAAGTGACATTATAGTCCTCCCACCCCGCATTTCCAAATGGTTTTTGATATTTCTCATAAAATCGCTATGTATACAAAACATTTTGAGGACTATGCCAAACGGAATTTATCGAGGGATACCATGGATATCAAAATTAAACCAATGGAGTCTGATTCTGAAATCAGGGGAAAAGCATATGTTCACTGGAAAGCGTGGCAGGATGCCTATTCTGGGCTCATTGACCAAGCATATCTTGACAACCTTACAATAGAGAAATGTACGGAAATAGCATTTCGCTGGCCGGATAATCTTCTTATCGCCAAAGAAAATGACAAAGTTACTGGCTTCGTCGGATATGGCGTATGCGGGGATGAACCATTTACAGGTGAAATATTTTCTATATACATTCTTAAGGAATACTATGATAAAAAAATCGGTTATGCGCTCATGTGCGCCGCACTTGAGAAGTTGTCCGACTATAGAAAAATTTATGTTTGGGTTCTTGAAGGCAATCTCCGAGCGATAAAGTTCTATGAAAGATGCGGTTTTCAATTTGATGGAACCAAGAAACAGATCACTCTCGGTACGACAAATACAGAAATTCGAATGGTCTTACGCAAACACAGATGAGGTGCCGCTTAATTCCCGTTTATCGTAGAAGTGAAAAAATAAACGATATGCTTGTGGCAGTAACTCATGTATATCCCCAAAATCAATTGAAGATTCATAATCTAAGGTCCTCCAATCGCTATAAGGTCTGATCTTTCATAGCGGTTATGACCTTGCAATTGCTTTTTGTATTTCCAACACTTTATTGCTTCCTCCAAAGATTTACCTTGATTGTCCGCAAAAAAATCCCGAATATAAGTATTGTACTCAAACTGCTTATCAATTTTTCCTTTTCCTTTTTTCTTGTCCTCAAGAATTTGATAATAAGCCGCAATCGCTTCTTTATAAGTTTTTCCCGTATTATTTTTTAACCATTTTTGAAAAACCACATTGAAAGAAAAACCACTTCCGATATGTTCCCTAAAAAATGCTCTATGCTTTTCCGAGCAAACGAAGTCTGCTTCAATTTTTGTATCTTCACTAATGGCATCTATTCTTGTTACTTTTTTTCTTGCCTTTGGAGCAGACAATACCTTGCCGGTATCAAGAAAATAAGCGATCCTGTCAGCTATTTCTATTTTTCCGCCCGAAACAGGCAGACTGTTTTCTCTACAGAAGTTTACCAGTTCCTCTTTCAAGTAATAGAAATCACGAAATGTCTTACTATCTAAACTCCTGTCTAAAGCAGGTCTTTCACTCATATATTCCTCTTTTCTACTACACATCAGATTCCGATTTTATGCTTGAACCCCTAACGGTCACACATCTGATACTCCACGTCCTCATCAATTATTTTCAGCATGATATCCGCACATTTCGGATCAAACTGTGTTCCTCTTCCCTTTTTGATTTCTTCACGAACCACCTGCTGCGGAAGGGCATCCCGGTAACTTCGCTTGGACGTCATCGCATCATAAGCATCCGCAATTCCGATAATTCTTGCTAAAAACGGAATAGACTCTCCCTCTATTTTGTCCGGATAACCGGTTCCGTCATATTTTTCATGATGATACTTCGCGCCAATTGAAATATCCGGAAGTTCCGATATTGTTGTCAGAATCTCCGCGCCGATTTCCGGATGTTTCTTTATTATCATGTATTCTTCATCTGTCAGCTTTCCGGCCTTATTGATAATTGCATTCGGTATGCCGATTTTACCAATATCATGCAGAAGTCCCATGCAATAAATTTCCTGCTGCTCCTGTTTGGACATTCCCATTCTTTTTGCAATCTCTCTTGAATAATCGGCCACCCTCTCCGAATGTCCGTTAGTATATGCATCTTTCGCATCAATTGTTTTTGCAAACGCCAGAATTACCTGCTCAGACAAGCGTTCCACCTTTTCCCTTCTCTCCTCCGCCTCTTTTGTCTGTTTTTTAACTTCTATCTGTAAATTCTTCCGGAGGTCATCAAGCTCGTCAAGTGTTTTTATCAGTAACTGGTAATCCGGAGTCTCCATGGAAAACAGAATGATCAGAATCGCAATCGAAGGTGTGAACACACTCAACAAGACATCCGGGAAAAACAGCATCTGCAAAATCGGTCCCAGCAAACACATAATTATGTATGCACCGATAGATACCTTCTGCTTCACTTTGAAAAAACTTTGATTCTTAATCAATACCACTGTTGTAAACACGATATAATAAAATGGTACAATGTAAACCAACAGATACAGACTTCCGTGAACATATTCTCCCTGTTCATTAAAGCTGAAGATAAAGCCTGCAAACATATTCAAAACAAGAAGGGCTAAGAGCAATATATAACAGATTTTATTTACACGTATACTTCTTATCCTGCTTACGCTTTGATTTACATAGCTTTCAACATACCGAAGGAAAAAATAACCAAGACTGAATGTCAATACAAAATAGACAGTATTGGCAAATATATTCAGTTTCGGCGGAATCACGCTCCCATAACTTATAGTGATGGCTGTTACAATGTCCATGATCTCCGCCGCCAGAATACATTTAACAACAAATTTAAATTTTTTATTGACCTCCGACTGATTGGAATAATAGATGCTTAACGCTGCATATACCAGAAGCACATATATTACCCCGGCCAATTCAAAATCAATATTATAAATCAGGTTCATTGCATTTTCCTCTGTCGTCTTTTCTTCGTAAATTTCTGCTCAAAGTGATATCCAAAAAAGGAAGAAATCCAAAAGACACAACATAGTTGCTCTTAGGCTACGTATCTTGCCACCTAAGAGCAACTTTATGCCCCTAGCAGGTCGCCCCGCCTTTCATATGCATTTTCGCATTAAGAATTTCATCCTTATATTTCAAAATCTCATCCGACATAAGCTGTTCCTGCACGTTCTCGAATCCGATCCGGTTTATCGTATCCGCGAAACGCTCGCCGGTCTTTCCCTGCTCGCGGAAAAGCAGAATCGCTTTTTCCAGAACGGAAAGCACTTCCTCTTCGCTAAGGAAAATCTTATCCAGCTTCTGTCCGTGGGCAACTCTCTTACCCCAGCGTCCGCCGATGTAAACACGGTATCCGTATGCGCTCTCTTCTGCCGCTTTAAACGGACATTTGCCCACGCAGCGTCCACAGTTGTTACACTGGTCGGGATCGATCACCAGCTTGCCGTCCACTACCTGAGACGCTCCTACCGGACACGCCTGAGAAACCTGACATTTTCCGCACCCGCGGCATTTCTCTAAATCGATCACAGGAACTCTCTGTCCCACGATACCGAAATCGTTCAGATCGGGCTTCACACAGTTATTCGGACAGCCTCCCACCGCAATCTTAAATTTGTGAGGCAGTTTGACATCCGCATAGCCATGGAAGAACCTTTCATGTATCTTTTCGGATAATCCGTAGGAATCCAGCAGACCGTACTGACAGGTCGTTCCCTTACATGCTACCACAGGACGTACTTTGGAGCCGGTTCCGCCGGTTTCCAGTCCTTCCTCTGCCAAAAATGCCCTCAAATCTTCTATCTTGTCAAAAGGCACACCTACGATTTCCAACGTCAGACGGGTGGTCATAACCACATCGCCGTTTCCGAACTTCTCTGCCGCTTCCGCTATCTTCTTGTGCTCCGCCGTAGTGATCTTGCCGTTTCTGGTGATCACGCGGACATTGAAATTATCGGTTCCCTTATTATGCAGGCAACCAAGCGCTTTCACACGGGTGATCTCTTCCGCCGGAATGGTCACCACGCCGGGAGCGCTTGCAACCTTAACTACATTAAAGAAGGAGGCTCCTTCCAGTACCTTCGTGTTCGTATATCCATAGCGTTTCAGCCTGTTCTGCAGCAAATATCCTCTCTTGCCCTTAGCGCACACAAGCAATAATTTCTCGTCTTTCGCAAGTCCCGGAACTTCACCTTTTACTTTCAACAGATCTACATAGGTGGCACCCGGAATACTGGGACCTGCGGGGTTCACATCTATAATACGGTATCCTTCCGCCGCACCTGCCAGATATTCCGCAGGTGTAAAACTGTCCATATCTCCGTTAATCTTATTCAAAAGCATATGTACCGCCTGCACAAAAGGATGGATCGCCGTGGAGAACGGAGGCGCATAAGATAAGTCCAGACAAGTCATCTGCTCTAACGTTGCCCCGAATGTTACTGCCATCACACCGATATCCGTCACCTTATCTACCGCGCCGGGACCTAATACCTGCACACCCAATAATTTATGCGTATCTGAGTCCGCCACCAGCTTGATGGCAAACCACGCACTGTCGGGATAATAGTGTGCTTTATCATCGGTTACTGCCAAAACACAGATCGGATTGTAGCCTGCTGCCCTCGCCTGTTCCTCCGACAGACCCGTTCTGCCGCCTGACAAGCCGGGAAGTTTCACTACGCCGGTTCCGAGCACGCCCGGATAGGTCACATCTCTGCCGCCCAGAGAAAGTGCGAGCGTACGTCCTTCCATATTTGCGGAGGAACCCATGGGCGACCACTGTCTCTCACCCGTGAGACGATTCTTCACCATCGCACAGTCTCCGGCTGCATAGACATCCGCCACATTGGTAGCCATCTTATCATCTACCAGAATGGTTCCCTTAAACATCTCAATGCCCGTATCCTGTAAAAATCCTGTATTCGGGCGGATACCGATAGAGAGAATCACCACATCTGCCGGAAGCAGCCCTTTATCCGTCTGCACTCCTTCCGCTCTCTCGTCACCCGTCACGCCTTCCAGTTTTGTTGCAGTGAGTACCTTAATACCCTTTTTCGCAAGATGGCGTACAGCATAATCTGCCATCTCCGAATCAAAGCCCGGCATGATCTGTGGCGCCATATCGATCAGAGTCACCGACAGACCCTTTTCCATCAGATTCTCAGCCACTTCCAGACCGATAAATCCGCCGCCCACTACCACGGCGCGCTTCACACCGTCTCTGGCGATATAATCCCTCGTCTCAATCGCGTCATCCGGTGTACGCATCACGAAAACGCCCGGGAGATTCAAACCCGGAAGAGGCGGAACCACCGGAGAAGCTCCGACTGCCACAATACATGCATCGTACTCATAAACTTCTTCCGCTCCGGTGCGGATATTCTTCGCTGTAGCCTTCTTCGCCGCCGTGTCAAGCGCCACTACTTCTCTCTGCGGGTAGACCATCGCTCCGGTAAGCGCACTGTACTTCTCCGGCGTATTCACGATAAGCTGCTCTTTCTCCGGAATCGCTCCGCCTACATAATAAGGCAGACCGCACCCTGCATAGGAAATATCCTTACCCTTAGTGACGATCGTCACCTCCGCTTCAGGATTCACCCGCTTAAATTTCGCAGCGGCCTTCGTACCGGCCGCCACACCGCCGATTACTAATAACCTCATACATTACCTCCTCTTTATTCTTATTTGTAACCCATTTTTCAAGTGCCTTAGAAAATCTCTTTATGCTTTTATCATGCCATAAGAATACAAAAAAAGCAATTCCGTCATCCCAGTTAGATAACGAATTTGCTTTTTTACCCCCAGCCAATAATCAGCCTAAATAAATGAAGCACTCTCAAAGAGACCTTAAAAACATGTTAAATCCCTCGGATTTAAATGAATATCACTTAACCTGGGTTTTACACGAGCTTAGTATCTGCTACGCTACGAAAGGAACGAGAGTACGCCGAAAGAGTTTTATCTGTCTGTACATGCGTCACATTTAGCGCATGTGCGAACAGCAACTTCTCTTTACTGTTCAAAAATATTCGAAGCGAGTATCATCTCTGCCAGATACTTCGACGCCGGCAAAATCACACTCTCATCAACACAAAAGGCCGGGTGATGAATCGGATGCCCAACGCCGATGCCGATCTTCACATAACATCCCGGTATATCCCTGCACATCGTATCTTTATCTTCATAATACGCAAAATCATCACCGCCCATGGAACTCTCTTCCGGTACGGTCTTCATGTTAAGTTTCTCCGCGACCGCTTCACAAATCTGCACCATCCTGCCGTCATTGTATGTAGCCGGCGGTCCCTGAACCCACTCTGTCTCCGCTTCCGCACCGTATGCTGCGGCGGTCCGCTCTGCGATTTCCCGCACTCTTGTTTCATACAGAATACGATCTTCCCTGTCCATGGTACGCACTGTACCTTCCATCTCTGCCTCCGCAGGAATCACGTTCCATGTTGTACCTGCCTGTATTCTGGTCACGCTGAGGAGCGCAGGATGAAATGCATTCATGTTACGACTGACAATAGACTGTAGTCCCTGTACGATCGCCGAAGATGCCAGAATCGGATCAATACCGTCATCGGGATGTGCACCATGGCATCCCACTCCCTTCACGCGGATCACGAAACGGTCTACCGCGGCCGTCACATATCCTTCCCTAATACCGATCACGCCCACCGCATTGGTAGGGTCCGCATGAAATCCCCAGATGCACTCAACATCGTCCATCACATCTGTCTTCAGAATTTTCAGTGCACCATGAGATTCCTCTTCCGCAGGCTGAAATATAAATTTAACATTTCCGCACAATTCTTCTTTTCTCTCCTGTAAAAGAATCGCCGCACCGATCCCTGCCGTAATGTGAAAATCATGACCGCAGGCATGCATCTTACCCGGTATCTCTGAGCGATAGGGCACGTCCGCCTCCTCTATGATCGGCAGTGCATCTATATCACAGCGCAGAGCGATGGTTCGAGCATCTGTCGTTTTCCTCTGCCCCCGCACCACAGCAACCAAACCTGTGTCAAGATCATAGGGCAATATCTCGATTCCCGCTTCTGTGAGCAGTTCCCGTATCTTTGCCGTAGTCTGTACCTCTTCATAGGGCAGTTCCGGGTGCCTGTGAAACCACTCAAAGTTATCTGTCAAATATTTCTCCAACTGTTTCTCATCTAACCCACTCATCTGTTCTCTCCCGATACACGATTCTCATGTCATCTTCATCATTCCAAATATCAGCCTGTAATTAACACTTATCCATGATTACTCATTTACAATTCGTACGAATTCGGGTGTAAAAAGGTGCAGCAATAAATTTTCATAGGCAGATTGCATCTTTTGACATCTGTATCTCACAAGGCAATTTCTACGCCTATCTCCCACTGTTGGGATCAAGCGCGTCTCTTAATGCATCACCAATAAAATTGATTGCCATAACCACCACCACGATCAATAATCCCGGCGGAATCCACAGCCATGGCTGAGTCGTGAGCACCGTAAGCGACTGCGCACCGTTAAGCATGTTACCAAGGCTCGCCGTGGGCGGCTGAACACCCTGTCCTAAGAAACTCAGCGCCGCTTCATCCAGAATCGACAACGCTAACACCGAGGTAGCATAAACCAGAATCGGCGCCACCGTATTCGGAAGAATCTCCGAGAAGAGAATATGCCGAAGAGGCATCCCTGCCACGATATTTCCCTTGACAAAATTCGTCTCCCGCAGATTCAACACGTTTCCTCTCACCAGTCTGGCGATTCCCGGCCAATCCACAAAGCCAAGGATCAATATGATATTCCATAATCCCGGTTTAAAAATAGCCGCCGCCACCAGCACCAGTAATATATAGGGAAACGACATGACCATATCCGTAAACCGCATGATGATCATATCTGCTACACCGCCAAAATAACCCGCAATCAGACCGAGTATTACACCAATCACCGTCGATATGACCGTTGCCATCACACCGACCAATAAGGATATCCTCGTCGCATATAACAGCCTGCTTAAGACATCCCTTCCGATCTGATCTGTGCCAAGCCAGAAATCTTTCGACGGAGCTCCCGCAAAAGGTCCTGCAATATCATTCGGGTCATACGGCGCAATGACGGGTGCAAGCAGCGCCGCCAAAACAATAACGCCTAAGACGACCAGACTGACAGTCGCAAGATGATGTCTTTTAAAACGTCTGAATACCGTCTGCCAGTAGCTTTCATCGGATATGTCTTTTTGAGGTCTGTCACTCTCTGCATCATAGCCCTCAATTACACTGACCGCCATGGCAGATTTTTTACGAAATATTTTATGCATATTGTTTAGTTTCATCTGCAAGCCCTCCTAATCCAACTGAATGGTAGGGTCTACCAATGCATAAAGAATATCTGTAATCAGATTCGCAACAAGAACTACGATCGCGGATAAGAGACATACACCCATAATCACAGGATAATCTCGGTTGCTGATCGCGCTCATCGTCATAAGCCCCAGCCCCGGCCATGAAAAAATCTGTTCTATGATCACCGCGCCGCCGAAAAGTACCGGAATCTCCATGCCGATCACTGTGATGATGGGCACAAGCGCATTGCGCAATGCATGTTTATTGATTACCCTGAAATGTCCGATTCCCTTCGCCCGTGCCGTCCGCAGATAATCCTGCTGTAAGATTTCCAGCATGGCGCTTCTAATATAACGGATATTACTTCCTGCCATAGAAAATGCTAACACTATCACGGGCATAACCATGTGCTTCGCCACATCTGATGCACCGCCCTCTGTCCCCAATGTTGTCATGCCGCCGGAGGGCAGCCAGCCCAGACGCACGGTAAAAATATAGATCAGCAATAACGAAAGGAAAAACCCGGGTACACTGCTCCCCAGAAAGGAAGCCGTTACCACTGCATAATCTCCTTTCGAATACTGGTGAATCGCACTGTATATTCCCGCCGGAACCGCCATAATCAGACTCACGATCAAGGATACGCCCATCAGAAGAAGTGTCGGGCCAATATGGCTGCCGATCAGGGAACTCACCGACTGATATGATTTCATGGAATATCCGAGATTGCCATGTAATAATTGTCCCAGCCAGACAAAATACTGCACATAGACAGGCTGATCCAACCCAAGCGCGATTCTCTTGGCTTCCACAGCCGCTTCCGACACTCGCGGTCCCTGTAACATTTCAAGCGGACTTCCCGCCAGACACATAATAACATAATCAATAATTGTAATACCGATCAAAACAGGAATCGCGATCAAAATACGCTTCAATATATATTTACCCATGATCATCCTCCTTCCTGTCGGATATCACTACCGGACAAGCCGCCATATGGCAGCTATCGCCCTTCAATCCCGCAGCCTGCAATTTTGCTTCTGTCTGCGTTAATTTTCTCTTTGTTTGCATCGCATCATACAGCGTCGGAATTTCTTTCCTGCACTTTTCCTCCGCATATGGGCAGCGAGGATGGAATCTACAGCCTGACGGAGGATTCATACTGCTTCCGATCTCGCCCTGCAGCAACCTGCGTCCCCGCTCTTTTTCCTTAGGATCAGGTACGGGAACCGCCTCCAGCAATGCCTTCGTATATGGATGCACGGGATGGTTGAATATCTCCTTAGCTTCGCCGAATTCCACGATTTTACCCAGATACATGACCGCGATCCGGTCACTGACATAGTTAACGGCGCCCAGCCCATGTCCTACAAACAATAATGTCAATCCAAGTTCCTTTTGCAGTTCCTTCAAGAGATTCAGAATCTGTGCCTGAATGGACACATCCAGCGCACTGACCGGCTCGTCACAAACAATAAATTCCGGATTCAGCGACAGTGCCTTGGCGATACCGATTCTCTGCCGCTGTCCTCCCGAAAACTCATGCGGATACCTGCCCAGCACCGTCTTCGGCAGTCCCACCATATCCAATATTTTCAGGATGTCTTTTTCTACGGTACTTTTCTCTGAAATGTGATGATACAGCATCGGCTGTGCCAATATCTCATAGATATGCTTTCTAGGATTCAGAGAAGAATACGGGTCCTGAAATACCATCTGCAATTTCGTCCGAATGCGCTTCATCTCTTTTTTATTTTTCTGCAGTTCTGCCAGATCACAGCCGTTGTAATAGATCTTTCCCTCCGTGGGCATCTCCAATCCTACAAGTTGTCTTCCAACGGTGGATTTGCCACAGCCGGACTCGCCCACGAGTCCCAATGTCTGCCCTCGCATGACTGAGAAACTTACACCGTCCACCGCCTTGACATATCCGGTTGTATGCGTGATGATACCGCCCTTGACCGGATAATATTTCTTCATATTCTCAACCTGAATCAGAGGTATCTTCTTTTCATCCAACATGATTTCCTCCAAATGCCGATTCCTATATATCACATAAATTCCGGACTTCGCATCCTTTTACTCTGCCTGTCGCGTTTCCTTCGCCACAATACATCTCGCCGTATGTCCCTCGCCAAACGAGTATGCTTCCTGGGATTTACTACACTCTTCCCGGCGATAGGGGCAGCGGTCAGCAAATCGACACCCCGTAATATCATCATAACTCTCCGGCACTATACCCGGAATCGCCTGAAGCTTCCTGTCTGCATCATCTCTGATCGTAGGTACTGTCTGGAGCAATGCCTGCGTGTAGGGATGTTTCGGATTTGCAAAAATCTCCTCCACAGGGGCCTCTTCTATGATTTGACCGGCATACATCACAAGCACCCGGTCCGCCGTGTTGGCAAC
Organism: Lachnospiraceae bacterium; assembly: GCA_014804365.1. Taxonomy (GTDB): domain Bacteria; phylum Bacillota; class Clostridia; order Lachnospirales; family Lachnospiraceae; genus UBA3282. The sequence continues at coordinate 14,951 of JAAUZX010000067.1, forward strand.
CAGTCCAATGTCGTGGGTGATCAATATCATGGCCATCTCTCGTTCCTGCTGAAGCTCTTTCAGCAGCTTCATAATCTGTGCCTGAATCGTCACATCCAATGCGGTGGTCGGCTCATCTGCAATCAGCAGCCGCGGATTGCATGACAGCGCCATCGCAATCATGACCCTCTGCCGCATACCCCCCGACAACGTATGCGGATATTTCTTCATTGTCTTTGCGGCATCCGGCATGCCTACCTGCATCAGCAGTTCCTCCGCCCGCATTTTTGCTTCTTCTTTCGATAACTGCATATGGGTGCGGATGCTCTCCGTAATCTGGCTTCCCACGGTAAACACCGGATTCAGCGACGTGAGCGGATCCTGAAAGATCATCGTCAGCTCGTTGCCTCTGATCTGATCCAGCTCCTTCTCCGTCATAGTAAGAAGATTCTTACCGTCAAAGAGGACAGAGCCGTCCGTGACAGCTCCGCCCCTCCTTAATAATCCCATGATAGACAGTGATGTGACGCTTTTGCCGCAGCCGGATTCTCCGACAATGCAGACTACTTCCCCTTGATCCACATGAAAACTGATGTGATCAACACTGATATTTCTTCCATAATCTCCGCGAAAGACTGTTGTCAGATCTTCCACCTCCAGCAAATGTGCCATGGCACACCCTCCCTGCGCACCCGTTTTGTATCATAGGATGCGCTTTCCTATGACACAAATAACGATGTCATATGACCATCAATTACTCTGTAACATCCCAGTTCTGAACGTCGTTAAAGAATCCGTATACACTTGGCTGCGCACCTACAACGCGGTTGTTCACGGCACCCTGAGCGCTGACCACATAGACTGAGAACATTGGTGCCTCCTCCTGCATCTTCTTATCCACAACAGCGTAAAATCCTTTAATCTCATCCACGCTGCCTGCCTTCTGGGTTCCTTCTAACGCCGCTGCAACTTCGTCATCATAATATCCCGTCCAGCTTCCTTCACCGCCCAACAGCCATGCTACATCCGGATAAGGATCTACCGGTGCATAAGTGTACTGCACTGCCATAATATCATAATCTGTAGTGCCCGCTATTGTCATCAGTGTGGCCAGATCTACTGTCGTAATCTCTGCGTTGATTCCAACCGCTGCCCACTGTGCCGCAATAACCTGAACACCGTTAACAAAGGTGTTATCACCGGAATTTACATAGAAGCGGAGCACCTGCGTGCTATCCCAGCCGGCTTCCTCGAGAAGTTCCTTCGCTCTTTCCGGATCGTATTCAATCGGTTCAATCGCAGAATCATAGAACGGACTTGCCGAAGACAGGAATCCGTCTACGACTTCTCCGTGTCCTTTTAAAAGCTGGTCCACGAGCTGCTGTCTGTCGATCGCATATATAAGCGCCTGCCGCACTCTCTCGTCAGAAATATTAGCGGTTTGAATAAATGCTGACTGATTCGTCACCGGAGAACCGTATATTACCGTTACATTCTTAAGCGCTTCTATACTCTCATAATCCTCCTGCGGAATCGCCGTCATGGTATGCTGTGTGATGTCGATCTCGCCGGACTGGAGTCCGGAATAGATCTGGCTTCCGTCCACGATCTTAAAGTTCAATTTGTCGATCTTCGGCGCACCTTTCCAGTAATCCGTATTCGCCGTATAGGAAATATAATGATCTGCGTCATAATCCGTCAGGAAGTAGGGTCCGCTGATCACATCCGGACGGTTGAACCAATCATTGGAAACTAATTCATTCTCTCCGAACTTCTCGATCACATGTTTCGGCAGGATATGAAGATATCTGCCATAGCTGTTCTGGAATGTGGTAAGCGCCATCGGATACTTAGCGCTGAACTGAATCGTCTTCTCATCCAGTACGGTAAGTCCTGCCATAGAGGTCGCACCCTCTTCCACAAAACCGGTCTCATCGTCTGTTCCTTCAAAAGCGTATAACAGCAATGTGGAATTGGCCACGATCGGGCTGGCATAACGCAATACGGAATACTCCACATCATAAGCCGTGACCGGTGTACCGTCGGACCACGTTGCTTTATCATCTATATGCACGACGAAATGCATATTATCATCCGTAGTGATTGAATCTGCCAACATTCCCTGAAAGTTCAGATCCTTATCCAGTTCCATCAAAGGCAGAAACATCAGATCCATTGCATGTTTATTGATCTCTGTCTGATCGATCGCAAACGGATTCACCCCTCCGAGACTGTCTGTTACGCCGATATTGATAATTTTCTCTCCCTCTGCGGCCGTGACAGATCCCGCTGATTCGCCGTCTGACGCTGCACCATCCGCTGCGATACCATCTGCCGCCGCAGTGTTTCCGTCATTACCGGAAGCACCGCATGCCGTCATGATGCCAATCATGGCGATTGCCATCAGCAGACTCAGTAAGCTTCTCGTAATTCTTTTCATAATCTCTCCTCCATTCCGAAGTGTTTGCAGCATATATTGACATAGACCGTGTCAGCCGCAACTATTCCTACCAACTAACTAGGTTTTGTATGGAATTATACTTCCATAAAATACCACTGTCAATATTTTTTTGTCAAATTCCCATTAAGCAATCGACTTAGTATAGCATAACCTTGACAAAAAAAGCAATGCGATGTATATTTTCTACAATTACGATAAATACAAAGGAAAATGTGCATGAAAAATTTACTTAATTACCAATCTAGCGAATATGATTGCGGCCCAGTAGCTCTGACCAACGCCATCCGCTATTTATTCGAGCGGGAGGTCATCTATCCCGACATCATTAAATATATTATGCTTTACTGTCTGGATTCGTACAATGAAGAAGGAGAAGTCGGCAAGCGCGGTACTTCTGCTTCCGCCATGATGTTTTTAAGCAACTGGCTTAACCAGTTCGGCCAGATGAAAAATTTTCCGATTTCCTGTGAATTTCTATCCGGCGAGAACGTCTGTCTGGCACAAAACAGTAAGATCGTCGGAGCATTGCAGCAGGGAGGCGTCGCAATTTTGAGGCTGTATCTGGATGTTCCTCACTATGTATTGCTTACGGGAATAGAAGGTGACAGTGTTTATCTTTTCGATCCATACTATGAAGAACTGGATGACCCTGAACTGGACCAGGAGTATTTCAGCGACGGAATCACCTTTATTACTGATCAGCCCAAACGCGCCAATCGTCTGGTCTCCATGCAGCGTCTCAACCGTACGACGGAAGGTTTCTACGAGATGGGTGCGGTTGACTTGCGGGAAGCCATGATCGTATTCAATCAGGAAACGCGACTGACACCGGAGTCCACGATCGATTACTTTATCTGATTAAAAATACGGCGGGTCAGAATCTGTTCCGTCCCGCCTTTTTGGTTACTCTTCTATTTATCTGTACCGTTGTCTTGCCTTATCTCCGGCAATTACTGCTCCATCTGTCTTCCCAAGAATCCGGCCGCAGACTGAATCAATTTCTGCTCTACCTCTCCCATCTTGGACTTATGGTCTGTTTCCACAAGAAGTACGGAACCTATCACGTCGCCCTCACAGATGATCGGGCTGATTGCCTCGTGGTGAAACTCATCCTGGTCATTGCTGACCTGAATAAAATTGCGGTCGCCCTTCGCCGCAACAAGGCTTTCTCTGTGATTAATTTTCTCCTCCAGTTCCCGGCTGATCGATTTTCCCAGCATATTCTTCATGCCGCCCGCCACTGCGATAAACTGATCTCTGTCGGAAATCATCGCAATATGACCCGATACCTGTGCCATGCTCTCCGCATACTGCTTTGCAAATGTTCCCATCTCACCGATAGGCGAATATTTCTTTAATATGATCTCGCCCTCCCTGTCGGTAAATATTTCCAACGGGTCCGATTCCCGAATCCGCAACGTCCGACGGATTTCTTTCGGGATCACGATACGTCCGAGATCATCTATTCTTCTGACAATTCCTGTTGCTTTCATATCATATAACCTCCATCTGTAAATCGCGGCTGACTCACCGCGTAATAGTTTTAATCACTTTTATGTTTTTACTATTATTTGTAAAGCAGGAAATTATATGCATGCAAATTTTGAATTTAATTGTCTGATTTTTACTCTTGCTTCTTTCTGTTTTTATTTTTGTTTTCTGCTTATTTTCAGCTTTATCTGTCCCCTATTTCTTAACACCTTTTGCACCTGACAGATTCGCATTCTGCAAAATATTGCTGTCAAAAGAGGTCAGCGTGCTCTTCTCTTCCCGCTCCCTCTTAAGCGCCAGTCCTACCATATCATCCAGAAGCTCCGCATACGGTTTATCCAGCGCTTCCCACAGATAGAAGGCCAGTGACCCCGGAATCGGATTGATCTCATTGACATATACCTGATCTGTGTCGCGGTCAATCATAAAATCGATTCTGGACACGCCGTTACAATTTAATACCTGAAATGTCTTGACTGCCATCTGACGGATTTCCTCCCGTTTCTGCGGTGTCAAATTCGCGGGAAGTTCTCTCTTTGCCGTGCGCATGCCTTCGGAACCGCTCTTGGAACCTGCTACATATTTATCTTCATAACTCAGGATCTCATCGCTGGATATCGGTTCTTCGCACTCGGAGGCTTCCGCCTGCTCATAGTCGCCCAAAACCGCACAGTTGATCTCCCGCAGATTCATAATCGCATGTTCAATCAAGACTCTGGGACCAAACGTAAAAGCATACTCCAGCGCTTCCCGTAAACCGTCTTTGTCTTTTGCCACCTTGATTCCCACACTGGACCCCAGATTAACCGGCTTGACAATAACCGGATAGCCGATCTTATCTTCCACTTTAACGTAAGCGGCTTCCTCGTCGCTCTCATACTCCTTCACATTCAGCGTAACACAATCCAATACCGGAATCCCGTTATCTTTCAGCACAGTTTTCATCACATATTTGTCCATAGTCACCGCGGAGGCTGCCACGTCACATCCCACAAACGGAATGTTATAGTGCCTCAGGAATCCCTGCAACGATCCGTCTTCCACATTAGCGCCATGCACTACGGGAAACGCCACATCGATCTGCGCCGCCACGGAGCTGCCGAACTTCTTCACCGGATATTGAATCAACTCTGCCTGTCCCTGCTCGCACATCAGAAATACTCTTGTGCTCTTCTGCAGCAACGCCGGAATATTCTTATAATTGGCAATATCCCCAATGGCGTCGCCGGTGTATAATTCATTATCCTTAGTGATATAGATCGGGATCGGTTCATACTTATCTCTGTTAAAAGAATTATACGCCTGTAATCCTGAGATCACGGATACCTCATGCTCCACACTTTTACCACCAAAGAATACGCCTACTCGAATTTTCATCTTTACCTCCATGTCAAGGGCTCACACTACTTTTACGCATAATTGTCCGGCAGATCATTCTCGATCAACACTACCTTCTGTTTCTCATCCGGAATCGCATTCACCATCTGGAATGCTTCCTGCAATGTATCCACTACGATCATCCTGTTCTGCGCAAATCCTGCTTCCAGCAGACCGTCCTGAATCGGTTTCGTCTGCTCCTTACCGATCAGCACCGCATAGTCACATTTATCCGCCGCATAGATACCCACTTCTTTATTCTCATCATACTGCTTCTCACCCAGCTCCACCATGCCCGGTGTCATCAGAATGCGCAGCTCCTTAAACATCGCCAGCGTGTCAAGCGCCGCCTCGAATCCGCTCTTATTGGAATTATAAGCATCGTCCAGTATAATTCTATTGCCCTGCTTCTTAAGCTGCAGCCGGTGCTCCACGCTTTCCAGCTGTTTCACCGGATATTTCAACTTCTCCATCGGAATTCCCAGCGTATGAGCCACCGCGATGGCACCCGCAATATTCTGTACATTATGATTTCCCACCAGCCGTGTGTGGAACTCATACTCATCGCCGTTCTCGTCTTTCATTTTGAAAGAAGATCCTCTCGGAGACACTTCTATATCGTAAGCCCGAAAGTTAATATCTTCTCCCGTCATACCATAGCTTACGACATTCTTATTGATCTTATGTGCGCGGATATACTCGTTATCATAATTCAAGAAGACCTTCCCATCCGCCGGCACGGCATCAGCCAATTCAAATTTCGTACCGATAATATTCTCAATCGTATGAAAGCTCTGTAAGTGCTGTGGTCCGATCGAAGTGATGATTCCGTAATCAGGATGCACCAGATCACAAATCTCTTTGATATCGCCCACCTCTCTTGCACCCATCTCACAGATAAAAATTTCGTGGAACGGTTTCATCTGCTCCCTGATCGTCCTGACAACACCCAGCGTCGTGTTATAGTTGCCTGGTGTATGAAGTACATTGTAACGACAGGATAATAAAGTACTCAGAAAATATTTCACACTGGTCTTACCATAACTTCCGGTCACACCGATAATCTTCAAATCCGGCATCTCTTTCAGAATCCTTGCGGCATCGTTAATATAGTGCCGATCGATTCCCTGCTCTATCGGCCGATTAATCAGATTCACCAGCAGAATCAGAAAGGGCTGCACAATAAACAAGCCAGTCAGAATCCCTGCACAGACGCGCAGACGATATGTTACTGCCTCGGTTGCCGTCGCGGCAAGCTCTGTCAGAACAATACGGTATCCGCCTATGGGAAGGAAAAGCGCTAACAGCATACCGATTAAATAGATGGCTGCCGTAGTCATAAGCATGCGTTTCACCCGCTTCGTATACACGAGCGGTTTTTTCGCCGCGTGAGGTTTGTTGACTATAATAGTCATTATATTCAATACACATGCCGCGATCACGCACCCTCTGCCGCCGATCAACACCAGTGGCAAAGATATAATTCCATACAGACATTTACCCAGCAGCCTTCCCACATTGCTGTGCACCTGCATCCATTCCATATATTCACGCGGTTTGTAAGAGTTCTGCTGAAACATATGGACAATATAAAGTTCATACCATACGGTGCCCACTATATATGTGGTAAACCATATGACTGTTAATACAATATTCATGGTAGTTTCCTATTCATTCTGAATCATTCTTAGTTATTCTTTATACGCACTGCTGCCATTCCTGTAGCAATCTCCAAAGTGTTACAGTCCACACCCACACCAGTCTTTGCATGCTTTGGATGCAAATTGCAACAACTGATATACACAAAACGACAAGCGTAGTATTGGCCACTTTCTATGATGAAAAGAATGCAGCCAACGCAGCATGTACCTTCGGTGCCTGCTCGGCAAAAGAAAAATGCCCCGCTCCTTCACATACCACCAGTCCCGCTTCCGGTATCAGCTCTTCCATTCTCTTGGCATCGGACAGCGGCGTTGCCGTGTCCTTATCTCCCCATATTAACAGAGTCGGGCACTTGACCAAATGCATAAGCGGCTCTAAGTCCTCATTTACCACTTTTACCAGCGTCGCGCGCATGGTCGGCGTTGCACTGTTATAATCGGCCGATCCACGTTTACGCCTCATATTGTCTACCGCATCTGGATACAGGAAATGTAATACTTTCGTACTCATGACCGCCCGCCCAATCTTGTAGCAACGCAAACTAAACTTCTGCCGGAAGCTCTTCTTTGGCAAAATCCCCGCACTGTCGATCAGCACGGCTCTCTCTATGGTAAACGGCAGATTCTCTCTGGCATTCATCTTAAAGAATACCCTTCCGCCAAACGAGTGTACTACAACACTGAACCGCACAAGACCAAAAGATTCAATAAATTTCATCACGAAATCTACATAGTCATCCACGCACCACGGCTCCGGCGGTTCAGATGTCTTACCGAATCCCGGCATATCAAGCGCGATCACCCTGTGTCCCTTTGCCAGCACATTAATAATGCCGGCATATAAGGTAATATTCGCTCCCCAGCCATGCAGAAGCACAATTGCTTCGCCTTCACCCTCATCTATATAGTTCACTGTTATCGAATCAATCTTCTTAATCACTGTGTTCTCCACATACTCTATAAGTGCGGCTTGCATCGGGCCGCAGCAACAATTACTATCATATACCTATGCCTGTGATTTAGCAATTATGTTTCTGCCCCTCACTGTGCAAAAAATGCTCACAAACCCTTCATCATGCCTTCTACCAGCTCCGGATACATAAAACTGCATACCTGCCTCCGGAAGATACCGAAGTTTTCTCCATCGCCGGTAAATTCATTATTGTCCCACCAACAGCAAGTGATTCCTCTCTGTCTCGCCGCCGCCACATAATAGGCTGCAAAATCCGTCCTCGCCTGAATATTTCCGTTCTTATCTCTCGCACCGAACTCATCAATCACCACACCAATGCCATTCTGCACATATTTCTTGTACAGCGTATCCATCAGCTCATCAATCTCAGCGGTCGAAGCTTTATCATTCACGCTCCACTGATCGATGCTTTTACCTTCTCCCGATGCCCGCAGTGCAAAATCATAAGGTGTGTAAGCATGTACTTCCACTAGAATCTTATTCTCATTCCCCGCAATATCCTGCGGCAATTCAAAATATTGGTTGGTAGCTCCCTGTAAAGATGCCGCATAACCCGGTACCAGCAGGTAGCGTTCTCCGTTATTGCCTCCGGATGCCCGCACAGTGTCTACAAACACTTGATTCAACTCATTGATACACTTCACTGCCTCCACACACTGCTGTTTATTCAGATCAAGCCACCACTCATCGCTCGTGCCAACCAGACGGGGTTCATTCAGCGCCTCCATAATCAAATGCTCGTCATAATCCGCAAATCTCGCCGCCACCTGTGACCAGATTGCTGCGACATAAGCCTTAGACTGCTCCAAATACTCTGTTGTCGGATACATATAGCTTGTAGAATTATCATGGTGAATATTAATAATCACATACATATCATTATCAATCGCATAATCCACCACTTCCTGCACACGGTTCAGCCACACCTCGCTGATCGTGTAATTGCCGTCGGCTGTGACATGATTATGCCATGATACCGGAATACGCATCGTCTTAAAACCGGCTGCTTTGATCTCGTCAACCATCTCTTTCGACGTGACGATCCCGCACCAATCGGATTCATAAGCCATTTCATCCCCTTTATTGTGATCCGAGTGCGCATCAAAAGTATTGCCAAGATTCCAGCCGATCTTCATACTTCTCACAAACTTATTTGCTTCGGAATTAACACCTTCATTGCTGCCTTCTATATGCGTTATATCATTCCCTGCACTTTCATCTTCTTGGTTCGTGTCTGCCGCCACATCCTCATCCTGCTGTCCCGCAGCGGTCTCTACGCCTTCCGTCTGTTGTTCTGCGTCAGTATCCTGTTCTTCAACGGAAGATTCCTGCTCACTGCTTGCCGACTCTTCTTCATGCGCTCCGACATTCTCCGCACTCTCTGACATGACGGCAGAAGCTGCATTCTGCCGATCCTGTCCGCCACAGCCCGCCAACACAATGATCATTGCGGTCGCTATCCCCAAAACAATGACATGTCTCTTCATGGTTCTTCCTCTTTTCCTATAGCAAATATTTCCTATACATTGTTTTATTTTACTGTATATAGGTTAGTCACCGCAATATACGAAACAATATTTCTTCATTTTCCTGCTATTCTGTTCGGTCATCATATGATAGTAATCCGAACCACTACCTATTTTTCCACATAATCTGCATAATCTGTCTCGCTGGCAAACAACATATACTCTCCGTCAACATATCCCATATAACCGCTCTCTACTGCATATCCTTTCATAATATCTGTCTCCTTTACCTTTTCCCGAACTTTTGTTCTGGTATTAGGATACAAAAAATAGAGTCCGATAATCTGGACTCTATTGGGTATTAAATTATATAATTTTTACTCATTTTTCCATAAGACGCTCTACGTCCTTCCCTGATCCAAAGCACTCAAATCATATTTTTATACTCCCGCCTGCCATCTACAATAGCATAAATCACCACTGTTTTATCTTCCTCGGATACCTTATAAAATATCAAATGCCGTTCAACTATAAGTACCAGATAGCCCTGCCTACGGAGCGTTGCGTATCTGGGTCGGCTTCCTACATATGGAGTCGTTTGTAAAAGATTGACCGCACTCTCTACTTTGTCGAGATAGTTAAGTGCTATATCTACACTCCCGGAATCTTGCGCAATATACAAAATATCATTATGAAGCTGTTCATCAGCTTTGGCTGTTCGTATGACTTTATATTTCATTTCTCATCTCCAGAAGTTTACTTCGAATATCGTCAAAAGTTTCCTGTATCGGCGCTACTCTTCCAGTCTTCACATCTTCTTCTGCCTCTGCAAGCGTACGAAGTAACTCCAGTTCTGACTTCATCTGGTAATAGTCCTGCAAACCTAATACTGCTGTGTCCCCCCTTCCATTCACAGTAAGAATAACCGGAACTCTTTCTTCCCTGCACTGTCTAGATATCTCATTATAGTGATTACGAATGTCAGCGGATGGTCTGATAATTGCGTCCATATTGTATCCCTCCTTGGAATGACTACATAAATGTATAATTGAATATGTCATGCCTAATCATATTGTAGACAAATTATATCATAATTATTCTATATAGGGCAATATAGAGTTCCACTCTGTGCATCAATGGGATTCCGATTATCAAATGCAGGAAGAAATTCTTGACACATGGCACTTTAACAGTTTTACGCAAAAAGAAAGAAGCAGCGCTCCATGACTAGGGAACGATCAAAATAAATTTGCTAAAATACTATCCGGAATCATCATATTTTCTCCTCCCATGCCCAAGTCAATTCCGTTATCTTTATTACCATGAAAGTCACTTCCGCCCGTAAAAGCCAAATTATTTTTGATAGCGATATCCTGAAGTTTTTTAGAATATATAGAATCTTGGGACGGATGTATTATCTCAATTGCATCTAAACCGTAATCCATAAGATTTTTTATTAATATCTCTGTTTCATTATCATTCAATCCATATTCTGCCGGATGTGCCAAGGACACAATTCCGCCTGCACCATGTACTTTTTGGGCTACAACTGAAAATGAGGGATAACTACATTCAACATATGCACAGCCTCCTTTATGAAGATATTTCGTCAGTGCCTCCCATTCTGTCGATGCATATCCTTTTTTAACCAATGTTCTTGCAAAATTCATACGAGTCAGGACACATTCTTCAAATTGTTTTTCCACATCATCATAGTCAATACATATTCCAATTCTTTGAAGTGCTCTCATAATTGCATCATTATGCTCATCTCTTAACACTTTTAGCGTCCTCATATATTCATTCATTTTTTCTATGACAAAATTGTATCCCAAAACATGAATATTAACTAACCTATTACTAACATAACAACAAGAATTTATTTCAACGCCATTAATAAACTTAATTCCAAGTTTTTCAGATTGTTTTCTAGCCCTCTCTAATCCTTTTATTGTATCATGATCAGTCAGCGAAACGGCTGACAACTCTTTCTTTTTTGCATAGCACACCAATTCTTCAGGCGTATAAGTTCCATCTGAGTATATAGAATGAAAATGTAAATCAATATATGCCATTTGGTTTCTCCTTGCAGTTATATATTCCACGAAGACTAATTTGCCTTACAACCGGCTCTCCCTAATCTTCCCAACAATCCGCGCCAGCTCCCCCACCACAATATCCATCTCTTCCTTCGTGTTCTCCGCGCCAAGCGTTAACCGAATCGCACTGCGCGCTTCCTCCGGTGACCGCCCGATCGCCAGCAGTACATGAGACGGATCAATAGAACCGGAAGTACATGCCGACCCACTTGACGCACAGATCCCCTGCATATCCAACATGATCAGCACCGACTCTCCCTCTACCCCCGGAAAGCTGAAATTCACATTCCCCGGCAGCCGCTTTGTGCGATGTCCGTTGAGCATTGCCTCGGGGATCTTCTCTTCAATCTGAGAGATTAGGTAATCCCGCAATATCCTTTCACGTTCTGCATTCTTCTCTTCTTCTAAATTGCAGACACATTCCGCTTCTTCCACACTGCAATACACGCGCCTCACAGCCGCTTCCAGCCCTACGATACCCGGCACGTTCTCGGTGCCGGCGCGCCTGCCCCGTTCCTGCTGCCCGCCGTGCATAAAAGAGCGGATCTTGGCCTTTTTACTAATATAAAGAAATCCCACTCCCTTTGGTCCGTTGAACTTATGTCCGCTGGTGGAAAGCAGGTCGATGTGACATGCTGCCACATCAATGGGCAGCTGTCCGTAAGCCTGTACCGCATCAGTATGGAACAGAATACCGTGAGCCGCGGCAATCTCTCCGATCTCCTTGATCGGCTGGATCGTTCCGATCTCATTGTTGGCATACATTATTGAGATCAGAATGGTGTCGGGTCGAATCGCCCGTTTCAGCTGTTCCACATCCACCAATCCGTCACCGTCCACATCCAGATACGTGACCTCGGCCCCTTGCTTTTCCAGATATTCACATGTATGTAACACCGCATGATGTTCGATCTTAGACGTAATAATATGTCTTCCCTTATCACGACAAGCCTCGTAGACAGCTTTAAGCGCCCAATTGTCGGATTCCGTTCCGCCCGATGTGAAATAAATCTCATTCGCTTCCGCGCCAAGCGTTCCGGCAATCGTCTCCTTCGCCCGGATAACCGCCATCCTGCTCTCATTGCCCAACTTGTATATACTTCCCGCATTGCCGTAACATTCCGTGAAATACGGCAGCATCGCTTCCACAACTTCCGGTGCTGTTTTCGTTGTCGCCGCATGATCTAAATAAATCATATTTCCGCTCCTACCGCCTGCAAATAATATCAACTCTAACTGCTATCCAAATCATTTTCAGTAAATTAAATTGGCAGATTGCATACCCATCTTGATTTTCCCCAATACCTAATTTTTCCTACTCCAACAGCAACTCTGTCATATCAGAAAGTGCCGCCTCCGTCAGTGCCAGCAGCAATTCCTCGTCCTTCTCAACCACGCCGCATTTCCGATAGCGCAGCCTGAACATCGGCGTTCCTTTTGGCTCAAAAGACATCCTGCCCTCATAGGCATTCAGAAGCTGCGGAATATTTTCCACCCTGATCGGGGCATCCGTCCGCAGCAGGAAACGGATGGAACCGTCCTTACCCTTTACCTCCGGCATGTACAGTTTATGCGCGTGAGAACGGATCAGCGCAATTCTAAGCAGATTTTCCGCCGACTTCGGAATCTCGCCGAAGCGGTCCAATAGTTCCTCCCGCATGTCATCGCATTCCTTCTCATTTTCAATTCCCGCAATACGCTTATAGATATCCAGTTTCTGCACTTCATTTACGATATAAGAAGGCGGAATGTATGCGTCCGCTTCCAGATCGATGCTTGTATTAAAGTCTTCTATCGTCGAAATACCTTTCAGGCTTTTAACCGCTTCATTTAACATCTTGCAGTACAGATCATAACCGACCGCCTGCATATGCCCATGCTGCCTTGCCCCCAGCAGATTACCCGCGCCGCGTATTTCCAGATCCCGCATGGCAATCTTAAATCCACTGCCCAGATCGGTAAACTCCTTGATTGCTTCCAAGCGTTTCTCCGCCACTTCCCTGAGCATTTTGTCTCTTTTATACATAAGAAAAGCATAGGCTGTCCGGTTGGAACGCCCCACGCGCCCTCTGAGCTGATAGAGCTGCGACAGCCCCATCTGATCGGAATCATGAATGATCATCGTGTTTACATTGGAAATGTCCAGTCCGGTCTCAATGATCGTAGTGGACACCAGCACGTCGATTTCTCCGTCGATGAAATCATACATAATTCGCTCCAGCTCGCTCTCCTTCATCTGACCGTGTGCAAAAGCCACGGTTGCCTCGGGCACCAGCTTCTGGATCGCGGCGGAAATATCCGCAATGTTATTTACCCTGTTATAGACATAGTATACCTGTCCTTCTCTGGACAATTCCCTGACGATCGCTTCACGCACCAATTCTTCATTGTACTCACATACAAAAGTCTGAATCGGCTGTCGGTCCCCGGGTGCCTCTTCCAGCACACTCATATCCCGAATGCCGATCAGGCTCATGTGCAGCGTTCTGGGAATCGGTGTCGCCGTCAGCGTCAGCACATCCACGTTTTCCTTCATCTTCTTGATCTTCTCTTTATGCGCCACACCGAAGCGCTGTTCCTCATCGATGATCAGCAGCCCCAGATCCTTATACTGTACATCAGCAGACAGGACGCGGTGGGTGCCGATCACGATATCCACCATGCCTTTCTTCAAATCTGCCACTGTCTTCTTCTGTTCCGCCGTTGTCCGAAAACGCGACAGCAGATCTATCCGTACCGGAAACTCCTTCATTCTCTGCACGAAAGTATTATAATGCTGTTGTGCAAGAATGGTAGTGGGCACCAGATATACCACCTGTTTTCCCTCCTGCACGGCCTTGAACGCCGCCCTGATCGCGATTTCCGTCTTGCCGTACCCCACGTCACCGCAGATCAGACGATCCATGATCTTGCTGCTCTCCATATCCTCCTTCGTGGCAGCGATGGCATTCACCTGATCTTCCGTCTCCTCAAAAGGAAACATCTCCTCAAATTCCCTCTGCCAGACAGTGTCCGGCCCGTATTTAAAGCCCTGACTCTGTTGTCTGACCGCATACAGTTCTACCAGATCCTGCGCCACTTCGTCCACCGCGGTGCGCACTTTTGACTTGGTCTTACTCCACTCCTGCGTACCCAGTTTATTGAGCTTAGGTTTGCTGCCTGACTCCGCAGAAGCATATTTCTGAATCACATCCAGACCTGTGGCAAGCACATAGAGAATACCGCCGTCCCGATAAGAGATCTTCATATAATCCTTGACGATCTTATCCACTTCCACTTTCTCTATGCCCTGATAGATCCCCAGTCCGTGGCTCTCGTGCACCACGTAATCTCCCACTTTTAACTCATTGAAATCATTGATCTTCTGTCCCTGATAAAGCTTCTTTCTCTTTTTCTTCTTCTCCGCACCGAAGATGTCACTCTCCGAGATCACGATAAATTTCAGAAGCGGATATTCGAATCCCTTGAGCACCCTGCCATAGTAGGTCATGACCTCGCCCGGCTGCACCTCCCGCATAGGATCTTCCGTATAAAAGGCGCTGATCTCCTGCTCACGCAGATCTTCCGCAAGGCGCTTCGCCCTCGTTCTGGAACCGGAAAGCAGCAGGATGCGATACCCTCTTTTCCTATAACCGGCCAGATCTTTCACCAACGCTTCAAAACTATTGTTGTAAGAAGATAAACTTCTCGTCTGAATATCAAATTTTCTGTCCGCCTTAAAAAGAGGATTCCTGCCATCCATCATGGAGAGCGTCACAACTCTGCCTTTCGTGATCCTCGCCGCCGTCTTCTCCGCACTGTAGAGGATATCCATCTGTCCGGGCAGAATATAACCCTTCTCCAGACGATGCAGCATGCTTTCGCGAAATTCCAGTTCTACCGCCGACACGTGTTCCTTAACCCGCAGCGGTTCCTCTATGAAAACACAGCATGCGCCCTGTCTGCCGGAAATCTCCGCATTGTCTGACAGACAATCGAGGAGAGTTGACAATTCCGAATAAAAGTACCGTATATAGCTCTCCAAATTCACCGTATTTCTGGACAATCCAAGTTCCAGCAGCTGCTCTACCAGTTCCTTTACCTGCGTCTCGATTCGATGTGCTTCCTCGGTCTTCATCTCTTTTCGCAGCTTGGCCGTATGTTTCTTACACTCTTCCTGAATCTTCTTAAGTCCATCCCGCAATTCATATTCTGACAATATTAGTTCTGTTGCAGGATAGATCGTGACTGACTCCAGCTGCTCTATGGAACGCTGGCTCAGAATATCAAAGCTGCGTATGGACTCCACGTCTTCTCCCCACAGCTCGATTCGGTAAGGATTTTCTTCTGTCAGATCAAAAATATCAACGATACCGCCGCGAATACTGAACTGCCCCGGCGCTTCCACCTGATAATTCTTTTCATATCCCAGCTCCACGAGACGCGCCGCCAACTCACTCTCATCTATGCTGCTTCGTTTATCCAAGTGTATTATATGCTTTTTCCATGCATCGATCGGTGGCTGTGGCGCCATCAGGGCATCGTAGGTGGTGATCACCGTAGTGGGTCTGCCCTCCATCAGCCGCCGCAGGCATCTGATTCGTTCCATTGTCAGCTGATTACCGTGGATATCCGCCTGAAAAAAAATCAGGTCCTTGGCCGGATATAACATGACATTTCTGTCATAAAACTTATAATCTTCATATAACTCTTTCGCCCGCAGATCACTGAAAGTCACGATCAATTTATAGCGAAATTCCTCGCCGATCCCATAGATCATATGCAGCTTCTGCGAGTCCACGCACCCGCTCAATGCCACGGAAGCCCGGTCTTTTACAAGCATTTTCTTAATTTCTTCATATTCTCCCAATTCTTCCAAGGGAGCAAGTAAAGCCCTCACATCTTACCTCCATGATTTTTGTTTCCATATAATATTTCTGTCATAATATCGTTTAGATTGCTCTACCACTTAACATGCTAATCCCTATAACGTAAGAATTTCCTATAGAATAAAAAACTCTGTCTATACATAACTTGCACTGTAACTCGTAATCTTCTTTTCAAGTCATTTTCTTATGTCTGCTGTATCTTTTTATTAAATAAATTCATCGCCGCATCCGCACCCTCAGCGATCATTACTTCAATGGCCGCCGCCGCGCGCTTAGCGCTCTCATCCATGATCTCCCGTTCTTCCTTGGAAAAATGTCCCAATACATAATCCACTAAGTCATAGCCTTCCGGTTTCTGTCCCACGCCCATCTTGATCCGCTGGAATTCATCATGTCCAAGATGCAGAATGATATTCTTCAGTCCATTATGTCCGCCGGCACTTCCCTTTTTCCGAATGCGAATCTGCCCCACATCCAGACTGATATCATCGGAGATCACAATCAGCTCGCTCTTTTCGTCTGCTTTATAAAAGTCTATGACTTCCCTAACACTTTCACCACTCAAATTCATGTATGTCTGTGGCTTAACTAAAACTGCCTTCTGTCCGCCCACGAACCCTTTACCGATAAGCGCCTTATGCTTACGCTCCTTCACGGTAATATTATTCTTATCGGCAATGACGTCGAGCACGTCAAAACCGATATTATGTCTTGTGTTCTGATACTGCCTGTCCGGATTTCCCAGACCTACGATAATGTACATAATTACCTCGATTCTGATTTGGTATGCTGCCGCAGGTACGGCAATAATATTGACTGTTTCTTATTCTATCAATATTTTTCCGTTCCTACAAGAATTGTTTTCTAAAGACGTAAAAAAGGACGCTTTCTGCGTCCTTTTTTCTTCTTTCCACACTGCATTTGTTACTCATCATCAGATTCTAAAAGCGCCTTCTCATAGCTTTCCAGAATAATCTTTTGTATTCTGTCGCGGGTATCTGAGTTGATAGGATGTGCAATATCCCGATACTCACCATCATTAGCCTTCTTGCTTGGCATTGCAATGAAAAGACCTTTTTCACCTTCGATTACTTTAATGTCATGAACCACGAATTCATCGTCTATGGTAATCGAGACGATTGCCTTCATTTTGCTGTCTTGAGTCATTTTACGCACGCGGACATCAGTAATTCTCATGAAGCTCAGCCTCCTTATCATATGATACCGAACAGGAACCTGTCGGTTTTCACAAGCTTTTCCACATAAGTCATACTCATCAAGCCACGTAGCTTGTAATAAACATTTAGTTAATAGCGCCCATGCCTCTTACACAATATTTCTATCGATTATAGCAACCGCCTTTCCATCATACCATTAAATTACATATCTGTCATTATGTTCTACCACAATTTCTATTCCGTCCTCGCCTCTGTGGTAGGAATTCGCACGTATCGTGCCCCTGCTTTCCACGATACAATTTTCAATATGCGTATTATCCCCAATATACACATCATTTAAAATGATGGAATTTTTAATATAGCAGTTATTACCGATATACGTCTTCTTAAAAATCACGGAATCCTCAACCTTACCGTTCACAATACATCCGCTGGAAATCAGGCTGTTCCTGATACTCGCTCCCACGTTGTATTTTGCCGGCGGCAGATCATCTACCTTAGAATAAATATCCGGATATTGTCTGAAGAAGTAATCCCTGATCTCCGGACGAAGGAAATCCATATTCGTCTTGTAGTAGTCTTCCACCGTGGCAATATTGCTCCAGTAGTCCTTGATCTTATATCCGAAGATTCGTTTCATATTTTTATACCGGATCAAGATGTCCTTAACGAAGTCATATCTGTCTTCTTCCGCACACTTTTCGATCATTTCGATCAGCTGTCTTCTTCTGACTACATAGACACCGCATGAAATCGTATTGGACTTGGCAACCACCGGTTTTTCTTCAAATTCCTCAATGCGGCTCTCTTCATTCATCTTGATCGTACCGAATCGCTCAACATTGACATCGGGTGACATGTCTTTACATACTACCGTGATATCAGCTTTCTTATCAATGTGGTACTCCAGAATCTTATTATAATCCATTTTGTACACACAGTCACCGGAAGATATTACCACATAAGGCTCATGGCTGTTCTTTAACCAGGATAGATTCTGTGCAATGGCATCTGCCGTACCGCGGTACCATGCATTGCTCTCCGCTGTTACCGCAGGCGTAAACACAAATAGTCCGCCCTGCTTACGACCGAAATCCCACCATTTTGATGAACTCAAATGCTCGTTCAGGCTTCCCGCATTATACTGCGTAAATACAGCGACCTTATTAATGTGGGAATTGGACATATTACTGAGTGCAAAGTCAATGCTACGATAACTGCCTGCAATCGGCATCGCACAAACCGCACGTTTCTGTGTCAGTTCCTTAATCCTATGATTATTACCACCCGCTAAGACAATTCCAATCGCTCTCACTATTTATCACCTGCCTTAATTAAAGTTTTTCCGCTCGGAAGACTTCCGTCTTTATAGTCCTCCGCGCTCGTCACGCCGAAAATAACCGAATTCTTTCCGACGGAAACACCCTGCGGGATAACGCTCTTCTCTCCCACAGCCACAATACCGTGATTATAAATGTGAGGATCGGTCTCATTCTCAACCTCTTCACCGACACCCAGTCTGACATTATCCTCAATCATGACATTCTCTGCAATAATAGACTTATATAATTCACAATTACTGCCGACCTTCGTCTCATTCATGATGATGGAGTCTCTGACAACAGTATCTGCTCCTATTGTTACGCCGCAGCCGATCACAGAATTATATACCTTGCCGTATATCTCAGACCCTTCTCCGATGATACTTCTCTCTACAACGCTGTCATTAGACAGATACTGAGGCGGCAGAATCTCACTTTTCGTATAGATCTTCCAATACTCCTCATAAAGATTGAATTCAGGAACGAGATCGATCAGCTCCATATTTGCTTCCCAATAAGAATTTAATGTTCCTACATCTTTCCAGTAACCGTTAAACTCATAGGCATAAAGAGGTGCACCTTTCGCATGGCAGTACGGAATCAAATGTTTGCCGAAGTCTAATCCCGGCTGTTCCGCATTGGTAAGTAACGCGTCCTTAAGCGTCTTCCAATTAAAGATATATATACCCATAGAAGCAAGATTGCTTCTCGGATTCTCCGGTTTCTCCTCGAAATCTACGATCTTGCGGTCCTTGTCCGTAATCATGATACCGAAACGCTTCGCCTCTTCCATCGGAACAGGCATAACTGCGATCGTTACTTCGGCACCGTTTTGCTTATGGAAATCAAGCATGACCTCATAATCCATCTTGTAAATATGATCACCTGACAAGATAAGCACGTATTCCGGATTAAAACTCTCCATGTAATCCATATTCTGATAAATCGCATTAGCAGTACCCGTATACCATTCACTGTTCGCGCTCTTCTCATAGGGCGGAAGTACCGTCACACCACCGATATTCCTATCGAGATCCCACGGAATACCGATACCGATGTGCGTGTTCAGTCGAAGCGGCTGATACTGTGTCAACACGCCGACCGTATCAACACCTGAATTAATACAGTTACTGAGCGGAAAGTCGATAATCCTATATTTACTGCCAAAGGATACCGCAGGTTTTGCAACCTTTGACGTAAACACCCCTAATCTGCTTCCCTGACCGCCAGCAAGCAGCATGGCAATCATTTCCTTCTTTACCATCCGTATCACCTCTTGTTTCCTAAATTTTTTAATATATATATTAAAATTAAAAGCCTATTTTGTTTTGTTTGTTAATTATACCACAATTCAAAGGGAAAGTGAATATTATTTACAAATTTATTCAATCAATACTTTTCCGAGCGTGTTAATAATATACAATATTTTGCTTTGCATTTCAATATATTTGTCTATTTTCAACATACTTCTTTTATAAGACATAAATTCATTAATCCTATTGTATAAATTGTATCCAAAAAAGAGTCAATCCGTTTCTTTTCCAAATTCCTATTGGTTTTTTTATATGAAATGAGTATAATACTAGTAAAAATGAAATATAGGGAGATTTCCATGTATCAGATTAACTTTAAAGACCCAATTCATATATATTTTATCGGGATCGGCGGCATCAGCATGAGCGGGCTCGCCGAGATCCTTCTTTCTGAAGGATTCCGTATATCCGGTTCCGACAGAACCCCGTCTCCGCTCACCCATCGGCTGGAAGAGCAGGGTGCCGTCATATATTATGGCCAGCGCGCGGAGAATCTTACACCGGATATCGATGTAGCAGTCTATACCAGCGCCATCAAACCGGATAATCCGGAGATGACCGCCGCAGACAGCCTGCACATTCCGCTCCTTACCAGAGCGCAGCTTCTGGGGCAGATGATGCAAAATTATAAGATTCCCATCGCCGTAAGCGGCACTCACGGTAAGACCACCACCACCTCCATGATCTCCCAGATCCTTTTGGAAAACGATGATGATCCCACCCTGTCCATCGGCGGTATCTACAAACCGATCGGCGGCAACATCCGCGTCGGTTCCTCTGACCTATTTGTCACGGAAGCCTGTGAATATACGAACAGTTTCTTAAGTTTCTATCCCCGAATCAGCATTATACTTAATATAGAAGAAGACCATCTGGACTTCTTTAAGGACATTGACGATATCCGCAGATCTTTTCACAAATTTGCCCGCCTTCTGCCGGCCGACGGCACACTGATCATTAACGGGGATATTGCGCACTGCGAAGAGCTCACGTCCGATCTTGCCTGCAGAGTTATCACCTACGGTTCAAGCACCGATTACGACTATTATCCGAAAGACATCACATATGACGCATCGGGTTGTCCTTCCTTTCATCTTATGCGCCGAAACGGCAAAGAAGAAGTGTTTTCTTTAAAAGTTCCCGGGGAGCACAACGTCTATAATGCCATAGCGGCTATCGCTCTTGCCGATCTTCTCGGAATATCCGATGAGGTGACCGCGAAGGCGCTGCTCCACTACGGCGGCACGGACAGACGCTTCGAATACAAGGGGAAGGTAAACGGCGTTACCATCATCGACGACTACGCCCACCACCCGACGGAGATCCGTGCAACCCTTCTTGCCGCTAAGAATTACCCCCACCGCACTACCTGGTGCGTGTTCCAGCCTCATACTTACTCGAGGACCAAAGCATTTTTAAAAGACTTTGCCGCTGCCCTGTCACTGTCCGATGAGATAGTACTCGCCGACATCTATGCGGCCAGAGAGAAAGATACTCTGGGGATCAGTTCCAAGACACTGCAACAGGAGATTGAGAAATCCGGCCATCGGTGTTATTACTTTCCTTCTTTTGAAGAGATTGAAAACTTTCTTCTGAAAAAATGCACAAAGGATGATTTGTTGATAACTATGGGGGCAGGTGATGTCGTAAAAATCGGCGAAAACCTACTGCGAAAATAATTATTCACAATATCCACAGAAAACAGTCGAAATATCCGTCGCTTTTCTGTGGATATTTTTATGTATAACTTTCCTTGTTTTTATCGGTACTTCCGTATGCTATCCACATTATCCACATTTGATGAACCCTTGTTCCCTGTTTTGATTATGGCAGTTTGCCTATTTCATTTTAAAAACCACTATGCTATAATTCAGCATGTGCTATATAGGGGCACAATGAGTTCCCTTGCGGAACAGAGGTGGTGTTGAAATGAGTCATGTAACAATATATCAGGATAACTATGCCGATTCTACGGTTATTTCCAACCGTTTTATCGATGAATACATGGAGGACGCGAACGATGCACAGCTTAAGATCTATCTGTATCTGATCCGCATGATGAGCGCCAGACTCTCTACCAGTATATCCGGTATTGCGGACATGTTTAATTACACCGAAAAGGATGTCATGCGTGCTTTGAAATATTGGGAGAAAAAACGGCTTCTGACATTGGAATATGACGACAATAAGACCGTTACCGGTATCCATCTGATGGATTTCGCTCAGCCCGCTTCTGCTCCGGTCATTGCACCTGTTCCGTCGGTATCTGCCGTAGCGGCAGCTCCGCTTGCCTCCGTCGTACCAATCTCTTCCAAGTTAAATATGGAAGAGGAAGCGGACGAAGGCGCTTACGTAAAACCTAATTATACTCTGGATGAACTGAAAGCTTTTAAATCTGATGAGGCAACTTCCAGACTCCTCTTTGTCACGGAGCAGTATTTGAAGAAGACGCTCAGCCCGTCGGAAGTTCGCACGATCCTTTTTATCTCGGACAAGCTGGGATTCTCCGAAGATCTGATCGACTATCTGATCCAGTATTGTGTGGATCGCGACAAGAAAGATCTCAGATACATAGAGAAAGTGGCAATCAGCTGGGCACAGCAGGGCATAACGACCCCCAAACAGGCTGCCCGGTTAGCAGGCAAGTACGACAAAATTGTGTATGATATCATGAAAGCGCTCGGTAAGAACGGTACGCCGACTCAAACAGAGGCTTCCTATATCACGCGCTGGATCAAGGAATACGGTTTCACGGCCGATGTCATCTATACCGCCTGTGAACGTACCGTACTCGCCACAGACAAGCATCGTCTGGAATACGCCGACAGCATATTGACCAGTTGGTGCCAGGCCGGCGTACATCACAAGAGTGATATTCAGCTGCTTGATGATCACTATCGCAAGACGAAGCCGTCCAGAGCCGCTTCCACTAATAAATTTAATCAATTTAAGCAGAACAACTATGATTTCGACGTTTTAGAGCAGGAATTGTTAAGCAATTAAAAAAAGTAAATCGCTTCGCGATTAACTTTGCGAGATTCGCTTCGCGAACTCGTGCATGTACGTAGAAATTTCCTGCCAACCAAAAGGAGTACCATCGTGTCGCTGACGAATGCCCAATACGATATGATTCTTCATCAATATGAGATGAAACAGTTTAGAAGCCGCCGCGATGCGGAACAAAAACTGGCATATGTCTATGATCATATTCCCGCTTACCGCGAGCTGGAAGAGGCTGTGGCCAGCGTCTCCGTCTCACAGGGTAAAAAACTGCTTAACGGCGATCCCGACGCTATGGAAGATCTGCGTGATTCTCTTGCAGAATTATCCGGGCGCAAAGCGCAGCTTCTGGAGGATGCCGGACTGGCTCCCGATTATCTGGAACCGATCTATGAATGTCCGGACTGTAAAGATACCGGATATGCGGACGGACAAAAATGCCACTGCTTTAAGCAGGCTATGATCACTCTTCTCTACGAGCAGTCCAATATCCGCGAGATGCTCCGGACGGAGAACTTCGATTCACTTTCTTATGAATACTACGGCGGCGAGGATCTGTCGCGTTTCAGGAACGCAGTAAACACCTGCCGTAATTTTATAAAAAATTTCAATTCTGACTACCATAATCTGTTTTTTTATGGTACAGTGGGTACGGGAAAATCATTTCTTTCCGGCTGTGTTGCTAAAGAACTGATTGAGAGCGGACATTCCGTTATCTATTTCAGTGCGACCGGTCTTTTTGATTTACTATCGAAGAATTCCTTTGATTATAAGAATAGGGATGAACTGCGGGAAACTTATGCGGACTTATATCAATGTGATCTGCTTATCGTTGATGATTTAGGCACTGAGCTGACTAATCAGTTCGTGACTTCCCAGCTTTTTTCGCTTTTAAACGAACGGCATATGGGAAAAAAAGCGACCGTGATCTCCACAAATCTGTCATTGGAGGAATTAAGGAACCGGTATTCCGACCGTATCTTCTCCCGGATAACCAGTCACTACGAAATCTGTAAACTGACCGGGCAGGATATCCGCATGTACAAGAAACGATTGATGAACAGAAAGTGAGGATTTTTCATGACCAGACGTGAGGAAAAAAGAAATCTGGAAACCATTCCCGTGGGCTCCCTCGGAATCATTCCATTGGAGGGCTGCAGACCTTTAGGCGAGATGGTTGACTACTATCTCGTAAAGTGGAGAACAGAGCGTGAGAGCGAACATAAAGACTCTCTTGCTTTCTCCGGTTACCAGAGAGATTCCTATATTCTCAAAGCCGATGTACCCCGATTCGGTTCGGGTGAAGCCAAAGGCGTAATCAAGCAGTCCGTGCGCGGCTCCGACCTCTATCTCTTGATAGATGTGGCCAACTACAGTCTGACCTACTCGCTCTGCGGTCATGAAAACCATATGTCACCCGACGACCATTATCAGGATCTGAAGCGTATCATTGCTGCCGTAGGTGGTAAGGCGCGACGTATCACGGTCATTATGCCCTTCCTTTACGAGAGCAGACAGCATAAGAGAACCGCCAGAGAATCTCTGGACTGTGCACTTGCACTTCAGGAAATGGTAAATATGGGCGTGGATAACATCATTACTTTCGATGCCCACGATCCCCGCGTGCAGAACGCCATTCCGCTGCACGGCTTCGAAACCGTACAGCCCGCCTATCAGTTTGTCAAAGGTCTGTTGACCCATGTGAAAGATTTAACGATAGACAGCGATCATATGATGGTAATCAGCCCGGATGAGGGCGGTATGAGCCGGGCAATCTACATCGCCAATGTGCTTGGTCTGGATATGGGTATGTTCTATAAGAGAAGAGATTACACCCGGATCGTAGGCGGCAGAAATCCCATTGTGGCACACGAATTCTTAGGTTCCAGTGTGGAAAATAAGGATATGATCATTATAGATGACATGATCTCCTCCGGAGAGAGTGTTCTGGAAGTCGCATCTGCCTTAAAAGAACGCAAGGCGAACAGAATCTTCGTATTCTCCACCTTCGGTCTCTTCACAGCAGGATTGGATCGCTTCGATGCGGCATATGCTGATGGCACAATCTGCCGCGTTCTGACCACGAACCTGATCTACCAGCCGCCGGAACTGCTTTCCAGAGAATGGTATATCGACTGCGATATGAGCAAATATATCGCCTATATCATTGACACCTTAAACCACGACACCTCCATCAGCGACCTGCTGAACCCCGTGGAGCGTATTCAGTCGATCGTGGCAAGATATAATGCGGGGGAATTGGAATAATCCCTCATTTTGATCACAAACCATACTACAATAAAAGACCGGAGCTTTAACGGTTTCATCGTTAAAATTCCGGCCTTTTTTGATTTGATTACTATTCGCGTTTTATGCCGCCTGCCGCATCAACAATTTCTCCCTTAATTGTCGTGTTTTTAAGCACTACATTTTTTCCTGCCATATTATAGAACGCACCGTCCAGCGTACAGTTCTCAAGTCTGATATCGTTTGCTGACTTTATGATTCCCATGCTGGCTTTTGCATTTCCCTTAAAGGTTGAATTGGTTATTTTAACATGCTCCGTGGTGCGATAGTTGTGCTCAATATCAATACCATACTGCGGATCGGTTCCGCTTGCATAATTGAACTGACAGTTGTCTATCGTAACATTATTCGCATCTGTAATGGAAAGATTGCTTCTTCTGTTATGATGAAGATTGCAATTCTCAATCGTTACGCCGTCGCAGGATGGTTTCGCACTGCTGGAATACGCACCCAGATAAATACCGTCGCCCCAGCATTTGGAAATCTCCACATCACT
The DNA here is from genome assembly GCA_014804365.1 of Lachnospiraceae bacterium. Lineage (GTDB taxonomy): Bacteria > Bacillota > Clostridia > Lachnospirales > Lachnospiraceae > UBA3282. The sequence continues at coordinate 40,942 of JAAUZX010000067.1, forward strand.
GATATAGACATTTTTGCAGCCGTCGATCTGGATTCCATGACCCGCCTCGCCGCCTTTACCGGTATGAATATCTCGATCCCCTATGATCTGACCGCCGGAAATGGTAACATTGTCGCGGTCAAACGCATATATGATGCGATAATGACTGCTGTTATTTCCGATCGCCACAAGCAGCGCGCTGGGAGACATGATCAATTTCTGATTATCTGTCAGCACGATACCTCCGAAGCCATTGTCGTCGCTTATTGTAGCGCCAATCCGATAAACCCCTGCCGGAATATACAAATAATCACACAAACCGGGATTCCATTCCCAATTCCGCAGAAGCTCATTGATGGCTACCGCATCATCAACCGTACCGGGCTTCTGCTCATATATGAGAGCTTTGCCTTCCGGCAGAACCTCTTCCTCTTCCCCTTTCACGATCACATTACATTGTTGAACATATTTGCTGCTTCCTACACGGAGCGTTATTGTAGCCGCACCTATTTTTTTCATAGTGACCAGACCGTTTTTATCTACAGCTACCCTGTCTTCATTGTTACTTTCCCACTTGAGTTTATTGGGATCTGCCGTCTGGGATTCTTCCCATTCCACCGTCAACTGATAAGTATCGCCCACTTTTCCTTCGATCTTCTGCCCTGCCTCTTTCAGGATCGGAACATCGACTATGGTTATCTTACACTGGGCCTTTTTGTTGCCATCCTGCGCAGTCGCTGTTATCGTTACTGTTCCTTCGTTCTTAAACTTGACAGTTCTGGTGACCGCCCTGTCTCCGTCCACGCCGGAACTCTCAGCGGGAATCTCGACTGTCGCAATATTGCTGTTGGATGTAGACCAGATCACAGTCGGATTCGCTATTTTTTCCCAACTGTCTTCCGGTGTGATCGTAGCCGTTAGCTGTACTTCTTTTTCTGCAAGACGCAGTGAAAGGCTGGTCTTGTCTAACGTTATGCTCTTCACATGATTGATCCGGTACGCTTTCTTGTGAATCTTAAACGAACAGGTCCTCGTTCCGCCATACTCCCCGATTCCGCGTATTGTTACCTGAGCGGTGCCCGCCTTGATATTATTTTTGTATCCGATAATTTCATAGTATGGCTGCTCTTCCCATAATTCATTTTTCTTTTTCTGATCAGCGGCCGTAGCATATACATGGATATCATACTGCCAAGGCTGTTCCCATTGCCGTGACAATGCTATTTCCTCTCCAGTATATTCCTGCGGATCAATGACAATCTTCAACTTGCTGATATTATTTTCGAATATCCGATAACTGCCTTCCCCGGAGGAACCCTCATAACAGCCCATTCCCAGTACAGTTACTTTAACGATAGTGTTCTTCTGAGGCGGCTGTCCGCTTTCCATATTTTCATATTCATAGGTAAGCTCTTTGACATAATCTGTTCCGGCAACCAGCTTCTTACCATTCACATCTTTGATCGTGACGGCCGACTTCCATGCATTTTGCTTCGTACTATACGGCTTATCCGGAATTGATATGGATGCCAAACCGATGTTGCCCGTCGTTACCTGAAGCGGCACGGTTTTGGTATATCCCTTATAATTTCCTTTACCGCTAATCTCACAACTCATGATTGTACCCGGATTTTTATTTTCTTTTACTTTTACCGTATAATCAGTTTTGTTTTTCAGAACAGTTCTATCCTGATCTTTTATGACAAAATCCGGCACCGCGCCTCCTTTTTGATAAGCGACCTCCAGAACCCCGCCTTTATCCGTTACATTCTTTCCCCAGACAATCGTCAGATCCTTCTCAGCATTATTGGGCGTGATCTCATATTTTTGCTTAAGCGTCCCTTTATATCTGCCTTTACCGGTAAAAGTAACCGTCACCTTCCCGACTTTCTTGGCATTGCTGTATTTTACGGTATAATCTTTCCCTTCCGTAAGGGTTTCTTTCACTTCCCCTGCCTCATACGTCAGTACGCCTGTTTTCTCCTGAAAAATTCCGCCATACTTATTCACCGTTTTCTGTGAAAAAGGTATGCTTGCTTTCCACTGCTCGCCTAACGCGGCATCCCCGATACTCCGGTCGCCTACCAGCTTCAAATTCACATTTTTACTGCCGCGGTAACGGTAATCGTCGCTCCTGCCGGCTTCCGAAGGATATACCGTCACATAGGCTCCCTCTATCCCATTCGCAGAGACTTCATATTCATAAAGAGTTTCGTCCAGAATCTGCCCGCCTAATTTAAGCTCAGCAATTGTTATATCCGATTTGGATAAAGGCACCCCATGATATTCATACTGCTTCTGTCCAAGCTTCACCGATGCGGAACTGAAATTGAGGTTTTTATCTTTCAGAATAACAAGCTGCATTTGGAAAGATCCCGTAAAATTACCGATACCGTTTACGGTATAACTGTATACTTCTCCCGGCTTATAAGAATCTCCTTTTCTATAATCCGCCGACTGCCCGGACTCCTCCGCCAGCTTTTCGGACAGAATCGTATAATCACAGACAAAATCTTTATTCGCTGCCAGTTTCTTCTTGCCAAACGTCAGAACCGGACTGGGAATCTTCAAATTCTTGCTGTAATTAACCGTCTGTTCATACCCCGGCGAGCGATTGACCTCATTGCCGGTTCCGTCAGCAGCTTCCTTATCAGTATTATAGATATCAATATCATTTATATCAAAAGGCTTAATCGTATAATATAAGGTTACACTGCCGCTGTACTGCCCCTTCAGATTGATGGTAACACTTGGCGCCTTGGCAGTATTATAATCAGCGGCGTTGATGTTATTCTTGTAACTCAGGGTATAATCCGTCTTTTCTGTTAATAAGGTATCCTTATAATAAACGCGAATGTCCTGCGTGATTTTCTGCCCTGTATAAACATAATCTTTACTTTCTCTCTTGAAACCGGCAACCCAGATATCTCCGGATAAGTCAACGAGCTTATCATTGGCATCCGCAGGCGCAACTTCCACCCGGGCAACAGCCGTCAAGCCGTCGCACTCCGCAGTAATATATGTAATTCCCTCCGCCTTTGCCTTAATCTCACCGGTTTCATCTACGACAGCAACAGCTTCATTGCTGCTTTCCCACGAAATCTTTTCCGGAATATTTTCCGGAGCAGTCGTTGCGGTCAATTGCTCTGTGCCGCCCGGCTGCATGGTTATAGCGGTTTTGTCTAACATGATGTCACTGATGTGCTCTTTTGCCTCCGGTTGTACCGTATCACTTTCAGAAAGCACAGAATCCTCATCCGCAATATCATTTTCAGAAACTGTAATAATATCGTATGTTATTTTATCTGATTCGGAATTTTCCTGTTCTATATCTTCCTGCACTTGCGCTGCATCGCTGTCTTCCGTCAATGCCTCGTCTCCGTTCTCCTCCTGATCTGTGTCTTTTGCGCCTGTCATATCATCTGCTATTTTATCTATTTTGTCCTCTTCTGTATCTATCGTATCATCCTGTGCTTGCTCTATGTCGGTATCATCATTTTGAAACAGAAACGGAACTGTTGCTGCCGCATAAAAATCTTCGTCCTTATCTTCTCCTGTTCCCAAATAATATGCCGCCCGAATATAGTAGTCGTAATCATCCTGCTCTGCCTCTTCCCCAGAAGCAATCTCTATCATTTTATAGTAATCGCTCTCTTCGTCCTCGTTCTCTGTCATTATAAAATACGGCGAGTCAGACACAACCTCAAAGTTCGTCCAATCATCTACTTCGTTCATAAGAATGGCGCTACCCGCTGCCGTTCCTTTCTCTCCCCGAAGAATACTCCAAAGCAGCGTACCGTTTTCTTCCTGTTCGGGTACCATATTAATGTCGTAATTGGCAAATAATACCAGACAGTCCGCCACATCAAAAGCAATCGGTAAATCGTATACAAATTCAGAATCATTCGGATCAGGAAGGTTTTCGCCTTTTTTGATCTGTCCGATATGTAAAGTGGGTAACTTCGTTTCTGTATCTGTCTCAGAGCCTGTGACATCCTCCTGCATGGAATCCGCCACACCCTTGTTTTGGTCTTCATCAGATTTTTCGGATAAACCGTCTTCCTTTTCGCCTTCTTTTATTTCACTTTCCGAAAAAGGCTCGCCATCAGCTGACGTCTCGCCGGAAACGGCATTATTTCCCGAAACCGTCTTTTCCGCTGCTATGGCATCCTCCGCCGCAAACGCAGGAATAACCCCACAGTCACTAACCGCCATTGTTATCGTAAGCATGGCAGCAATCCATCTTTTTATGTTTCGCATAATTTATCCTCTCCTTAGCGTTCTCACACATTTTATATCACCGGGAATTACTCTCACAGCCCACGGAGAATGCATGCTTTTCGCATTCTCCCAGACATAACTAAGTTATACTTAGGCGGCGTTCTTTGACGCCTTAGTATAACTTCATGTCTTATTATAGCACAAAATGGTGTTAGCTAGTAGGGCTTTACAGCATTTACAAAATTGGGTCAAATCTTGAGTCTACGCTTGACTTTTCCCAATTTACTGATATACTTAGTATCTGGAAAAGTCCATAAATTCAAGGTTTTCCAAAATCTACACGTCAGTTCGAGACCTTCCTGACGTAAAACAAAACTAAAGGAGACAAATGCATATGAAAAAAAAATCTTACAGTGAGACGGTTCCCGTAAGGATCGCCCCACCCATGTCACTGACACTCTTGGTTCAGGCGGCCATGATCGCCGCAATCTACGTTGTGCTGACTTTTATCGCCAATGCTTTCGGGCTTGCCAATTACGCCGTGCAGGTTCGATTCTCTGAAGCACTCACAATACTGCCGTTTTTCACACCTGCCGCTATACCCGGTCTGTTCATAGGCTGTCTGCTCAGTAATGTCCTGACGGGCTGCGCGCTGCCCGACATCATCTTCGGCAGTCTGGCAACTTTAATCGGTGCCATCGGCACTTACGCACTGCGAAGATGGAAATGGTGTGCCCCCGTTTGCCCGATTATTGCTAATACGATCATCGTACCACTCGTACTGATTTACGGATACGGATTGATGATCGAGGGATTATCCGCGCTACAGTGTTTCGGATTCTATTGTCTGACCGTAGGTGCAGGCGAGGTCATTTCATGCGGTGTACTTGGTATGATCCTCCTTTTCTCTCTGCAGAAATACAAGAATATTATTTTCAAGGAAAACTAACATACAAAATCGAGCAAGCCCAATTGCGAGATTTGTTTGCTTGCGTTTCACAAACTCGTGGCAATCCGGATAGTTTCCTATATAAAAATGACCGCGCAATCAGCGAAGATATATAGCACCCTTCGCCTGCGCGGCTCCTTTATTCTCTCTTATAATCCACTTTAAAGTATATCTCTATCGTTCTGTTCTTCCTCTACATCTTTCGTATATGCCCGCCTGATATATCCGGTAATGGAATAGTACACCGGAATTGTTAAGAATACCGCCCATGCCGGATGCCACAGTGAATACATAATGCCGGCATACAGAAACACAAGCAAGGCCAACACCGGATAAGCGAACAGATCCGGATTATGCTGCCGCACCGCATGGATCAGTGTGCTGATAATCGGCACCATAAAGAAAATCAGCCAGCCCGGATGCCATAGATTAAAAAAGATGCCTATCAGAATATAAACTACGATTGCAATGATACCGAGCGGAAGCTCCGCCTCCTTCCCTCGTACAAAAAGGTGATCTCTCGCCTCATCCCCGTTGACACGTATGCCGTTCTTATCAATATGTACTTCATTGTCGTTTTTCTTGTCATGCACGTGGATTCCGCGCCAGCTCACATGAACCTCTCCATCCTTGTCCTTCACATGGATACCGTCAAATCCTACATGCACATCTTCTTCGACATCATCAGCCCCGCTCTGCTCATATTTCCCGCTTTCCTTCTCCTCACCTTGATTCTCTGTATCCGGCCCGAATTCAGCACCTGTCTGAAGCTCCGTCAGCATCTCTTTCTGTTCCGGATCATGCGGTTCTTCATTCTCATCCTCATGTATCTTCAGCAGCTCATCCAAAGAGACATGATATAACTTCGCCAGAGCAATCAGGTTGTCCGTATCGGGAGAGGCTTCCGCCCTTTCCCATTTACTGACAGCCTGCCTGCTGATCCCCAGCTTCTCCGCCAGAGCTTCCTGTGACAGATTATTCTCCTTACGCAGCGCTACAAGTCTGCTTGCGATTTCAAGATTCATATATTCCTCCGTTCTGAAGCGCTGTCCTTGTAATACAATATGATGTGTTATCGTAACGCTTGATATTATATTTGCCGCATAGCGCTTCTTGGTAAATTTCTATGAGGCAATCATATAGAAAAAAGACTCCCTGCGCTACAACTTCTGCTTTCCAAAGCAGGAAATATCGGTTGCTTACACCAATTCTGCCCGCAACCTTCGGTTTCCTTTGCCCTAAATACGCTGTTTTGCGAAGGCTTCAAGATTCCCGGCATTCTCTTCTCCTTGTAGTTACTGTTCCTTCCGCACGTAGGTGACAAACTGGTTTCCGTTTTCTTTCAGCCATTCCGTAGAATCATTCATGCCTTTCTTATATAATGTTCCCGTGACGGGATCCATCACCACAATATTTAATTCATTAAATCCAACAATCAGCACCGCATTACCGTCATCTAACAATGCCAGCACCGGCAAATCCAGATTCACATAATAGAGTACGGCATCCAGACTGCACCCCGACAGATCGAGTACCGCGCAGTCCTGCAGATCAGATCCCATAATCGAGAACACGGAGCTTCCCCGGCTCAGCAGTCTCTCTGTACTTCTGGACAGTCCTTCATACTTCAGGATTGTATCCAGACAAACCGCCAGTGAGCTTCTTGTCTCCGACATCTCATCCTCTGTAATTGCCATGATCTGATTTCTGGCGCTTCTCGTCACCCTTCTCCATATATATTCCCCGTCGTCATCCACCACCGATCCTGCGAGACGATATGCCTGCTCCACCGCTCTTCCGGGATTTTCATAGATTCCCTCTACGCCGTTCTTGGCATATACATAATAGAGCGGTTCACGATTCTGTACTTCGGGCATCTCGATGGCACGGTTTCCCTCAAACAGCACCTCCTTCGGCGACAAATGCTGCAGGCCACGGCCGTCTATCTCATTCTTAACTTCAATCTGGCAAATCGTCTCATAATTCTCAGTGACCACGTATCCGATCCTATTGCTTCCTGTTTTAACCTGCTCCGTACTCATGATCTGATCATCTGACGTGGGCACATAGCTTTCATTTTCTTCATCCCACATCACTCTGGTAAGGGTGATCTGATTCTCCTCCACAGAACTTCCCACTACATATATGTCATCTTTGCGATAACTCTTGAGTACTCTGCCGTCATCTCCCTGAATCCGCACACAATACATGGGATACGTCTCGATTCCGGCATTGCTTACCGCAATATCCCGCTGTCTTGCCAGACCGTAAATCAGATCCTCTTCCATAAATCCAAGCACTGATATATACTCACCCTGCCTGGCGCTGATGGCAGTCTGGTCTTGCGTATTCAAGTTCATAAGCATAAGCTCGTTGCTCGTGTGAGGATCCGTGCCCTCCTGCCATACAAGCATCTTATTAGACTCAGATACATGATAGCCATCCTCCCGCAGACCGGAGACAACCACCTCATATTCCTGTGATTTCAGATCCACCGCATATACACTCCCGGACAGGATAAAGTAGTATATTCCCGACTTATTCACATAGGATAATTGTCCGATATCTGTTTTCAACAATTCATAAGATCTGTCGTATGGAATATAGACTAACTCCTCCACTGTGTTGGTCATGCTGTTGTAATAATAGACAGCCACACCCACATTGCCCTCATGACGGCCCCTGTTCATATAGCCATATACCAGAAAAGTCACATTACCCGTCTCATCCACTGCTAAGATCTGTATGTCATGCTGATTGTAAATATTTCTGGCATCGTCCATTCCCTCTGTATTTCCATAGAAACTGAATAGTCTGATGAGCTTATTATCCGTTACATTATAGCTGTAGAGCTTGTCTGCCACCGTAAAAGCAAACACATTTCCGCCATCACTCTCGCTCATCTGTACTTCATCTCCGGCAATTCCGAGCACAATCTTGTTATTGATGTAGATATCAGCTTCCTCATCGAAAATCTGATCCATCTCCCGCTCATAATCCAACAGATACATTCGGTCCGGAGTATAGCGGATACGATAAAACTCGCCGACCCGATAATACTTAGTCTCCCTGCCATCCCTGATGGAAGCAAGATATTCCATGCTAAAAGAACCCGTCTGCTCTGTCAGCTCACGAATCATAATGTCAGGTTCCGCTATTTTATGAATCGGCAATTCTCCCCATGTCACCTGATTGAAACTGCTGTGTATTGTCACTTTATGAAAAGTGCTGTTGTCTCCCTCCGAATTAGATTCCAGATATTTCGTCAGTTCCGCCGCCGCCTCTTTATCAAAAGTCCTCTCATGAAAATCCTTGATATAATCCAGTTTCTCCTGCACATGCAGAGAATCACCCAGTACGATCCTTGTATAATAACGTATTGTCTCATTCTCCGTCGGCGTAATGAGAAATACCAGCATATATTCCGTATTATTCTCGATCAAATCTTTCAGCGTAATATTGAAATCGATCCGTGTGTCACTCTGCTCATATTCTTCTACCTCGGTACTCTCCACCAGTCGGTCGCCGTTCAGGCTGCGTACTTCAAAAGCAATCCCGGCAATATCTCTTCCATAGGTATCCATGTGTACATCGATCTTCCGGTCGCTTCCCACCGGCTGCAGTGTTCCTCGCAGATAGGCGCTGTCCATACTCTCTGCATAACCGTGCAGGCTGTTGACGTCATATCCGTCCACAGACATAGATATGATCGGATAGGAGGCCTCCCCCATTTCAGTTGTCATATCGGTGTTGCCCTGATTCATCACCATGCTGATCAGCATAAGCGCTGCCGCGAAGATGATTCCCAGCAAACTTCCCTTTATGATCGCTCTTTTCATATTAGTCCTCATTTCTGTAACCCATTGAGACTACTTACCGTATATGCCCGTCTCAAATCAGCCTGTTCAGAGTCGGATCAATTTGCAGAAGCCGCATCACCTCATCGGCCTCCTGTCTGACTCTCTGCTGTTTATTCCCATCACTGCCGGATTTCCTGACTGCCCGTATCAGCAGATTTTTCGGCGTATGCTCCATATCAATAAATTCGAGAATGCTTGTCTCATAACCGGACGCTTCCAGCAGATTGGCACGCAGTGCATCCGTGACAAGCGCCGAAAGCCGCTCCTTGATTATACCGTACTTAAGGAGCGGAGACAATGCTTCATTATGAATCTGCCTGTTTATCTCATGCTGACAGCAAGGTACGGACAGGATCACCTTCGCGCCCCATTCGACAGCTTTCGCGAGAGCATAGTCGGTGGCGGTGTCACAGGCATGCAGTGTCACCACCATATCAACCGTACTCTCCTCTTCATATTCGGCAATATCACCCTTGATAAAATGCAGCTTATCATATCCGTATTTTCGGCTCAGGGCATTACAGTTTGTGATTACGTCTTCTTTCAGATCCAGTCCCGTGATCTCCACATCATAGCCTCTCAGCTCATGCAGATAATGGTACATGGCAAAAGTAAGATAAGATTTACCGCAGCCGAAATCTATAATATGCACAGTATTCTCTTTTGAGAGTGTTGGCAAAATATCTTCGATAAATTCCAAAAAACGGTTAATCTGCTTAAATTTATCATAGCGGGCATGGACAATCTTTCCTTCGCTTGTCTGTACACCCAGATCAACCAAAAACGGAACCGGAATGCCCTCCTGCAAAATATACTGTTTCTTCCTGTTATGTGCCAGTTTTACAGTCCTGCCCGCCTCTGCCTCTTTTTCCGTGCTCTCGATCTTCTTCTTACTGATCGTCATCTTACCTTTCTTACTGACCAGAACGACCGCCCTGCAGCCTTGATGCGACACTTCGCACTGCTTAAAATCACTTTCCAGCACTGCTACTATGTGCCGGATCACCGCAGCCTGATCCAGATTTTCATGAAAAACCTGTTTACCTTCATAAGTGGTCTGCTGGAAAAGCAATCTGCCCTTTACCATAACAGGTCTTATTTTAATTTTAAATGCCCCGCTTTTATCTCTCGGATTGCTGAGAATGATCTGATAGAGCCCCTCATCCACTGTTTCCCGCAAAAGTTTCTCAAGCTGTTCTTCCATCTTTTCTCCATTTCAAAGCATTCTACGCCCACGCACTATGCTTTTATTTTAATCAGATTACCATAAAACCACAACTAAAATTTTAAAATCCCATTTCGATTGGAATGGCGTTTCCTGTAGATCTCATAGGAAAGAAGCACTTGAACAAACTCCGTGACTCTGTCCCAGTCCGCATCTTTCTTCTCTCCCTCCTCCGGCCGCTCTTCCTGTGTCTTTCTGATCTTATCCACGATAATCTGGGTCAATCTGTATATCTGCCATCTATCCGGATATTCGTCGTAGATCATACTGCCCTCATAATCGATACGATCCAATGTCTCTGCTATAATCTTTTGATATTTCTTCGCTTCCATCGGATACATCTGCTGTAAATATTCCAAATCCCGCGTCACGCTGTCTTCCTGCTGATAATACAGCGGAAGCGGATAGGCCATATAGAACGGCAATATTCTTGATTGATTCATACTGCACCAACTCTATGTCTTTTTATTCTATCATATGCAGTTTCATGTGTAACGCGAATCGCGAAGTTTTCCGGACAATTTCCATCAAAATAATAAAGGAGCGGATATTATATACACCCGCCCCTCGCTCATTTAATTACATGTGCCATTTATTGTCGCACGGTCTCTATTCTTGCCACTGCCCGCTTTAAGGCCAGCTCCGCTCTGTTCATATCCGTACCCGGATCGTGCTCTTTGAGCCTCTCCTCGGCACGTGACTTCGCATTCTCGGCACGACTTACGTCAATCTCCGACGGCCACTCTATGATTTCGGCAAGAATTGTAACCTTATCCGGCAGAACCTCGGTAAAGCCCGCATGCAGTGCAGCCTCCTTCACTTCCTCTCCCCGTGTAATCGTCAGGATTCCCGGAGCAACGATCATCGTCATCGGAATGTGATCTTTGTAAATACCGACTTCTCCCTCTACCGTATTAAATTCCACCATAGACACTTCGTCCTCATAGAAAACTCTGTCCGGTGTAATGATTTTTAAGGTAAAATTTCTATTATCATCAGCCATACGCTACCTGTTCCTTCTATATATGATCTCACCCCTGAAGCATACATGCTTAATGTATTCTCCTATGCACGAATCAGTTATACACGACCATATTCATCAGCATTCCGGAAGAATGCAATCTTTATGCATTCTTCCAGACATGACTTAGAAGTGTATTTCTTCATGTCTATTTAACGCGCGCGAGTACGTCGTCTATGCTGCCTGCATTCAGGAAGTAACTCTCCGGAATATCATCGTGCTTACCTTCCAGAATCTCTTTAAAGCCGCGGATCGTCTCTGTGATCGGCACATACTTACCATTCAATCCGGTAAACTGCTCCGCCACATGGAAAGGCTGAGACAGGAATCTCTGTATTCTTCTCGCACGGGCAACCACCAGCTTATCCTCCTCGGAGAGCTCATCCATACCGAGGATCGCGATGATATCCTGAAGTTCCTTATATTTCTGCAGAATCTCCTGCACGCCTCTGGCTACTTCGTAATGCTCCTGTCCTACGATTCTCGGATCAAGAATTCTGGACGTGGATTCAAGCGGATCCACCGCCGGATAGATACCCAATTCCACAATAGAACGGGACAACGTCGTAGTCGCATCCAGATGTGCGAACGTTGTTGCCGGAGCCGGGTCCGTCAAGTCATCCGCAGGTACATATACAGCCTGTACGGAAGTGATGGAGCCACTCTTGGTAGATGTGATACGCTCCTGCAAAGCACCCATCTCCGTCTGCAGAGTAGGCTGATAACCAACCGCCGAAGGCATACGTCCAAGCAGCGCCGACACCTCGGAACCCGCCTGCGTGAAACGGAAGATATTGTCGATAAACAACAGCACATCCTTACCGCCCTTATCACGGAAATATTCCGCCATCGTAAGTCCGGTCAGACCTACTCTCATTCTTGCTCCCGGCGGCTCATTCATCTGTCCGAATACCATGGTAGTCTTGTCGATAACGCCGGACTCCTCCATCTCATGGTACAGATCGTTACCCTCTCTGGTACGCTCGCCTACACCGGTAAATACGGAATAACCGCTGTGCTCTGTCGCAATATTACGGATCAATTCCTGAATCAAAACTGTCTTACCTACGCCTGCACCGCCGAACAGACCGATCTTACCACCCTTCTGGTAGGGGCACAGCAGGTCAACGACCTTGATACCTGTCTCCAAAAGTTCTGTAGCCGTGGACTGCTCTTCAAATGCGGGAGCCGGTCTGTGAATCGGCTCATAGCCTACATCAGTGGGAGCCGGTTTGTTATCGATCGGCTCGCCCAGAACGTTAAAGATACGTCCCAGTGTATTCTCACCTACAGGAACCGTGATCGGCGCACCGGTTGCAATCGCATCCATACCTCTCACAAGTCCGTCAGTAGAACCCATAGCGATACATCTAACGGTGTCATCACCCAGATGCTGCGATACCTCTACGACCAGCTCATCTCCGCTCTTGAGCGGAATCTTGATCGCGTCATTGATCTCCGGCAGGTTACCCGCCGAAAACTTGATATCCAACACAGCACCGATAATCTGAGTGATTTTTCCAAGATTTTCACTTGTTTTTACTTCTGCCATCTCTTTTTCCTTTCACTCATGTTATTTATTGCACAGTTCAGCTCACGCCATCATTTGTCTGCCAAATTCATGCAAGCATGATTTGTCAGGCAAATTCGGTCTGGCTGAACTGTAATTATGATATTGCATTTGCACCTGCAATAATTTCTGTTAATTCCTGCGTAATAGATCCCTGACGTGCTCTGTTGTACATCAGTGACAAGTGATCTATCATTTCCTCAGCATTGCTTGTCGCGGAATCCATGGCCTGCATTCTCGCACCGTTCTCACTGGCGACAGCTTCCACCAAACCGCCGTAGATCAGGCTTGTAACATATTTCGGAATGATCATGTCAAGCGCCTCATCATCTTCGGGCTCGAAGTTCATCATTGCTTTACTGCCAGTCTCCTTGCCCGCTTCACCATTTTCCGGTGCCTCTACGGGAAGAAGCTTTAACAGAGTCGGCACATGCACCACGGTATTCTTAAATCCCGTGTAAGCAAGATAGATCTCATTGATCTCACCCGCGGCATAAGCGTCCAGCAGCTTTTTGCTGATACCCATGGCATCCACATAGGACGGTTCCTCGATAATATCCGAGTTTTCTTCCATGATATGATAGCCGTTGCGCTGCAATGCATCCTTGCCTTTCTTGCCGATCGCATATATCTCCAGATCTTCTTTCTTAAAATCTCCCTTGGTAATCAGCTTGGTAATATTAGAATTATAGCCGCCCGCAAGACCTCTGTTGGAAGTGATCACAATAACCGCCTTCTTCCCGGATTCTCCTGCCTTCAAGTAAGGGTGATTCAAGCTGCCGGTCTTCGCCAGCATGGAAGACACTGTCTCATACATACAGTTAAAATATGCTTTCGACTGTTCCGCACGTTGTTTCGCTCTCTGCAGTTTCACGGTAGAAACGAGTTTCATGGCTTTGGTAATCTGCTGAGTACTCTGTATACTGCCTTTACGCCTTTTAATGTCTCTCATTGAGGCCATAGCGTCACCTTCCTCTTTCTCTATTTCTACTATTTAAACTGCGCCTTGAACTCTTCAACGGCCTTGCGAAGTTTACCGTCTGTCTCCTCGCTAATCTCTTTATCCTGCGCGATTGCACCCGGAACATCCGGATATTTCGTATCCAGGAACTCAAAGAACTCCTTCTCAAATCTTGTGATGTCTTCTACCGGAACATCCAGCAGATACTTATTCGTCACCACAAATATGATAATTACCTGATACTGTACCGGCATGGGCTGATACTGCGGCTGCTTCAGGACTTCCTTGATTCTCTCACCCTGTGCCAGTTTCTCCTTCGTATCGGCATCCAGCTCCGAACCGAACTGCGAGAATGCTGCCAGCTCACGATACTGTGCCAACTCCGTACGAATCGGCGCCGCAATCTTCTTCATTGCCTTGATCTGAGCTGCTCCTCCTACACGGGATACGGAAAGTCCCGCATTAACTGCCGGTCTGAAACCTGAATTAAACATCTCTGTCTCCAGATAGATCTGTCCGTCTGTGATAGAGATAACGTTAGTCGGAATGTATGCGGATACATCACCCGCCTGCGTCTCAATGATCGGAAGCGCCGTCAGAGAACCTCCGCCATACTCTTCGCTCATTCTTGCCGCACGCTCCAACAGTCTGGAATGCAGATAGAATACGTCACCGGGGTAAGCTTCACGTCCCGGCGGTCTCTTAAGCAGCAAAGAGAGTGTACGGTATGCAGCGGCATGCTTACTCAAGTCGTCATAGACTACCAGCACGTCCTCGCCGTGCTCCATCCGCTCCTCACCGATCGCACAGCCGGAATACGGAGCAATATACTGTAACGGTGCCAGCTCACTGGCTGTTGCGGCAACTACGGTCGTATATGCCATCGCACCGTACTCTGTCAAAGTCTTAACAATAGAAGCAACCGTAGATGCTTTCTGTCCTATGGCAACATAGATACATTTAACACCCTGTCCCTTCTGGTTAATAATCGTATCGATCGCAATCGCCGTCTTACCGGTCTGTCTGTCACCGATGATCAACTCACGCTGACCTCTTCCGATCGGAACCATGGAGTCGATTGCCTTGATACCTGTCTGCAGCGGTGTATCAACAGATTTTCTTGTAATAACACCGGATGCAACTCTCTCAATCTTACGATATTTATCAGTCTGAATCGGTCCCTTGCCGTCAATAGGCTGTCCAAGGGCATTTACGACACGGCCAAGCATACAGTCACCTACGGGAACCTCTACCACTCGTCCCGTAGTCTTTACGATATCGCCTTCGTTGATGTTGTTCTGGCTTCCAAGCAGAACGACACCCACGTTATCCTCCTCCAGATTAAGTACCATACCGTAAACCTCGCCGGGGAACTCCAGAAGTTCTCCCTGCATGGCATTCTCCAGTCCGTGCACACGAGCTATACCGTCAGCCACCTGAATAACCGTACCCACGTCGGATACTTCCAGGTCTGAAGCATATCTCTTAATTTGATCCTTAATGACTGAACTAATTTCTTCTGGTCTTAAATTCATGGATCATACGCACCTTTCTTCTTAATTTGAATATAAGCTCATAGCTTTTCTGCCGAATCCGGCTGATCAGATATGAACTTTTAACAATTCTTTTTGCAGCTCATTTAACTTTGTCCTGATACTGCTGTCCACCACTCTGTCGCCGATACGGACAACCATACCGCCGATCAGGGCTTCGTCTACCTGAAAATGCATTTCCATCTTCTTATACTGAGTTGTTCCGAGCAGCTTCTGTTCTATTTTGCTGCACTGTTCTTCCTTGAGCGGAACAGCCGTCGTCACTGTTGCAACGCCGATCCCCTTATACCGCTTTACCTCCGCAATAAAATAGTCCAGAATCTCATCGATATCTCTGTAACGGTCTTTGGAAATGATGATTGTAAGAAATCCGAGCAGTTCATCGGACACCCTGCCTTCAAATACGTTCTTCGCTACCTGAATCTTCTCTTCGACAATAATCTTGGGATGATTCATCAGTCTGCCGAAAGACTCGTTGTCCGCAAGCACTTTTTGAAGCTGTAGGATTTCTTCTGACAATACATCTATTTTGCCTTCCTCTACCGCAAGCTCAAATAATGCATCTCCATATGTTTTTGAAATTAGCTTAGCCATGTGCCCTCACCTATTTCTTTCAACGTTTCTTCAATCAAACTGTCCTGAACGGTCGTGTCTATCTTAGCACTCACAACTTTACCCGCCATCAGGGATGCCAGAACCACCATTTCGCGCTTCACTTCATCAGCGGCTTTCTTCTTCTCCAGCTCTGCTTCCACGCCGGCTCTCTCGATGATCCTCGACGCTTCCTCTTTGGCTTCCGATACGATCTTGTTTTCATTGGCGAGCGCTTTTTTCCTGGCCTCGCTTAAGATTTCTTCGGCTTCCTTGTCGATCTCTTTCAGCTTGGCTTCGTACTGTTCTTTCAGTGCTCTCGCATTTTCCATATCGGCTGCAGCGCTGTCAAGCTCGTTTTTGATCCGATCCTGTCTGTTCTGCATCATATCCCTGACAGGATTGAAGAGAAAATGAGAAGCAACCAAAAACAATGTAAATACCGCAATGATCATCAAAACCGAATCCGCAATCAACTGCAGATCCAGATCAAAAAGTCTTGGTTCCATTTCTGCTGCGGCTGCCATTACCATCTGTGTAGCTAATGTACTCAAGCTCTTATCCTCCTTTCTTCACAATTCTCAGCCCCGGAGAATGCACGTTCTTTGCATTCTCCAAGAGATGACTATAGCTGCACTTAGGCTGTGTTCTATACAGCCTTAGTGTAACTTCATCTCTATGGTACTAAAGGTTTTACGAATAAGAGCAGCATTGCGATCAACAGACCATACAGACCTGTTGTCTCGGCAACGGCCTGTCCTAACAACATGGTAGAGGTAACGTCCGACTTCGCACCCGGATTTCTGCCGACTGCTGCTGCCGCGTGACCTGCCGCAATACCCTGACCGACACCGGGTCCGATACCTGCGATAACCGCAAGTCCTGCACCGATTGCCGAACATCCTAAGATAAAGTTTGTGTTAAATTCTCCCATTTTTGTTTCCTCCTTTAAAAAAATTGAGCTGCGCTCAATTACGAGCTATTGCTTATAAGATGCTGCACATCTTAGCAAACTCGAAAAAGAGCGATTAATTCCTTTTCCTTTAATCCATGCCGGTTATTCAGTCGTACAGGCATCTGTAATGTATGTCATGGTCAACATACAGAATACATAAGTCTGGATCGCTCCCGAGAACAGATCAAAATACACATGCAGCGCTGCCGGCCAGACAAGCGCGATCTTAGAGAGCAGTCCGTATACCAGCGCTGTCATAACCGTGCCGGATAAGACATTTGCAAACAGACGCAATGACAATGAAACCGGAACTGCAATATCACCTATTACATTGATCGGTGCCCAGATCGGCCATGGATCACACAGTCCTGCGATGACGCCCTTCACTTTCTGATATTTGAATTTGTTAAAGTGAATCAGTGTGAATGTCATAAGTCCCATCGCGAATGTCACACCATAATCCGCTGTCGGCGGTCTTAAACCGAACAGACCCGAGATATTGCTGAGCAGAATGAAGATAAAGATAGTTCCGATATAATTGCGGAATTTCGGGCTGAACTTGCCCATAACACCGCCGATCATATTATCTAACATCTCCACCACAAGTTCCGCAATGTTCTGGAAAGTACCCGGAACATCTGACGCATGCTTGACGGCACGGTTCGCAGCAATACAGAAACCGATGATCACAAGCATAACGATCAGCACACACACATGCGTAGTCGTAATCCATACAGTCTGTCCAAACAATTCATAGGAAAACACTCCATGAATCATAAAATCGATATCAGCGCCTGCGGATAACAGAACTCCCTGTCCCATACTTTCACCCCCTTATTTTATGACTTTATGTATTTTAAATTTTAAATACTTTCGCACTTATCTTACGCAGCCACGGGTTCAGATAAGCCGATATCTTCATCCCCATATAACCGCAGAACATAAAGATCGGATTGGCAAAGTCCGTATAAATCAGTACGAACATAACCACTACCAGTACAAAATATCGGATCAGATTGTTCGTCCCGATCGTCTTCGCCGCCTGTTTGGCCACCTGGTCCATTCCCCGGTTTAGCGACCACCACATATGGACGGAGCCTGCGATTGCGAGCACGACACCGATCCAGAGTCCCAGACTGTAAGACACCCTCCTTGAAAAAAAAAGTAAAACCACTTGAAATATCAAGCCATATAAGAAAATACCCAGACACAGATCAAACAAAGTCGGATCGATTTTTTTCTTCATAATTCACTCTTCTTCCTTCTTGTCATCCTGTCTCTTCGTGCTGCGTCTTCGTGTCACTGCCGGTGTCTCGTATATCTTCCTGGCAAATCTGAATACATTCGTAAATCCTGCCATCGCACCGACAAAAAACAACACTACCGTCCAGAAAGAGGTTTCGAATTTCCAATCAAGGAACATTCCCGCAAAAGAACAAATAAAAATAGGAACCAGCATGTTAATACCGAACTGACTTATCATCATAAGTGCCTGATAGACATTTCTATTATATTTCACAGCCTTTCCCTTCTTTTATTTTGTCTATTAATGGAAATTACAGCCTCCGTGTAAAATTATACTCATTTTTACTACTTATGTCCAGACAAATTGTGAAAAACAGATAAAAAATCGAGCTACGCTCGATTACGAGATTTGCTTCGCAAACTCGTGCACAAACGGGGCGGGTTTTCGGGATATGCTTCGCAAACTCGAAATATATAACACAGCTTCTTGACTTTTTATTCTTGTCAATGTAACGTAGTGTTTAAGAAAACTGATTCATCACCATCACTGTTCACAGGAGGTACTATGGCAAATCCGACTCTATATCGCAAGAGATTGATTCCTGAAGAATGTATTCTGTTGAAAGATGATCGTGTCCTATATCGCGATGCACAAATCATCGTGACCGGCTGGAACTCCTTAAAGCCGCGCAAAGACCTGCATCACGGCTACTCCTGTTATTATCTTAACGAAGGCATTAAAGTAAGCCGTTTCTATCGGGAAGATGAGACTCTTCTCTTCTGGTACTGCGATATCGTCGATTATGACTACACCGAAGAGACCGATACATACATTGTCACGGATCTCTTGGCGGATGTGATCGTCTATCCTGACGGCTTTGTGAAAGTGGTGGATCTGGATGAGCTCGTCACTGCCAGAGAATCCGGCATCCTGTCCGAAGATATGCTGAGCAGATCCCTGCTTTGTTTAGACCGGCTGCTGAAGACTATCTATGCCGGTGATTTCCCCAAACTCCAAAAACCTACCGAAGATTATATAAACATTTAATAACAGTCGATATACGGCATGGACGGCACAGACCAAAATCCATGCCGTCCTTATTTTATAGTATTTGTTAGTAGAAAATATGTCCCCCGATCGTATACCGCGGATTGATACCGGCTACCGGTGTTCTGAAATAAACACAGTTTCCCACGTTGGTCGTACCGCGCATAACCTCATCTGCCGCCTGATAGCAGGATGCAGTCGCCCTTCCGTCTGCCAATGCTAATGCCAGACGCCCGCTGGCCACAGGTGAAAATTGTCCGGACTGATATATAACACCCGTTACTGTGTCGGGATATACAGAACTCAGTACTCTGTTTATCACAACAGACCCTACCGCCACCTGGCCGGCGTAGGATTCTCCTCCGGCTTCACAATAGATCAGATTCGCCAGCAGATACCTGTCACCTTCCGCGAAACTCACTTCTGAAATGTCCCGCCAGCTTGACTGTGCCGCCAGTTCCGCCATACGGATCTCTTCCGCCAGCTTCGCCTTTAAAGCCGTAAGATTCTCTTCCTCTTCTTTAATCTTCTGCTCATAGGCAAGCGCCTGTGCCTCCGCTTCCGAAATCTGACCGGAAGTTGCATGCAAAGAATTCGTCGTCTGACTGACCAGCCCGGATACGCGGCTCTGTTCCGCCACAACCTGCACCTTATACTCCCCTAATTCCTCTTTATCTTCCTCTAACTGCGCCAAGGCAAGCTCCAATTCTTCCTGTTTCGCTTCTATCGCCGCCTGCGCATCTTTATAATCCTGCAGTACCTTCTTCTGATAAGCCGACAACTGTTCAATATAATTATTCTTATTCAGAAAATCCGAAAAACTGGTGGCGGAGAAAAATAATTCCATATAAAGGAAATCGCTCTTCTCATAGATAAACCGAATCTGCTGCTTCATCGTCTCGTACTGCGTATCCTTAAGGATGATCGCCTCTTCCAGATCCTTATTCACTTCCTCGATTTTGTCGTTTAATGTCTCGATCTGCGCTTCCTTGTCCGCAATCTTATCTTCTAAGTCACTCAGGTTATTACTCACCTGTGTAAGCTCAGTATTCAAGGTTGACAGTGCACCCTGTAGAGAATCCTTCTGTTCATTCAGATTTTTCAGATTTTCTTCTGTCTCGTCCAGTTTGTCTTCTGCATCCTTTTTCTCCTGCTCGGCTTTATTGATCTTCTGGCGAGTCTCCTCCGTCGCCTGTACGGTGACAGTCGTAAGTCCGAGCAGCAAGACCAGAACCATCCAGACCGCCGTTCTACGCGTGCCTCTCATAAGCATCCTCCATAATGCGTTTAATCATAACACGTGTTGTTATTATTCAATCAATCCCACTCGCCTGCAGTGCTTCTCTTCCCCGGAAAACTCCGTATTCAGGAAAGTATCCACAATACTGAATGCCAGATTCGGTCCCACAATACCGCCGCCCATGGCAAGCACATTCGCATCGTTATGCTGTCTGGTCATTTTCGCCGTCAAAGTATCCGCACACAACGCACAACGGACTCCCTTGACTTTGTTCGCTGTAATGGAGATTCCGATACCCGTCGTGCAAATCACAATACCTTTTTCACATTCTCCCTTAGCAACCGCCTCAGCGACTGCACGTCCGTAAATCGGATAATCACAGGAAGTTTTATCCGCACACCCGAAGTCTTTACAATCCACACCCTGTTCTTTCAGATGAGCGATAACTGCCTCTTTCAAATCATATCCGCCATGGTCACTTCCGATTGCTATCATATCCGTTTTTCCTCCATCTCCTGTCGCATTATACATGCACAACTCTATGTCCTGCCGCCTTCAAAAGCCTGTTCATAACCGCCTGTCCGAGACCGACCGTCCCGAAAGATTCCGCATATATGATCTCCACATTCTCATCATCCATTTCCCGCAAGACACGGTACAGTTCTCTGGCAATCTCCGTCTCATCGTTCCTGTTCCCTACGCTCCTGCAGACATCCGCCTGATATTGTGCAATACTTGTATCTGTTCCTATAACGCCCGTTTTTTTATTCTCTTTTTTCTTCTGCCCGATCTGCGTATTAATATATTCTACCACACAGCCTTCCTCACCATCCACGATGGTGAGTTCCCCTTTCGGGGCATAATGCCTGTATTTCATGCCCGGCGCCTTAGGGGCCTGTCCGGAATCGGCACGCATCATCGTGCAGTCCTGTGCCACTTCACCGAGTACCTGTGAGAGCTTCTGCTCAGTAATATACCCGGGGCGTAATATGGTCGGTTTCTCCGATGTCAGATCTATGATCGTGGATTCTAATCCGATCTCTACATCTCCGCCGTCTATGACCATCTCTATTCTTCCGTCCATATCTTCAATCACATATTTTGCCACCGTAGGGCTGGGTCTGCCGGAACGATTCGCACTGGGTGCCGCCACATAGCCGCCTGCTGCCCGTATCAGCGCTCTCGCCACGGGATGTACAGGCATACGCACCGCCACCGTATCAAGTCCGCCCGTCGTCTCGCGGGGAACCAGCTCTGACTTGTAGAAGATCATGGTAAGCGGTCCCGGCCAGAACTGCTCCGCCAGTTTCCACGCATTTTCCGGCACTTTCCGCACGATCGCGTTAAGCTTCTCCATATCTGCGATATGCACGATCAGCGGATTATCGGAAGGCCTTCCTTTTGCGCTGTATATTTTCTCGGAAGACCGTGGATTCAACGCATCCCCTCCCAGACCGTATACCGTCTCCGTAGGAAAAGCCACCAGACCGCCTGACTTAATGATATCGCCCGCCTCCCCGATGAGGGCCGTATCCATATGCTGTTCATCTATCCGGATCACTTTTGTATTCACACAAATACCCTTCTTATATATCGCTAACCGCTTATTTTCCTTCTGCGGTAATAGTCTGCATGATTGCAAGATGGATCGCCCATGCTACCTTTTCCTGATACAGCTCCGAGGAAAGCTTCTGCGCTTCCTCATAATTAGACAGGAAGCCGCACTCCACGATCACGATAGGCGTGGAAGTCTTTTTTAACAAATAATAGCTGTCGTTAGCCTTCGCCTGTCTGGCATTATCCTTATCGAGCTCCAGCGCCATGACCTGCTGGATTCTCTCCGCCAGTTCCTTACTCTTCTCGCTGCCGGCATAATAGAACGCCTGTGCACCGTGCACGTATTCCTCATGATAACTGTTCTGATGTATGCTGACCGTCAGCACCGGCTGCTTCTCCTCTATGATTCCCACGCGGTTCTTCATATCCTGTACTTTCTTATTAGAGGCATTCTCATCGTACAGGCCCGCATCGGAATCTCTTGTCAATACTACATCTACATCCTGCATCTGCAGGAATTTCTGTAATTTCAATGCGATCTGCAGATTAATATCTTTTTCCAGACTGCCATCGACACTGACCTTGCCCGGATCAGCTCCGCCGTGTCCAGCATCGACTACCACGCAGGGCTTATTTTCCGGCACCTCCACTTTCTCTGAAGATACCGACTCAGACATCCTGCGTCCTCCGCGTACAATGAAGCAAGCAGCCACGAACATCAGTATAAGCAGTACGATCCTGACCAATCTTTCCTTATTCTCCGGTTTCTTTCCCTTCATATCCCATTCCTAACGTCACTCCCTTTATAAATGCATATGAAGAAATCATCCGAAAAATGCTGTCTTAGCGCGGACCGCTACGGTTGATTTACATATTCTTCGATCACATCCCAGATAGAATCTACTTCAAAACCGAGTTTCCATTCCGCCACGCCTCCTATACCGTATTTATTCATGATGTTCAATTTCACACGAATCGAATCCTCATCCTCCAGCCACACCTGATAATGACTGTCACCCGACTGGTACTCTCCGTAATTCTGGCAAGTCTTCTCATCCCATGCAGTAGTGATATTGTGATCCTTAATATACTGCTGCGCCATCTCCATGCCTACAGCCTGACTGTCCACCGTCGTGCCCTTCGTCTCCCATATCCTTGTATAGAAGGGAATCGCATTGATTACCTTATTCGCAGGCACCTGCGCCACCGTATTAGAAATCCCGTTCTCCACAAAGTCAATAGACGCCACCGATCCGGCCGTATCGCTTCCCTTGTAATGTTCATCGTAGCCCATGACAATTACATAGTCCGCCACGATTCCCTGCTCTTTCCTATTATAATGATCGTTGTAGCCCATCGGCACATAATTGTCGATGGACAGCACGATTCCGTATTCCCTGCACGGAATCGACAATTCTCTGATAAACTCAACAAAAGGTTCCCCGGCATCCAGACTGATATTCTCGAAATCAATGTTGATTCCGTCCAGATCATATGCCACCGCCGTATCAATCAGGCCGCTGATCAGATGGGATCTGGTGCTCAATCCCGCCAGAACCTCATAAGTGTCCACTCCTTCATTCGTGAAATTATCTATGAGTCCCCAGACTTCCAATCCCATATCGTGCGCCCGCTCCACATAATCCGCCGAAGCCAGATTCGTAAAGTTACCGTCATTGTCATATAAGGCAAACCACGTGGGTGATATCACATTGATCCCCTTAGTACCCGCCATCATCTCCGCCAATGTGTCATTGCCCCCGATGCTCGCCACGGAATGCCATGCCAGATTGATCTTATGGTCACGGGTATTAGACGTGTAGACCGGCTCCGTATAGTCAGTCACCGGCGCGGGCGTCTCCGTCTCTTTCTCACTCAATCTCTTGTTTTCCACATATCCGATGAAGGCGTCCTCCGTCTTCACCTTCGTCCATGTCTCCATTTCCTCCAGCACGACTACTTTGTCACCCTCGGAGACATCCGTCAGAATATCGCTCTTGATCCCGCCCTGATAGCGCACCTGCGTATCATCGGTAATCGTTGCCACCTGACGCTCATTCCACTCCGTATAGATCTGCATATGATTCGGCTCCGTATACAGCGCGTAGGAGAAATTCGTATACTCTTTGACGAAATCCACCGCCACATACAGCATGTCCCCCTCGTATCTGGCGATCACATAACCCCTGCTGCTCTCGCTGCCGTCCACCGCAACTATCTGCGAGCCGATCACCGACGTGACTATTGCATCCGGCAATGTATAAATCAATACATTTTCCCTCGTGTCCTCAAAAAATCTGTCGTTAAAATATTTATGCACCGTGGCAAAGTCAAAGTAACACACACCATCCCACAATCTGGCGTGTTCCTCGACCCGCTCATCCTGTAAAATAATCGGCACATCGTCACTGCCCTCGATGCCGAAATACTCCGCCAGATCCGCACGTTCCTTGGAATAAGAATATTTCTCTATTAATTTGGCTCCAAACCCGACCCCCGCAACCACGATAATAAGGACGATCGCGATTAGTACCGGAATTATTTTTTTCATAGATCCAGCTCCTTTCTGACCGTCCTCATTATAACAAACTATTTCCTTTCAGTCATTATAATTTTGACATTTTTCGGCACAAACGTATTTTTGCCAAAATCGTTTCCAAAAGTTACATCCTGTATAATCCGGCCACGGCTGCCACCTGCTACAGTCTCATGAAGCGGGAGCTTCTTAAGAGAAACCTCAGCGTTCTATAATATAATTCGTTCACATATGCTTTTTCATACGCCCGCAGGTTTTCACCGATCTCATCCTAAAATTTAGTCTGCCAAAAAGAGCATTGTGATATACTATCGGCATAAGATACTATTAGGATGTGAAATAGTTTCAAGGCATCGCCGACATGCAAAAATAAAAAATAACTGTATAACCTACTCATTCCTTGTGAATTATAATTGTGAAATATAGAAAGAAATAAGATATGGTCTATGATCAGGCACATCGCCTATAAGACTCTCTCCGAACTGTGTTGCCGACCGCAGCGGAGAGAAAGATGTTATTTATGAAGTTGCACACGCTGCCTCCTTTCGTTGCCGACTATCGGAGACACCTTGTAGTTCGATTATAGCCATAATATGACAAAAAAGCAAGTAAATTCTAAAATTATTAAAAATTTTTAAACACTTTATGCACACTATTGACTAAAATTGGCGCAAAGTATAAGATGCAGATATCAAAAGAGAGTTTGACTTTGCAGACTCGAAGTATGCCAAAGAATTTCATAATAAATACTCTGTGTGAACAAAATATATATGACTTAAAAGGATGTGACTATCGTATGAAAATAGAAAAAGTAAACGAGCAGCAGATCCGCTGCACTCTCACAAGAGAAGATCTTGCCACCAGAGAACTGAAGATCAGTGAACTCGCCTATGGCACCGAGAAAGCCAAAACCCTGTTCCGCGATATGATGCGTCAGGCATCTTTCGAGTGCGGTTTCGAGGCCGAGGATATCCCGCTGATGATCGAGGCGATCCCGTTAAATTCCGAGTGTATCGTACTGATTATCACGAAGGTGGAGGATCCCGAAGAACTGGACACACGTTTTTCCAAATTTGCCCCGTCAGTCCATGAGGATGACGATTACGACGAAAACAGCGAGGACTTAGTCGATGTCTTTTCTGACGGAGCCGATGAGGTATTGAATATGCTGCGTAAGATGAGCGGCGCCGATATCCCGGATGATTCCGCCAAAGCAAAGCCTTCCTCCCCGGAGAGTACTTCCGGCCGCAGCACTGCGAAGGAATCTGCTCCGGTGCAGTCATCCAGCCGACTTTTCTGTTTTCCGACACTGCATGATGTGACGAGACTGGCTCATGTGGCAGCTGCCTCTTATAATGGGAACAGCACATTATATAAAGATGAAACAGGTGGTACCTATCTGCTGTTAATCAATTCCGATAACCAGAGTGCTTCCGATTTCAACCGCATCTGCAATCTGATCTCGGAATACGGCAAGCCGGAGAAAGCGGTGCTCTCCGCTAAGGCTTATCTGGAAGAACATTATGAGCCATTGATTAAAGAGCATGCGATTGAGGCTTTGGCACAGATATAGGGTTCTACAGGATTAAAGAGCACGCGTTATTGCAATCGACATTATACAGACAATTAAAACGTTAAAAAGGCAACCATGACTCGGCAAAAGTCTGGGTTGCTTTTTTATATATTATAGATTTCACTTAGGAACAAATTCCAATTTAAGAATCATGTCCAGCCCATCAGCCAGTCTTTTTAATAATTGCAATGTCGGATTACCGTTTCCTGTTTCAATCTTGGAGATATCTGCCTGATCAATGCCTGTGCGCTGCGCAAGCTCCCTTTGCGTCATATTCTTACTCTTTCTGGCATCAATCAGTGCCTGAATAGCATTAAACTCCGGTTCCAAATTTTCCCATTCTTTTTGAAACTCCGAATTTTCCAGATATTCCTCGAGCAACACATCCAAATCATCTTTCATATTTATGTCCCAGCCTTTCCAGATAATCTTTACGATATTTTTTTGCTAATTCCACGGCATTCCTTGGTGTTTTATTGCTTTTCTTAATGAATCCATTTGTTAAAACAATAGTATTTCCCTCCACAAAAAAGTATAGAATTCTGACAGCATTATTTCCCTGTATAATTCTCAATTCCAAAATACCATCCGTCAAACTTTTTGTATAGGGTTCCCGCAGGTCATAACACGGAAAACGCATGAACCCCTATCCTATGACTATAATTGCCCTTCACCTTTTTAAATTTATCCAAATATGATTTTTTCTAAGTATTCTTCATTCAGACACGCCTTTTGCCTTTTTAC
>JAAUZX010000068.1 GCA_014804365.1 Lachnospiraceae bacterium
AATCCTCCTGTATTGGCTTACCTCTATATCCAAAGTCTCTGCAAATTGACTTTGTGTGTAATGCATACTTTCACGAATTTCGCACAGCCTCATGCCAAGTTCTATATCCTGCTTTTTGCTATAATTCATTGTAATACCCTCTTTTTAGGAAATTTTAACAATGAAACTGTATGTTGAGGAGTGCATTCTATGTTATTTCTTTTTACACTATATGTCATCATAAATAAGCACATAAATATTCTTATGTCCATTTTACTGCTTGAAAAATAGCTCTCCTCCAATATACAAGCAATATATTTCATTTTGACACAATTTATTGTATAATATATTTTGAAATATCACTGATAAAGTACATGTGAGGATTATAAGTATGAAAAAATTAATTTCCTGGAATGTAAATGGACTGCGTGCCTGTATGGGCAAAGGTTTTCTGGATTTTGTAAAGGCTGAAGATGCAGATATTTTTTGTATTCAGGAATCCAAGCTTCAAGCCGATCAGATAGAACTTGACCTGCCGGGATACCATCAATATTGGAACTATGCAGAAAAGAAAGGATATTCCGGAACTGCCATTTTTACCAAAGAAGAACCTGTTTCTGTTTCTTACGGAATCGGAATAGAAAAACACGACCATGAAGGCCGTGTCATCACACTTGAATTTCATAATTTCTATATGGTAACTGTTTATACTCCCAATTCTCAGGATGAACTGAAACGACTTTCCTATCGTATGGAATGGGAAGATGATTTTCTTGCATATTTAAAGAAGCTGGAACAGAACAAACCTGTTATTTTCTGCGGAGATCTGAATGTTGCACACAAGGAGATTGACTTGAAAAATCCCAAAACCAACCGGAAAAATGCAGGTTTTACTGATGAAGAACGTTCCAAATTCACAACTCTTACCAAAGCAGGATTTATTGATACTTTTCGTCATTTCTATCCTGACCTTGAAGGAGCTTATTCCTGGTGGTCCTATCGCTTTCATGCCCGTGAAAAAAATGCAGGATGGCGCATCGACTATTTTTTAGTATCTGAATCTCTTAAAAATAACTTATCAGATTCTCTGATCTACAAAGATATACTGGGTTCAGACCACTGTCCGGTGGGATTATTAATAAACCTTTAATCCTCCAAAAGCCGCAGGCCTGCCGTATCTGTGACCGGCAGGGAAAAAACAATGGATTTTGCTTTTGAATCCAGCCCTGCCTTTTCCATTACGGCTTTCATAATTTCATTCTTCTGTTGCTTTTTGGCAACGATAAAAATAATTTCTTTTTCTGCTGCCAGAGATACTCCCATGAACTTCTCTGCCTGCTCCATACCGGTTCCTTTAGCATGAATTACGGTTCCGCCGTATGCACCGGCTCCCCTTGCCGCATCCATTACCAGCTCTATATATCCCTGATTGGCAATTACTATAATGAGTTCATAAACTGTATCCTTCAAAACCGACTCCTCCTCTTTTTGAAACTCCTGATTTGCTGTTAAGAACTGCAAAGTCTTTTTTCCACCAATACTACTTAAGGGAATAATAAAAGCAATTCCTTCACCGGGTGCATCTATTTGAAGCTTCTGTCGCAGATCCTTCTTGGTCTTAGACCAGCTGTTTTCTTCAAGTACTGTAAAGATCACTGTTTTTTCTGTTGCTTCCAGACCAAGATAATCCAGCACATCTCCGGAAGCCGTTCCTGCTCCCAACGTATTAAACATTACCTGCAGATTATCTTCTTTATACAAATTAAGATATTTTTTACCCTGTTTCCTGTTAACGATCGTAGTCATCAGACACAATTTACCCATACAATACCTCTTCTATAATTCAATAATTTCCATATCACCATACATATCGATAGATACACCGCTTACAGCTGACCTTAACAGACTCTCTTCCTTCAGTCTGTAGATAACGCCCAGTATCTGAATCGTAATTAAAGGCGTCATAGCTACCATTGCCACTACTCCAAAAGCATCTGTAATGATATTGCCTCCTACTGCGCTGCAGGCACCCATGGCAAAGGGCAAAAGAAAAGTAGCCGTCATAGGACCGGAAGCTACTCCACCGGAGTCAAATGCGATCGCTGTAAAGATCTTAGGTACAAAAAACGTTAAAATAAGTGCAATCGCATATCCGGGAACAATAAACCACATAATGGAAATTCCCGTTAAAACTCTTATCATGGATAACCCTATGGAAACTGCAACACCAATGGACAAACTGGTGCCCATGGCCTTGGCAGGAATGGCACCCGAAGTTATTTCTTCCACCTGCTTGGTAAGCACAAATACTGCGGGCTCTGCCTGAACAATGAAATATCCTATGAGCATTCCGATGGGTACTATAATAAAGGAATAAGGCAATCCCGCTATTACCTGCCCAAGATAATTTCCTGCAGGCATAAATCCCACATTCACACCTGTCAGGAACAATACCAGTCCTACATATGTATAAGCCAGACCGATCAGTATTTTAATCAAAGCCTTCTTTTTAATATCCCTTGAAATTAACTGAAATACTCCGAAAAATAATACAATTGGCAGAAGAGAAACTGCCATTTCTTTTATGTAAGTGGGAAACCCTTTTGAAAACATAGCCCAGAGCTCTACTGAATTATCTATATCAGGTATGGATCTCGGTACATAATCCACACTGCCCGGGTTAAAGATCATTCCCAATATCAGTACTGCAATGATAGGCCCCACTGAGCATAGAGAAACCAGACCAAAGCTGTCATCTGCAGCATGTCTGTCACTACGGATAGCAGAAATACCGATACCAAATGCCATAATAAAGGGTACTGTCATAGGCCCTGTAGTAACGCCGCCTGAATCAAATGCCACCGAAAGAAAATCTTTCGGTACAAAACAGGTAAGAATAAATAAAGTACCATAAAAAATCAGAAGCATATAGGAAAGTCCTATCCCAAACAGCATACGCAAAAGCGCAATAACCAGAAAGCAGCCTACGCCTGCTGCCACTGCCAGGATCAAAACAAGATTCGGCACAGAAGGAACCTGCTCTGCAAGTACCTGCAGATCCGGTTCCGATATAGTAATTATAAATCCCAAAGTAAAGCTGACCAGTATCATGATCAACAGATTTTTACTTTTTGTCATGGTGGTACCGACCCTTTCACCCATAGGAGTCATGGCCATTTCCGCACCAATTGAAAAAAGCAGCATTCCCACAATTAATAATACCGCACCTATTAAAAATGCCATTAATATACTTGGTGAAATAGGCGCAATTGTAAAACAAAGTACGAGTACAATTGCTATTATGGGCAATACCGCCTTTAAAGTCTCTTTGAATTTTTCTTTGAATTTGGATCGATTAACCTTCAATAATATCAAACGCCTTTCTCAGTCAAAAAACAATATACTGCTAATATTATGTTTCTGATTAAAAGTATAACACATAAATTTTCTGAACTTAAGGCAACAAATAAATATTTAAGAAAAAATTAGAATTTTAACAAAATCTTTATATTTCCAATTTTTTATGATTATTGACTAATAATAAAATTTTATTGAAATTCAATAAATTTTTATTGACAATCAATTCTTATAGTGATATAGTTCGATTAAACCAAAGGAGGATGGTCAGTTGTAAAACGAGGTGCAGTTTTGTAAGCTGAAATGCATGTTTGTAAAATGACAAGTGAATATTTGTAAACGAAACGCAGCTTTTGCAGCCGAAATGCCCGTTTTGTAATCGAGATGCAGCTTTTGTAATCGAAATGCAGCATGTACAGGCAATTTTTTTGCGTTATAATAGAAAAAACAGGCATGCCAAAGGGAGGTCGACTCCCTCTAGTTTTTGACGTGTAAACTGAGAATCCACCCCTTGCCTGACGGTGTGGTGATGGTGTTGGCGGCTATTGTTTTGATCTATTTTCTGAGAAGAGCAGGTTTCAGCATGATGTCATTGGAAGCAACCGGGCGGCATCCCAGCTTCTCCAGCACCTCTTCTCCGTAATAAAAGCTGAACGTTTCGTATGGGCTGCGATTGTTCAGCTTTTTCCTTTTATAGGAATTGATGTGGTTCATCATCAGGAAGATATCTTTCTGAGTAAGATCATCCATGCTGGTCCCTTTCGGGATCACACGACGGATCAGTTCATGGTTAACTTCACAGGCTCCTTTCTGATAAGGGCTGCCCGGATCGCAGTAGTAAATGCTTGCCCTGTGGGATCCGGCATCTCCTGCACAGTGATCTCTGTACTCGATGGCCTTCGGGTTTGAGAATTTGCTGCCGTTGTCTGTCAGGATCACCGGAAAGAGTTTATTGAACAGTTCGTCTCCAAGTACCTTGTCCAGACCATTGTAAACATCAATGACGGACTGTGAGGTATTTGCATTCCGAAGGAATGCCAGCATCAGATTTGACTGTACAAAGTGGATCGTCAGCAGGCATTTGCCTCCCTTCCGGCCGATAACAGAATCCATCTGCACAACGGCTGTATCAGGGTTCTTCTCAATAAATGCCATGAAATCCTGAAAATTTCTGCCGATACGGCAGCCTTTGTCGACTTTGAACTCTGTTTTTTTATACCGTTCGCGGAATCTCACCTTTCTTGGCAGATCGATGTTGCGGACATCGAACAGGCAGGCGTCGACATAATTGTATATAGTCTTTTCACAACACATGAGCTCATCCTGGTTATTCGCATAGATCTGATGGATCGATTGCCCCTGACTGACCAGAGGGCTGATGATGGCATTGAGACGGGCAATCTCGTCTTCGGAAGTACATACTCCGCTTCTTGATTCCGAGATGCGTTCACTTGCTTTGATATGAGCATGTTCCGCATCATAAATGGTTTTCATAAGTGTACACTTTCCAATTGTCTCACAGCCATTGCAGACATACGGAGGACGGAAACGGGCGGTGCAGACTTCTTTGACAAACTCATTGCACTGACTGTTGCACTTCTGGCAGAGTTTACAGTACTGTGTGGATCTTCGGGAGCACTCCCTGCCACAAAGCTTCTTCTTGCGGCAGTTCAACCGGTTCTTACATTCATTAAACGGGAAGCCCGGATAGCCTGTAGCAATCTCAGATGAGTTTTTGCGTATCTCTCGTGAGATGGTAGTTGGATCTTTACCAAGCTGCTTTCCAATGGATTTCATGGAAAGGTGTTCCATAAGGTTTTTTTGCAGCTCAAGTCTCTGTTCATAGGTAAAAAAAGATGCTATAGCGGTCTCCTTTCATGCCGCCAACCTGAACAGGATACTACATTTCTGGCTCCGTCCGCCACCCCTGACAGCAGATAAAAAGAATGCTCCAGGGCGTCTGACCGACGGCAAAGGACTCAGGAACAGGATTTCCCTGCCGGGCCGCCAGAACGCTTCAGCATAGCATTCTTTTTATCTGCTATCAAGGGCAGGCCTTCGGTGGCTGGGTTATAACCTCGGGCTCAAAATCTTGGAACAGGATGTGTGCGGTTGGAAAGACAATAAAAGAGACCGGTTATACCGGCCACTGTAAGCTGAGACGCAACCTCTCAGCGGTTGTTCAGTTTGACACAACTCCCAGCATCGGGAGGGATCGAGAGGGTTGCATCTCGATTTGCAATTGAGTAATAACCAAAGGAGGATTTACATATGAAAGATCGATTAACTGTATTCACCAAAGGAATGCTGGACTTTATGTTCTATGCAGGAATTCTTACAACTGTTTTGGTTCCTGTGATCATTAAATTTTATGGAAGATATAATACTTATTTTGCGGATAATATCTGGGAACTTTCTTTAATATTTATTTTATCCGGCATATTTGCGGTACTGATCATTTATGAACTGCGCAGAATGTTTAAGACCGTTCTTGAAGACAACTGCTTTATTCCTGAAAATGTAGCCAGCCTTCGCAGAATGGGAACTTACAGCTTTTTTATTGCGGTTATTACTTCCTGCAGACTTTTTCTTTATCTTACCCCTGCTGTTATTGTGGTGATCCTGGTATTTGTCATTGCAGGACTTTTCAGCAAAGTACTTTCTCAGGTGTTTGATAAAGCCGTTACTTATAAACAGGAAAACGATTTGACCATATAGGAGGATTAACATGGCTATTAAGATAAATCTGGATGTAGAAATGGCCAGGCAGAAAAAAGGGCTCACTGAACTTGCAAACGAAGTGGATATTACCCTGGCTAATCTTTCCATCTTAAAAAACAACAAGGCAAAGGCTATCCGTCTGTCAACACTGGATGCCATATGCAAAGCCCTGCACTGTCAGCCGGGAGATATTTTAGAATATGTAGAAGAAGTAACAGAAATAAACGAATAAGGAGGTATGATCGTGGAACCTGCAACAATGAATGAAACACCAAAAAAGGCTAATCCCCTGTTTCCTTTTATGGGAATCGGAAGCCTGATCTATGCTTTTTTCTATACTTTTTTCTTATACAAGAATAGTTCG